>JAURYL010000118.1 GCA_030653935.1 Pseudomonadota bacterium
TGAACATGCCGAAAGGATAGCGCCTGGCAAGGGGTTTGTGGGGCGCCATTAAATATAATAAGGCACTACACTAGGGTTTTGGGGCGGCGAAAACAAAGAATCAATGGGTTACGAGCGGAATTCAATGGGAATTGAGGGGAATTGAGGGGGAGGTTGTTAAACGTGGGCTACCTCCGCTCCAGCGGTTTCCTCATGTCGCAGCCCTCCCTGGCCAAGCTGCTGGGTATTGATGGCCAGACCGTGGCGCGCTGGGAGAAATCCGGCAAGGTTCCAAAATGGGCCGACAAGCTGGTCAGCCTGCTCTACGCCGCCCATGCCGACGGTAACGAGACCATCCAGTCCGTTGTCGCCCGTATCAACGATGTTGACCGGCTGGTGAACCAGGACATCACCTTGGAGGCCACAAGCGCGGGATGGGAGATGGTTGCTTGTGAAATGGCCGAGGCCGCCTGACAACTGCACACACCGCCTCAGCGTGAATACCGGTAAGCCGTAATAAGTTGGCGTCCTTCTTTCTCTACGCAGGGTGATATGCCAAGCGGTATCCAGCCTCAACGGCCTTCGCCCGCCGCCTTGAATTCACTGTAAGGATGATCCCAATCCACATTCGGGAACGCCTTCTTGACCGATTCCAGGAAATCCTTGCGAGTCAGGGTTTCGTAGGTCACGTCCTTGAATCGTACATCCAGCCTCATTTCCTGAATGAGCGATGCGGCGACGGGAAAGGTGCGATTCAGTTCTCCCGCGAGCCAGCGCCGAGCATCATCCGCCGTCGGTTTGCCAGTCAGCAGTTGCCCGAGCAGAGCATCCGGTGGGTTCTGGACCACAAGGAGCACGTAGTAATCGACGACTTGTTGAAGCGAGGCATCAAGGTGTTGCTGTAGCTCCGCTTCAACTTCTGCCTGGTGCCGCTCCAGACGCGCGCGGAACTCGTTCAGCCGCTGCAACAGATGCGGCTTGGCCGCTTTCAGCACAACCCTCCCATGATCCTTGCCCAGCGAGGGAGTGAAATTCTTGCGGATTTCGTAGAGGTCATCTTCCAGCGGCTTGGAAGAAAACTTGCCGCCTTTCTCGATCAATTCGAACGTGGTGCGCAGTCGCCCCTCGATGTCTTTGCTCCCGCCCAGCCTCTGTATGTTCGGTGGAATGGCCAAGCGGTGGCGCTGAATCGCGGCACCACTCAGGCTTAGTTCCACGTACTGGAGGTAGGGTTCGAACACCCGTACCTGTCTTGCCAGGTCGAAACTCACGGGCGGTGCCTCTTCCAGGCTGATACCCACGACAGCAATATCTTCGTCCGTCACCGGCTCCGACCAGACATCCACCGGCAGGGCCTCGATGCGCCGTTTCTCCTCGGGCGTAGTGGCTTGGGCGACGGAAATCGCCTTGGCGGCGGGGGATAGCCGCGCCAAAGCTTCCACCACCTGCTCGCGGGACATACGCATGGCATTGGGTGCGGCATTCGGCGGTGGCCCCGCTTCCAAATACAAGGGCGTAGGTGTGAACAGATAGCCACGGTGGTCGACGATGACCATCGCCATGCGCAGTCCCGGTGCGCTACGAACCTCAATGCCCGCATTGCGTAATTGGGCAACTGCCGCGTACGAGCCGTAGCCCATGCGCATAACCTGTTCGTCGAAATCCAGGCAGACCGTCACCATTTCCGGGCCGTACCACCCCACCACGGCCAACAACGCCTTCGCCACATCCTCCTGAACCCCCGGCGCGACGTAGCAGACAGACCGGTCGGCGGATGCGATGAAGTTCGCCACGTCGGCGGAGGCCAACGTACAAAATAATGTTTCGTCATTCACATGCATGCCTTTCCGTCCATGTTGTTCGCATTGCCATGCCACTCTCGAAAGTACCCTGATTCCTATATGCTTTATCCGGCAACAGGGAGAATTAGAGCACCATGCCGCCATTCAACGAAGCCGAAACCCGCGCCAAGCTGATCGACCCGATTCTGCGGGGCAAGGGCTGGTTCGAGCACATCAAGCTGGAACAGGCCGCCGCCCCCATCGACATCATCGGCGGCCGCGGCAGACGACGCGGCAAAGGGCGCATCGACTACCTGCTGCGCATTGCCCTGCCCGGTCATGAGCAACCCCTGCCGCTGGCGCTGATCGAGGCCAAGGCGGAAACCGCAGATGCCTGCAATGGCCTGGAACAAGCCAAGGACTACGCCGACATGCTCGCCCGGCGTTATCACATCCCCTTCGTCTATGCCTGCAACGGCCATCTGTTCGTCGAATATGACCGCCATAGCGGCCTCACCAGCGCGCCCCGCCCCCTGGCCGAATTCCCCCTGCCCGAGGAACTGCGCGCCCGCTATGAACAGGCGCTGGGCATCCAGCTCGACCACCCCTCCAGCCACCCGCTGTTGGCGCCCTATTCCCACGGCGAAGGCCGCCGCCGTTATTACCAGGACGCGGCCCTGCGCGCGGTTCTGGAGAAACTGGCTATCGCGGAACAGACCCGTCAGGCCGGGCGCGCCCTGCTGTCCCTCGCCACCGGGGCCGGCAAGACCTTCATCGCCGTGCATTTGCTGAAACGCATCGCGGCGGCGGGGCAACTCAAGCGCGCCCTGTTCCTGTGCGACCGCGACGAACTGCGCACCCAGGCCCTGACCGCTTTTTCCAACGAATTCGGCGACGACGCGCGCGAGGTCAAGGAAGTCGGCGAGCGCAACCACGCCGAAAATGCCCGCATCCACATCGCCACCTACCAGACCCTGGGCGTGGACAAGGAAGACGGCTCGGCGGCGTTCCTTACCCGCCACTACCCCAATCTCGACCACTTCAGCCATATCGTCATCGACGAGTGCCACCGTTCCGCCTGGGGAAAATGGCGCCTGGTCCTGGACCGCAACCCCGGCGCCGCGCAGATCGGCCTCACCGCCACCCCGCGCCAGTTGCTCCTGCCCAAGCGCCGCAACAAGCTCAAGGAAGCCGAGGTCGATGAACGGCTGCAAGCCGACAACGTCCAGCATTTCGGCGAAGCCGTCTACGAATACACCCTGACCCAGGCCCAGGAGGACGGCTATCTCGCCGCCTGCGAGATTATCCGGCGCGAGGTCAGCCTAGACGGCGAGGCCAATCAGGGCGAGGTGGACCGCGTGCGCGTCCGCGCCCTGGCCCCCGTCGACAACCGCACCGGGCAGACGGCGGCGGAGCAGGACCTGAAAGATGGCTACAGCCCGCGCAACCTGGACAAAGAGCTCATCGTCCCGGAACGCACCCAGGCCTTGTGCGAAGACCTGTTCAAGCTGCTGCTGGAACATGGCGACGGCGGCCCGGAACAGAAAACCATCGTCTTTTGCGCCCGCGACGACCATGCCGACCGCGTCGCGGTGGCGCTCAACAACCTCTACGCCGCCTGGTGCCGGCGGCACGGCCAGCCGCGCAAGCACGCCTACGCCTTCAAATGCACCGCCGACTCACAGGGCGGCGCCGTGGTGCCGGAATTCCGCGAAATGGCCAACAGCCATTTCATCGCCACCACCGTGGACCTGCTCACCACCGGCGTGGACATCCCGCGCCTCGCCAATGTCGTGTTCTTCCGCTACGTCGCCAGCCCCATCGTTTTCTATCAGATGGTCGGGCGCGGCACCCGCATCGATGAAGAGAGCGGCAAGCTCATGTTCCGCCTCTACGACTACACCAACCTCATCGGCCTGTTCGGCCAGACCTTCATCACCGCGCCGGCATCCGGCGGCGGCGGTGGCGGTGGCGGCGACACGGTGGCGCCGGTGCTGCGCACCACGGCACAAGTGAACGTGACGGTAGGCGTCGGCGGCCATTACGTGCTCGGCTCGAAGAACGGCGTCGCCACCCCCATCCCGGTGGACGAATACCGCGCCCGGCTGCGCGAACGGGTGCTGGCCGAAGCCTGGAGCCTGAGCGACTTCCGCCGCCTCTGGATCGAAACCAGCCAGCGCCAGACCCTCATCGACCACATCGTCGCGGCGGAACTCTCCCCCGAACAATTACGCGGCCTGGAAGGCATGGCCGACTACGACCTGTTCGACGTGCTCGGCCACGCCGCCTACGCCATGCCGGCGAGAACCCGAAGCGGGCGGGAAACCGCCTTTCTGGCGGGCAACGCGCCCTGGCTGGAAAGCCTCGCCCCACCCCCGCGCGCCGTCATCCGCGCCTTCGCCAGCCAGTTCGCGCGCGGCGGCACCGAAGCCCTGGAATCCGAACGCCTGGGCCAGACCCCGGACGTGAAACGCGCCGGCGGGCTGAATCTGCTGCGCCCGCTGGGCGGCGCGCGGATCGTGCTGCAACAGACCAAGGAGCGGCTGTTTGCCGTGTGAACTTAGAATGGTGACCGTAAACCAACAGGAGCAGACCATGGGACAACTGATTCATGACCTTGGCATAGACAGGTTGCCAGTGGACGAGCGCATCGCCCTGGTCCGGGACATCTGGGATTCGGTGGCGCGGGACAATGGCACGCCGACGCTGGATGAAGCCACACGGGCCGAGCTCGAACGGCGCCTGGCGGAAGACGAGGCCTCGCCCGACGACGTGGTCGACTGGGAAACGATCAAGCGGGATGCCCAGGCGCGTTGGCGGCGATGACCCACAAAGTCGTTTTTCGTCGTCAAGCACGAGCTGAGTTTGACGCCGCCGCGGATTGGTATGAGCAAGAACGGGCCGGACTCAGCGCCGAATTCCACAATGCAATTGATCGGGTACTGGAGCGCATCGCCAGCCAGCCAGCTCAATTTCCAAAGATTCAAGATGACATCCGGCGAGCTGTGGACATGCGCTTCCCCTACTGCGTGTATTTCCGAGTGCGCGGGCAGGTTGCCGTTGTCCTGGCGGTGCTGCACAGCGCCCGTAATCCAGCGATCTGGCGCGGGCGGGAGTGATGGCGATGATCTTGAAACTTGGAGATGTCGCCGAAATTTGCAGTGGCATTACTCTCGGCCGCAAGGTGAGGGAAGGCGGTTTGCGTGGCATACCTTACCTGCGCGTCGCCAACGTCAAGGATGGCCGGCTGGATTTACGGGACGTGTCGCGTATCGAGGCCACCGAGACCGAGATCGCAAAACTCCTGCTGCGACCCGGTGACTTGCTGCTGACTGAAGGGGGCGACCCCGACAAACTCGGCCGGGGCACTTTCTGGCAAGGCGAGCTCGCCGAGTGCATCCATCAAAACCACATCTTCCGGGTGCGCTTTGACTTGAGCGCCTTCGACCCTGGCTTCCTGGCGTATCAATTCGGTTCCGACTACGGCAAGGCTTATTTCCTCAAGCACGCCAAACAGACCACCGGCATCGCCACCATCAACCAGCAGGTATTACGGAATTTCCCGCTGATTGCGCCACCTCTCCCCGAACAACAGCGCATCGCCGCCCACCTGAAAGCGCAACTGGCCGAGGTGGAGGCGGCCCAGAATGCCGCCATGGCGCAACTCGAAGCCACGTCCCAGCTTGAGGAAACCCTGATTCGCGAAAGCCTTGAGGCCAACGCCACAGCTATCTTCCCGCTTGCCGAGGTGACTCGCGAGGTCAAGCAGGGTGTCGGGGCTGGTTGGGCCAGTTATCCGGTGCTGGGCGCCACCCGTGAAGGGGCGGCCCTGGCCAGGGAGCCGGTGGGCAAGTCCCCACAGCGTTACAAGCCGGTCTTGCCGGGCACGGTGTTCTACAACCCCATGCGTATCAACATCGGTTCCATCGCCCTGGTGGACGAGGGCGATGCGCCTGGCATTACCAGCCCCGACTATGTGGCTCTGACCGGTACCGAAGGCAAGTTACATTACCGCTGGTTCTATCACTGGCTGCGCTCCGGTTACGGCGAGTCATTCATCAAGTCCCTGGCACGTGGCGCGGTGCGGGAACGGATGCTTTACAACCGTCTGGCCGAAGGTGATATCAGCCTGCCAAGCTGGGCCGTTCAGGTCGCCACAGCAAATCAACTCGCCGAATTGCGCCCGCTGAAATCTCGCATTTCCGAGCAACTACAAACCATCCATGGCTTGCCCCAGCGTCTGCTTGCTGAAACCTATGCCGGTCTGCAGAACGACCAGTAGGTCCGTCATGACTGACAAGCGCATCGCCCAACAGCATCACACCACCTTTGAATCCATGCGTAGGATGTGGTGAGGGACGAACCGCATCGAACCATGACGTGCCACAAGATGCGGTTCGCTACGCTCACCACATCCTACGTCGTTGTTTCATAAGGCGGCGGATAAACACATACAGCAACCGACACCATTTCGGTGATGGCACCGAAATGATTCTTCGCTGGACGAGCGATGACACAGAGACAAGCATGAAAGCCCAGAAGAAAAACCAGCCCAAGGCCCTGAACAGCCTGCAATCCCTCAACAGCTTCGTCAAATCCATCTGCGATGTGATGCGGCGCTCCAATTGCGCCAGCGCCCTGCAATACGTGCCGGAACTGACCTGGATCTTGTTCCTGCGCATCCTGGATCAGCATGAGGGCATGGAGCGGGACGCCGCCGAGATGGTGGGACGCGATTACACGCCGGCTTTGGCCGCGCCGTTTCGCTGGCGCGACTGGGCGGCGCATCACGATGCGACGCAGACCCTGGATAACGGCCTGCCCCAGGGCTGGAAACGGAAGCTGCTGACGGAAGGCCGCGTCGGGGCGTTGTTCGATTTCATCAACGGCGAGTTGCTGCCGCATCTGCGCGGCTTGTCGCGCCGTCCGCTGGCCAGCCCGAAGCAGAAGATCATCGGCGAGATCATGACCGCCGTGGAGAAGGTGCGCGTCGATAGCGAGGCCAATCTGCTCGATGTGCTGGACATGGTGGGGCAGATCAATTCCGACCAGATCGACACCACGCATCTGTTCACGCTGTCGCAGGTCTACGAAGACCTGCTGCTGAGAATGGGGGAGAAGAACTCCGACGGCGGCCAGTTCTTCACCCCGCGCGAGGTGATCCGGGCGATGGCGCGGGTGGTGGACCCGAAACTGGGCGAGACGGTCTATGACCCCTGCTGCGGCACCGGCGGCTTCCTGGCCCAGGCCTATGAGTACATGCGCGCGGCCTTGGGCGAGGGCGCCACCGGCACCCAGATCGACGCCCTCAAGCACGACGCTTTTTTCGGCCGCGAGAAGGAGAACCTGGTGTTCCCCATCGCCCTGGCCAATCTGGTGCTGCACGGCATCGACCAGCCCAATCTGTGGCACGGCAACACGCTGACCGAGATGGAAATCTACGGCGGCCTGTTCGAGAACGCGCCCAGCCATTTCGACGTGATCCTCACCAACCCGCCCTTCGGCGGCAAGGAGGGCAAGACCGCGCAGGACAAATTCCCGTTCAAGACCAGCGCCACCCAGGTGCTGTTCCTGCAGCACCTCCTCAAGGCGCTGAAGGTGGGCGGCCGTTGCGGCATCGTGCTGGACGAGGGTGTGCTGTTTCGCACCAACGAAGAGGCTTTCGTGCGCAGCAAACGCAAGCTTCTGGACGAGTGCGATCTGTGGTGTGTGGTCAGCCTGCCGGGCGGGGTGTTCACCACCGCCGGCGCGGGCGTGAAGACCAATCTGCTGTTTTTCACCAAGGGCAGGCCGACCACCAATATCTGGTATTACGACCTTTCCGATGTGAAGGTGGGCAAAAAAACGCCGCTCGGCCTGGCGCGCTTCGACGACTTCTTCGCCCGCCTGCCCGGGCGCGAGGAGAGCGAGCATAGCTGGACCGTGGACTTCACCGCGCGCCTGGCCGAAGCGCGCGCCCAGGCCGAACCGCATCGCCGCGAGGAGCAACGGCTGAAGGAGAAACAGTCGCGGCTGAAGGAAACCCTGGCGCAACTGAAGAAGGAGCGCATCGCCAACGCGACGCGCATCGCAACCCTGAACGCGGAACTGACCCTGGCCGACAAAGCCGCCCGTGAAGCGGCGGCCAAGGCCCAGAGCATCGAGGATGCCGCCTACGACATCAAGGCGGTGAACCCCAACGCCAAAGCCGATACCGATGCCCGTTCGTCGGCGGACTTGATCGAAATCATCACGACCCAGGGGCGGGAAGTAACGGCGGCTCTGGACAGGCTAAAGTCGATCAGCGCGCGGCCATGAACGTGGCCTGAGCGCGCCACAAACAACAACGGCCCGCATCGCTGCGAGCCGTTGTTGCTACTTCTGGCGTCCCCACGGGGATTCGAACCCCGGTTTCATTCCGGCAAACCTTCCGGGGTTACGGATAAGGATGGCCGACATGTAACATCCGCCCATCAACTTGGGGGACCGCCACATGCAAACCGACACCCTGGAAATTCGCCCGGACATTCGCGCCGGGCTGCACGCCCTGGCCAAGGAAACCCACCGGGCCGAGGCCGATATGCTCAATGAGGCTCTGGCCGCCTTTCTGGAACGCGAACGCCAAACCATCGTCCGCGGCCAAAGCGATGCCGATCAATCCACCCAGGCACTGATTGACCGTATCAAAAGCCACCGCGCAAGCCGCGACATCGGCGATTTCGATATTCGCGAGGCCATCGAAGAAGGCCGCGACTGATGCCGTTCGTGGTGGATAACTCCGTGGTCGTCGCATGGTTTTTCCCAAGTCAGGCCACGGACTACACAGATAGCGTGCTGGACCGGCTCAAGGCCGACACCGCCCATGTTCCCGCCCTCTGGATGCTGGAATTCTCCAACGTCCTGCGCAAAGCCGTCATGGGCCGCAAGCTGGCGACCGAAAGCGCGCTGGAGATCATCGCGGAAGCCGAAAAGCTCCCCCTCTCCGTGGACTACACCGCGACCGCCACGGCAGAAAACATGGCACTTGCCCTCCGTTTTGGCCTGAGCAGCTACGACGCGGCTTATCTCGACCTGGCCATGCGCCTTGGCCTGCCGATCGCCGCGAAGGATGGCGCGTTACATGCCGCCGCACTCCGGGCGGGGGTGGGTGTGGTTGCATGAAGAAGCTCGACAAGGCCGCGTCAGCAGCGGGGAGTCTGTATAAGAAAAACCGCAAGCCAATGAGCCGAGAGGAAGAGAAAGCGGCCATAGGTGCAATGCTCAAGGCCAGGGACGAAGCGACCAAGCCGAATCAGAAAGCGATCAGTCATGAATCTGATGCCAACAGTTTGCAAGCTGCGAGAGGCTGATTCGGCAAGGACCAGCAATCCAGTCACGCCACAAACAAAAACGGCCCGCATCGCTGCGAGCCGTTGTTGCTACTTCTGGCGTCCCCACGGGGATTCGAACCCCGGTTACCGCCGTGAAAGGGCGATGTCCTAGGCCTCTAGACGATAGGGACTTATGAGGCCGAAGACCCGGTTTCCCGAGTCTTCTCGTTTCGTGGTGGAGGTAAGCGGGATCGAACCGCTGACCTCTTGCATGCCATGCAAGCGCTCTCCCAGCTGAGCTATACCCCCACAAGAGAGCGCGCATTTTAGGCACGACTTTTGGACTTGTAAAGTGGGTTTTTCAGTCTACGCACAGTTTTTTGCGTCCGGGTGGGGGACGGCGTGGCTGGGCTATATTCCGGCCATGCGTATCGTTCTGGTTACTCCCTATCTGCTTGACGCGCGTAACGGCAATGCACATACGGCCGCGCGCTGGTCGCGCTTTCTCCGCCGCGCCGGGCATGCTGTGGAGATGGTGCGGGAATGGGATGGGCGGGAGGCGGATGGCATGATCGTTTTGCACGCGCGCCGCAGTCATGCCTCCCTGGCTGCTTATACCGGGCGGTATCCGGAGCGGCCGTTGCTGTTGATCCTGACCGGCACCGATATCTACCGCGATATCCAGTTCGACGCCGATGCCATGGATTCGCTGCGGCTGGCGCATCGCCTGGTGGTGTTGCAGGAACGCGGTGTGGCGGCGTTGCCGGATGCCTTGCGGGCGAAGGCGCGGGTGATTTACCAGTCGGCGCCGACATTGAAGCCGGCGGCGAAACCGGTGAGAACCTTCGATGTCTGCGTCGTCGCGCACCTGCGCGAGGAAAAAGACCCGTTCCGCGCGGCTTACGCCAGCCGCTTGTTGCCTGTCGCGAGCCGGATTCGGGTTCGCCATGTGGGTGGCTTGTTGCAGGCGGAGATGGAAGCCGAAGCACGCGCGCTGGAATCCCCGCGCTGGCACTGGCTGGGCGCGCTGCCGCATGGCGAGACACGGCGGCGCATCGCGCGCGGCCATCTGCTGGTGATTAGTTCGCGCATGGAAGGTGGCGCCAATGTGATCTGCGAGGCGGTGGCGGCCGGCACACCGGTGTTGGCGTCGGACATCGCCGGCAACGTCGGTATGTTGGGCGAGGATTACGCCGGCTATTTCCCCCTCGGCGACGAAGCCGCGCTGGCCGAATTAATGTGGCGCGCCGAATCCGACCCCGCTTTTCTCGACCTGCTGCAACGCCAGTGCGCGGCGCGCGCGCCGCTGTTCACGCCGGAACGGGAAGCGGCGGCGGTCAAGGCTTTACTTGAGGAATTTTCATGAAACTCACTCTGCTGAGTGTGGGCGACAAGCTGCCGGCCTGGGCCAATACGGCGGTGGCGGAGTATCTGAAGCGGATGCCGCGCGAGGCGCGTGTCGAGCTGGTGGAAATCAAACCGGAGAAGCGCGCCGGCCAGTCCGCCGATTCAATCAAGGCGATCGAAGCCACGCGGCTGTTGGAAAAAGTGCCGTCCGGCGCGCGTTTGCTGGCGCTGGACGAACACGGCCGCGAGGTGACCACCAAAGAACTGGCCGACTTGATGGCGCGCTGGATGGCGGAGGGCCGCGATGTGGCGCTGGTGATCGGCGGCGCCGATGGCCTGGCGGCATCGCTATTGGAGAAGGCGGAATTGAAGTTGTCGCTGTCACGCCTGACTTTGCCGCATGCCATGGCGCGCATGC
Organism: Pseudomonadota bacterium; assembly: GCA_030653935.1. Taxonomy (GTDB): domain Bacteria; phylum Pseudomonadota; class Gammaproteobacteria; order Burkholderiales; family Thiobacillaceae; genus PFJX01. The sequence goes on from JAURYL010000118.1 coordinate 10,815, forward strand.
TGTTGGCTGAGCAGTTGTACCGCGCCGTCAGTCTGCTGAACAACCATCCCTACCATCGGGAATAAAAGGCGCCGCCATGCATACCCTTTCCCCCGTTCTGCGTCGCTGGTCCTGGCGGTTCGCCCTGCTGGCCGTGGCCGGCATCCTCGGCTATGCCGCCTGGCTGCATTACGGCCAGCCCAAGCCCATCGAAGTCAGCGTGGCCGAAGTGAATCTTGGCCAGGTCGAGTCCAGTGTCGCCAACACCCGCGCCGGCACGGTGAAGGCCTGCCGCCGTGCCAAACTGGCGCCGCAGGGTGGCGGCCAGATCGCGAAGCTGCGGGTCCATGAGGGGGATCGGGTGAAGGCGGGGCAGGTGCTGCTGGAGCTGTGGAATGCCGACCTCGTTGCCGGCGCGCGCCAGGCCGATGAACAGATCCGCACCGCCCAGGCGCGGCGCGGCGAGGCCTGTGCGGCGGCGGAAGCGGCGCGGCGCGAGGCGAAGCGGCAACAACAACTGGCGGCGCAGGGCTTCGTCAGCGTCGCCAAGGTGGATGCCGCGGTCAGCGAGGCGGATGTGCGGGAGGCGGGTTGCCGCGCCGCCGCCGCCGAGATCGCCGGCGCCCGGGCACGCCTGGAAACGGCCCGCGCGACGCTGTCACGCAGTGTGCTGAAAGCGCCGTTCGCCGGCATCATCGCGGAAGTCACTGGCGAGCAGGGCGAATACAGCACGCCGTCGCCACCCGGCATTCCCACGCCGCCGGCCATCGACCTGATCGACGACACCTGCCTGTATGTCACCGCGCCCATCGACGAGGTGGACGCCCCGAAAATCCGTGTCGGCCTGCCCGCCCGCATCGCGCTGGACGCCTTCCCCGGCAAACATTTCGCCGGCCGCGTGCAACGCATCGCGCCCTATGTGCTGGAAGTGGAGAAGCAGGCGCGCACGGTGGAAGTGGAAGTGGCTTTCACCCAGCCGCTCGATCTGAAATCCCTGCTGGTGGGCTACAGCGCCGATGCGGAAATCATCCTGGAAGCACGCGACAAGGTGCTGCGCATTCCCACCCAGGCGCTGCTTTCCGGCAACAAGGTGCTGCTGCTGAAGGAGGGCGTGTTGAGCGAACACGCGGTCGGCACCGGCCTGGCCAACTGGCAGCACACGGAAATCACCCGTGGCCTGAAGGCGGGCGATCAGGTGGTGATTTCGCTGGAAAAGGAAGGCGTGAAAGCGGGTGTGCGGGCGGTGGCGAAATGACCGGCTTGTGTAGCGCAGGCTTCCAGCCTGCATTGGTTTGTAAAGACAAAGACGCAGGCTGGAAGCCTGCGCTACATGGGTTGCCCGCATGATCGAACTCGACCGCATCACTCGCGGCTTCCAGGTCGGCGATCAGCTCGTTCAGGCGCTGCGCGAGGTGAGCCTGAACATCGCGGCGGGCGAGTTCGTTTCCATCATGGGGCCGTCCGGTTCCGGCAAATCCACCTTGCTCAATCTGCTTGGCCTGCTCGACCGCCCCAACAGCGGGACTTACCGCCTGGATGGTCTGGATGTGACCGGCCTCGATGAGGTGGCGGCGGCGACGGTGCGGCGCGAGAAGATTGGCTTCGTGTTCCAGTTCTTCCACCTGGTACCGCGCCTGACCGCCGCCGGCAATGTCGCTTTGCCGCTGCTGCTGGCCGAGGTGGCGCCGGGTGAGCGCAAGAAAAGGGTGGCGCGCCTGCTGGCCGATGTCGGCTTGTCCGGACGCGCCGACCATCTGCCCGCGCAGCTTTCCGGCGGCCAGTTGCAGCGCGTGGCCATTGCCCGCGCCATGTCGATGAATCCCTCCATCCTGTTGGCCGACGAGCCCACCGGCAACCTCGACCGCGCCACCGGCCGCGAAGTGCTGGCCCTGCTGGAAGACCTCAACCAGCGCGGCACCACCTTGATCGTGGTGACCCATGACCAGGAAATCGGCGCCCGCGCCGGGCGGCGCATCGTCATGGAGGACGGACGGGTGGTGACGGACAAAGTTTCATGACCCTCGGCGACACCCTCTCGCTCGCCTGGGGCAGCCTCATCCACCAGCCCCGGCGCACTCTGCTCATCGCCCTGGCCATGAGCATCGGCGTCGGCTCGGTGGTGGTGCTGACCGCGCTGGGCGAGGGCGCGCGGCGCTATGTGCTGGAGCAGTTCGCCTCGCTCGGTACCAATCTGCTCATCGTCATTCCCGGCCGCGCGGAAACCACGGGAGGCGCGCCCGGCGTGCTCTCCGGCCAGACCACACGCGATCTCACCCTGAGTGATGCCGATGCCGTCACCCGCCTGCGCGGCGTGGCGCGGACTGCGCCACTCAATGTCGGCGTGGCGCAGGTGTCACGCGGCAGCCTCAGCCGCGAGGCGATTTTGCTTGGCACCACCGCCGACATGCTGGAAATCCGCCATACGCACCTGGCGCGGGGCCGCTATCTGCCGCCCGGCCCCAGCGATCAGGCCGCGCCGGTGTGCGTTCTGGGTGAACGCATCCGCGCCGAGTTGTTCGGCACCGACAACGCCATTGGCGAGTGGGTACGCATCGGCGACCGCCGCTTCCGGGTGATCGGCATCGTCACGGCCCAAGGGCAACAGATGGGCTTCAATACCGATGAAACCGTGGCTATTCCGGTGGCGGCGGCGCAGCAGTTGTTCAACACCGAATCCTTGTTCCGCATCCTGGTGGAAGTACGTGGCCGGGAGGCGGTGCCGGCGGTGAAGGAAAGCGTGCTGGCGCTGCTCAAGACCCGCCACGAGAATGATGCCGATGTCACCGTCATTACCCAGGATGCCGTGCTCGCCACCTTCGACCGCATCCTCACCGCGCTGACTCTGGCGGTGGCCGGCATCGCCGCCATCAGCCTGGGTGTGGCCGGGGTGTTGATCATGAATGTGATGCTGGTTTCGGTGGCACAGCGGCGCTCGGAAATCGGTCTGCTCAAGGCGCTGGGCGCGCCGGCCGCAAGCGTGCGGCTGCTGTTCCTGGCGGAAGCCGGGCTGATTTCCATCCTCGGCGCGGCGGGCGGCCTGATCCTCGGCCTGGCCGCCAGCTTCGCCCTCGGCCGCCTCTACCCGGTCCTGCCGATTGCTCCACCCCTCTGGGCCGTGGCCGCCGCCGTCGCCACCGCCCTCGTCGCCGGCATGCTGTTCGCCTGGCTGCCGGCAAGGCGCGCCGCGAAGCTGGACGCGGCATTGGCGCTGGCAAGGCGGTGAAGATGGTGTATCCGCTCGCGCCACGCCGGTTTGCTCCCCCCTTTATCAAAGGGGGGCCGGGGTACCGAAGGGTAGGGGCTTTATCAGGGATTTCTACAGCCTCCGCCATTGCAAGCGTCGCTAAATCCCCCCCCGCCCCCCTTTGGAAAAGGGGGGAGTAATGCGCCTGCCCGACCTCCTTCACCTATCGCTGGGCGCGCTCACCCACCACCCCGGGCGCAGCCTGCTTTCGGCGCTGGGCATCGCGGTCGGCGTCGCGGCGGTCATTCTGCTCACCGCCCTGGGCGAAGGCCTGCACCAGTTCGTGCTGGCCGAGTTCACCCAGTTCGGCACCAATCTGATCGCCGTCACCCCCGGCAAGACCAAGACCCACGGCGGCGCCGTCGGCATGTTCGGCAGCGTGCGGCCGCTTTCCCTGGCCGACGCCGAGGCGTTGCGCCAGGTGCCGCAAGTCGAGAGCGTCGTCCCGGTGGTTCAGGGCAATGCCGAGGTTGAAGCGTTTGGTCGGGGGCGCCGCGTCACCGTCTACGGTGTCGGGCCGGATTTCGCGCAGACCTTCCGCATGGCGGTCGCCATTGGCGGCTTCCTCCCCCCGGACGACCTCGGCTCACCGCGCGCCTTCGCCGTGCTCGGCGCCAAGGTGCGCAACGAACTGTTCGGCGCCGAGAACCCGCTTGGCGTGTTGATCCGCGTCGGCGGCCAGCGCTACCGCGTGGTCGGCGTGATGGCCGCCAAGGGCCAGGTGCTCGGCTTCGACCTCGACGACACCGTCTACCTGCCCGCCGCCCGCGCGCTGGAGTTGTTCAACCGCGAAGGCCTGATGGAAATTGACGTCGCCCACGACCCGGACGCCAACCCGGAGCACGTCGAAGCCGGCATCCGCCGTCTGCTCATCGCCCGCCACGGCGGCGAAGACTTCACCGTCACCCCACAGAAACAGCAGCTTGAGGTGCTCGACTCCATCCTCGGTGTGCTCACCTTCGCCGTTGCCGCGCTGGGCAGCATCTCCCTGGTGGTCGGCGGCGTCGGCATCCTCACCCTGATGACCATCACCGTCACCGAACGCACCGGCGAAATCGGTCTGCTCAACGCCCTCGGCGCCCGCCACGGCCAGATCATGGCCCTGTTCCTGGTCGAAGCCGCCGGCCTCGCCGCTCTCGGCGGCGCGGCGGGGCTGGCCTTGGGTATCGGCATGGCGCAGTTGTTGCACCTGGCGCTGCCGGCGTTGCCGGTCAGCCTGGCCTGGGATTACATCCTCGCCGCCGAGGTCGTCGCCGTGTGCATCGGCATCGCCGCCGGCGTCGCGCCGGCGAGAAAGGCGGCAGGACTGAACCCGGTGGAAGCTTTGCGGGCGGAGTGAGCGGCGGGAAAGGGCTCAACGACAAGTTTCTCGGCTCGGCCAGAGCATCGCTTAACACAAATCTTCCATTAGCCGGAGTGACACCAGAGGCCCGCATGTAGCGCAGGCGTCTCGCCTGCTTCGTCCTTCTGATCAGGCCCACGAAGCAGGCGGGACGCCTGCGCTACAGGCCTACCTCGGCTAATGGACGATCTCGCTTAAACGCAGAATCGCCATTATCATGCGGCATGATTTACTTGTTCTCATGGAGAATGCCATGCTGAAAATGGTAGGCAGCAGCGGCCAACTATCGCTGGGTAAGCAATTCGCTGGGCGTTACTTTGAAATGGAAGCGCGGGAAGACGGCGCCATTCTGCTCAAGCCCATGCGCGTCATTCCCGAAGCCGAGGCCTGGCTCTACACCCCGGAAATGCGTGATCGCCTCGCCCGCGCCGAAGCCTGGATGGCCGCCAATCCGCCAAGCGAAACCGATCTGGACGCGCTAACTGCAAGGCTGGACAAGCCGGAATGAGCGGGCAGGTTCTGCTGGACCTGAACCTGCCCGAGTTTCAGGACGACCTACTCGCGCTGGATGGCAACGAAGTCAGGCTGGTGCTGAAAACGCTACGTAAGCTACGCGGCATGGACTGGCCCACCGTCTACCGCGACCACGGCCTCAAATGGGAAGAAATCAAAGGCGCGCCGGGACGCTACACCCTCCGCCTGTCCCGTTCCTGCCGCGCGGTGGCGCGGCGAGAGGGCGATTACCTGCGCTTCATCGCCCTGCATTCTGACCACGATGGGGCGTATGGAAAGAAGTAGCTTTGTTCCCATCACCGTCGGGAGACGGGCCTGCCGCCACTAAACCTGGGTTTACAAGGCGGGCTCGGTCGAAAGTGGGGACGGACTTGCCATCGCGCACCCACCACAACACCCGGTGGAAGCATTGCGGGCGGAATAGGTGGAAAATGCGGGGCCGCGTCGCAATCGCCCGCTTAGCCCCATGTTGAAATCCCTTTACCTCGCTTCACAGAGCCCTCGCCGATTGGAGTTGTTGCGCCAGATCGGTCTGGCGCCGGCGGTTTTGCGTCTGCGTAACGAGCCGGGGCGGGTGGATGTGGATGAGATGCCGTTTCCGGATGAGCCCGCCGTCGACTACGTGCTGCGCCTGGCGCGGCTGAAGGCGGCAGCGGGGGAAATGGCGCGGCATGGGCGCCGCCTCGCGGATTGGCCGATCGTGGCGGCGGATACGACGGTGACGCTGGATGGGCGGATTCTCGGCAAGCCGGCGGATGCTGACGAGGCCGCCGCGATGTTGCGGGCCTATTCGGGGCGTGCCCACACGGTGTTGACCGGGGTCGCGGTGGTGTTCCGGGGCCGCCAGGCGGTGGCGCTGTCGGAAAGCAGCGTGGCGTTCCGGGCGCTGTCGGAGGAGGACATCGTGGCTTACGTCGCTTCCCGCGAGCCGTTCGACAAGGCGGGTGGCTACGGTATCCAGGGTCGGGCGGCGATGTTCATCGAGCATCTTGCCGGCAGTTATTCCGGGGTGATGGGCCTGCCCCTGTTCGAGACGGCGGAACTGTTGCGGGAGGTGGCGTTCCCGGTGTTGTAGCCACGATTCGTGAGCCGCGCGCCGCGCGGCTCACGAATACTGACTCTCCGAGACCCTCATGAGCGAAGAAATTCTGATTAATGTGACACCGCAGGAAACGCGGGTCGCGGTGTTGTATCTGGGTGTGGTGCAGGAGTTGCACATCGAACGCGCCGGTAGCCACGGCATGGTGGGCAACGTCTATCAGGGCAAGGTCAGCCGGGTGTTGCCGGGGATGCAGTCAGCCTTCATCGACATCGGCCTCGACCGCGCCGCCTTCCTGCATGTGGGCGATATCGTCGAGGCGCGTTGCGACAATAGCCCGCGCCCGATCGAGAAAGTGCTGCATGAGGGCCAAAGCGTGCTGGTGCAGGTGATCAAGGACCCGATCGGCACCAAGGGCGCGCGCCTGTCGACGCAGATCAGCATGGCCGGACGTTTTCTGGTGTTTCTGCCGCAGGAGACGCGCATCGGCATCTCGCAGAAGATCGAGGATGAGGCGGAGCGTGAAATGCTGCGTGATCGCCTCACTCGCTTGCTGCCGGAGGGCGAGCAGGGCGGCTTCATTATCCGCACCATGGCCAATATCGCCGATGACGCCGAATTGGCCTCCGACGTGGAATATCTCTACACCCTGTGGGACGCGATTCGGGCGCGTTCCGAGAATACGTCGGGGCCGAAGGCGATCTATCAGGAGCTGGATCTGGCGCATCGCGTGCTGCGCGATTTCGCGACGGCGGAGACCGAGCGCATCCTGGTGGATTCGCGCGAGACCCACCAGCGCCTGGATGCCTTCGCGGCGGAGTTCACCCACAACGTCCACGGCAAGATCAGCCATTACATCGCCGAGCGGCCGCTGTTCGACCTTTATGGGGTGGAGGACGAGATCGAGAAGGCGCTGGGGCGGCGCGTGGATCTGAAGTCGGGCGGCTACCTGATCGTCGACCAGACCGAGGCGCTGACCACCATCGATGTGAACACCGGCAGCTACACCAGCGGCCGCACCTTCGACGAGACCATTTTCAAGACCAACCTGGAAGCGGCGCAGACCATCGCCCGGCAGCTACGGTTGCGCAACATGGGCGGCATCATCATCCTGGACTTCATCGACATGGACAGCACCGAGCACAAGCAGGCGGTGCTGGCGGAGTTGTCGAAGGCCCTGGCGCGCGACCATACCCGGATGACCATCAACGGCTTCACCTCGCTGGGCCTGGTGGAGATGACCCGCAAGCGCACCCGCGAGAGTTTGATCCGGGTACTGTGCGAACCCTGTCCGACCTGTCAGGGGCGCGGCCAGATCAAGACGGCGCAGACGGTGTGCTACGAAATTCTCCGCGCGATCATGCGCGAGGCGCGCCAGTTCAGTGCCCGCGAATTCCGCATCATGGCCTCGCAGACGGTGATCGATTTGTACCTGGACGAGGAATCGCAAAGCCTGGCGCAACTCTCCGACTTCATCGGCAAACCGATTTCCTTGCAGGTGGAGAGCATCTTCACCCAGGAGCAGTACGACATCATCCTGCTGTAGGTCGGATGCCCGTAGGGCGATCCGACACCACCCGGGTGGCCTGTCGGAACCGCTTCGCGTTCCGACCTACGTGCTGCCGTAGGTCGGATGCCCGAAGGGCGATCCGACATCACCGAGTTGACTGCCTGTCGGAACCGCTTCGCGTTCCGACCTACGCCGCCGGCTGTTGCGAACTCTCCAGCGGCCGGAAAGCGATGCCGGTGAGCAGGGAGAATTCCTTGGCGACTTCCTCGATCTGGTCCACCTGCGCCTTGATGCCCACCATGTCGCGACTGATCGCGGCGCTGCGTTCCTGGATGGAACTGAGGTTGGTGTGCACCTTGTTGAGGTTTTCCAGGCGGTGCTCCAACTGGGTTTTGTGTTCCTTGATGCGCGCGACGATGGGGTCGAGGGTGAGGCGTAGCCAGGTTTCGGTTTCCAGCCTGACCTGCTGGAACACGACGCGCGCCTGGGTGACCAGGGCGATGTAGAACTTCTTCACCATGAACCGCTTCTCCAACATGATGTTGAGCGGGTCGGAGCAGAACTCCTGGGTGCTCACCATCAGTTCGTCGAGACGGGCGCGATAGCGGGAAAGGTCGAGGTTGGGCGGGTCCATGCGCTCCATGCCATGGACATCATGGAAGCGTTGATAAGCCGCGTTGAGCAGTTGCTTGATGCCGCCGGCCTGCTGGTTGGTGTGGTCGAACTCGGCGCCGATGCGGCGGATCAGAAGGTGCATGCCCTTGATCAGGCCGGCGGTGGTCCAACTGTCATTGATGGCCATCATCGACTCCTCGATGATCTTGTCCATGCGGTCGTCGTCGAGGTGGGTGAGTAGTTCCCAGCCCTGCTGCGCGACGATCTTGCGGGTGACGTTGAAGTTGCGCGCGGTCTCCTCGTAGAGTTGCTTGTCGCCCAGCATCTTTTCCCGCATCTGGCCGACGATCTGCTGGTTCTTGCCGGAGAGGGCATGCAGGTCCATGAGCGATTGGCGCGCGGCCAGAAGGCGGTTGTGCGCGGTGTCGCGCGCCTCGGTGAGTAGCGGCCCAACCTCACGCACCACGGCTTCGCGCATGATCTTTTCCCGCGAGGGGATGATCTCGCGCGCCAGCATGACTTCCAGTGCCTGGATACCAGAGCGCTTGATCAGATCATCGTTGCCGCGAATCTTGCCCACCAGCGCCTTTTGCGCGGAGATGGCCATGACGTTGGCGGTGGGGATGTTGAGCTGGGTGGCGGTGGATTCGATCTGGCGCTGGATGGTGCGGCCGATTTCCTCCGGAGTCTTGATGTCGTCCCAAAGCATGTCGATCTTGTTCAGCACGGCGTAGTGCTGGCTGGCATGCTTCGACACCCATTTGTTCCAGATTTCGAAGTCGGATTGGGTGACGCCGGTATCGGTGGCCAGCAGGAACAGCAGGGCGTGGGCGTTGGGGATGGCGGAAATGGTCAGTTCCGGTTCCGCGCCCATCGCGTTGAGGCCGGGGGTGTCGAGGATGGCGAGGCCGGATTCCAGCAGCGGATGCGGGAAATTGATCAGGGCGTAACGCCAGGCGGGGATCTCCACGCGGTCCTGGTCTTTCACCATGTAGCCCAGGTTGGGGTCGTTTTCATCCCAGAGGCCAAGGGCGCGCGCTTCCACCTTGAACACCACCTTGGTTTCCGCCAGTTTGCGCATGGCGGAAACCATGGCGTTGGGGTCGGCGACATCGAGGCGGATGGTGCTCCACTCCACCGGCATGCGTTTCAGGGTGGTGATGCTGTCGTCGCGGAAGCGGGTTTCAATGGGCAGCAGGCGGATATAGGGCTCGGTATCCGCGTCGTAGAAGATCTCGGTCGGACACATGGTGGTGCGGCCGGCGTCCGAGGGCAGCAGGCGCTGCTTGAAATCGGAGAAGAACAGGGCGTTGATGAGTTCGGTCTTGCCGCGGCTGAATTCAGCCACGAACGCCAGCATCAGCCTGTCTTTTTTCAGGTTTTCGGTCAGGTCGAACAGTCGCAGCAACAGCGATGGTTCCACATCGGCATGTTTTTCCAGCCAGTCCCTATAGGCGACAACCACCTTGACCAGTCGGTCACGCCTATGTCGGAACCGGGTAATGCCGCTTTCCAGGCCGTAATTCATTAGGTATCCCCCTCAATCCGCCGCCGAGCCAGCTCTGGAGCTACAGGCGCCCAAAGCACTTTGTGGCGGGATTTCACACCGCGCACGATTCTAACCTCACGTCGGGCCACGCCAAGGCACTGTGCCATGAATTCCGTCAAGGCAGTGTTCGCCGCGCCTTCCACCGGCCGCGCCGAAATGCGTACCTTGAGCGCCTCGCCATGTTCGCCGGCGAGTTCGCAGCACGAGGCGCCGGGCTGGATGTGCACGGTGATCTCGACGCCGGGGCCCGCGATTCTCAACCAGGGCGGCATCAAACCAGCGTCCGCGCCAGGCGCTCCAGGGCGGAAACCGGAGCGATCAGCAGCAACTGCACCACGATCAGGGCGACCATCGGCGTCAGGTCGACACCGCCGATGGGCGGCACGAGTCTCTGGAACGGCTTCAGGACCGGGCGCGCCAGGGCGTAAACCAGGGCGGCGTGTGGCGAGAACGGGTTGACCCAGCTCAGGATGGCCTGCAACAGCACGAAGCCCATCAACAGATACAGGGCCAAGCGGAAAGTGGCAGCCAGGGCCAGCAGCAGGAAGGCGGGCAGCACCGCCGCGCCCGCCGTGGCGAAGGGGTAATCCATTAGCCAATAGCTGCCCAGCACGGAGAGCAATTCGGCGACATAGAACGGAATCAGGCTGGCCCAGTCCAGCCCGAAAAAACCCGGTATCAGGCGTCGCAGGGGGCGCACCGCGAAATCGGTGACCCGCAGCACAAACTGGGCGAAGGGGTTATGGAAGGGCACCCGCACCCATTGCATCCAAAAACGCAGGAACAGCGCGCAGGCGAGCAGATCGAAGGCGGTGCGCAGCAGAAATTGGGCGGCGTCGACGAACATCAGTTTTTTCCGAACAGTTCGCCCATTTCCTGGGCGCGTTCCGCCGCCGCGCGCGCGGCCAGACCGATGGCGTATTTCACGCCGCCTTCCTCCAGCGCCAGGAGGCCGCGCTCGGTGGTGCCGCCCTTGGAGGTGACGCGCTCGCGCAGTTCGGCCGGCGTCGATTTATCCCGTATCGCCAGGGCGGCGGCGCCAAGGAAGGTATGCAGGGTGAGCTGGCGCGCGGTTACGGCGGGCAGGCCAAGGTCGACGGCCGCCTGTTCCAGCGCTTCGATGAAGAGAAAGACATAGGCCGGACCGCTGCCGGAGATGGCGGTTACGGCGTCGATCTGGGCTTCGCTGTCCACCCACACCACGCTGCCAACGGCTTCCAGCAGTTGCGTGGCCAGCGCCTTGTGCGCTTCGTCGACACCGGGCAGGGCATACAGGCCGGTGATGCCGGCGCCCACCAGCGCCGGCGTGTTGGGCATGGCGCGGACCACGGTGGGGTGATCACGCAGCCAGCGGGAGATGTCGCCGGCGCGCACGCCCGCCGCGATCGAGACGATCAATTGTCCGGGGTCGAGAGATGGCAGGCAGCAAAGCGCGGCGCGCAATTGTTGCGGCTTGACCGCCAGCAGCACGACGTCGGCGGTGAGCGCGGCGGCCGCGTTGTCGACGACCTCGACGCCAAATTCACGCGCCAACCAGGGGCGACGTTCCGGCTGCTGTTCCGCGACGATGATGTCCTCGCGGGCGAAGCCCTTTTGCAGCAGGCCGCCGATGATGGCCGCGGCCATGTTGCCGCCGCCGATAAAGCCGATTTTCATGCTGATATTCCTTGTTCTTCGATGGGATGGGGACGGGCGCCGAAGAGCGCGCTACCGATACGCACCATCGTGGACCCTTCCAGAATCGCGGCTTCAAGATCGGCAGACATGCCCATGGATAAAGTGTCCACAGCCAGGCCTTCCGCGCGGGCCTGCTCCAGCAAGCCGCGCAGGCGCGAAAAACGGGCGCGCGCGACCTCGGAATCGGCCTCGGGAATCGTCATGAAACCGCGCAAGCGCAGATTGGGCAGGCGCGCCACCAGGCGGGCGAGGTCCAGCGCATGATCCGGCGCCACGCCATGCTTGCCGGCTTCGCCGCTGACATTGACCTGGACGCAGACGTTGAGCGGGGGGAGGGCGGATGGTCGCTGTTCCGACAGACGTCGCGCGATTTTTTCCCGCTCAACCCCATGCACCCAGGCGAAACGCTCCGCCACCGGCCGCGTCTTGTTGCTTTGCAGGGGGCCGATGAAATGCCATTCCAGGGGAAGGTCGGCCAGGGCATCGAGTTTCTCCAGCGCTTCCTGGAGGTAGCTCTCGCCGAAGGCTGTCAGTCCGGCGGCGTGCGCTTCGCGGATGGCGCCGGCGGGGAAGGTCTTGCCGACCGCCAGCAGTCGGGCACACTCGGCGGGACGTCCCGCCTCGGCGCAGGCTGTGGTCATGCGTTCTCGGCAAGCTTGCACGGCGGCCGCCATCGCACCCATAATGCCTTGAACTCCTGCGGAAAAAATCACGTAACTCAGGGAATTGTAATGGAAATTTCCGAGCTCCTCGCCTTCTCGGTCAAGAACAAAGCCTCAGACTTGCACCTCTCCGCCGGGCTGCCCCCGATGATCCGGGTGCACGGCGATATTCGCCGTATCAACCTGCCGTCTCTGGACAACAGCTCGACCCGCGCCATGATCTATGACGTGATGAGCGATAGCCAGCGCAAGCATTATGAAGAGCATCTGGAGGTCGATTTCGCCTTCGAGTTGCCCAATATCGCGCGCTTCCGGGTCAACGCCTTCACCCAGCAGCGGGGTGCCGGCGCGGTGTTCCGGACCATTCCCAGCCAAGTCCTGACCCTGGAGGAACTGGAAGCGCCGCGCATTTTCAAGGACATCTCCGATCAGGCGCGCGGCATCGTCCTGGTTACCGGCCCCACCGGTTCCGGCAAGTCGACGACGCTGGCCTCGATGATCGACTACGTCAACGAAAACCTGTTCGGCCACATCCTCACCATCGAGGACCCGATCGAATTCGTGCACAAGAGCAAGAAGTGCCTGATCAACCAGCGCGAGGTGGGGCCGCACACGCACGGCTTTTCGGAGGCCCTGCGTTCCGCGCTGCGCGAGGATCCGGACATCATCCTGGTGGGCGAACTGCGTGACCTGGAAACCATCCGCCTGGCGCTGACCGGCGCCGAGACCGGCCACCTGGTGTTCGCCACCCTGCATACCTCTTCGGCCGCCAAGACCGTCGACCGGATCGTCGATGTGTTCCCGGCGGCGGAGAAAGAAATGGTGCGTTCGATGCTCTCCGAGTCGCTGCGCGCGGTGATTTCGCAAACGCTGTTGAAGCGCAAGGACGGCGGCGGCCGAGTCGCCGCGCACGAAATCATGATCGGCACCCCGGCAATCCGAAATCTGATCCGCGAGAACAAGGTGGCGCAGATGTATTCCTCGATCCAGACCGGGCAGTCCATCGGCATGCAGACGCTGGATCAGGCGCTGACGGACTTGGTGCGGCGCAATGTGATTTCGTCGGCGGATGCCCGTGCCGTGGCGATGAACAAGGACATCTTTCCGGTATGACCGACTTCCACAAACAGATTTTCGAGTGGCTGCGCTTCATGGTCGCGCGCAACGCTTCCGACTTGTTCATCACCGCCGGTTTTCCCGCCGCCATCAAGATGGACGGCAAGGTTTCCCCCATCACCAAGCTGAGCCTGACACCCTCGGAAACCCTGGAGTACGCCAAGGCGGTGATGACGGAGAAACAACGAGCGGAATTCATCGCCACCAAGGAGTTGAACTTCGCCGTCCACGATCACGAAATCGGCCGTTTCCGGGTCAACGCCTTCGTCCAGCAGGGGCGTACCGGCCTGGTGTTTCGCCTGATCAACACGGTGATTCCAAAATTGGAGTCCCTGCATCTGCCGCCCATCCTGCGCGACATCAGCATGATGCCGCGTGGCCTGGTGCTGCTGGCAGGTTCCACAGGTTCCGGTAAATCCACCACCCTGGCGGCGATGATCGGCTACCGCAATGCCATCGCCAGCGAACATATCGTCACGGTGGAAGACCCCATCGAATTCGTGCATCAGCACGGCAAGAGCATCATCACCCAGCGCGAGATCGGCTCCGATACCGCCAACTGGGAAGTGGCCCTGAAGAACACCCTGCGGCAGGCGCCGGACGTGATCATGATCGGCGAGATTCGCGACCGGGAAACCATGGAATACGCCCTGTCCTACGCCGAAACCGGCCACCTCTGCCTGTCCACGGTACACGCCAACAATGGCAGTCAGACCCTCGACCGGATTCTCAGTTTCTTCCCGCGCGACCGCCGTGATCAGTTGCTGCTCGACCTCTCATTGAACCTGCGCGCCATCGTCTCGCAACGCCTGGTGCCGCGTACCGACGGCAAGGGTCGCATCCCGGCGGCGGAAGTCATGCTCAACTCGCCGCTGATTTCAGACCTGATCATGAAAGGCCGACTCGACGAGATCCGCGACATCATGGCCCGCTCGCGCGACCTTGGCATGCAGACCTTCGACCAGTCGCTCTACGACCTCAACAACATCGGCATCATCAGCCCCGAGGATGCCCTGCGCAACGCCGATTCCTTCAACGACCTGCGCCTCAAGATCAAGCTGCACGCCAAGGAAGAACGCGGCGAGTCACCGCTTTCAGGGCTGGATCACCTGGATATCGTGTAACGGTGGAACGCCGGCGTCTCGCCGGCGTTATTGTGGGCGGCCGGCGAGACGCCGGCGCTACAAGTTCAGACTTCCTGATCCCGGCCGGGTTATGGCCGTGCTTTCAGGAAACATGAATGGCACGAAGCACGAGCGTTTCCAGGTAGCCCCCGGATGCAGGCCGCCCACAGAAGGTTCAAGCGGGAACCCCCCTTTTCCAAA
>JAURYL010000125.1 GCA_030653935.1 Pseudomonadota bacterium
CCCCTTTGGAAAAGGGGGGTTCCCGCTTGAACCTTCTGTGGGCGGGCTGCATCCGGGGGCTACCTGGAAACGCTCGTGCTTCGTGCCATTCATGTTTCCTGAAAGCACGGCCATAACCCGGCCGGGATCAGGAAGTCTGAGATTTCTCTGAAAATGCCTTCGATGTGTGGCAGCTCCGCCGAGCAGAATCCCAAAAAGTCGGCATCCCTGGTTGGGCGATGCGGGATGTCGAACCACAGGTCAAACAGCAGGGCACCCTGGCAGCCTGTCGGACTTTGGAATCGCCGGCTGCGAAACCACCGCGACGGCCCATTTTTCACCAGCTTCTTGCCCCATAGTTCGACTATGCGGCGGCGAATCTGGCGAAAACTGCGCTCGTCGGGGCGGCTTCTCGCTATCGACGACCAAAGTCCGACAGGCTGCTAGCGTAGGAACTGATCCACGTGCTTCGAGATGCTGATTCGGTACAGAAGGCGCTCAATCGCGTAGCGAGTCAGAACCAGGTTGAAATCTTGCTTCGTTTCGCGGGCGCGGTTGAGCAGGCGGGCACGCACGGATGCCGCCACATTTCGTTCAGTCATGACAGGCTTTCCATGTAGGGACGCATCACATTGGCCACCCGGCAAAGAGTGGCATAGCGCCAGAGTTCATCCATGCTGACCCGCTTGGCTCGCCAAGCCTCCCGAAGCGCTTCCAGCGCCACATCGAGGCCGATCTTGTTGCGAAACTTGAAGCAGTCAGCCACGGTGCGAGCGACGTTGGTCACGCGCACGGTCACGCCATCGACCTGATGATCTTCGATACCGTCAGTCAGCGCGGCCCCCGAGAAGCGCACGATGCGCAGCGGCGGATAATCCATCTTCGGTGCACGGGCCTTGTTCGGAATGGCGAGCCAGACTTCGAACGGTGACTGCGTGGTGAGGTCGTGCACACGCAGCGCCGATAGCAGGCAGACGATGGATTGCGGATGCCTGCGTGCGATCTCGGCCAGCGAGCCATGCTCGGACACGGGACGGTCAGGAATGGCGTACAGACCACGGCCCACGCGGGTGAGTAGCCCCTGCCGAACCAGCCGCGTGAGGGCGACACTGGGCAGCCCGCGCTCATCAAGATCACGCGGGCGAAGGAGGCCGCGCTGAGCGGCGAGATCCAGAATAATCTGATGCGAACTTACCATGTCGCCATATTGTTGCATTACGTCGGTAGTGGTCAACTTGTACCTACAAAACGCAACGCTCATGGTTCCCTTTGCTACCTATCTATGGGGGCCTCGAAAAATCTGTCATTCCCGCGAATGCGGGAATCCAGAGTGCTGACCCCACTGGGTTCCCGCATTCGCGGTGATTAAAAAGATTGGGCGCTAACGGCGCGAGACCCAGGTGGCGCACTGGGACACCAAGAGCCAGGCGGCCGGGGAACGTCGAACCCGGTCGAGCGAAACCCGACGAAACGCAAGGCACGCCATAGCGCGGCGTGGGGCAACCCACGACGTGATTCGGCAGAAGTCAGCAGAGGCCGTAGTAGCCGCCAGGATGGGGCGAAGGGCCGAACGGAAACAGACAAGGACGAGCCCCGGCTCACTGTATGGCCCACTAGCCCCTGAATGGAGGAAGGATCATGACGCGTGAGACCGGAACGCCAGCCTTGCACGACGACCTCATGGCGCGGGTATTTCACCGCGTCAACCTGTGGCAAGCGTGGAAACGGGTCAAACGAAATCGCGGCGCGCCGGGTATCGACGGCATCCGCGTTGAAGACTGGCCCGCCCACGCCCGCGAGCACTGGGAAGAAATCCGCCGGCAACTGGAGGCGGGCAGTTACCGCCCTCAGCCGGTACGGCGCGTCATGATCCCGAAGAAGAGCGGCGGGGAGCGCCCATTGGGCATCCCCACCGTCACCGACCGGGTCATCCAACAAGCCATCGCCCAAGTGCTCACCCCGATCTTCGACCCCGGCTTCAGCGCATCGAGCCACGGGTTCAGACCGGGACGCTCCGCCCATGGAGCCCTCGAACAGATACGCGGCCACCTCAAAGCCGGCTACCGAATCGCCGTCGACCTGGACTTGGCGAAATTCTTCGACAACGTCCAACACGACATCCTCATGGCCCGCGTGGCCAGAAAGGTACGCGACAAACGGCTGCTGGCGCTGATCGGCCGCTATCTCCGGGCGGGCGTCCTCAACGGGGAAGACCTGCAAGCCAGCG
Organism: Pseudomonadota bacterium; assembly: GCA_030653935.1. Classification (GTDB taxonomy): domain Bacteria; phylum Pseudomonadota; class Gammaproteobacteria; order Burkholderiales; family Thiobacillaceae; genus PFJX01. The sequence continues at coordinate 2,207 of JAURYL010000125.1, forward strand.
ACATCGGCACGCCGCAAGGCGGCCTGCTGTCGCCGCTGCTGGCCAACATCCTGCTTGACGACCTGGATCGAGAACTGGAAAGCCGGGGCCACCGCTTCGTCCGCTACGCGGACGACGTGATGATCCTGGTCAAAAGCCGACGCGCCGGGGAACGGGTGATGGCCAGCGTGAGCCGCTACCTGACCAAGAAACTGAAACTCAAGGTCAACGAGCAAAAGAGCCGGGTCATTCCGGCCGTGCAGACGACGTACCTGGGCTACACGTTCCGGGGAACGAAGCTGCGCTGGTCGGAGGAGTCCTTCGCCGACTTCAAGCACCGCGTCAAGGAATTGACGGGACGAAGCTGGGGCGTGTCGATGGAATACCGGTTCCACAAACTCGGCCAATACCTTCGGGGCTGGATGGGGTACTTCGGGAAATCCGAGTATTACCGCGTAATCCCGGAGATCGACCAGTGGATCAGACGCCGAATCCGAATGTGCTACTGGAAACAGTGGCGCCGGCCGCGGACGAAGATCAGAAACCTGCTGGCGATGGGGGTGGGAAAACGGCAAGCGATTTTGACGGGGATCAGCAGCAAGAGTTACTGGCACCTGTCGAAGACGAAGGCGACGCAAATGGCGATGAGCAACGACTGGCTGAAAAGCCAGGGGCTCATTTCCGTGCGGGGCTTGTGGATGAAAGCCCAGGGTTATGCGTGACAACGTCGTGTGCTCCGTTCCTCCATACCTACGCAAAGCTACCCATAGGTAGCTTTGCTGCTGGATTCCTGCTTCACCGAGGCTGGTTTCGTCTTGAGCTTGCGCCCGAGGCCAGAGCCTTCCTCTCCACAGGCTGACACGGTGGAACTCACCGC
>JAURYL010000001.1 GCA_030653935.1 Pseudomonadota bacterium
CTTGCGGCGCGAAAACGAGTGTGCGTGGCATTTCGCGCCGCAAGCGGACGCTCCTACGGGACGTGTTTCACGTTAACCCTCCTTTGCAAAAGGGGGGCCGTCAGGCTTATCCGGCTTCTCGTTCCTGCAACCAGTTGCGCAGGGCGATGAGCAGGCCCAGGCCGATGAAGGCGCCGGGGGGGAGGACGGCGATGAGCATGCCCTGGTAGTCGGGGATTACCGGAATCACCCAGCCCTTCGCCATGGGGCCGAGGGCAAGATCGACGCCGGAGAAGAGGGTGCCCTTGCCGACGATTTCGCGCATGGCGCCGAGAACGACGAGGACGCCGGTGAGGCCGAGTCCCATCATGGTGGCGTCGAGCACGGAGTGGCCGGTGGAGCGTTTCGAGGCGAAGGCCTCGACCCGCGCCAGGACGATGCAGTTGGTGGTGATGAGGGGAATGAAGACGCCGAGGACGATGTACAGGGCATGCATCCAGGCGTGCATGACCAGCTCCACCACGGTGACCAGCGCGGCGATGATGAGCACGAAAGCGGGGATGCGGATCTCATGCGGAATGACGTTGCGGATCAGCGCCACCGAGGCGCTGGCAACGGCCATCACCAAGGTCGTGGCCAGCCCCAGGGAGAGGGCATTGACCACGTTGTTGCTGATCGCCAGTAGCGGACAGAGGCCGAGCAACTGGATGATGCCGGGGTTCTGCTTCCACAGGCCGTTGTAGATGATGTCGCGGGTTTCCTGGCTGAACATCATGGTGCTCCTCCACGTAGGATGTGGTGAGGAACGAACCGCATCATCGTTATGCCGCGATGCGGTTCGCCGCGCTCACCGCATCCTACGGGTTCGTTCATGGCTGCGCTCCTTGCATCAGTTCTTCCCGGTGCGCCGCGAAATATTCCAGCGCGCGGCGCGTGGCCTTGACCACGGCGCGCGGGGTGATGGTGGCGCCGGCCATGTAGTCGAAACGGCCGCCGTCCTTGCGGACCAGCCATTCCGCCGCCGGTATTTCGGCGAGGCCGTGGCCGTCGAACTGGGTGATCCAGCGGTTCTTGGCGATCTCGATGTAGTCGCCGAGGCCGGGGGTTTCCCGGTGCGCGGTGACGCGCACGCCGGCAATGCGGCCATCGGCGTGAATGCCCACCAGCAGGCGGATTTCACCGGCGTAACCGTCGGGGGCGGCGGCTTCCAGCACCACCGCCGTCGCCTCGCCGCCTTTACGCGCGACATACGCCAGACCCGGGCGTTTCAGTCCGAGCAGGGCGTCGACCGGCAACTGCCGGGCGGCACCAACCAGATCGTTGTCGAAACCGCCGGGCGGCAGGGTTTGCGAAATCAGGGCGAGTTTCTCCGCGCGTTCGCTGGCTTCGATGGCGGGGCGGGTAAGGGTGTGGGCACCGGAGAGCAGCGCGGCGCCGACCACGGAAAAAACCAGCAGCGTCAGCGCGGTGGAAAATGTTTCGCGGATCGCCGGGGTCATGCCTGGCCCCGCTTGCCGCCGTGTTTGTGGCCGAACACGCGCGGCTGGGTGTAGGCGTCGATGAACGGCACCGCGACGTTCATCAGCAACACGGCGAAGGCGATGCCGTCGGGATAGCCGCCGAAGGCGCGGATGATGATGACCAGGAAGCCGGCGAGGCCGGCGTAGATCAATTTACCCAGCGGCGTGCTGGCGGCGGTGACCGGGTCGGTGGCGATGAAGAAGGCGCAGAGCATGGCGCCGCCGGAGAACAGGTGGAACAGCGGCGGGGCGTGGTGAGCGGGGTCGAGCAGGTGCAGCGACCCGGCGGTGAGCGCCATCGCCAGCAGAAACGCGACCGGGACGTGCCAGGTGGCGACGCGATTGGCGACCAGCAGCAGGCCGCCGGCCAGATACATCAGCGCGACGATTTCCCGGCCGTGCCCGCCAGCCCAGCCGAAGATCGGCTGGGCCAAGATGTTGGCTGCGTCAATGCCCTGCCGCGCCTGGGTTTTCCAGACGTCCAGCGGTGTGGCGGAGGTATAGGCGTCGGGGCTGATGGCACCGGCGCCGGCGAACACCAGGTCAAAGGCTTCCCAGAGATCGGGGGTGACCTGGGCGATGCCCAGGGGCGCGACCCATTGCGTCATGTACACCGGAAAGCTGACGATCAACGCCGCGTAGCCGACCATCGCCGGGTTGAACAGGTTCTGGCCGAGGCCACCATAGAAATGTTTGGCCACCACCACGGCGAAGAAGATGCCGGTCAGATACAGCCACCAGGGCGCCAGTGTCGGCATGGCCAGGGCCAGCAGGCAGGCGGTGACCACCACCGAGCCGTCGGTCAGGAAAGGCTTTAGCGGCATGCCGCGCATCAGCAGAAACAAGGTTTCGAAACCGATGGCGAAGGCGGTGCAGAGCAACAGGCTGACGACGATACCGGGGCCGAAGAACCAGACGTGGGCAATGATGCCGGGAATCAGCGCCGCCAGCACTTTCAGCATCACCAGGGTGACGGAGTTGTTCCCGCGCAGGAGGTAGGGGGAGCCGTTCATGCGCGATTACCGTCATTCCCGCGCATGCGGGAATCCAGTTCATTGGTCACCGTTTTGGCGGAATGGGCTACCAGTAGCCCGTCACGTTGAAACGTGAGGATGGGCGTGTGCCCAAACAGGACGTAGGGTGTGGTGAGCGTAGCGAACCGCACCATGCATCGCGACCTTGTTTGATGCGGTTCGCTGCGCTCACCACATCCTACGAACTGCATGCAGTTTGACGAACGAACTGGATTCCCGCATGCGCGGGAATGACGGTGTTGGGATGGGATGTTTGTGCTCATTGTCCTGCCTCTTTCTCCACAGCCGTATCCGCCTGTGCTCGGCGCGCCTCGATCTCGGCGATCTGTTTTTCCACCGCCGGCGGCAGGCTTTCCGTGTTCTGCGGTGTGACCGCTTCCTTGGCTTTTTTCGCGCGGTCCAGGGCGGCTTGCAGGATGGCTTTCTTGCGTTCCGCTTCCGGGTCGGCGGCGGCATCCGGGTTGGCCGCGGCGGTGGCGGCCGCCGCCGCGTCCCGCGCCTTGTTTTCGGCGACCTTGGCGGCGAGCTTTTCCGCCTTTTCCAGTTTTTCTCGTTCCAGGCGGAATTCCTTGAACTCATGGCGCGTGCGCGCCTGGTCGGCGTCGTGCTTGTGCCGCTCGCGTTCCCAGATTTCACTCTTGGCGAAGCGGAAGTAATCCACCAGCGGGATGTGGCTGGGGCAGACGAAGCTGCAACAGCCGCATTCGATGCAGTCGAACAGATCGTAGCTCTGCGCCTTGCCGAAGTCCTTGGCGCGCGCGAACCAGTACATCTCGAACGGTTGCAGATCGGCCGGGCAGGCGCGCGCGCAGGCGCCGCAGCGGATGCAAGGCAGGGCGGCCGGCCGCGCCGGGAACAGGTCGGGGTGCTTGACGATGATGCAGTTCACCGCCTTGGTCAGGGGCGCGGCGTTGTCTTCCAACTCGAACCCCATCATCGGGCCGCCGACCAGCTTGCCGGTCGAGCCGGGCAGGGCGCCGCCCGCCGCCTGCAACAGATCCGCCACCGGGGTGCCCAGTCGCGCTTCGTAATTGCCGGGCGTGGCGACGTGGCCAGTGACGGTGACCACCCGCGACAGCATCGGCTCGCCCAGGGCCACGGCGCGGTAAAGGGCGTGGGCGGTGCCGATGTTGAAGACCTGCACGCCGACATCGGTGGAGCGGCCACCGGTGGGCGTCTCGCGGCCGGTGAGGAGGTAAGTGAGTTGCTTGCCGCCACCACTGGGGTAGAGGGTGGGCACCGCCACCACCTCGACCCCGGTATCGGCGCCGGCGGCGGTGCGCATGGCGGCGATAGCTTCCGGCTTGTCGTCCTCGATGCCGATCAGCACCTCGCGGGCGCCCAGCATGTGGCGCATCACCGCCACCCCTTGCAGGATTTCCGCCGCGCGTTCGCGCATCAAACGATCGTCGCAGGTGATCCACGGCTCGCACTCGGCGCCGTTGAGAATCAGGGTGTCGATGCCGCCGCCTTCCGGGTTCAGCTTGATGAAACTGGGGAACACGGCGCCGCCGAGACCGGCCAGACCCAGGTCACGGATGCGGTTGCGCAGCGCGGAAGGGTCGAGATTGCGCCAGTCCAGCGGCTGGAACTCGACCGCTTGGTCGAGCCCGTCCGACTCGATCACCACGCACAGATCAGCCAGGCCGGAGGGATGCGGCACCTCATGCGGCTCCACCGCGACGACGCGGCCGGAGGTGGGGGCATGCACGGCGGTGGAGACGTAGCCTTCCGCGGCGCCGATCATCTGGCCGCGCAGCACCGTGTCGCCTGCCTGGACCAGCACCCGCGTCGCGGTGCCGATGTGCTGGCGCAGCGGCACCACATAGCGCGACAACAGCGGCAGGGTGACGATGGGCGCGGCGTTGGAGACGTCTTTGTGTCCGTCCGGGTGGATGCCGCCGTTGAAGGTGTGGCGCTTGCGGGTCGCCCTTGTAGCGCCGGCTTCCAGCCGGCTTTTCTGGACCGTCATTCCACCCTCCGGATGGCATGGATCGGATAACGCCACTTCCAGGTAGCCACGTCTTCCTTGACCACTTCCATATGGATGCAGTCGACCGGGCAGGGGGGCAGGCACAGTTCGCAGCCGGTGCATTGGTCGGCGACGATGACGTGCAATTGCTTGGCGGCGCCGACGATGGCATCCACCGGGCAGGCCTGGATACACAGGGTGCAGCCGATGCAGTTGTTGTCGTCGATCACCGCCACCGCTTTCGGCTTCGGCTCCAGGCCCTCGCCCAATGGCTTCGGCTCGACGCCGAGCAGTTCCGCCAGATGCTTGACGCCTTCCTCGCCGCCGGGCGGGCATTTGTTGATGTCCGCCTCACCCTTGGCGATGGCTTCGGCATAGGGCTTGCAGCCGGGAAAGCCACACTGGCCGCACTGGGTCTGCGGCAGGACGGCGTCGATTTTCTCCACCAGGGGATCATCTTCGACCCGGTATTTGATCGACGCCCAGCCGAGGACGGCGCCCAGCACCAGACCGATACCCGCCATTACCAGGATCGCGGACAACATTATTTAATCAACCCCGCGAATCCCATGAACGCCAGACTCATGAGGCCGGCGGTAATCATGGCGATGGAAGTGCCCTTGAACGGTTTCGGCACTTCCGCCGCTTCCAGGCGTTCGCGCATCGCGGCGAACAGCACCAGCACCAGGGTGAAGCCGAGCGCGCCGCCCATGCCGAAGAACAGGGATTCCATGAAGTTGTGCTGTTCCATCACGTTCAGCAGCGGAATGCCGAGCACCGCGCAGTTGGTGGTAATGAGCGGCAGGTAGATGCCGAGCACGCGGAATAGCACCGGCGAGGTCTTCTTGATGAACATCTCGGTGAACCCGACGATGCCGGCGATCACCACGATGAAAGAGAGAGTCCGCAGATAGGCGAGGTCCTGGCCGAGCAGATAGGTGTCGATCAGATAACTGGTGCCGGAGGCCAGGGTCAGCACGAAAGTGGTGGCGGCGCCCATGCCGATGGCTGTTTCCAGCTTGCGCGACACGCCCATAAATGGGCACAGGCCCAAAATTTTGGACATCACGATGTTGTTCACGAACACCGTGGCGATGAGGATGAGCAGGTAGTTTTCCATTTAGGCTGGGCGTGCGGCGGGCGCGATTATCGCCCCGCGCCAAGCCCGACAACAACCCTGCAAGCCATGTAGAGATGATCCTCGCCGCTGCCGGGGTGAAATCATGGCTGATTTATTGCCATCACTTCCGTGTCCTCATGGCGATAGGCCGGAGCGCAGGCGCAGAGCAGGCGGAGTGTTTCGCCGCCGTCGTTGCGCAGGCAATGCGGGGTGCCAGGCAGGATGAGGATGGTGTCACCGGCGGCGATGGCGAATTCCTCCTCGCCCAGGGTCATGCGGCCCGTGCCGGAAATGATGAAATACAGCTCTTCGCTTTCGTGATGCCGGTGCAACAGTGTGACGTTACCCGGCGGCACGCTGGCTTCGGCCAGGCTTTGCCGGGCATTGCCGTGCACGGCGGGGTGCATCAGCTCGCGGATGCTGGAGCCGTCTTTGGTGACATAGACCGGCACTTCGTCGAGTTGGCTGCGGATCACGCTGGGGTTCCCTTGTCGGTTGAGGCGAATGCCTGATTCAGGAAGGCGATGAGTTCACCACTGTGCTGTTCCAGTTCATCACCGGCGTCGTGTTCGCCGGGCAATACGCGCAGGCTTATCCAGTCTCCCGGGCGCCGGGCATGAATGGCGTGAGCGTCGCCGACCGGAACCGTGCTGTCTTCGCTGCCGTGCATCAGGAGCACCGGGCATTTGACGCGCGCAATCGTGTTGATCGGGGCGATGACGGCGAAACGATGGCCGATGGCGTACTGGACGTAGCGCAGCACATACCAACCGAGTGGGATATATGGAATGCCTTTGCCGGCCAGCCAGCGTCGCATCATGGTTTCGGGATGGGCGAAGGCGGCGAGGCTGATGACACCAGCCAGATCGTCGCGCCGGGAAGCGGATAGCAACACGGCGGCGGCGCCGACCGAGTGGCCGACGAGCGCGATTTTTTCCGGGGTCACTTCGGGTTGGGTTTTCAGCCAGGCCACGGCCGCGTCGAGGTCTTCGGCGAAGCGTGGCATGGAGGAAAAGGTATCGCCGTCGCTGCCGCCGTGGTTACGGGCATCGATCAGCAACACCGTCAGGCCGGCGGCCTGAATGGGTCGCGCCAGCGGCAACATCATCTCCAAATTGGCGCCCCAGCCGTGCAGGACGATCACGCCTGGCGCGGGCTTGTCCGCATCACCCGGCAACAGCCAGCCGAGCAGCTTGCGGCCACGCACGGTGGGCAGCCGCACTTCGCGCCCGGCCAGGCCGTGTTGCGCGAGGCTGGCGGTCTCCAGGACGCACGGCGCGCGCAGGCCGAAGCGGATGAGGAGGTTGAGGCCGGCGAGGAAGGCGAGGGCGGAGGCGAGGAGGAGGGCGGCAGTCATGTGGCGCCGGCTTCCAGCCGGCGGCTTGTCTCAGGTGACGTAGGTTGGGCAAAGCGCAGCGTGCCCAACATCACCGCTGTCTGTTGGGCACGCTGCGCTTTGCCCAACCTACTTCGGTCATCCCGGCCGGCGCCACAGTCAGGCACCAATGCCTTCCAGCACTTCCTGCTGTTCCAGCCATTCCATTTCGAGTTGTTCCAGTTCCTTGACCAGGGTGGCTTGCTCGAACAGGCGGGCTTTCAGGGTGTCTTTCTGGCTTTCCGCATAGAGCGCGGGGTCGGTGAGCAGGGTTTCCAGCTCCGCTTTGCGCTGGTTGCGCCGCTGCATCTGTTCTTCCAGGCGCTTGATCCGGGTTTCGACCGGCTTCTTTTGCACCGACAGGCGCTGCCGCGCTTCGGCTTCCAGGCGTTTCTGTTCCTTGCGGTCGACTGAGGGTGGCGGCGCGGCGGTTTCCTGCGCCGCAGGCTTGCTCAGCTTGGTTTTGAACAACCAGTCGCGGTAGTCGTCGAGGTCGCCATCGAATTCCCTCAGGCCGCCGTCGGCGACGATCAGAAATTCCTCGGTGGTGGCGCGCAGCAGATGGCGGTCGTGCGAGACCAGCACCAGGGTGCCCTCGAACTGGGCCAGCGCCAGGGTAAGCGCTTCGCGGGTTTCCAGGTCGAGGTGGTTGGTGGGTTCATCCAACAACAACAAGTTGGGGCGTTGCCAGACGATCAGGGCCAGGGCCAGGCGCGCTTTCTCCCCGCCGGAGAAGGGCGCGATGCAGGCCGAGGCCATTTCGCCGACGAAGTTGAAGCCACCGAGGAAGTTGCGCAATTCCTGTTCCCGCACCGTCGGCGCGATCTTCGCCAGGTGCCAAAGCGGGCTCTGGTCGTGACGCAGCATTTCCACCTGATGCTGGGCGAAGTAACCGATGGACAGCCCTTTGCCCTGGCTGGCTACACCGGAGAGCGGCGCCAGATCGCCGACCAGGGTCTTGATCAGGGTCGATTTGCCGGCGCCGTTGACGCCGAGCAGGCCGATACGCTGGCCGGCCTGGAGGGTGAGATTGAGGTTGGAGAGGATGACTTTGTCGCTTTCCCCTTCGACGTGATAACCCGCCACCACGTCTTCCAGCGTCAGCAGCGGATTCGGCGCCCGCTCCGGTTCGCGGAATTCGAAGCTGAAGGAGGCGGCGGCGTGGATGGGCGCGAGGTCCTCCATCTTCGCCAGCATCTTCATCCGCGATTGCGCCTGTTTCGCCTTGGTCGCCTTGGCCTTGAAGCGGTCGATGAAGGATTGCAGGTGGGCGCGTTCGCGCGATTGTTTCTCGAAGGTGGCCTGGCCGAGGGCGAGGTCGATGGAACGCTGCTTCTCGAAGGTGGAGTAATTGCCGCCGTAGCGTTTGATCTTCTTGTCGGCGAGATGGGCGATGACGTTGACCACGCCGTCGAGGAAATCGCGGTCGTGGGAAATGATGATCAGGGTGCCGGGATAGCGTTTCAGCCAGTCCTCCAGCCAGAGGATGGCGTCGAGGTCGAGGTGGTTGGTCGGCTCGTCGAGCAATAACAGGTCGGAAGGACACATCAGCGCCTGCGCCAGGTTCAGGCGCATGCGCCAGCCGCCGGAGAAACTGGCGACCGGCCGCTTCATCTGGTCATGGCTGAAGCCGAGGCCGGTAAGCAACGTTTCCCCGCGCGAGCGCACGGTGTAGGCGTCGGCATCGGCCAGGGCGGTATGGAGCTCGCCAATCTTGTGGCCGTCGTGGGCGGCTTCGGCCTCGGCCAGTTCGTTCTCCAGGCGGCGCAGGGTGGTATCGCCATCGACGGCGTAGTCCAGCGCGGTGCGGTCGAGCGCCGGGGTTTCCTGCGCCACATGGGCGATGCGCCAGGCGGCGGGGAAGTCGACATCGCCGCCGTCGGCCTGCAATTCATGGCGCAACAACGCGAACAGGCTGGATTTGCCGGAACCATTGGCGCCGATGAGGCCAATTTTTTCGCCGGGATTGAGGGCGAGATCGGCGGCTTCCAGCAAAGGCTTGGTGCCGCGTATGAGGGTGAGTTTTTGTAGTCGGATCATGGCGCGGGATTATCCCCGAAAGCCCGGCTCCGGCCCGCCTTTGCTTCTTGCGGTTCAATTCGTAGGATGTGGTGAGCGTAGCGAACCGCATCAAACACGCTGATAGAACCCCCTACCGTTCGATAAGGCTCTTGTCTCGATAGCTGGTGACGCGGACCGGCAGGGTTCCCCCCTTTTGCAAAGGGGGGTAGGGGGGATTTGCGGACGCTTGAACTGGCACCACCCTTGGAGAAATCCCCCTCAATCCCCCTTTGCAAAGGGGGAAGCCACTTACCCATCGGCTTTCGCGCATCTCACCCGCTAACGAGAACAGGGCCTTCGATAACCACACCCTCGTCCTGTTTGGGCACGCTCCCATCCTCGCGTTTCAACGTGGCTGACTACCAAGTTCCCGCGAGTGGTCGTCTTGTGCTCAAATCCACCCCCTTTCCCCGCACCACTATGGAGCGCGGCGGGCTTGGTCGTTGAGCCGCCCTTTGCGAACCTCCTATCGACATGAAAATTTCCGTCAGTGAACTGATCGTCCGCTATCTGGAGCGTCTTGGCGTCGACGTCATTTTCGGCATGCCGGGCGCCCATGTCCTGCCGATCTACGATCAGTTGCATGGTTCCAAGGTCAAGAGCGTGCTGGTCAAGCATGAGCAGGGCGCGGCCTTCATGGCGGGTGGCTACGCGCGGGTTTCGCATCAGGTATCGGCGTGCATCGCCACCGCCGGCCCCGGCGCCACCAACTTGCTCACCGGCATCGCCAACGCCTACGCCGAGCGCCTGCCGGTGCTGGTGATCACCGGCGAGACCTCGACCTATATCTTCGGCAAGGGCGGTTTGCAGGAGAGTTCCGGCGAGGGCGGGGCAATCGACCAGGGCAGCCTGTTCAGCGGCATCACCCGTTATCACAAGCTCATCGAGCGCACCGATTACCTCGGCCAGGTGCTCAACCAGGCGACGCGGGCGCTATTCTCCCGCGATGCCGGCCCGGTGCTGCTGTCGATTCCCTACAACGTGCAGAAGGAACTGGTCGATGCGAGCGTGCTCGACCAGTTGCACATCCCCCGTCAGGGAGAGCCGGTTCCAGCTCAGAGCGGGCCGGTGGCGGAACTGGCGCGGCTGATCGAGGCGGCGCGCGATCCGGTCATCGTCGCCGGCTATGGCGCCATCAAGGCCGGCGCCCGTGGCAAGGTGGCGCGACTGTCCGAGTCCTTGGGCATCCCGGTGGCCTCCAGCCTCAAGGCCAAGGGCGTGGTGAGCGAGGGTTCGCAATGGTCGCTCGGTTGCCTGGGCGTCACTTCCAACGGCGACGCCTACCGCTACATCGTCGAACATGCCGATCTGGTGATCTTCCTCGGCGCCGGTTTCAACGAGCGCACCAGCTATCTCTGGGACAGCAAGTTGCTGGCCGGCAAGAAGATCGCGCAGGTGGACCGCGACGCCGCGCAACTGAACAAGGTGTTCAAGGCGGACGTGGCGATCCACGGCGACATCCGCGCGGTACTCACCGAGTTGCTGGCATTGCTGGAATCGGACCCGGCCAGCCATGGCCTGGCCAGCCAACGCCAGGAAAAGTTGCTCGGCCACCGGCACGCGGCGGCACGACCGGAAGACGCGGAAACGGCCGGGAAGCGCGCGCAATTCCGCCTCATGGAAGCCTTCTTCGCCGGCCTCGCCGCGCGCTTCCCGGAAGACGCGATGATCTTCGATGACAACATCGTGTTCGCGCAGAGCTTTTTCGATGTCTCCCACACCAACCACTATTTCCCGAATTCCGGTATCTCCTCGCTGGGCCATGCCATCCCGGCGGCCATCGGCGCCAGGTTCTTTACCCAAACCCAGGAAAAGGACAGCCCCACCTTCGCCATCCTCGGCGACGGCGGTTTCCAGATGTGCTGCATGGAAATCATGACGGCGGTGAACTACCAGATCCCGCTCAACATCGTGGTCATCAACAACGCCAGCATGGGCCTGATCCGCAAGAACCAATTCCAGTTGTACGGCGAGCGCTACATCGACTGCGATTTCGTCAACCCGGATTTCCGCCTGCTGGCCCAGTCCTTCGGCATCAACCACCGCAAGATCGAAAGCGAGGCCGACCTCGACGACCTGTTCGCCCACGCGGACCTGGAGGGTTCGATCAACCTCATCGAAATCATGCTGGACAAGAATGCCTTCCCAACCTACCTGTCCGCCCGCTGACCTGGACGCCTGGATCGCGGATCAACGCGGCGCCATCGCGGAACTGGAAAGCGCGCTGTGGGATGGCGGGCTGAATGAAGCGCTGTTGGCGCCCTACCAGGCCGCCTTCCGCGAGTTGGAAAACCTCATCGCGGCACGCGGCGAAGATACGCGCCACCATTTCGTCATCGCCATCCCGGTGGCGGACAGCCCACTGCATTTGCGGGATTGCCTGTCCAGCCTGCTGCAACTCTGCGCCGCCTATGGCTATGGTGGCCAGACGGAAGGCCGCTGGAACAAGGTCGCCGTGCTGCTGGCCGACGATTCCGGCGATGCTGCCGTCATCAAGAAAAACCAGGAAATCGCCCGAGAATTCGACCGGCAGGGGCTGACAGTTCACTACTTCGGCCTGGAAGAACAGCTCGCGCTGATGGATAGGCTTGAGAACCCCCCTTTGAAAAAGGGGGGCAGGGGGGATTTAGCAACGGTTGCACCCGCTCAACCCTCGGAGAAATCCCCCCCGGCCCCCCTTTGGGAAAGGGGGGAGAAAACCCCGCTGGACCTCTCCAGCATCGTCGGTAGCCACCGCCGCGAGGCTTTCCACCACAAAGGCCAGGCGATGATGCGCAACATCGCCTACCTGAAACTGGCCGAGATGTTCGCGGGTGATGAAGCCGTGCTGTTCTACACCATCGACGCCGACCAGGAATTCAAGGTGAAGGTCGCCACGCCGGCGGGTGGCAAGGAGGTCTGTGCGGTCAACTTTCTTCACCGGCTCGACGAAATCTTCCGCCAGACCGACGCGCAAATTTTGACCGGAAAAGTGGTCGGCGACCCGCCCGTCTCGCCGGCGGTGATGGCCGGAAATTTCATGGAAGACGTGATCGGCTTCCTCGAAGAAATTGCCGCCGTCGATCCGACCGCCGTCTACCGCCAGCCCGGCACCACGGGTGGCGGCGATGCCGCCTATCACGACATGGCCGACCTGTTCGGCTTCAAGCAGGGCGGCGACGCCTATCGCTATCGTTGCCCGTTGCCGGATGCGCCCGGCAACGCGGCGTGTTTCGCCGAGTTCTCGCGTCGCCTCAACAGCTTCTTCCACGGCGAGCACCCCACTCGCATCACCTGGTTCGAGTACCAGGACGCACTCGCCAGCGTGCTGCCGGCGCGCACCATCTACACCGGCAACTACGTGTTCCGACCGGCGGCGCTGGGCTGGTTCATCCCGTTCGCGCCACTGCGCCTGCGCATGTCCGGGCCGACCATGGGGCGCCTGCTCAAGGCCGAAATGGGCGAGCGCTTCGTCTCCGCCAATGTGCCGATGCTGCACAAGCGCACCGTCGAAGCCACCGGCGCCTCCGAATTCCGCCCCGGCATCGTCTCTGAACGGGAACAGATCGACCTTTGCGGCGAGTTCGAGCGGCAATTCCACGGCGACGTCATGCTGTTTTCCATGCAGCGCCTCACCGCCCTGGGCTACCCGGCGCAAGCGCTCGCCGAAGCCGTGGTCGCTGAAACGCTGGGGGCCACACGCGCCGAGATGCGCGAGAAATACCGCGTCAAACAGCAGACCATCCTGGAACGCCTCGCGTTATTGAAGTCGCTGCTAGACGACCCGGCCCAGTGGTGGAACCGCGCGCCGAACCTGGCCGACGCCGTCGCCAACTTCCAGTCCTTTGCCGGCAACATGGCGCACAACTTCGGCGAGGCTTCGCCCTGCTACGCCCGCATCGACGCGCCCGGCAACTGGGAAAACTGGCGCAACCGGCAGATCGCCGCGATCCAGGGGCTGCACCGTGACCGGCAAGCCTGGAGCGAGGCGTTGAATGTGCTCTTACGTGCAACCCGGTCCGATGAGGATGCCCTTCTGTAGCGCCGGCTTCCAGCCGGCTCGTTCGTCTGATCAGATAGACGAAGCCGGCGAGACGCCGGCGCTACAGGGACGGCCGGTTCGGTGGCCGCGTCGAATGTCCATCCTGCCTGATTCATGATCCGCCCACTCCGCCACTGGCTGCACGCCCGCCAGCACCCACTTCGCTACGCCCAGCTCGATCAACTCCTGCGCAACCAGTCCCTGAGCCGGGAAGCGGTGCTGAAGAAGCAGCAAGACGAGCTCGCCGGCATCGTCGCCCACGCCTGCCAGCACGTGCCGTATTACCGGGAACGCTTTGCCGGCCTCGATGGCGCCGCGTTCCATGACCTCCCCATCCTGACCAAGGAAGCCGTCGCCAGCCGACTCGACGATCTGCTCTCGGACGACGCCGACCGCGCCCAGGTGAAACTCGGCCACACCGGCGGCTCCACCGGCAAGCCGCTGGCGTTCTGGTACGACCAGGCCAAACACGAGCTGATGCGCGCCGGCATGATGCGCGGCTTCATGATGTCCGGCTGGCGGCCGGGGCAGAAGGTGATGTACTTCTGGGGCGCCCGTCACGACACCCGCAAGGGCGGCGTTTTCGGGGGAGGGTGGGGAGACCTCATCGCCGCCGAAAAGACCATCACCGCCGTCGAATACAGCGAAGCGAAACTGCACGAATGGGCGCGGGCGATCCAGACCTGGCGGCCGACCCTGCTCTACGGCTACGCCTCGGCCATGAGCGAACTGGCGCGCTACATCCTCGCCAGCCGAATGCCCATGCCGGACAGCCTGATCGGCGTCTACTCCACCGCCGAAATGCTCGCCGACAGCCAGCGCGAACTGATGCAACACGCCTACGCCTGCAAGGTGTTCAACCAGTACGGTTGCCGTGAGGTGCCGAACATCGCCTGGGAATGCCGCCACGGCCACATGCACGTCTTCGCCGACCTGGTGCATCTCGAATCCGTAGCCATCGAAGGTGAAGATCGTTTCCTGGTCACCTCGCTGACCAACCGTCTCATGCCCTTCATCCGCTACGACATCGGCGACTCCGGCCGCCTGCTCGACGGCGAATGCGAATGCGGCTCGCCATTCCCGCTGATGGAAATGGGGATGTGCCGCCAGAACGATTTGATCCGTACCCGCGCCGGCAAAACCCTCCACCCCGCCTGTTTCAACCGCCTGCTCTACGGCATGACCCAGATCAGGCAATACCAATGGGTGCAGCGCGACCTCACCCGCATCGAACTGAACCTGGTCAGCGCGGAAAGACTGAGCGCCGAGGTCGCCGCCACCCTCCAGGCCGGCATCCACCGCGACGTGGACGCCGGCATGACTCTGGAAATTCGCTACCTGGATGAAATCCCGCGCACCGCCGCCGGTAAGCACCGCTTCGTCATCGGCATGGGTTGAGGCTGGCCATCCTTTGCCCGGTGCCCATGTGTAGGATGTGGTGAGCGCGGCGAACCGCATCAGCCTCGCTGATACAAGCCCCTACGCTTCATGTCACTTTGCGCAGCCGCTCCCATGCGCCCTTTGCCAAGGCGCTTCCAGCCAGGACCAGTGCCCCCGCCAGCACCCCGGCCAAGGCATTCAACAGCAGCGGCGTGATGACCGACAAAATTCCGCCTCCCGGCCAGGTGGCCACCGCGGCGGCGGCGTGTTCCAGCAGTACATGGGCATGGGGCAGCCCATGCAACAAAATGCCGCCGCCCACCAAAAACATGGCCGCCGTACCTACCACGGAAAGGGTCTTCATCAGGTAAGGCGCGGCGCCCAGCAGCGCATGGCCGAGGCCGGCGCGGATGCGGCCCATAGCGTTCTCCCCGGCGGTATTCACCAGATGCAGGCCGGCGTCGTCCAGTTTGACGATGCCCGCCACCAAGCCATAAACCCCGATGGTCATGACCACGGCGATGCCCGCCACCACCACTACCTGTGAGGCGAAGGCCGCGCCCTGCACCGTGCCCAGGGCAATGACGATGATCTCGGCGGAAAGGATGAAATCCGTGCGGATGGCGCCCTTGATCTTGTCCTTCTCGAAGGCCACCAGGTCCACATCGGGGTCGACCAGCGCTTGAAGGCTCTCCTCATGCGCGGCGGCCCCGTCACCCCGGGAATGAAGAAAGGTGTGGGCCAGCTTTTCAAAGCCCTCGTAGCAGAGATACGCCCCGCCCAGCATCAGCAGGGGCGTGATGAGCCAGGGCAGGAAGGCGCTGAGAGCCAGGGCTGCGGGCACCAGGATGAGTTTGTTGCGCAACGACCCCTTGGCCACCGCCCACACCACCGGCAGCTCCCGCTCAGCCCGCACTCCCGCCACCTGCTGGGCATTGAGCGCCAGATCATCCCCCAGCACCCCGGCCGTCTTCTTCGCCGCCACCTTGGTCATCACCGCCACGTCATCGAGAACGGTGGCGATGTCGTCGAGCAGCGCAAGCAAGCTGGCGGCGGCCATCAGAGGCCTTTTCCCGGGTGGTGAGTCGTGAGGCTGACGGTGGCGTATAGGGTCATTGGGATTCCGTGGGCTGTTGAAGCCGGGATTATGGCGTGGGAAGTTGGTTTTGAGCTTGGCGTGGTGGGCGGGACTTGACAGCTTGCAGGCGCGTGAAGGAAGCGATGTCAATATGTGTCTGGAGGTCGAGTACCAGACTACTTACACACCTGCCACAGGGGCGCCGAAATGCGCCTGGAAGTGAACTACTTGGATGACATCCCACGCACCGCCGCCGGCAAGCATCGGTTTGTGATTGGGTTGAAATAGGGCGCAGACGGACAGTTCAGCCGAACTTATCCTTGGTCGGCAGGGCGGCGAATGCTTACACTTCGGCGGAAGCTGAACCTCAGTCCCTCCAGGCACATAGATGTTGCCGAATAGACCACCCGTTTGCGGAGTAGACATAAATAATGGCTAACCCACTGACCATCGAATCCATAGAGCAAGCCGCGCTCCAATTGCAGCCGGATGCCCGAGTGCAACTCACGCATTTCCTTGTTCAGAGCTTGGCATCCCTGCCAGAAGCGGAGTTTGCCGATCTTTGGCTTGCTGAAGCCGAGCGTCGCGACGCTGAAATGGATTCGGGGAAAGTGGTAGGCATTCCTGGTGAGGAGGTTTTTCACCGCATCCGCGCACGCTACAACAAGTGATGGGCTCTATGTGATTCGTAGTAGGTAACGCGTAGCCGTAGGGGCGGGTTTGAAACCCGCCCCTACCCGCGATGCAACGGTTAATCCGCCCTATTTGAAGCTGTTCTACAGCGGTCAAACGCCCTGGCCCGCCTGCCTTCCTGAACAGATCGGCTTTGCCCTGCTATCCTCGCGCCTCTTTATTTCGCATCCCTCGCATGTCCAGCAAACCCGCGCGCCTGCGCTTCCCCGACGACGAAAAGCGCCAGCCCTGGCTGTCGCTGCTGCTTGAAATCCAGTTCATCACCAATCAGGGGGTGGCCGCGGCGATCAAGGCCGATGGCCGCAAGCTGGCGTGCGCGCGGGGGTGCGCCAGTTGTTGCCGCAGCCACGCGGACATTCCGGTCTATCCGCTGGAGTTGATGGGCCTCTACTGGTATGCGGTGGAGAAGCTGGAGGGGGAATTGCGGGAGCGGGTGAAGCAACAACTGGCGCGGCATCGCGAGTTGGGCGCCTGTCCCTTTCTGGTCGATGAGGCATGCGCCATCCACCCGTTGCGGCCGATGGCCTGCCGCCAGTTCAACGTGTTCACCACGGTTTGCGAGCCGGGGGAGGACGCCTTCCATACCCGGCGCGGCGATGTGCTCAACCCGGACGCGAAGCGCAAGCACGAAGCCTTGCGCGAGATGCTGCGCCACCACGGGGTGAAGGAGGGGCTGGAACGGCGTCGCCTGGTGGAAACCGGCGAGGTGCATCGGCTGGCGCAAAGCCTGCGGGAGATGCAGTGGGAAAACCTGGCCGCGCGGATGCAGCAGCGTGACGCCTGAAGCGGGCAAGCCCTTGATGCGCGATCTCGCGTGTCATTTCCCGCGCGCGGGCCGCGTCGAACGGGTTTTTCTGCGCCCTGGCCGGCGTGTGCCGGTGCTGGTTGCGGACGCCGCGCTGGCTATCGCGGGGCGCGGCCTGGAGGGCGACCGCGCCGCGTTGCGGTCGCCGGCAAGTGCGGCGGGCGGTCCTCGCCAGATCACCCTGATTCAGGCTGAACATCTGGCCGCCGTTGCGGCGTTCATGGGGCTGGCTGCGGTCGATCCCGCTTTGCTGCGGCGCAATCTGCTGATATCCGGCCTCAATCTGCTTGCCGCCCGCGCGCTGTTCCGTGATCGGCCGCTGTGTTTGCGCATCGGCGCCGAGGTGGTGTTGGAAATTACTGGCCATTGCGCGCCCTGCACGCGCATGGAGGAGGTGCTTGGCGCCGGCGGTTATAACGCCATGCGTGGGCATGGCGGGGTGACCGCGCGGGTGCTGCGGGTGCTGGTTGGCGGGCGGATCGCGGTGGGGGATGCGGTAGTCTGTAGCGCCGGCGCTACATTGGAAAGCAAGATGACTCAGGAACAACCTACGACTAATCAGGCCTACGAAGCCGGCGAGACGCCGGCGCTACATTGGGAAGCAAGATGAATCAGGAAACAGTGAACAAGGAAGAAGTGCTCGCCGCCACCCGTGCGTGGCTGGAGAAGGCGGTGATCGGGCTGAATCTGTGCCCGTTCGCCAAGTCGGTCTATGTGAAGAATCAGGTGCGTTTCGTGGTTAGCGAGGCGACGCATCTCGACGGCTTTCTGGAAGAGCTGGACCGGGAACTGGATCTGCTGGCGGCGGCGAATCCGGAGGAGATCGACACGACGCTGTTGATCCACCCGACCCTGCTGCCGGATTTCGAGGATTTCAATGATTTCACGATCATTGCCGAGTCGGCGGTGGAAGAGCATGAGCTGGAAGGCGTTCTTCAGGTCGCCAGTTTCCACCCGCGCTTCCAGTTCGCCGATACCGAGCCGGATGACATCGGCAACTACACCAACCGCTCGCCGTATCCGACCCTGCATCTGATTCGGGAGGCGAGCCTTTCCCGCGCGGTGGCGGCCTATCCCGATGCCGAGGCGATCTACGGCCGCAATATCGAGACGCTGAAAAAGCTGGGTATCGCCGGCTGGCGGGCGCTGGGGTTCTCGGAAAAGGCGAAGTAACTGTAGCGCCGGCGTCCTCGCCGGCTTGTTTGTCTGATCAGGCCTACGAAGCCGGCGAGGACGCCGGCGCTACAGTTGTCAGCGTGGCAGCGTCAGGGTTGCGCGCAGGCCGCCTTCCTTGCGGTTGCTCAAAGTGACGTCGCCGCCGTGGGCGCGGGCCAGGTTGCGGGCGATGGCCAGTCCAAGGCCGGTGCCGCCGGTGGCGCGGTTGCGCGAGGTTTCGCCACGACGGAAGGGTTCGAACAGGGTTTCCAGTTCCGCTTCCGCGATGCCGGGGCCGTGGTCGTCGATGTGCAGGATCAGATGCGCCGCGCTGTCTTCGACGGTGACGCAGGCGCCGCCGCCGTAGCGGACGGCGTTGTCGAGCAGGTTGGCGAGACAGCGTTTCAGCGCCTGGGGACGCGCGACGAGCGGGCGAGTGGCCCGGCCCCGGACTTCCACCGCGCCACCCAGGGCTTGCAGGTCGTCGCTCAAGGTGGAGAGCAGGGCGTCGATATCCAGCGGCACGCCGTTTTCCTGGCGCGATTCGCCGCGCAGGAAGTCGAGAGTGGCGCTGATCATGGTTTCCATGTCTTCCAGATCGCGCAGGAATTTGTCGCGCTGCGCGGTATCCGCGAGCATTTCGCTGCGCAGTTTGAGGCGGGTGATTGGGGTTTTTAGGTCATGTGAGACGGCGGCGAGGATGCGCAGGCGGTCGTTGAGATAGCTGGCCAGGCGGCGCTGCATGGTGTTGAAGGCGCGCGCGGCCTGGCGCACCTCGCGCGGGCCGGTTTCCGGCAGCGGTTGGCCGGAAAGATCGCGACCGAGCGCGTCCGCCGCCCGCGCCAGCCGATGCAGCGGCCGCACCGCCCAGCCCAGGGCAAGCAACGCCAGCACGGCGATGGCGAGGAAGTAGCCGGTCAGCAGGGATAGGTGGCGGCTGGGGAGGAGGGCGGGGTTATTCGGGTAGCTGTGGGCGGCAATCACCACCTGGCCGTCGCCCAGGGTGAAGGAAATCCGGGTCGCGGGCGGTTGTCCGTCGCGACCCGACGCCGGATCAGCCACCACCCTGGCCTGGCGGCGCGCGCCGAGGACGTCCGCCAGCCGCGTCTGCAACTGGCCCAGAGAGCCATCCAGCGTGCCGGGTAGCGGCGCTTCGGCCAGGGTGAAGGTGATGCGCGGCGAGTCCAGCACCCGCAACAATTCCCCGCGTTCAGCCGGTGCTGTGCGCTCCAGTTTGTCCGCCACCAGCGCCAGCCGCTGCCCTAGTGGCCCGGCGATCAGATGGGAGACGACCCGTTCCCGTTCTTCCTGGTAAGTAATCACGTGAAACAGATTTTGTTTTTAGACCCGAACGCATCGAGCAAGGAATGCACCTCAGACTGCAACTGATCCGCCGACCAGGAGACAAAGCGACGCCAGTGGTACTTGGCGTGCTTCCAGACGATCTCGATG
>JAURYL010000003.1 GCA_030653935.1 Pseudomonadota bacterium
GGGACGCTCCTACGGGACGTGTTTCACGTTAAAGGAGTAAGACATGGCCACGATAGCTGCAACCGATAATGCCGCGCTGGCGGCTCAACTCAGTGGCACGAAAACGACCACCGCGGCCGACACGGCAGCCGAACTGAGTGATCGTTTCCTGAAGCTTTTGGTCACCCAGTTGAAGAACCAGGACCCAATGAGCCCGATGGAAAACGCCGAGTTGACCTCGCAACTGGCGCAGATGTCGACGGTGGAAGGCGTCAACAAGCTGAACACCTCCATGGACGGCATGCTCACCCAGATGCGCGCCACCCAGGCGCTACAAGGCGCCTCGCTGATCGGCCGGCAGGTGCTGGCGGAAGGGGATCTGCTCGCGCTCGGCGCCGCCGGCGCCGCTGGCGGCGTCAATCTGGCCAGCACGGCGGACAGCCTGAAGATCGACATCCTCGACGCCGCCGGCGGCGTCGTGCGCAGCCTTGATCTGGGCGCGCAGCCCGCCGGCCTGACGCGTTTCGGTTGGGATGGCCAGGACAGCGCCGGCAACGCGCTGACGGAAGGGTTCTACAGCTACAAGGCGACGGCCAGTGCCGCCGGCAAGTCGGTGGATGCCACGCAATATTCCCTGGCTGAAGTGCTCAGCGTTTCCCTGGCCAGTAGTGGCGTCGATGTCGAATTGAACGGCCTGGGCAACCTCGGCCTGGACAAGATCAAACAGATCTTCTGAAGGAGCGGATGAAATGGGATTTCAGCAAGGATTGAGTGGCCTCAACGGCGCCGCCAAAAGCCTGGACGTGATCGGCAACAACATCGCCAACTCGACCACGATCGGTTTCAAGGGCAGTCGCACCGAGTTTGCCGACGTCTATGCCAATTCGCTCTATGGCGCCGGCGCCAGCCAGGCCGGCATCGGCTCGAAAGCCGCCGCGGTGGCGCAGCAGTTCGGCCAGGGCAACCTCTCGCAGACCAGCAATCCGCTGGACGTGGCGATCAACGGCAACGGCTTTTTCCGCATGAGCCAGGGCGCCACCATTTCCTACAGCCGCAACGGCCAGTTCCATCTGGACCGCGAAGGCTATGTAGTGAACAGCACCGGCCAGCGGCTGACCGGACTCGACAATTCCGGGGCGTTGGCCGATTTGCAAGTCGATTTCGCCAATGCCGCGCCGAATCCGACCACGACCCTTTCGTTGGGCTTCAATCTGGATTCCCGGAAAACCGCGCACGCCGTGGCCGCGCCGCCAGTCGCGGGGGACTTCAGCCCGACGACGGCGGCCAGTTTCGATCATTCGACGGCGGTGACGTTCTACGACGAACGGGGTAACGCGCAAACACTCAATCTCTACTTTCAGAAAACCAGTAGTAACGACTGGAATGTATATGGCAGCCTGGTGAATGCGCTCGGCGACCATGTGGACCTGGCGGCGGGGACGACCACAATCGATGGAACGAATGCCTATCTCGGCTCCGTGACCTATAGCAGCGCGGGTTTGTATACCAATGGTACGGGCGCCTTTGCGGCTGGCGGCAACATTGCCGTCAGTGCCGCCTCGCTTGCCACCGGCGCGGCCGCATTGGCGGTGACCCCCAGCTTCTCCACCTCCACCCTCTACGGCAGCAGCTTCGGCGTCACCGCGCTGTCCCAGAACGGTTACACCCAGGGCAACCTGGCCAATGTCACGGTGTCGGAAGACGGCTACGTCCAGGGCCGCTATACCAACGGTGTCACCCAGAACCTGGGCCAGATCACCCTGGTCACCTTCAACAACACGCAGGGCCTGGCGCCGGTCGGCAACAACCAGTGGCTGGAAACCTACGAATCAGGTCAGCCCACTTCGGCGCAGGCGCCGGGCACCGGCACCCTGGGCCTGTTGCAGGCCGGCGCCGTGGAGGAGTCCAACGTCGACCTGACCGCGGAACTGGTCAACATGATCGTTTCCCAGCGCATGTACCAGGCCAACGCCCAGACCATCCGCACGCAGGACCAGATCCTGCAGACGCTGGTCAGTCTGCGTTAAGCGTGAGGCGTGATTGATGCGACAAGTCCTCCCCACCCCCCGTCATTCCCGCGCAGCCCCCGCCTTCGCGAGGGTGACAGGGAATCCAGTTCGTTCGTCAAACTGGGTTTTGAACGGCAATCAGATCGACGATCTGGATTCCCGCATTCGCGGGAATGACGGTCGTGCTTTTGCCGCATCGCGCGGGGAGAATTAAATGGACCGCATGATCTACATCGCCATGACCGGGGCGCGCGAGGTGACGCGCCAGCAGGCGGCGGTCACCCACAACCTGGCCAACGTCGCCACCCATGGTTTCCGCCAGGAACTCAATGTGTTCCGCGCCCTGCCGGTGGTGGGGGAGGGCGCGAAGACGCGCGCCTTCGTGCTGGAAACCACGCCTCACAGCAACTTCGCCCAGGGCACCCTGCAACAGACCGGCCGCGAACTGGATGTGGCCTTGCGCGGCCCCGGCTGGATCGCGGTCCAGGGTGCCGATGGTCAGGAGGCCTATACCCGGATGGGCCATCTCCAGGTCAGCCAGAACGGCATCCTGCAAACCAGCAACGGACTCAGTGTGCTGGGCGACGCTGGCCCGGTCACGGTGCCGCCGGATCAGAACATCATGATCGGCAAGGACGGCACCATTTCCACCATTCCCGTGGGCCAGAACCTCAATGCCGTCGCCATCGTCGGCCGCATCAAGCTCACCAATCCGCCGGAAGCCGATCTGGCGCGCGGCGACGACGGGCTGTTTCGTCAGAAGAACGGCCAGCCGGCGGCGGCCGACGCGGGCGTCACCCTGGTGTCTGGGGCACTGGAAGGCAGCAACGTGAATCCGGCCGAGGCGCTGGTGAACATGGTCAGCTTGGCGCGCCAGTTCGACATGCAGATGCGCATTTTGCGCGTCGCCCAGGAAAACGAGGGCAGCGCCAACAAAGTGCTGTCCGCCAACGGATAAGGAAACCCCATGCTCCGCTCACTGCATATCGCCCGCACCGGCCTCGATGCCCAGCAGACCCAGCTGGACGTGATCTCCAACAACCTCGCCAATGTCTCCACAACCGGCTACAAGAAGTCGCGCGCGGTGTTCGAGGACCTGCTTTATCAGACCATCCGCCAGGCCGGCGCCCAGTCTTCGCAGCAGACGCAGTTGCCCTCCGGTTTCCAGTTGGGTGTCGGTGTGCGGACGGTGGCCACCGAGCGCCTGTTCGAACAGGGTGCATTGCAGCAGACCAACAACCCGCTGGATGTGGCGATCAACGGTCGCGGTTTCTTTCAGATACAGATGCCCGACGGCAGCCTCGCCTATACCCGTGACGGTTCCTTCCAGACCGACAGCCAGGGCAATCTGGTCACCGCCAGCGGTTATGCCCTGCTGCCCAACATGCAGATTCCGGCCAATGCCCTGATTACCAGCATTGCCCGCGACGGCATCGTCAGCGTTACGACGCAAGGCAATCCCACGCCCACCCAATTAGGCCAGATTCAGCTCGCCACCTTCATCAACACGGCCGGCCTGCAAAGCCAGGGCGAGAACATGTTCATCGAGACCGCCGCTTCCGGCGCGCCGCTGCCGAACAATCCGGGTACCGACGGCATGGGTGTGCTCAACCAGGCCTTCATCGAAACCTCGAACGTCAACGTCGCCGAGGAACTGGTCAACATGATCATCTCCCAGCGCGCCTATGAATTGAACTCGCGCGCGATCACCACTTCCGACCAGATGTTGCAGCGGCTGACGCAGATCTGAGCGGCGTTGTTTCGCCGCCTGAACCAGGAGCCGATCATGAAACAGCTCGTTTTCCTTCTTCCACTCGCTGTCGCGTTGCTCGCCGGCTGCGCCACACCGCCACCGGCCACAGCGATCAAACAACCCATGAGCGCCCGTCCCGAGGCGCACGTCGCCGCGCCGGACAACAACGGCGCGATCTTCCAGGCCGCTCCAAGCCGGGCGCGGCCGGGTCTGGCCCTGTTCGAAGACCAGAAGGCGCGCTATGTCGGCGATACCCTGACCGTGAATCTGGTCGAGAAGACCGAGGCCAAGCGCCGCTCGGAAACCACGGACGAGCGCAAGGCCAATGCCAGCATCGATATCCCCTCGCCGCGCATCCTCGGGCAACAACGCGGCATCGCCGCCACCGCCTGGGAGCCTTCTTCCAGCAACAAGCAGGAACTCAAGGACAACGAAACCAATTCCAACAGCGTCACCGGCTCGATCACCGTGACGGTGGTGGAGGTGTTGTCGAACGGGCACCTGGTGGTGGCCGGCGAGAAGCAACTGGCGATCAACAGCGACACCGAATACATCCGCCTCGCCGGCGTGGTGAATCCGACCCAGATCAGCAAAGGCAACAGCATCAATTCCACACAGTTGGCCGATGTGCAGTTCGAGTCGAAGAACACGCAAAGCCTGGACAAGTCGCAGCTCGGCAGCATGATGGCGCGCTTCTTCCTGACCGTATTGCCGTTCTGAGGAAAGCATCATGAAACGCACGCTCCCCTATCTCCTTGCGCTTTTTCTCGTCAGTCCCGCCCAGGCTGAGCGGATCAAGGACATCACCGGTATCGCCGGCGTTCGTTCCAACCAACTGGTCGGCTACGGTGTCGTGGTCGGCCTCGACAATACCGGCGACACTTCCGCCATCACCGGCCAGGGCCTGGCCAACCTGATGAACAACCTGGGCCTCGCTCCTGGCCAGAACGTCACCAGCAAGAACACCGCCTCGGTCATGGTGACGGCCTCGTTGCCCGCCTTTACCCGCCCGGGCGAGAACATCGACGTGACCGTCTCGGCGCTGGGCGGCTCGAAAAGCCTGCGTGGCGGTACCCTGCTGATGACGCCCCTGAAAGGCGCCGATGGCCAGGTTTACGCGATGGCGCAGGGCTCGCTCCTGGTCGGTGGCGCCGGTGGTTCCGGTGGCGGTTCCTCCGCCGTGGTCAACCACCTTTCCGCCGGCCGCATTCCCGCCGGCGCCACGGTGGAACGGGCGGTGCCGATGCGGGTGGGGCAGGGCGATTTCATCACCCTGGAACTGAAAGTGTCCGACTTCACCACCGCCAGTCGAGTCAGCGACGCCATCGAGCGCAACTTCGGCAAGGGCGTGGCCATTCCCCTGGATGCGCGGGTGATCCAGGTGCGGGCGCCGGCCGATCCGGGGCAGCGCGTGGCCTTCATCTCGCAACTGGAAAATCTCAATCTCAACCCCGGCCTGGCCAGCCCCAAGGTCATCGTCAACGCTCGCACCGGCTCCATTGTCATGAACCAGTTGGTCAGCGTCGATAAATGCGCCATCGCCCACGGCAATCTGTCGGTCACCATTACCGCCGAACCGCAGGTTTCGCAGCCGAACCCCCTCGCCGGCGGCCAGACCGTCGTCACCCAGAAGGTGGACGTGCAGGTGAAGAGCGACAAGGGCGAACTGATGACAGTGCCGGCCACCGCCTCGCTCAATGACGTGGTCAAGGCGCTCAACGCGCTCGGCGCCACGCCCCAGGACCTGCTCGCCATCCTTCAGGCGATGAAGGCGGCCGGCGCTCTCAAAGCGGATCTGGAGATCATCTGATGCTGGCCGCCGGCGCCGATACCCTTGCCGTCGATGTCGCCGGCGCCCAGGCACTCAAGGCACGCGCCGCCGCCGGTGACAAGGGCGCGCTACGCGCGGCGGCGCAACAGTTCGAGTCGCTGATGATCGGCATGATGTTGAAAAGCATGCGCGAGACCAAGTTCTCGGAAGAGGACGACCCCATGACCGGCGGCGAGGGCGTCAAACTCTACCGCGACCTGCTCGACCAGCAATGGGCCGAACAACTGTCCAAGGGTGGGGGCCTGGGCTTCGCTGACATGATGGTGAAGAGCCTGGAGCGGTACAGCGCGCCGGTCGAGACCGGCGCGGTGGCCGCCCCTGTGGGAGCGGGCTTGCCCGCGATGCCGGCGGCTGAATCGCAAGCAAGCTTGCTCCCACGGCTTGGCGCTACCAGCGATGTCGGGAATGCGTTGGCGCCCACCGTCTCCGAACGCAAGCGCGCCTTCCTGGAAACCCTGCGTCCGCATGCCGAGGCCGCCGCCGCCGGCACCGGTGTGCCGGCGGACTACATCCTCGCTCACGCGGCGCTGGAATCCGGCTGGGGCAAGCGCGAAATCACGGCGGCGGATGGCAGCCCCTCGCACAACCTGTTCGGCATCAAGGCCGGTGGCGGTTGGCGCGGTGAGGCCGTGGAAACGCTGACCACGGAATACCGCCAGGGCATGCCGATGAAGCTCACCCAGCAATTCCGCGCCTATGCTGACTACGCCGCCGCCTTCAACGACTACGCCGGCCTGCTCAAGGCGCGCTATGCCGGCGCCCTGGCCAGCAACG
Organism: Pseudomonadota bacterium; assembly: GCA_030653935.1. Taxonomy (GTDB): domain Bacteria; phylum Pseudomonadota; class Gammaproteobacteria; order Burkholderiales; family Thiobacillaceae; genus PFJX01. The sequence continues at coordinate 6,347 of JAURYL010000003.1, forward strand.
ACGCCGGCGGTTTCGCCGAGGCCCTGGCGGCCGGCGGCTATGCCACCGACCCGGCCTATGCCGGAAAACTGAAATCCGTCATCGCCAGCGTGGCGATGGCGGGGGTTTGAATGACATGAACGCCGCGTCGATTCACGGTCAAGATTTTCGGCAGAAAGCCGATATTGAATGCAACAGGAGGTTGCCATGGCATCCGGAATCCTAGGAATCGGTGTAACCGGTTTGAACGCCGCGCAAGCGGGCATCCGCACCACCGAGCACAACATCAGCAACGTCAACACCGCCGGCTATCGCCGCCAGGAAGTCGATTTTTCCGCGCTGCGCCCAAGCTATGCCGGCAGCTCCGGCTGGATCGGCAACGGCGTGACGCTGGACTCGGTGCGCCAGCGTTACAGCCAGTTTCTCGACAATGAAGTGCTGCTCGACCAGTCGCGTCTTTCGCGCTACGAGAGCTACTCGGCCTATGCGAGCCAGGTCGATGGCCTGCTCGGCAAGACCGACAGCAGCCTGATGAAACCGCTGAATGCTTTCTTCGACGCCGCCAACGAGGTGGCCAACGATCCCGTATCCGGCAGCGCGCGCCAGGTGATGCTGTCGGCCGGCAAGAGTCTGGCCGGGCGGGTGAATCTGCTGGAACAGTCGCTGCGCCAATTGCGCGACGACAGTAATCGTGAAGTGGAAAACCTGACGACCCGCATCAATAACTTCGCCGGCAAGATCGCCGTCGTCAATGAAAGCATTACCCGCATCGAGGTCGGCAGCAATCAACCGGCCAACGACCTGCGCGACCAGCGCGATCAACTGGTCGGCGAGCTGAACAAACTGGTGAATACGACCACCATCCGCGACAGCGACGGCAGTTACAACGTTTTCATCGGTGGCGGCCAGGCGCTGGTGATGGGCAACCGCAACTACACGCTGAGCGCGGTCACCGACCCTAACAACAGCGACTTGAAAGTCCCCGCGCTGAATTTCGGCAGCACCACGCTGGCACTGGATACCAGCCTGCTCACCGGCGGTGAACTGGGCGGTGTCCTGGCGCAACGCGCCGATGTGCTGATGCCCGCCATGGACGGACTCAACCGTATCGCCGTGGCCATCGGCGCGGAGGTGAACCGGGTGCATCGGGGGGGGCTGCAAGCGGATGCGGCCACGGTGGGCGGGGATTTTTTCAGTAGCGTGGTGCAGCAGACCGATGCGGGGCCTTCATCGCGAGTCGATGTCGGTTTTACCGGAAATCCACTCGCCAACGAGAACTACTCGGTGGTTTACAACAACGCCACCTCGGACTACACGGTTACCCGCTTGTCCGATGCCTCGGCAGTCACTGTGGCGGCCGGAGTCGAGGTGAGTCTGGCTGGCGTCGCGCAGGGTTTCAATATCGCGGCCGGCACGCCCGCCCCGGCAGCCGGCGCCACCTGGCAACTCAATTTCAAGAACTACGCCCGCGGCATGTCCATGCAGTTGACCAGCGGCGACCAGATCGCCGCCGCCTCGGCCACGGCGGCCAATCCCGGCCCCGGCGACAACAGCAATGCCCTGGCGCTGGCTGCTCTGCGGGTGGATTCGACGGTGCTCAACAACGGCACCATGGCCACCGCCTACAACAATTTGGTCGGCAACACCGCCGCTTATACATCCGAGGCGGAACTCAGCCGCAGCGCCTACGAGACCCTCACCCGACAGGCCATGGACGCGCAGCAGGCGGTATCCGGCGTCAATCTGGATGAGGAAGCCGTCAACCTCATCCGTTATCAGCAGGCCTACCAGGCAGCGGCGCGCGCCATCAGCGTGGCCAACAGCCTGTTCGACGAAGTGCTCGCGCTCGGCCGCTAACAATCATGTCTCGATGGACACCCCCGACGATGAAACAAGGCGGTAGGAGCGTCCGCTTGCGGCGCGAAATTCCACTCGTTTTCGCGCCGCAAG
>JAURYL010000004.1 GCA_030653935.1 Pseudomonadota bacterium
CTACCGTCATTCCGGCAAAAGCCGGAATCCAGTGAAATCAATAACCTGGACCCTGACTTTCGCCGGGGTGACGAAATAATCAGCGTTTCCTTAGTGCTACGGTTCAGCCCGAATAACCCCGGCTATTGAGAAATGCGCCCAAACGCTTGTCGGTATGAAGGATGTGGTCGAGCAGCCAGCCGTTGAGGAAGGAAAGCAGTTCTTCCCGCGACACCAGATTGCCATCGCGCAGGCCGTTACGCAGCGCCACCACCTGTTGCGAGAAACTGCGGTGTTCCTGGCGGTGTTGTTCCGCGTCGGCGCTGGACTGGCCGGCGTAGTCGTATTCCCGCATCAGCGATTCTTCGGTTTCGAAGTGGTAGATGGCATAGCTCAACAGGTCGCGCGTGATCTGCTCCAGCAACTCGCGAGTGACGTTGATGGCCAGGCGGGCGTTGGCTTCATTGAGGGTGTTCACCAGCACCTTGTGTTGTGCGTCGATGCGCTCAACGCCGACGAGGTAGTCGTCGCTCCAGAGGATGGGTTCGTGGCTGGTCATGGGGACTCCGGGGGTTTGGGAGGGGATGAGCGCCAATTTACGCGCTAAGCCGGCAGAGCCGAACCAAACAGGCTACTAATCTGAACTGTAGGTGCGAATTCATTCGCACCGAAATCGTTGATGGTGCGCACGGCGCACCCTACGGAATCAATGGATTGCATGGTATTTCCGGGGGCGGTTTTATTGGCCCGCGTCCGAATATTTCACCGCACTGCGGATCTGGCCTAGTTCATCGCGGAAGGTTTCCGCAGCCACCAGCAATTCCGCTTCGATCTGGCGGCTACCCGCAATGTCGTCCTGTTCGGCGAGATGGACTAGGGCTTGCGCCAATTGGTGGATGTGCTCATGGCGGGCTTCGGCGGCGCGGAATTCGGGCAAATGGCCATAGCGGTGGCCGCCTTCGCCGTAGTACCAGCTTCCGAAATTGCACTGGTGCCCATCCAGGGGCGGCGGCGCACCACGGTTGCCGGGGGTCTGGCGCATCCAGCTTTGCAGGCCGGCCAGCCATTGGCGATGGCTGACCTCGGCCAGCACCAGTTGGAAATCATCGCGCGCCAGACGCCTGCTGGCGCTTTCCAGCCAGCGCGGATCGGGCTGGAAGTGTTTCAGCCATTCGAGGGTGGTGTCGCCCGACATCGGCCGCGCTATGCCGTAGCCCTGCACCAGATGGCAGCCCATTTCCATCAGCATCAGGGCATGGTCGGCGGATTCGACCCCCTCGGCGACGACATGATGGCGGAATGCCGTGGAGAGGCCGATCACGCCTTCGACGATGGCCAGGTCGTCCGGGTCCTGCAACATATCGCGCACGAAAGTCTGGTCGATCTTCAGGCCGTTGACCGGCAGGCGGCGCAAATAGGTGAGTGAAGAGAAGCCGGTGCCGAAATCGTCCAGCGCGAAATGCACGCCCAGGTCGGCGCCGATGTGGATCAGATGGATGACGCTGGCGAAATCATCGAGCGCGCTGCTTTCGAGGATTTCAATGGTCAGGCGCCCGGCCGGCAGGTCGGGGTAGTCGGCAAGCAGTTCGCGCAGTTGTTCGGGGAAATTCGGGTCGCGTAGTTGCTGGACGAAAACGTTGATGCTGACCGGAATGCCCTGCCCGGCCTGGTGCCAGTCGTTGGCCTGGCGCAGGGCCTGGCGCAACACCCAGGTGCCGACGCGGCGGGCCAGTTCGTCATTGCTTTCCACCAGCGGCAGGAACTGTGCCGGCTCCATCAGGCCAAGCAAGGGGTGGTTCCAGCGCAGCAGGGCTTCCATGCCCACCACCTTGCCGACGCGACAATCGACGATGGGCTGATAGAACAGGGTGAGCTGATTTTCCGTGATGGCGCTTTCGATCTGTTCCAGGGCAGCGTGGTTGTCCCGCTCGCGCTGTTCCAGCGTGGGGTTGAACAGGAAGTAACGGTTCTTGCCGGCTTGCTTGGCCAGGTACATGGCGTGGTCGGCGTGGCGCAGCAGGGTGTCGGCGTCGTTCGCGTCGCTGGGGTACAAGGTGACGCCGATGCTGGCCGAGAGGCTGATCGGCTGTTCAGCCAGGTCGTAAGGCAAGGCCAGAACGGTAAGTAGGCGCGAGAGTGCTTCATCCACTTCCTTGAGGTTGTTGAGACCACCCAGCAGCAGGACAAACTCGTCGCCACCCAGGCGCGCCACGGTGTCGTCGCCGCGCACACTGTCCAGAAGTCGCCGGGCTACCTCAATTAGCAACCGATCGCCAACCTTGTGGCCGTAGTTGTCGTTGACTGGCTTGAAACCATCCAGATCCAGCATGCACAGAGCCAGCAAGTGACCAGTGCGGTGGCTGTGCGCCAGCGCCTGGCGCATGCGGTCGGCGAGCAGGCGGCGATTCGGCAGATGGGTCAGGGGGTCGAAGTGTGCCAAGTCTTCCAGATGCTGCTGGTAGGCCTGTTGTTCCGTGGTGTCTTCGGCAATGCCGGCGACGCGCAGCAACTTGCCCGCCTTGTCGCGGATCGGAAAAGCGCGCGCCGAGATCCAGCGGATCTCGCCATCGGGACGACGGATACGGTAGGGCGGGAATTCAATGGTTTGCCAGTCGTCCTTGTCTTCGACGGGCAGCTTTTCCCGCAGGGTGGCGCGGTCCTCATCCAATACCGCATCGAACCAGTCCATGCCCCGCGCATACAGGCTCTCGCTACTGCGTCCCCATATTCGCTCGTAGGCGGGGCTGATGTAGAGCACTCGCCTCCAGTCGGGTGAGCCGATCCAGAACACCGCGTCGATGTTCTCCGCCAACTGGCGAAAGCGTGTCTCGCTTTCTCGCAGGTTATCGTCCAGGGCCAACTGGCGCTGGTTCTGGCGAGACATCAAGCCGAGAAACAGGCTGATCAGCGTGGTGAGTAGCAGGCCGGCGGCAAGTACGGTGAGCGATTCACGGCTGGCTCGATAGGCCAAGGCGGACAACAGCAAGCCGATCAGCGCGATCGTGGCAACCCAACGATAGGCTGCGATGGGCCGCGATCCGTTGTTCACACAGCCCCCGGCGCTGGGGCGGTTGACAGCTTGCTAGGCCGCGCGCCGCTTGAATTGATGCAGGCGGAAACCCAGCAGCCAGAGGGTGGCGAAGTAGACAACCACCCCGCCCACCACCAAGCCGAAAAGGTGAAGTATGCGTTGGCTAAATCCATATGCAATCCAGAGGGATTCTTTATCCATGCCAAACCAAAGTAAGACCCCCATAACGGCAAGCGCGGTCAGAAGCTTAAGGAGAAATCCGTACCAGCCCGGTTGCGGCTGAAAAATCCCCTGGCTACGCAGCTTGTAAAACAGGATGGACGCATTCAGGCAGGCGCCCAGGCCGATGGAAAGTGCCAGCCCCGCATGTTTGAGTTCCCAGATGAACATCAAATTCATCGCCTGGGTGGCGAGCAGGGTGAAGAGGGCGATCTTCACAGGTGTCTTGATGTTCTGCCGCGCATAGAAACCGGGTGCCAGCACCTTCACCAGAATCAGCCCGACCAGTCCGATCGAATAAGCCACCAGTGCCATCCGGGTCATTTCCACGTCATGCGCGGTAAAAGCGCCGTAGTGGAACAGCGTGGTGATCAGCGGCACCGCCAGGATGCCCAGCGCCAGGGCGGCGGGCGCGGCCAGCATGATGGTCAGGCGCAGGCCCCAGTCGAGCAGCTTCGAATATTCGCCAGGGTCGTTGTCGGCGTAATGCTTCGCCAGCGAAGGCAGCAATATCGTGCCCAGCGCCACGCCCAGCATGCCGGTCGGGAACTCCATCAAGCGGTCCGCGTAATAAAGCCAGGACACGCTGCCGCTCTCCAGGAAAGAAGCAAACACGGTGTTGATGAGCAGGGAAATCTGCGCGATGGAAACGCCGAACGCCGCCGGCCCCATCAAATAAAGAATGCGCCGCACGCCCTCGTCCTTCGGCGCCCAATCCCAGCGCGGCAGCATGCCGAGCTTCTTCAAGGCGGGAATCTGGAGCGAAAGTTGCAGGATGCCACCGATGAACGCACCCCAGCCCAGCGCCAGCACCGGCGGATCGAAATACGGCGCCGCGAACGCCGCCGCCAGGATCATCGCCACGTTCAACAACACCGGCGTGAAGGCCGGCACCATGAAGCGGCTCCAGGTATTGAGAATGCCGCCCGCGAACGACACCAGCGACATGAACAGGATGTAGGGAAAGACGATGCGGGTCAGCTCCACCGTCATCTGGAACTTGTCCGGATGGGCGGTGAAGCCGGGCGCCGAGATCAGCACGATCAGCGGCGCCGCGATGATGCCGAGCACGCTGACCGCCGCCACCACGACAAACAACACCGTCGCCACGCGGGCGATCAGAATGCGGGTCGCCTCCTCGCCACGCTGGTTCTTGTACTCCGCCAGGATCGGCACGAAAGCCTGGGAAAACGCCCCCTCGGCGAACAGACGGCGCAACAGATTGGGCAGCTTGAAGGCCACGAAGAACGCATCGGTCATCGCCCCCGCGCCAAACGCGCGAGCGATGATGGCATCGCGCGCAAAGCCCAGAACGCGGGACAGCAGGGTCATGGAACTGACCGAGGCGAGAGCTTTGAGCAGGTTCATCGTGAAGCCGGGGAATGAAGTCGCGGCATGGTAGCGAAAGGATGTCGTCCGGGATAGCCAACCCCCTTGCGGCCCGGACGGATTTATATATAATTCGCGCCTCTTTCAGCGCCTGTAGCTCAGTTGGATAGAGTACTTGGCTACGAACCAAGGGGTCGTGGGTTCGAATCCTGCCAGGCGCACCAAAAGAAACAACGGCTTAGCCCTCACGGGCTGGGCCGTTTTGCTTTGTATCTCCGGAAACGCCGTTCTGGTGTCCGTTTGGCGATTGCTTCCTACCTCCCTATGAAAAAGAACCCGGCCGAAGCCGGGTCGAAAAGCATGGCATTGCGCCATGCAGGGAAGTAATCATTTATCGGCGGGGACATTCAAAACTTGAGCCCTATCCGAATGGCACTTACTTAACCCAAGAAGCAAACGTCATCGCCGCGCAGGCGGGGATCCAGAGCCGAAGCAAGGTGCCCCGTTCCGTCATGCCCGCCTGCGTGGGTATGTCGGATACAGCCGTTAGGTTGGCCGACGGGTCGGCGTAACCCAACATGGCACCGTCGATGTCGGGTTACGGCGCCAAAAGCCGCGCCTAACCCGACCTACGGAACTACATCAGAGCGCGGTCGCGATACATGGCGCGGTTCGCCGCGCTCACCACTCCCTACGTCCTGTTTGGGCACGCTTCAGAATCCGCGCGCTTTCGCGTGTTCAGCCTGGTGGCTTTTCGAGCCACTTCAACAAGGTCTCGTACAGCGTGTCTGGCTCAACGGGTTTGCCGATATGGTCGTTCATCCCGGCGTCGATACAGGTTCGGCGATCTTCGTCGAAGGCGTTTGCCGTCATGGCGAGAATCGGGGTGTGTTCATGGCCCGGCAGGACACGGATCGCCCGCGTCGCATCCACCCCATTCAGTTTCGGCATCTGCATGTCCATCAGGATCAGGTCGTAACGGCCCTGTTCCGCCATTGCCACCGCCTGCTCGCCGTTCTCGGCCAGGTCAACGATGAAACCAACCTCTTCCAGAAGTCTGATCGAGACTTCCTGATTGATCGGCTCATCCTCCGCCAGCAGAATACGGGCGCCCATGTAACGGGTCTTGATCCGCGTTTCCGCCGTGTCTTTCTCGATTGTTTGTGCTGATTCGACGGGATCGCCGGCAATCTTTACGAGCCGGACGGTAAACCAGAAGGTGCTCCCCATCCCGGCCTGGCTCTCGATGCCCATCTCGCCGCCCATCATGTGAGCCAGGCGCTTGCTGATAACCAGCCCCAATCCGGTACCGCCATACTTTCGGGTCATCGAGCCATCCGCCTGTTCGAAGGCGGCAAAGAGGCGTTTCTGATCCTCGGCGGCTATGCCGATGCCGGTATCCTGGACCTCCCAACGCAACAGCACGTCGCTTGGCGTTTCATCCAGAATCCGAATGCGTAGGGTGATGGAACCCTGCTCGGTGAACTTGATGGCGTTGCCGACGAGGTTAAGCAGAATCTGACTCAGGCGATGGCGGTCGCCCTGGAACGCCAGGCGGGCCACTGCGGAAGGCGACTCGATCAGTAATCGCAATCCCTTTTCCGTGACCTTATGCCCAATAACGCTCATGAGGTTTTCCAGCACTTCACTTACTCTGAAGTCCACCTTTTCGAGGGTGAGGCGTTCAGCCTCGATCTTGGAAATGTCGAGGATGTCGTTGATGACGTGGAGCAGGTGCTGGGAAGACTGGCCGATCTTGTCGAGCATGTCCTTGTGTTTAGGATCTTGGATTTGGCGCTGCATGATGCTCGTCAAGCCCATGATGCCATTCATCGGGGTGCGAAGTTCATGGCTCATGTTGGCGAGGAAGGTGCTCTTGGCACGGTTGGCGATCTCGGCCGCGTCCCGTGCCCGCGTCAGATCGGCGTTGCTGACTTCGAGGTCGCGGGTACGCTCCCGTACCCGTGCTTCGAGTTCCTGGTTCAGTTGCCGCAACGCTTTCTCCGCCGCCTTGCGATCAGTAATGTCCACATCCATGCAGACGTAGCCGGTGCGCTCGCTGCTCATCGGGATGGCGAAGATCGTCGACAGCAGCCAGGCATCACCGCCGTCGCGGGTTCGGATGGCGATTTCGACGGGGCCGTAGGGTTGGCCGGTGTCCTTGATCTGGCCGAGAACATGCTGGAATTCGGTCGCCTGTTCTTCCGTATAGATCAACTGGCCGAGGGTCTTGCCGACCGATTCCTCGGCACGCCAGCCGAACAACTTCTCCGAGGCCGGGTTCCAGTAGCTTACCCGACCGCTTTCGTCGTACCACTGGATGGCCACGTTGGGTGCGTTGTCGAGGTTGGCCCGCAGTTGTACCTCGCTCAAACGCAAGGCCTGATCCGCTTCCTGGCGGGCGTTCAACGCGTCAAGGAGGTCATTGAAACCGCGCCCCAGGTTGGTGATTTCGTCGTCTCCCACGACCACCATGGGTTTTTGCTTGGACTCCGGCGCCGTCCGTAATTGGTGGAAGCGATGGGTGATCTCGCGTAGCGGCAGCACCACCCGCCTCAAGAAGAAGTAGCCGCCAATCCCCACCAGCAGCAGGGAGGCCAACATCACCAGCGCGCTAGCCTGGGCGATGTCATGGGCCGGGCGGTTGATGACCTCGTCAGGTACCAGTATGGCGAGACGCCAATTGGGTGTCCGCAAGCGGGTACTTTGCACCAGCATGCCTGTCGTTCCGCTCGGGAGCGCTTCCGCCGCCAGTGAGGCCAGAAGTTCGGGAGCGGCCTTCTTGCCGAGCAGCGTGGCATCCGGGTGCTGGACGAAGTGGTCGTTGCCGTCCAGCAGGACCATGTAGCCACTCTTGGCGGAGTCGGTATCGGCGAATTGGTGGCGTATGTAATTCGCCGCGTAATTGACGACCAGCAAGGCCACCGGCTCCTGCCGCGAGGTTTCCCGGTTCAGCCGATAGATCATGCGGGTGGCGACCAGTACGCTGCGATGCTTGGAATTGCCGTTGACGTTGGGCCGGATACCAGCCCAGTAGATATTCCGGGAGTGGGTCCGCGTTTCCTGGATCAAGCGGTCGCGCGCCGCGGTGTCGATATTGCCGACATCGAGGGTTTCACCGACGTGGTAGTGATTGCCGGACAGGGTGAAGATTTCGATGGAAACCAGCCTCTGGAGATTGAGGTAGTTGTTCAGCACGTAGCCGATACGCGCCTGGGTGGCCAGTCGGGTATAGGTGTCGGGAGCGGCCGAGTCGACCGACAGAACATCGGTGATTTCCTCCACACCGGAGATGTTGGCGATGAGGGCTTCGATCTGCGCCATTTGCACATCCAGCAAGGCGCGCTTGTCTTTCAGTTCCTGGGTAACGTAGCCACGCGCCTCGGATTCCAGCGCGGAGCGGGAGAGCTGGATGGAAATGCCCCCGACCGCCAGCAAGGGCAGGACGCCCAGCAGCAGCAGGTAGGTAATGAAACGCTGGATAAGATTGAGGCGCATTGGGGGTGGTCAGGCGGGGCAACCAGACGGCGCACGGCGGTTAGTGCCGCCATGCGCTCAACGGGGCGTCAAGGGGCGGAAACCGCCTTGACCAGTTTGACATTGAGGAGGGTCTCCGCCGGCAGTTGTTCACCCTTCAGGAGGCGCAAGGCGTAAAGGACGCCCTGGTAGCCCTGCTCGGCGGCCTGCTGGTCAATGCTGGCCAGCATGGCGCCTTTATCAATCGCGCCGCGGGCCTCGGTCAGCGCGTCGAAGCCCACCACCTTGACCTGCTTCTTGCCGCTCTCTTCCAGATATTTGATGGCGCCCAGAGCCATCATGTCGTTGGCGGCGAAAATGAGGCCGATGTTCGGGTGTTTGGCGAACATGGCCTTGGTCACCGCATAGCCTTCGTCAATCTTCCAGTTCGCGGTTACGCTGGCCACCACCTTGATCGCCGGGTTTTCCGCGAAGGCGCGCAGAGCCCCCCGCTTTCTCGCCTCGGCGTTCTCCGCATCACGGATGCCTTCGAGAATGGCGGCCTGGGTGGGCTTCTTGACACCTTCAATCAGGGTCTTGGCCGAGAGATAACCGCCCTGCTCGTTGTCGACACTGATGAAGGGCAAGCCCTGCAATCCCGACTCCGCCAGCACCTTCCTATCGAGCCGGGCGTCGATGTTCACCACCGGGATGCCGGCATCCTTGGCCTTCTTCACCGTGGGGATGAGATGGTAGGCATTAGCCGGAGCAAGCACCAGTGCGTCCACCAGCTGGTTCTGAATCAGGTCGTTGACGATGGACACCTGCTGTTCGAATGACGTTTCCTGGGCCGCGGTCTTGACGATGAGTTCGATGCCCAGTTCCGCCTCGGCCTTGCGGGCGCCCTTTTCCATTTCAACGAAGAAGGGGTTGGTGAGTGTCTTCATCACCAGCGCGATGCGCTGCTTCTTGACCGGAGCCTGAGCCGGCGGGGCCTCGGCCTGCTTGGCTGGGGGCGGCGATTCACCGCAGCCGGTCAGCGCCAGCGACAGGGCAAGCAGCAGGAACTTGAGCGTTTTCATGGTGTTGACCTTGTTTTCGCGTGCAAAAAGTGAGCGCAACAATTACCACCAATGCTCCACCTGCACCCCAACGGTGGAGCCATGCCGGTCGCCAGCATAGGCGCCGCTGGAGGACAAGGCATCGCCAGCGGCGGCGGCCAGTTGCGCGGCGTCATTCCAGCTGGCCCAGGTATAGAACAAGCGAATCTCGGGGCGTCCGAACAGTCCGGCCGTGCTGGACCAGGTGGGCGCCACGGTGAATTTGCCGAGATTGCGGGTGGCGGCACCGTCCGGTTTGACCCGGTCGAAACCCAGCTCGGTAAGCAGCTTCCAGTTGCCGCCCAGGGAATACACCAGGCGGCCACCCAGGCTGGTCCAGTCCTGACCGCCGGTGGGGGCGGAATCATGCTGATACACCGCAGTGACCAGGCCGTCGAGTAAGGGAGTGGCTTTGAAATAGAGCTGTTCCACCGCGCGGAACCGGGTCACATCACTGCCGTTTCCCAGGCCACCGGTGCTACCCAGTCCGACCCCGGGTCCTACCCCATATTGCAGGGCCAGTTTGTTCCAGCCCCCCAGTGTTGCTTGTTGCACATGCTGGACATTCAAGGCCCAGCCCGAATGACGGGTGGGGTCGGAACCCGTATTGGCGATGTAGCTGGCGCCCAATTGCAACTCGCCGCCGGCATTGGCCGGGATGCCGCGCAGTTGCAGGTCATGGCGCGGCGCCATGTTCGCCTGGTCGATGCTGTCCTTGCGGAAGACGGCGTAGCTAAGCTTCATGCCGCCGATACGATAATCCTCGACACCCATGCCGATGCCGGATGGGTTCCAGTAGAAGAAGTCGTTGATGTGCACGTCTTCCCGCTTGTAGTAACGGTTGCCGAGCCAGAGGAGGCCACCGTTGAGGGCGGCCAGATCGTGGACGGCCAGATAGGCCTGGGGCAGGCGGTTGCTGTTGTTACTCTCGAACAGGTTCTCGAAGCCGTCCGGGGAGTACAAGCTGGCCATGACGTGGCCGGATAGGCGCGGGCCGTTATCCACCTGGTACAAATCCTGGCCGAACAGGGCTTCGCCGTAGACTTCACACTCGTTTCCCAGCCGGTACTTGGCCGCGGCGCCGGGCAGTTTGAAACAGGATTGGCGGCTACCCTGTAGGTTGGAACCGGCACCGGCACGGATATAGCCGTTGAAATCGAGGGCGGATGCCGCACCAGCGGCCAGGGTCAGGCTGACGGCCAGCAATAAGGGGAAGGACTTGAGCGTGGGGGACACGAAACATTGCCTTATGGATATCTGCGGGAACTTTACCTGAATCCGCGACCACGCTGCGCACCCCCAGCTTTCCAGGGGGGTGAACTTCGACGCGTCGTAAACCCCATAAAATCGTTGTGTCCAGCGTTGAAATAAATCTTAAGTATTTGTATTAATAGGTGGAATGCATATGTCACATATGACTGCACGGTCGGATATTGCCCAGGCTTCGATGGGCGCCTGCTGTGCGCGCCAGCCGGATCCAGACGCCGCATCGATCCGCTGAATTAACCCTGACTCGATAAGTTGAGGATGAGATGCGAGTACTGAATATTGGCTCGATCAACATCGACCATGTCTACGAGGTCGATCATTTTGTGCGTCCCGGCGAGACCCTCGGCGGCCTCAGTTACCACACCTTCGCCGGAGGCAAAGGCTTCAATCAATCGATCACGCTGGCCCGTGCCGGCGCCACTACCTTTCATGCGGGAAGGGTTGGAAAAAATGCCGCCTGGCTGCTCCAGCGGCTTGAGCAAGAGGGCGTCGACACGACCCATGTGACCGTGGGCGAAGACACGACCGGCCACGCCATCATCCAGGTGGTTCCCGACGGTGAGAACGCGATTGTTCTGTATGGCGGCGCGAATCAACGCCTCACCGAAGCCGACGTCGCATCCGCGCTTGCATCCTTCTCGGCCGGGGACATCCTCCTCCTCCAGAACGAGACCAGCTCGGTAGCGTGGGCCATGCAAAACGCGCACGAAAGGGGGATGCGCATCGTATTTAACCCCGCGCCAATGACTGCCGACGTTCATCACTACCCACTGGGCTGCGTGGACGTTTTCGTCCTCAATGAGACGGAGGCGGAAGAACTCACGGGAGCAACCGATCCAGCGGAGGTGCGCGCCAGAATGCGTGAACGATTCCCCCGCGCGGCGACTGTGTTGACGCTGGGAAACCAAGGCGCCACCTATTTCGACGCCGACTCGACGCACCATGAACCCGCTCTTCTCGTGGACGCCGTCGATACGACCGCGGCAGGCGACACGTTCATCGGCTACTTTCTCGCCGAACTGATGCAGACCGGCGATCCGGTCAACGCGTTGGCAAAGGGCTGTCGTGCCGCGGCAATTTGCGTCACCAGAGCAGGTGCGTCGGATTCCATACCATCGCGAAATGAGTTGGAGACAGTCCAAGTCAATACCTCCGGATAGCCCTACCTCGCTGATGATGTGCGCGAAAGCTGATGGCAAGGTGACTTTCCCCATTCGCAAAGGGGGATTGAGGGGGGGGCCAGTTTGAGCGTCCGAAAATCCCCCCTAACCCCATGGCGCTAAGTTCAGACTTCCTGATCCCGGCCGGGTTGTGGCCGTGCTTTCAGGAAACATGAATGGCACGAAGCACGAGCGTTTCCAGGTAGCCCCCGGATGCAGGCCGCCCACAGAAGGTTCAAGCGGGAACCCCCCTTTTCCAAAGGGGGGCAGGGGGGATTTACCCAAGGTCGAGCCGCCACTGAACACCCGCTAAATCCCCCCCAGCCCCCCTTTTCCAAAGGGGGGAGTCAGCGCGCCGCACGCCTGTACCGGGCTACGGTACAGTGCCATTGCCAATGCGCGGGGGATCAGGAAGTCTGAGGTTATTCGGCCCCACCGAGCTTGAGCGTCGCCCAAGGCGCGGCCTTGCTCTCGGGGAATACTTCATAAAGCAGCTTCCCCGCATTCTCCGTCTTGACCCGCCGCAGCAGGGAAGCCGCGTATTGCATGGCCTCGGCGACATTCGGTGGTTGTTCCTGAAACACCGCCACACCGGCGCTGATTCCGACAGACCATCCCTGATCCTCAAGGATGGCCTGAATTCTGTCGTGAAGCTTGTCGAACGTGGTTTTCGCGCCGGCCAGGTCTGTTTCCGGAAGCAGGATGGCGAACTCGTCGCCGCCGAGGCGGCCCACCACATCCGTGGAGCGGCAGGAAAGCGTCAAAGCCATGACGATGGTTTGCAGCATCCGGTCGCCCTCCTCTTCTCCCAGCGTTGCATTGGCCTGTTTGAAATTATCCAGACTGAGGTAGGCCAGGGTGACCGGACGCTGATGTCGCGCGGCCAGTTTGAGCAGGAATCTGATCTCATCCCTGAAAGCCTGCGCGTTTTTCGCGCCGGTCAATTTATCGATACGCAGCAGCACAGATTCACGACCCAAATACGATTTCAGCGTGAACAAGAAATAAGCGGTCAACGAAAAGAACATGAGCCGCACAAGGCCATTCCAGGACGCAATCAAGGCATTTGAATATGAATTAATTGAAACCTGATCGATGATGAGCCAGACCACCGCCGAGGCAATACTGACGATATATCCCGCCGGCTTCTCGGCATACCAGGACACCAAAGCGACCGGAATCAAATAGAGAATCGAGACGGAAATCTCGGGGCCGGTGATGAAGTCGACGATGCCGACGGCCGCCAAGAGGATCAGGCCACAGGAATACAGCCGCCTGGTCGACAGGGCCCCACAGCGCATCTCAAGTTCACTCAATAAGCTCATTTCATTCACCACAACGTTCACGGTTTTTGATCAGGCAATCACGAGCCGGAATTCCGGCTTTCCAGGCCGAATGAAATTAACGCAATCCGACTTTCTGCATTGGCGCTGACGGGAACTATGGCGAAGCTTCCATGCGTGGTCAATGAACCCGCGATAATCAATGCATGGCGGCGATTCCAATTCGCCGCCATGCGCCTACGATTGGACCGTCACGACTTCGACAAACGTGCTGTCATTTCCAGCAATGCCGCCAGCAATTCGCCCAGGCGACGCTCGGTTGCCTCGTCGGTGAGACCACCCTCGCCATCAAAGGCTTTATCGGCGGCAGCCAGGGAAACCTGGCCGGGCAGGACGATCATCCGCAATTCGGTCAACACATCGCGTAGATGGCGCAGCCCGCGCATGCCGCCGAGGAATCCCGGCGAGGCGCTCAACAGGGCGGCGGCCTTGTCGCTGAACGGCACATAACCGCTCTGTTCCGGCAGGGGGCGGGAAACCCAGTCGATGCAGTTCTTCAACAACGGCGGAATGGAGCCGTTGTATTCCGGCGAGACGACGACGAAGGCCTCGTGGGCGATGAAGATTTCCTTCAACTTCAAGGCATTCTCGGGCAGGCCGGAGGTGGCTTCGAGGTCGCCGTCGTAAAGCGGCAAGGGATAGTCCGCGAGTTCCAGAAGCGTGACCTGAGCGCCGGCGGCGGTGAGTTGTTGCGCCGCGACGCGGGCGAGCCGGCGATTGCACGACTCGCGCCGGGTGCTGCCGGCGAAGACCAGGACGCGGGGTTCGGCGTTCATTCCGGCTCAACCGCTTCGATCGGCGGCTGTTCGTGATGTTTGACGTCGCCGCGCTTCTGCCGCGCGTAGTCGTCCAGGCGGCGCTTGGCGGCATCGAAGGCGTCGCGGATGGCGACGTAGACATCTTCGTGGGCCTGGCTCTGGTGGTTATGGCCGCGAGTGACCAACAGCTCGCCGCCTGGCACGGTCAAATCGATGCTGACGTGGAACAACTTGCCCTGGCGATGATGCTCATGCGGGGCTTCGACGATGACATGACAGCGGGTGAGCTTGTCGTAGATCTGTTCCAGCTTGGCGACTTTTTCCGCGATACGCGCTTCGGCGGCGGCCGAGGGTTCCATGTGGCGGAAGGTGACTTCGAGTGGAATACGCATGTTCAATGCTCCAAAGTGGGTGAATCCGGCCCGTTCCACAGGCCGGCGTGTTGTCTCCCCGAGATGCGATGGGGTGACGGTCATGATTCAGCATTTCCGGTCAGTGGCACGAATATAACCGGCAGGACGTTATTTCGGGATACCCGGCCGCTCCGGTCCTTCTCGATCAACTGCAAACTCTGGCCGCTGAAACGATCCCCGATGGGGATGAGCAGGCGGCCACCGGGTTTGAGCTGCGCGATCAACGCCGGAGGGACTTCGGCCGCGGCGGCGGCGACAAGGATGCCGTCGTAGGGAGCGTGTTCCGGCCAACCCTCGCGGCCATCGCCAAGCGCCGCCTCGATGTTGTCGTAACCCAGGCCGCGCAGGCGCTCGCCCGCCGTGGCCGCCAGCGTCTCGACGATCTCCAGGGTGTAGACCCGCTCGACCAAGGCGGCCAGCACCGCCGTCTGATAGCCGGAACCAGTACCGATTTCCAGGATGCGGTCACCCGGCTCCGGGTCAAGCAGATCGGTCATCAAGGCAACGATGTAAGGCTGTGAAATGGTCTGGCCGTGGCCGATGGGGAGTGGCCGGTTGGCGTAGGCCGCGAGCCGCAACGCCTCGGGCAGGAACAAATGCCTCGGCACCCGCGCGAAAGCGTCCAGCACCCGCTCGGAGAGCGCCGCGCGACCGGTATACGACGCCGTCTCGGCAACCTCGGCGCGGATCGCGTCAAGTAGCGCCCGCATTTCTGGTGATGACCGCATGTCTTCTCTCATGTCACTTTCAATGTAGGTCACAGACGGAATTGTGGGGCTGCCTATAATCCGGCGTCCCATTTCCCAGCGAGCCGCCCATGACCGCCCCCCTGCTGATCGCCAAGAACGACCACGCCGAACTGTTCCTGTTGCCGCGCATGGCCAACCGCCATGGCCTCATCACCGGCGCCACCGGCACCGGCAAGACGGTGACCCTGCAAACCCTGGCCGAAGCGTTTTCCAACATCGGCGTGCCTTGTTTCATGTCGGACATCAAGGGCGACCTTTCCGGTATTTCCCAGGCCGGCGGCGGCAACGCCAAGGTGGAGGAACGGGTGGCGATGCTGGGCCTCGGCGATTTCCAGTATCAGGCGCACCCGGTCACTTTCTGGGACGCCTTCGGCGAGAACGGCCACCCGATCCGCGCCACGGTTTCCGACATGGGACCGCTGCTGCTCGCGCGCATGCTGGAACTGAACGAAACCCAGGCCGGCGTGCTGCAACTGGTGTTCAAGGTGGCGGATGACGACGGCCTATTGCTGCTGGACCTGAAGGATCTGCGGGCGATGCTGCAATTCGTCGGCGACAACGCGAAAACCTTCACCACCGAATACGGCAACGTCTCCGCCGCCAGCATCGGCGCCATCCAGCGCGGCCTGCTCGCCCTGGAAACCCAGGGCGGCGACAAGCTGTTCGGTGAGCCGATGCTGAACATCGACGACCTGATGCAGAGCGAACGGGGCAAGGGGGTGATCAACATCCTCGCCGCCGACAAGCTGATGCAGTCACCCAAGATGTACGCCACCCTGCTGCTGTGGCTGCTCTCGGAACTCTATGAAAACCTGCCGGAGGCCGGTGACCTAGACAAGCCCAAACTGGTGTTCTTCTTCGACGAGGCGCATTTGCTGTTCAACGACGCACCCGCCGCGCTGGTGGACAAGATCGAACAAGTGGCGCGGCTGATCCGCTCCAAGGGCGTCGGCGTGTATTTCGTCACCCAGAACCCGGCCGACGTGCCGGACAAGGTACTCGGCCAGCTCGGCAACCGGGTGCAGCACGCCCTGCGCGCCTTCTCCACGCGCGACCAGAAGGCGGTGAAGGCTGCCGCCGAAACCATGCGCGACAACCCGAATATCGACGAAGTCGCCACCATCACCGAACTCGGAGTGGGCGAGGCGCTGGTCTCCTGCCTCGACGAAAAAGGCCGCCCCGGCATCGTGGAACGCGCCTTCATCGTGCCGCCCGGCGGCCAGATCGGCCCGATCGACACCGCCACGCGCGCGCGGCTGATTGCCGGCTCGCTGGTGGCCGGCGTCTACGAGAACGCGGTGGACCGGGAATCGGCCTACGAGATGCTGAAAAGTCGTGCCGCCCAGACCGCCGCCGAGGCGCCGGCGCCGGGCCGGGCGCGCGCCGAGACAGCGGCGCCGGAAAGCGCGAGCGGCGGCCTCGGCGGCATGCTCGGCGATCTTTTCGGCCCTGGCGGCAGCCGCCGCCAGGGCGTCGGCGAGGCGCTGGCGAAAAGCGCGGCCCGCGCCATCGGCAGCCAGGTCGGCCGCGCCATCATTCGCGGCGTGCTGGGCTCGATTCTGGGCGGGCGCCGCTGACTGGGGGGATGGATTTACCGAGGCCCGTAACTCGTAGGGCGACACAACAGCGGACGCGAACAGGCCTTAGCAACAGCGGCGTTGCTTCACATCCCGCTGCCATGGTGCGGAAACCACACAGTGAACAGCGCGCCCTTACCGCCGACGGCCTCGCTCAGTTCCAGTTCGGCGTCATGCCGCACCACGACTTCGTGCACGATGGCCAGGCCCAGGCCGCTGCCGGGCTGGCCGCTGCCGGGAATGCGGTGAAAGCGCTGGAATACCTGCTCACGCTGTTCCGGTGGAATGCCGGGGCCGTCGTCTTCCACCTTCAGCCAGGCGCCGCGTTCATAGCCGACCCGCACGGTGACGTGGCCGCCGGCCGGGGTGTAGTGAATGGCGTTGTCGATCAGGTTATCGATCAGGTCGCGCAGGCCGGCTTCATCGCCTTTCACCGGCAGTTGCCGGCCGTCCTCCTCGAAGCCGAGGTCGATATCCCGGCGCAGCGCTTCCGGCGCCCAGTGGCTGGCGGCTTCCTGGGCGATACGACCGAGATCGAGCAGGATCAAGGGCGCTTGCAGGCGCGCTTCCGGTTCATTGCGGGCCAGGGTCAGCAGTTGCGTGACCAGACGACTGCACCGCTGGGTGCCGGCGCAGATACGATCCAGCGCCTCCTTCACCGTCGTCGAGGCCTCCTCGCGGCGCGCCAGCTCCGCCTGCGCGCGCAGGCCGGCGAAGGGCGTGCGCAACTGGTGCGCGGCATCGGCGACAAAGCGACGCTGGCTTTCCATCAGGCCTTTCAGACGCTCGATCAAGGCGTTGACCTCGCGGATCAGCGGCCGCACCTCATGCGGCGCCAGGGTTTCCTCCAATGGACGCAGGTCGTCGCGCGGCCGGTTGGCGACCTGGCGGCGCAGGCGCTCCAGGGGTTCCAGGCCTTTCCGGAGGCCGACCCAGACCGCCACGCCGGCGATCAAGATGAAGATGAACTGGGGAATCACAATATTGCCCAGGATGCTGCGGCCCAGCGCCAGGCGCGCCTGGATCGGTTCGGCCGCCTGCACCAGCAGCAGGTCGCCGCCGGGGCCGGGCACGCGCAGCGTGAGCAGGCGCAACTTGCGGTCCGCGATCTGGGTATTGCGCAAAGAACTGGCGTTGGCGCTGAATTCGGCTGGGCGTGGCGAGGGCAGCCGGCCGCTGCTGGCCAGACGATGTCCCTGGCTGTCATAGAGGGCGAACAGGAACTCGCCCTCCGCCTCCGGGAACAATTGCACCAGTTCGAATTCATTGGCGCCCTGGCTCAGACTGTAGCGGCTGGCCAGAAGCTTAGCGCGTTCCTGCAACACCAGGTCATAGGGTCTGTTGGACAGATTCACCGCCGCCAGATAGCCGGTCACGGTGGAAAACAACAGCCAGAGGTAGAGCGGGGTGAACAGCCAGTTGATCAGGCGTTGCCTGAGTGAGGGGATGTCGTCGTCTTCCATGCGACGAAGATCAGTGCTCGCCCAACAGATAGCCGAGACCGCGCAGGGTGCGGATACCGACCCCGGCCGGCTCCAGCTTCTTGCGCAAGCGGTGGACATAGACCTCGATGGCGTTGCCGCTGACTTCCTCGCTGTAGCCGCACAGGCTTTCGATCAGTTGCTCCTTACTCACCACCTTGCCCTGGCGAAACAGCAGGGTTTCCAGCACCGACAACTCGCGCTGAGACAACTCCAGTGACTCGCCGCCCAGGGTCGCGCGACGGCCCACCGTGTCGTAAGCCAGGGTGCCGCAACTGAGCTGCGGCGCGCCGCCCTGGCCACGGCGCAACAGGGCGCGCGCCCGCGCCTCCAGTTCTGCTACCGAGAAGGGCTTGGCAAGGTAATCGTCGGCGCCCAGATCGAGGCCTTTCACCCGATCATCGACGCCATCGCGCGCGGTCAGGATCAACACCGCCGTGCGGCAACCGGCCGCGCGCATCTCGCGCAGCACTTGCAGACCATCCATTTTCGGCAGGCCGAGGTCGAGGATCACCAGATCGAAACCGCCCCCTTGCAGCAGCCCGAGGGCCAGTTCGCCATCGCCGGCCTGATCGGTGGCATAGCCGGCCGCGCGCATGGCGCGCGTCAGGCTGTCTTGCAGGAGAGGATCATCTTCAACTATGAGAACGCGCACGGTGTAAGGAGGGCGTAAGTCGGCGTGGCTAGGATACCCCAACCCGACCCGATGTCGGCCCGTCCTCCCCCAGTCCATCGTTTCGACGATGGGCACCGCCCCCCGGCTTGTCCGGGGGGTTTCTTTTTCTGGCATGTAAAAACACGGGCGGCAGAAAAACCCTTCTCTCTTAAGGAAGCGCTGATTTATTCCGTCATGCCCGCGAAGGCGGGCATCCAGATTGTTGATTTAACTGGGTTCCCGCCTGCGCGGGAACGACGAATGAGGAATTAATCAGCACTTCCTTAAGTGTTCGTTAAGTCTTCCTCTGGAAAATGCGCCCCAGCCAAGCGCTGTGCCTGGCGCACCCCCTAGGAGATTTCCAATGAACAAGACACTGATCGCCCTGATCGCCGCCGCTTCCGTCTTCGCTTTCGGCGCCGCCCAAGCCTCCAGCCCCGCCAAGGCCGATGCCAAGGCCGCCGCACCCGCCGCC
Source organism: Pseudomonadota bacterium (assembly GCA_030653935.1). Taxonomy (GTDB): domain Bacteria; phylum Pseudomonadota; class Gammaproteobacteria; order Burkholderiales; family Thiobacillaceae; genus PFJX01. The sequence goes on from JAURYL010000004.1 coordinate 18,995, forward strand.
GCCGCGCCTGCCGCAGCTCCCGCCGCCGCAGCAGCACCCGCCGCCGACATCAAGGTTGCCGATGCCAAGCCCGCCAAGGCCGCGAAGCCCGCCAAGAAAGACAAGAAAGCCGACGCGCCCGCCGCCGCCAAGTAATCAGTAGCGCGCGTGACAAAAAAAGCGGGGTTCGCCCCGCTTTTTTTTCGTCCGCCGTTCATCTCCGCGAACCGGATAATTACGCCATGAAACTCCTTCTGGCCGAAGACGATCCGATGATCGGCGCAAGCATGTTGCGCGGCTTGAAACTCGCCGGCTTTGTCGTGGATTGGGTGCGCGATGGCCGCGCGGCGCGCGCGGCGCTGGAAGGCGGCGGCTATGGGCTGTTGTTGCTCGACCTTGGCTTGCCGCAAATCGATGGCGTCGCCCTGCTCAAGGAGCTGCGCCGCGGCAACCTCGACCTTCCGGTGCTGGTGGTCACCGCCCGCGACACCGTGGCGGACCGTATCTCCGGCCTCAATCTGGGCGCCGACGATTACCTGACCAAGCCTTTCGACCTGGACGAGCTCATTGCCCGGGTACACGCCCTGCAACGCCGCCATCTGGGGCGCAAGCAGCCGGAAATGCGCCTGGGGGCGCTGTGTGTCAACCCGCTCAGCCGCGAGGCCACCCTGGATGGCCGGCCTTTACCCCTGTCGCAACGCGAGTTCTCCCTACTGGCGGCGCTATTTGAAAAGCCCGGCGCGGTGCTCTCGCGCGAACAACTGGAAGACCGTCTCTACGGCTGGGATGAGGAAGTCGCCAGCAACGCCGTCGAGGTGCACCTCCACAACCTGCGTCGCAAGCTCGGCCCCGCCTGGATCCGAAATGTTCGCGGCGTCGGCTACAAGCTGGTGGAACCGCCTCCCCCGCCCGAAGCCGCATAATCGCCACATGAATTCGATCCGCGGCCGCCTTCTCCTCTGGCAGATCAGCGCGCTGCTGCTCACCGGCCTCATCGCCAGCGTCACCACCTATCTGCTGGCCTGGGATGCGTTCAATCGCGTCCGCGACTACGGCCTGGAGCAGATCGCCTATTCCGTGGTGCGCCATGGCATCGAGTACGAGAACGAGGAAGAAGTACGCAACGATCATGGCCAGTTCGTCAGCCAGATCTGGACCGCCGACGGCAGCCTGTTCTTCTCCTCGCTCAAGGACATCGGCCCGCCGCGCCAGGAGCCGGGGCTGAACATCGTCGAGTGGGAAAACACGGAGTGGCACGTGTTCACCCTCAAGGAGGGAGGCCTGACCATCCAGGTGGCGAACACCTCGGCGAACCGGGCGCGTCGTTTCGCCGACATCGCGCCCTGGCTGCTACTGCCGCTGGGAGTGCTGGTGGTGGCGCTGGCGCTGCTGATACGCGCCGCCGTGAGCCGCGCGCTGGCGCCCCTGGAACTGGTGCGCGGCGAGATCGGCCGGCGCGGCGTGCAGACGCTGCACGCCCTGGACAGTCGCAGTCTGCCGGATGAAGTCGCGCCCCTGGTGGATACCCTGAACGATCTTCTGGTGCGACTGGATCAGGCGCTGGTTTCACAGCGCCGCTTCATCGCCGACGCAGCGCATGAACTACGCACACCGCTCACCGCCGTCAAACTGCAAGCCCAGATCGCGCGCCGCGCGGAAAGCGCCGGCGAACGAGAGGCTGCGCTGGACCAACTGGCCGGTGGCGTTGATCGGGCCGCGCATCTGGTCGATCAACTGCTCGGCATGGCGCGCCTGGAACCGGCCGCGCGCCAGACGGTGTTCGCGCCGCTGGCCCTGAATGCACTGGTGAAACAAACGGTGGCGGATCTATCGACGTTGGCCGAATCGCGCGACATCGACCTCGGCGTCGGTGAGTGTGCCGCCCTCGGCATCATCGGCCAGGCCGAGAGCCTGCGCCTGATGCTGGACAATCTGATCGACAACGCCGTGCGCTATACCCCCGCCGGGGGTCGTGTCGATGTCGAGGTGCGGGCGCGGGATCACATGGCGCTCATCAGCATCAGCGACAGCGGCCCGGGCATTCCGGCGGCGCAACGCGAACGGGTGTTCGAGCGCTTCCAGCGCCTCGCCGGCGCCGAGATTCCCGGCAGCGGCCTCGGCTTGTCCATCGTCAAACAGGTTGTGGACCTGCATGGCGGCGGCATCACTCTGGATGAGGCCGCCGGGGGCGGTCTCAAGGTCATGGTGACACTGCCCTTGCCCTAGCAGCCTGTCGGGCTTTGGAATCGCCGGCTGCGAAACCACCGCGACGGCCCGTTTTTCACCGAACTCTTGCCCCATAGTTCGACTATGCGGCGGCGAGTGTTGGAAACCTCGCGGTAAAAACCGAGCTCGTCGGGGCGGGTTCTCGCTATCGACGACCAAAGCCCGACAGACTGCTAGTTCGAATGGAATATGATGGCGGCATCAACCGCAGTCGAAGGCGCATCCTTGCCCACGCAGCTCACGCCCTATCTGCAATTCGTCAGTAGCCCGCCGGACACCCGCCTGCTCTACACCGGCGTCTATGACCCCTGGCTGGTCCTCCTCTCGGTTCTGATCGCGATCTTCGCCGCCTATGCCGCGCTTGATGTGGCAACGCGCATCGCTTCCAGTTCGTCACGCGCGCAAGTTGCCTGGCGGACCGGCGTCGGCGCGCTGGCGATGGGCGGCGGCACCTGGGCCATGCATTTCATCGGCATGCTCGCCTTCAGCCTGCCTTGCAGCGTCAGTTACGCTCCCGGCATCACCCTGCTTTCCATCCTCCCCGGCATCCTTGCCAGCGCGGTGGCGTTGCGCGTGATCAGCCGCTCCAGGGTGTCCTGGCGGGCGCTGCTGGTTGGCGGCGTGCTATTGGGCTCGGGCATCGGCACCATGCACTACACCGGCATGGCCGCTTACCGCCTGGATGGTCTGGTGCGTTACGACCCGACCCTGTTCTCGGTCTCCCTGATCGTGGCCGTGTTGCTGGCGATTCTGGCACTGTGGATACGCCACGGCCTGCGTGACCATGTGCCATCACGCTGGCTGGCGCTGATGAGCGCCGTGGTGATGGGCGGCGCCGTCTCGGGCATGCATTACACGGCGATGGCGGCGGCTTATTTCATCAGCGACGGCCGCCCGGATATCGTCGATTCCGGGCTCTCCGCGAATTTCCTGGCGACCTGGGTCGGCATTCTCACGGCGCTGCTGATCGGCCTGGTGCTGGTCACAACCATGGCCTGGCGGCAACGCGATCTGGCGGTTCGCCTGCAAATCAGCGAGCAACGCATCCGCCGCATCCTGGACACCACCCAGGAAGGCTTTCTCATGACCGATCTCGAACACCGGCTGATCCAGGTCAACCCCGCCTTCGCGCAACTGCTCGGCGGCTTGCCGGAGGATTTCATCGGCCGCCCGCTGTACGAGTTCGTCGACGCCGCCAACCACGCCATCCTGCGCGAGCAGGGCATCAAACGAGCGCGCGGCGAACAGTCCATCTATGAAATCGAACTGACCCGGCGCGATGGCGGGCGGGTGCCCTGCCAGTTCAGCGCCACGCCGATCTCCGATGAAACCGGAGCACGCGCCGGCTCCTTCGCCCTGGTCAGCGACCTCACCAGTCGCCGCGCTCATGAGGCGTATGAACGCCAGGTGGTCGCCATGTTCGAGAGCACCGCCGAGGGCGTGCTGCTGACCGACTTGAAGGGCCACATACTTTCGGTAAACCCGGCATTCACCGACGTGACCGGCTATACGGAAGCCGAGGCGATGGGGAAAAACCCGAGCTTCCTCCATTCCGGTCGGCATGATGAGTCGTTCTACCAAGCGATGTGGGCGGAGTTGAACGCCACCGGACACTGGCAGGGCGAACTCTGGAATCGCCGCAAGAATGGCGAGGTGTATCCGGAATGGCTGACCGTCAGCGCCGTGCGCGATGCCGACGGCGCGGTACAAAGTTACGTCGGCGTGTTTTCCGACATCAGCCATATCAAGCGCTCCGAGGCGGAACTGGAGCGCCTGGCGCATTACGACCCGCTCACCGCCCTGCCCAATCGCATCCTCCTGCATGCCCAACTCAACCATGCCCTCGACCACGCCGCGCGGCACCAGGAACGGCTCGCGGTGATGGTGCTCGATCTGGACGGCTTCAAGACCGTCAACGACAGCCTCGGCCACCCCGCCGGCGACCTGTTGTTGCAGATTATCGCCAAGCGCCTGCAACAAGCGCTGCGACGCGAGGACACGGTGGCGCGCATGGGGGGCGACGAGTTCGCGGTCATCGCCGAAGCCATCGGCAACCCCGGCCCGATCGCGGAAAAGATCATCCGGGCGGTATCCGAGCCGGTGAGCCTGGACGGCCACAGCGCGCTGGTCACCGCCAGCGTCGGCATCGCCATTTTTCCCGATGATGGTGGCGACACCACCAGCCTGTTGCAGGCGGCCGACATGGCGATGTACGCCAGCAAACAGGCCGGCCGCAACACCAGTCGTTTCCACCATCCCGACATGACCCGCGCCGCGCGGCAGCGCCTGATCATCGAACAAGGCCTGCGCCGCGCCCTGGAGAACGACGAGCTGGAAGTCTGGTTCCAGCCGCAGTTCGATCTCGCCACGGATGCGCTGGTCGGCGCCGAGGCGCTGGTGCGCTGGCGCTCGCCGGAACGGGGGCTGGTGCCACCCAACGAGTTCATTCCCATCGCCGAGGAAACCGGCCTGATCCTGCCGCTGGGCGAATGGGTGCTGCGCCAGTCCTGCCGCCACGCATTCGAATGGCGGGCGCTCGGCCTCGACGCCGGTTCCATCTCGGTCAACGTCGCCGGCCCGCAGATCGAACGCGGCGACTTCTTCAACATCGTGCGTACCGTGCTGGAGAAAACCGGCTGGCCGGCCGAACGGCTGGAGCTGGAAATCACCGAGAGCTTCCTGCTACGCAATGCTGAACAGGCGATGACCGTGGTGGAAAAACTTTCCAATCTCGGCGTGAAAGTCGCCATCGACGATTTCGGCACCGGCTATTCCTCGCTGTCCTATCTGAAATACCTGCGCGTCAACAAGCTCAAGATCGACCAAAGCTTCGTGCGCGACCTGCCGGACGATCACGACGACAGCGCCATCACCCGCGCGGTCATCTCCCTCGGCCACAACCTGGGCTTCAGCGTCATCGCCGAGGGCGTGGAAAGCGACGCCCAACGCGAATTCCTGAAACACGAAGGCTGCGACCAGGCACAAGGCTATCTCTACAGCCGGCCGCTGCCGGCGGCGGAATTCGAAAATTTCCTGCGCGCGCGTCGCTGTGGCTTGAGCGCGGGTATTCCCCCTTTCAAAGACGCTCAAGAAACACATCGCAACCCATTGATTCAAGATGAGGATTTGGCGCATATGTAGCGCCGGCTTCCAGCCTGCATCACGCCGCCGGGACGGCAACGAGCAAGCTGGAAGCCTGCGCCACATGGGGTAATCCGACCTGCCCGCGTCGCGAGCTAACAATCATGTCTCGATGGACACCCCCGACGATGAAACACGGCGGTAGGAGCGTCCGCTTGCGGCGCGAAATTCCACGCACGCTCGTTTTCGCGCCGCAAGCGGACGCTCCTACGGGACGTGTTTCACGTTAACGAGACAAGCGCCTTTTCAAAGAGGGGAGCCAGCAGTCTCTTGTTGCACTGCACAAATCATGGCAATCTGGCGGCCTCTGAATATTCCAATTTGCCGTGGCCCCCTCCTCGCCCGTCGTCGCGACGACGCCCTCTGAACTCATGCCGGCAGACCCGCTGGCCACCCCTCTCTCCGCCCTGATACGGCGCGGGCCGGTGGCCTGTTCGCAAGACAGCGCGGTACGCGAGGCGCTGGAAATCATGCGGCGCGAGAACGTCGGCGCCATCCTGCTCACTGATGAACAGGGCGACCCGACCGGCATGTTCACGCTCAAGGACCTGCGCGACCGCGTCGCGCTGGGCGCCTGCGACATCGACCAACCCATGCGCCGGGTAATGTCGCTCAACCCGTTTACCCTGGCCGCCGACGCCCCCGCCTTCGAGGCGGCCCTGGCGATGGCGCGGCGCTCCATCCACCATGTGGTGGTGACACGGTACGGCCAGGTGGCCGGCGTGATTTCCGAAAAAGACCTGTTCGCCCTGCAACAGGTGGGCGTATCGCGGATCGCCGCTACCCTCTGCCATGCGGAAGACCTGGCGACCCTGCAACACATGGCCGAGGACATCCGCCGCCTGGCGCGCAACCTGATGGCGCAGGGTGTCGGCGCGGAACAACTCACGCGGCTGATTTCCCAGCTCAACGACCAGCTCACCCAGCGCATCCTCTATCTGGCCTTCGCCGACCTTGGGGACCTTTCCTGGTGCTGGCTGGCGCTGGGCTCGGAAGGCCGCTTCGAGCAGACCCTCTTTACCGACCAGGACAACGGCCTGATTTTCAGCGTGCCGGAAGGCGACAGCGCCGAGGCACTGCGCGCGCCCCTGCTCGCCGCCGCCCGGCGCGTCAACGAGTGGCTGGATGCCTGCGGTTTTCCGCTATGCAAGGGACAGATCATGGCCGGCAACCCGAACTGGTGCCTGTCCCTGGAGGAATGGCAACACACCTTTGGTAACTGGATCTTTCGCGGCGATGCGCCCGTCTTGCTCAATGCCAGCATCTTCTTCGATTTCCGCGCTCTGGCCGGCGACACCCGTCTGGCCCAGTCCCTGCGCCTCTGGCTCAACGGCCGGGTCAAGGAAAAGCGTCTATTCCTCAGATCGATGGTGCAAAACGCCCTCGGCCACCGCCCACCGCTGGGCCTGGTCCGCGACTTCGTGGTGGATGGCGAGGGCGAGGCAGCCCATACCATCGACCTCAAGCGGCATGGCACCACCCCCTTCGTCGACGCGGCGCGCATCTTCGCGCTTTCGGCCGGGCTCGACGAGACCGGCACGGTGCGACGTCTACGCGGCGCCGGCGAGGTCTGGAAGCTGAATCCGCAAGAAGTCGAATCCTGGGTGGAAAGCTTTTTATTCATCCAGCAGATGCGGCTGCGACTGCATCAGTCGCAACTTGAGAACAACCAGCCGTTGAGCAACCGCTTCAACCCGGAACAGCTCGGCAATATGGAACGACAAGTGCTCAAGGATGCTTTCCGTCAGGCAAAGAAACTGCAAGGCCGCCTGGAGAGTTTTTTTCAGTTCTGAGAATTCACTCCAACCGGAACTCGATCCCGACGAGATGCTGCACTGCACTATTTTTCACTCCCCAGTCCATTTTTTAAGTCTGGTGTAAGCCTCGCCCCCTAGCATGCGCATCGCCGCCCATGCCGATAAGGAGGCGGATCTTCCTCAACAGGAGTCCTGCTCGTGTCAAAACAAGTGATGAACTGGGCGGCCATCGACGCCGACCCGCGCTTCCAGGCGCTACACAAGAAAAAGACCACTTTTTTGTGGTCGCTGATGATCATCTCGGTGATCTATTACTTCCTCCTGCCCTTCGGCGCCGCCTATTACCAGGACCTGTTCAGGATCAAGGTCTGGGGTCCGGTCAACGTCGGCCTCGTCTTCGCTCTCTCCGAGTTCATCGTGGCCTGGACCATCGCCGGCGTCTACGCCACCCGCGCCAACAGGGAATTCGACGCGATGGCCGCGGCCATCATCAAAGACGCGCACAACATCAAATAAGGACAGCGCCATGAATCTGAAACTGATCGGCGGCGCCGCCACCCTCGCCGCCTTGGCCACCCTCGCGAGTTCCGTCGCCTTCGCCGGCAGCGGCGCCGTGGCCGACGAATTCAAGTGGATGACCTTCGCCGTGTTCGGCACCATCATCGCCCTGACCATGTACGTGACCTACTGGGCCGCGCGACAAACCCACTCCACTTCCGAGTTCTACGCCGCCGGCCGCTCCGTGACCGGCATCCAGAACGGCTGGGCGATTGCCGGCGACTATCTCTCCGCCGCCTCTTTCCTCGGCATCGCCGGCCTCATCTCGATGTATGGCTATGACGGCTTCATGTACTCGGTCGGCTGGCTGGTGGCCTACATCACCGTGCTGCTGGTGATCGCCGAACCCTGCCGCAACATCGGCAAGTACACGCTCGGCGACATCCTCGCCTTCCGCAACAACCCGAAAGCAACCAAGACCGTCGCGGCGCTATCCACCATCACCGTTTCCACCTTCTACCTGACCGCGCAAATGGTTGGCGGCGGCGTCCTGATCAAGACCCTGATCGGTATCGACTACCACGTCTCCGTGATTGGCGTCGGTGTCCTGATGCTGGCCTATGTGGTGTTCGGCGGCATGAAAGCCACCACCTGGGTGCAGATCATCAAGGCCGTGCTGCTGGTGACCGCGTCCATCCTGCTGGTGCTGATCACCTGGGGCCAGTACGGCTTCTCGCTGCCCGGCTTCCTCAATGCCGTGATCGGCGACCCCAAGGTGCAGGCGCAAGTCGCCAAACTGGTGGGCGACGCCGCCACCACCATGACCCCGGAAGAACTCGGCCAACGCTTCCTTGAACCCGGCCTGTTCCTGAAGAACCCGATCGACCAGATCTCCCTGGGCATGGCTCTGGTGCTGGGCACCGCCGGCATGCCGCACATCCTGATGCGCTTCTTTACCGTACCGACGGCGCAGGACGCGCGCACCTCGGTGCTGTGGGCCATGGGCATCATCGGCGGCTTCTACGTGCTGACCCTGTTCCTCGGCATGGGCGCGGCAATCCATGTCGGCGCCGACTCCATCGCCGCGCTCGACAAGGGCGGCAACATGGCGGCGCCGATGCTGGCGCAGTTCGCCGGTGGCGGCGCCGATTCCGTCCTCGGCAACCTGTTCCTCGCCTTCGTCGCGGCCGTGGCCTTCGCCACCATCGTCGCGGTGGTCGCCGGCCTGGTGCTGGCGGCCGCGTCCGCGATGGCGCACGACATCTACGTCGGCGTCATCAAGGGCGACAATGCCTCGCCGCAGGAGCAGGTGATCGCCGCGCGCGTCTCCTCCGTCATCGTCGGCATCATGGCCATCACCGTCGGCATCGCCGCCGAAGGCCAGAACGTCGCCCATCTGGTCGCCCTGGCCTTCGCCGTGGCCGCCTCCTCCAACCTGCCGGCCGTGTTCCTGACCCTCTACTGGAAGCGCGCCAACACCTACGGCATCGTCGCCGGCATGCTGGTGGGCGCCATCACCGCCATCGCCCTGGTGATGATCTCCCCGAACATGACCTACCCCAAGGCCGTGCTCAAGGACGCCGACAAGGTACTCAACGGCGAACCCGCGCAGCCCGCCAAGGAAGCCGTGGCCGCCAAGGAAGCCTCCAGCTTCGTGTGCGAACTGTTCGCCCTGGAAGGCTGCGTCAAGTCCGAACCGGCCAAGGCCGCTGCCGCCGAGAAACCGGCCAAGCTCGGCGCTGCCGAGAAACTGACCAGCCTCAACGCGAAACTGGTGACGCTGACCGACGCCAAGGAAATCGAAGCAGTGAAGAAAGACATCGCCGCCACCGAGAAGGCAAAGAAGAAAGCCGAGGACGACACCACCAAGTTCGCCGGCCAGCACACCAGCATGATGGGCCTGGAGCAGCCCTACTTCCTGCTCAAGAACCCCGGCCTGATCTCGATTCCCCTCGGCTTCCTGGTCGTCATCCTGGGCTCCCTGCTCTTCCGCGACAAACGCGCCGAGGAAATGTGGGACGAACTCTACGTGCGCCAAAACACCGGCATCCACGCCGAAGGCGCCAGCGCCCACTAAGCCCGTACCGACCTCCCCCCGTCCGCTTCATTTCGAGGCGGACACTCAAACCCCCGGCTTGCCGGGGGTCTGTTTTTGTATCAGCCGCAGCCAAGGACATCTGCCTACCGCCGTGGAGTCCGGCGCTATTTGTGTTCCTGCCCTGGCCAATCGAGTTGATATGCCTGAGCGATACGCTTGGCGATACGCTTGGCGATATTGGCCACTCCGACATTCCCCAGAAGCAACGCCTTCGGATCGACCGAAGACTCCATTTCCAGCGCACTCAGAAACCGGGACATGTCCTCGGCGATCTTCGCCACAAGGGGAATGCGGGTTGCGGGCGCGAGGAGTTGCGAGAGGCGGAGTACATCGTTCAGGTGCTTGCGAATATCCCTTGAATCCACCTGTGCGCCCTGGGATTTTCTGGCTTGCAGATCCAGCCAGGCGACCGCCTTCAGCGGAATCAGGCGATCCTCGCCAACCCACGGCAAGCCGCCGAGTACACGCCGCCCCGCCATGATGAAATCGTAATAGGCCGCATCCAGAAGAATGGCGGAAAGGCTGGAGACAGCCTCGTCCAGCGGAATCGGCGTCAGTTGGCTCCCCTCGACCGGATGTAGACCCTCCGGCGCGCGCGAGAACAACTCGACCATGACCGGGAAACGCGCATCCGCCGGTTTCTGGAAACGATAGAAAACCGGCCTACCGCTATCGCTGGCCTGGCGGATTGCGTAACCACCCGCTGCGATGAACTTCCAGAAAGCCCGCCCGAATGCGGGTATCAGCGCCTCCACATGGAGTACTAAGCCGGCCTGATCTTTGTTGCCACACCTTCAAGCGGCCTCTTTTTCCTTCCGTGTCGGCCGCCCACCAAGTTTCCCGTTTTCTCTCGCCGCTGCCGACTTTGCCTCGCTCGATGCCTTCCCCCCGAGTTTCCCGATCTCGGCAGCCATCCACCTACGGGAACCAAGAAAACCCTCCAGCAACGCCGGTAGATATAAATCAGCGTCCAGGTGCGGGAAGTGGATCCCAAGGCCTGACGGCGAAATCTCCGCGTCGGCCAGGTCAGCAGGCTGGGCATGCTCCAGCCCTTCCGCCATCTTTGGAGAAAACGCCAGCTCTAGCCCGGTATCAAGGGCAATCACCACACGCCGGATGCGCTGGTCATATCGCACCTTCAACACGGTCGGAAACGCGGCTTTGACGCTGGCGCCACGCTGGTTCGCCTGCTCGAACACCTTTTCAGAAATTTCCATGAATACGCCTCCACTCGTCACACAAGACCGCAAGGCAAGCGATCAACTCCCTGGCGATCTTCGCCAGGTCCTTTCGAGAAAACCCGTAGTTCTCCCGCAACTCGGGAGGGCCATCAAAGCAGTTCAAGCGGAACACCGCCTCGAGGCCCTTCCCGCTCACGTGGACATGCGCCGGGCGGTGGTCGTTCGAGTAGATCGACACCCGCAACCCGAAGATAGAAAGCACTGTAGACATTCAACAACCTAATCCGCTTGGGTTACGCCTACTTTACTCGCCTTCCTTGTCGTCGCCACAACCTTCCTCACGGGCTGGGCCCGCTCACATCCTCGCATTTCAATGTGATTGGCTGCTGGCGACGCGACGCTGACTATCGCCGACCCGCTCTCAAGCCCACGCCTACGGCGTTGCCTGGCAGGCTCTCCGGCGCAAGGCTGTTAAAGTGCGGCAAA
>JAURYL010000011.1 GCA_030653935.1 Pseudomonadota bacterium
TCGGGCGCCTTCCAACACCCCCACTCCGCGCATCAGACCCCTCTCCTGAAGCAAATTCGTCGGCACCAGCCCCATAACCAGGGAGAACGCCTATATGCCCTTGCCGCCAGATTTACGCGGATTTGGATAGCCGTTCACAACAGACAGAATGAGCTGAGGATGCGGGCTACCACGGCTCGCCCCCTTGTTCGGAAGACGAACCGCGATCCTGCCGCAACAGCCCCTTGAGCATCGCCTGCGGCCGGTCGCCCAGCAGTTCCAGTTTCTTGAGGCCGGATTGCAGGCGGGCGGCGCCGATGTCCGCGCCGCTGCCGCTGCCACTCGCGCCTTGCAAGCGCGCCCCCGCCGCCGTGCCGCCGCCGACCATCGCCACGGACTCGGAGGCTGCCAGTTCGCGCACGGCGCGCTCGCTTTCCCAATCCAGGTTGACCTCGCCCTGCGCCAGTTGTCCACGGCGGCCGCGCAGGTCACTGTCGAACGGCGTGCCGCCTTGCTTCGCCAGGCGGACGCGGGCCTGTTCCAGGTTGGCGCGCGCCTTGGCATCCTGCGGGCGCGCCAACAACACCGCCGTGTAGGCTTCCACGGCGGCACGCCAGTTGCTCTGGCCGTAATGGGCGTTGCCCAGGTTGTAGAGCGCGTCGTCACGTTGCCGCGCATCCCGCGCCAGCAGCAGGGCGGCGCCAAAGTGGGTAGTGGCGGCGCGGTAGTCGTTCAGTTTCCAGGCCGCCGCCCCCGCACCGAACTGGCCGGCATAGCCACCCTCTTGGGCGTAGCGGGTCTGCGCCTGGGCGTATTGACCGCGTTGGTAGAGGGCGTGGGCGGAAAGGCCGTCATCGGCGATGGCGGCACTGGAGAGCAGCCATACCAGCGGGAGTGCGCTACGCATGGCCGTCACTCCGCGTGGTGCCGTCAGGTAGGAGCTTTTGCTCCCCCCTTTGAAAATGGGGGGTTGGGGGGGATTTAACCCAGGGTTGCATGACGGTGAGCGTCGCTAAATCCCCCCTGCTCCCCTTTTCCAAAGGGGGGGTCTGACCGCCTGATTCGTCCTTGGGAGTAACGCGACCGCTTTTCCCCGCGAAGCCGCTCAACAGCAAGAGCAGCGCCGGCGCCAGCAACCAGGGATACAACTCATGCCAGGCACGCGCCTGGCCCGGGGCCGGCGGGTCTCCGGGCAGAGTTGCGAGGCCGTGGTCGTGCAGTTCCACCCAGTCGGCGTCACCATCCGCGACACCGGCGTAACGCCCGCCGCTCAGGTGGGCCAGAGCGGCGTAGGCGGCGGCATCCAGGCGGCTTTGTACTTGCGCGCCGTCGCGTTCCGCGTAGCCACCTTCGGGCAGGGGAATGGCGGCGCCGGTCGCGCTGCCCACGCCCAAGATGAATAGTGGAATGTCTTGTTTCGCCAGCTTGGCGACGGCGGCGCGGGCGGCTTCACCGGTCGGCCCGGCCAGGCTGTCGGCTTCGCCATCGCTGACCAGCAGGATGGCCTTGCCGCGCGTGGTCGCACCCTGGAGTTGCCGGGAGGCCAGGTCCAGCGCCGCGCCTAGGTGGGTGCCGACTTGCTCGATCAGGTCGGCGTCGGCCTGCTCCAGCGCGCGCCGCAACAGCGCCGGGTCATCGGTGAGCGGCAGCAGCACGCCGGCCGCTCCGGCGTAGACGATGAGGCCGACCCGCTCGCCGGTAAGCCGCGCCAGCCAGTCGCTCAGTTCCAGCCTGGCGCGGGTGAGCCGCGACGGCGCGATGTCGGTCGCGGCCATCGACGCGGAAACGTCGAGCAGGACCATGACGCTGATGGCGTGGTGGCGGGTGGCGGGGGCGTCCTGGCCGGGGGCTGTTTCCAGCGGCAGGCGCGGCCCGGCGGCGGCGGCCAGCAACAGCCAGGCCAGGCCGTTGGCCGCCGCGCGCCGGGCCGCGCCGCGTTCACGGGGCGCGGCGGTGACCGCCCAGGGCAATAGATGCGCATCGGCATAGCCGGCCAGGCGTTGCCGGCGGCGGCGGGCCAGTGCCCAGAACAGCAGGGGCTGCAAGGCCAGCAGCCCCCACCAGGGCGCGCGCCAGTCGAGGTTGGCGAGGACGTCGATCATGTCGCGCGCAGCCGCGTAAATTGCGCCAGGCTCAACAAGGCCACGCCCAGCGCCAGCGGTAGCCAGTACCACTCGCGGGTCTGGCGATGCCGCGCCGGACGCGCCAGGGACGGCTCCAGTTTGCCGATGGCGTTGATGACCTGTTCGGCGTCTTCCGTGCTTTTCACGACCCAGTGCTGGCCACCGCTCAGTCGGGCGATGTCGGCCAGACCGGGTTGCGGGTCGGCCTCAACCGCGTTGGCCGGCCTGCCCGCTGCAAACAGGTCGCCACCAATCTGGAGCGTATGCACCGCCACCCCGAGTTGCCGCGCCACCGCCACCGCCTCACCGGGGGTGAGGTCGCCGCTGTTGGATTCGGCGCCGTCGCTGAGCAGGATCACCACCGGGCGCAAGCGGGTTTGTCTGACCTGTTTGACCGCCAGGCCGAGGGCATCACCCAGCGCGGTGTTGTCGCCGGCCATGCCGATTTGCAGGCGTTCGATCTGGGCGATGACATGGGCATGGTCGAAGGTGGGCGGGGTCAGCGTCGCCGCCGTCGAACCGAAAGCCAGCACGCCAAAACGGTCCCCCGCCCTGCCCTGTATAAACCGCCCCAGCACCGCCTTGAGCACGGCCAGGCGCTCGGCTTTTTTCCCGGCGAGCTGGAAGTCGTCAATGCTCATGGTCTGCGAGGTATCGACGACCAGGACGATGTCGCGCCCTTCCGGCGGCGGCACGATCCAGTCGCCCACCTCGCGCGGCTGCGCCAGGGCCAGCAGCAACAGCGCTAAAGCCATCACCTCGAACAGGCGCGGCCAGCGTGCCGGGGCGGTTTCCTTACCGGTTATGCCGAGACCCAGGCCAGGGTGGTTCAGCACCAGGCTGGCGGCGGGCTGAGCATCGGTCCGGCGCCAGACCAGCCAGACGACAAGCGGCAGCGGCAGAAGCCAGAGAGGCTGGGCGAGTTCAAGCATTCAGGCGGCCCAATGCCACACGCAGTATGCGTTTCCGTAAAACATCCTCGTAGGAGGCCCGCTCGCGGGCCGATTGCGACGGTTGGGCAGGCGCGGACGCTGTCCATCGTGGAAGCGTCGCAATCGCGCCGCAAGCGGCGCTCCTACCGTGCGTGACCGTTGCATCCACGAAAGTGGGGCACTCATTTGCTTCCTCCCCCCGCTCGCAGCAAACCTTCCGCCTCGCGGCACAACCTTGCCAGCGTGGTCGCGGCATCGGCTGTTGGGCGGGCGAAGCGCAGTTGCTCCAGTTCCATGCGCCAGGATTCTGGCAAGGCGCGGCCTTCCATCAGGTGCGCCAATCCGGCCGCGCCGGCCTGGGTATCCGGTGAACGCGCCAGCCGGCGCAGGGCGCGTAGCGGCGCGCGGCGGCGCCAGAACCTCCAGACGATAACAACCAACAAGACAACGGTCGCAGCCAGCAGAAATAGCGGCGCGTAATCGGTACGCGCGGCGGCGGCAGGCGGCGCGGCGGGCTCGATGATCGCGGCGAGATCCTGGTGCGGGTCAGGCATGACGGGCGAGGAGGGGCAACAGGTCGTCCACTTCGGAAGCGATGTCGATGTGTCGGATACCGGCGCGGGCGAGGCGTTCGCCACGCTGTCGCAGTTGTTGACTCAGGCGTTCACCGTGGTCGGCCTGAGCGGTATCGAGCCAGCGCGCGCCCGGCCGCGAGAGGTCGTGGAAGCAGGCCAGGCCGAGGTTCGGCAATTGCCGTTCCGCCGGGTCGCTGACGCGCAAGGCGAGTACATCCAGGCGCTCCGCCAGGCGGGCGAGCAGGGATTCGTGTTCCCCATCCAGCCAGGCGAAATCGCTCACCAGGACGAGGCGCGCACCACGTGGCAGATTGGCATCGAGCCAGGCCAGGTGATCGAGGTCGCGCAAGGGTTCGGTCGGCGTGGTTTGCGTCAGCGGCGGGCACGGCGCGGTGAGGGCTTCGGCCAGCGCCAGGGCGCCGGCGCGGCCATGCAGGGGCGGCAGTTCGAGATCGTCGCTATCCCACAACGTGGCGCCCACGGCGGTGTTGTCCCGCGCGGCGGCGAAGGCCAGCAGGATGGCGACCCGCGCCGCTTGCGTGACCTTGAGCCGGCGCCGGGTGCCGAAACGCAGGCTGGCGCCGCGATCCACCACCAAGTGCAGGATGGGCTGGCGTTCCTCGCGGTAGATTTTCAGGAAGGGGCGGCCGCTGCGCGCGGTGGTGCGCCAGTCCATGTCGCGAATGTCGTCGCCGGCGGCATAGGGACGCGATTCCTCGTAATCGAGGCCGCGCCCCAGCCAGGCCGAGGGCCAGTCGCCGGCATGGTGGTCGTGAACTTCGCGCTGACCGTGAATATCGATCAGCAACTCAGCTTGCAGGGCGAGCTGGGCGATTTCGTCGGCGGAAAGCAGTGGGACGTAGGTTGGGCAAAGCGCAGCGTGCCCAACAAGACTGTTGGGCACGCCTATGGCTTTGCCCAACCTACGCAATATCGGATTCACGGCGCCGGCACCGCGTCCAGCAATCCGGCGATGAGCGCATCGCGGTCGAGCTTTTTCAGGCGCGCTTCCAGGCTGAGGGCGATGCGATGGCGCAGGCAGTCGGGGGCGATTTCACGCACGTCGTCCGGGCTGACGTAGTCGCGTCCGCGCAGATAGGCGAGCGCCGCCGCCGCGTGTGCCAAGGCCAGCGCGGCGCGAGGGCTGGCACCAATGGCGACGCTGCCGGCCCAGGCGGGGTCGTATGCGCCGGGGTCGCGGGTGGCGCGGGCGAGGCTGACCAGGTAGGTCTCCACCTCCGGCGCGATGTGCACCTGGCGCACTTCCGCGCGCGCGGCCAGGACGGTGGCCACGTCCACCACCGCAGCCGGCGGGGTCTCGCCCCAGTCGCGGGCGCGGTCACGGCGCATGATTTCCAGTTCCTCGTCGGCGCTCGGGTAGCCCAGCGATACATGTAGCAGGAAGCGGTCGAGCTGCGCTTCCGGCAGCGGGTAGGTGCCGGCCTGCTCCAGCGGGTTCTGGGTGGCCATCACCATGAACAGATCGGGCAGCTTGCGAGTGTGGTTGCCGACCGTGATCTGGCGCTCCTGCATGGCTTCCAGCAGGGCCGACTGCACCTTGGCCGGGGCGCGGTTGATCTCGTCGGCGAGGATGATTTCGTGGAACAGCGGGCCTTCGGAGAACTGGAAGCTGCCGTCCTGGGGCCGGTAGATGTCGCCGCCGGTGAGGTCGCCCGGCAACAGGTCGGGGGTGAACTGGATGCGGCGGAACCCGGCCTGGACACCCGCCGCCAGGGTTTTAACGGCGGTGGTCTTGGCTAGCCCGGGCAGGCCTTCCACCAGTACATGGCCGCCGGCGAGCAGGCCGATAACCAGGCGGTCGAGCAGTTTGCTCTGGCCGACGATGACACCTTCCAGCGCCTGGCGCAGTTCCAGAATTCGGGCTTGATGGGGCATGGCGGCGGCGGGCGGGGAAGAAGGCGCGAAGGTATGCCCGTCCCGCCACGACGGCAATGGTGTATTGGTGCCAGGAAGGGGCGCCAGACGCGCAAACTCCCCGGGGTTTTTCACGGTGCTCCCCGGTCGTTTCCGGGCGCTTTGTGATCCGGGGCCGCGCCGCCGGAAAGCGGCGATCAGCCCGCGAAAGCGCGTAGGGAATTCAGGTTGTGCAAAGTGATGTTGCGCCCCTTGATGTCGATCAGGCCATCCCGGGAGAGGCGGCCGAGCACGCGCGAGAAGGTTTCCGGGGCGAGGTTGAGTTGGGAGGCGATGGTGGACTTGTTCATGTCCAGTTCGAGGTTGTAGCTGATCGCCTGTTCCGGTGCCTGCTGGCTGAGGAAATGGGCGACGCGCTGGGCGCTGCCGCGTTGGCTACAGGTCTCGAGGTTTTCGATTAATTGGCGATAGTGATCGCCCATGCGTTCCATCAATATTTCCGCCAGGCGCGGGTTGGCGCGCATGGTGGCGCGTAGCGACTGCTTTTCCAGAACCAGGACAATGCTGTCCTTGTTGGCCTGCGCCGTAACCGGGGAGCCACAGCCGGGAAAAATCGTTTCCTCGGCAAAGGTGTCGCCGGGGCCGGCCATGGTCACGATCTTCTCGACGCCCTCGGTGCTCGGCAGCATCAGCTTGATCTGGCCGGAAATGACCAGATGCATGCCGCCGGGGTCCGCGCCCTTCTGGTAAAGAAATTCGTTCCTGTTCATGCGCTGTTCGGTCGCGCCCCGGGCCAGGAGGGCGAGTTCATCGGCGCCGAGGCAGCGGAACAGCGCTTGATGCGAGAGCATTTCGGGAATGCAGTGGCGTCTGGCTATGATCATCGTTCAGCTCCGTGAGGTGTCGAGGATCTCGACCTTGATTATTGTCAAGTCTATGGCCCCGGCGCGTGGGGGCGAAGCTGCTTATATCCGACTGGAATGATCGAGATACCACCATAGAGGTATGGTGGATATTGATCAAGCTGTTGAATTCATGTGTAACCACAGGGGTGGTATCGGTGGTTGTGGGCAATTTGATTCAATGGTGGTATCTCTCAAGCCCATGGCGGGCCGCCGGCCCGCGATATCGGTACAGAGCATGCAGAGAATCTGGGACATCGTGTTTGAACGCTCCATCATGCTGTGGCTGGCGGCCATCTTTTTCGTGGTCACGGCCATCGGCATCGGCGGCATGGTTATTTCGGTGATCGTCGCCGAGCGCGTACAGGGCAGCGGCAGCGCCATCAACGTCGCGGGCAGTCTGCGTCGGCTCAGTCATCGCATGGGCAGCATCGTCCTCTCGGATGCCGAGAACCGGGTGACGGACCACTACACCTTGCGCGAGGCCATGGTGCACTTCGAGGCCACGCTCAACCATGACGCGCTGTCCCAGATGTTGTCGCGGCAGACGGACAGCCCTTTCGAGACCGCTTACGAGGCCGTGCGGGAATCCTGGCACCAGCGCCTGAAGCCGCTTTTGGCCGAGCAGATGTTGTCGGGGCCGAATCTGCATCCGGTCGCCACGCACAATCGTCTGCTGCTGCGCATTGATGAATTCGTCGAGCAGATCAATCTCATGGTGGCGCAGTTGGAGGCGGATACCGAAGAACGCATCCGTCACCTGCGCCTCATCCTTTGGGTCGCTCTGGTTCTCACCATCCTGGTGTTGTTGAGCGGGTTCTACGCGCTCCATCGCCGGGTGCTGATCCCCCTCGACGAATTGCTGGGCGGCGCCTCGCGCATCGCCCAGGGCGACTTCGCCACGCGTACCCTGCATCTCGGTCGCGATGAGCTGGGGCGGCTGGGCCAAGCATTCAATACCATGGCCGAGGCGGTCTCCAGGTCGCACCGGGAGCTGGAGGACAGGGTGGCGGAGCAGACGGCGGAACTCACCCGCGGCAACCGCAGCCTGGCGCTGCTCTACAACGCCATCGCCCAACTGCATCACGCGCCCACCGCGCCGGAGACCTATCGCGCCATGCTCGGCGACATCGATGCGCTGCTGGAATTGCAGGGCAGCATGGTCTGTCTCCAGTCCAAGCACGGCGGTCCGGCGACGTTGCTCGCGTCGAGCCTGCCGCCTTGTTCCGAGCGCGGCACCACGGGCTGTGGCGATTGTCTGCGGCGGCTGGAACGCGAGCGGGGCGGCTACGGGGAAAACGACGGCGCGAATGTCCTCAACCTGCCGCTGCGCGACAAGGAGGGTATTTATGGGGTGATGCGCCTGGCCTTGCCGCCTGGCCGTCGGCTGGAGCCCTGGCAGGAGCGATTGCTCGCGGCATTGACCCGGCATGTCGGCATCGCGCTCGGCATGAGCCACAAGGCGGAGCAGGAGCGGCTGCTCGCGCTCCAGGAGGAGCGTTCGGTGATCGCCCGCGAGTTGCACGATTCCATCGCCCAGGCGCTTTCCTATATGAAGATCCAGGCCAGCCTGCTGCAACCGGTGCTGTCCAACCCGGCGCGGCGCCAGGAGGCGGAAACGACCCTGCGCGACCTGCGCGAGGGCATCACCACCGCCTATCGGCAGTTACGCGAGCTGCTGGCGACCTTCCGCCTGAAAATGGAGGGCGATTTCATTACCTTGCTCGACGCCGCCGTCGAAGAATATGCCGCGCGCGGCGGCGTGCCCATCCGCCTGGAAACCCGGCTCGCCGGCTGCAACCTGACGCCCAACCAGGAAATGCACACCCTCCAGATCGTGCGCGAGGCCCTTTCCAATGTCTTGCGCCACGCCCAGGCGCGCCAGGGGCAGGTGCGGGTGATCCATCTCGGCGGCGGCGAGGTGGAAGTCGAAATCGTGGACGACGGTATTGGCGCCGGTCATGTCGTCCGCGAGTCGGGCGAAGACGCGTTACATTACGGCCTCGCCATCATGCGCGAACGAGCCCAGGGCCTGCGCGGCGAGATCGCCATCCAGGACGGGCCCCAAGGCGGTACTCGGGTTTCCCTGAGGTTCCAGGCAGCGCTCACCACCGACTCCCCACCATCATGATTTCCACCCCGCAAAGCGTTGTCGTCGTCGATGATCACCCCCTGTTCCGGCGTGGCCTGATCCAGTTACTCAACACCATCGAGGGATTCCGCCTGGTTGGCGAGGCCGCCAATGGTCGCGACGGCATCGATCTGGTGAAGCTGACCCGCCCCGACCTGCTGTTGCTGGATCTCAACATGAAGGGTCTGAGCGGGCTCGATGTGCTCAAGATCGTCAAGGCCTGCGATTTCGAGACCCGCGTGGTCATGGTGACCGTCTCCGACCAGGCTGATGACCTGGTGGCGGCCCTGCGTGGTGGCGCCGACGGCTATCTGCTGAAAGACATGGAACCGGAAGAAATGGTGGGCAGCCTGGAAGCGGCGGCGGCCGGCCGCGTCATCGTCTCGGACGCGCTCACGCATCTGCTCGCGGCGGCGATACGCCACAACAACCGCCCGGATAACGCCGGTGACGCCGGTCTTACCGACCAGGAAAACCGCATTCTCGAACGCATCGCCGCTGGTCTCAGCAACAAGGTGATCGGCAAGGAACTAGATATCGCCGAGGGGACGGTCAAGGTTCATGTCAAACATATCCTGCGCAAACTCGGCCTGCGCTCGCGGGTGGAAGCGGCGGTCTGGGCGGTCGAGCACTTGCTCAAGAGCCGGGGAGGCTGATTGCCCTCGGGCGAACGCCGGGCGCCGGCAACGATGCCCATGCGTCTGCCCCCTCCTTTTCAGATGCCCATGAATTGCTTGAGAAATCTCTTCGCGCACGCGTAAAATGCGCGTTTTTCGTTGGAGTAGCCCAGATGGCCGTCACCACCCCTCAGAAAGCGCAGATCGTCACCGATTATCAGCGCGCCGCCGCCGACACCGGCTCCCCGGAAGTTCAGGTCGCCCTGCTTACCGCCCGTATCAATGACCTGACCGGCCATTTCAAGGCCCATGCCAAGGATCACCATTCCCGCCGTGGTCTGCTGAAAATGGTCAGCCGTCGTCGTCGCCTGCTGGACTATCTCAAGTCCAAGAACGCTGACGGCTACACCAATCTGATCAAGCGTCTCGGTTTGCGCAAGTAAGCAATTCATCTGGTCGGCAGCATCCAGAAACAGCAATTAAAGGAAAAAGTCAGCGTGAATCCGGTTAAGAAGACATTTCAATACGGTCGTCATCAAGTCACCCTGGAAACCGGCGAGATTGCTCGCCAGGCCGACGGGGCCGTGATCGTCAATATGGACGACACCGTGGTGCTGGTCACCGTGGTGGCGAAAAACGAAGTGAAACCGGGTCAGGATTTCTTCCCGCTGACTGTCGATTACCAGGAAAAGGCCTATGCCGCCGGCCGCATTCCCGGCGGTTTTCTGAAGCGCGAGTCAAACAACTCGACCAGGGAAACGCTGATTTGCCGCCTGATCGACCGTCCGATCCGCCCGCTGTTTCCTGATGGCTTCTTCAATGAAGTGCAGGTCGTCGCGCTGGTGATTTCCGCCAATCCGGAAGTTGATCCCGATATTCCCGCGCTGATCGGCGCTTCCGCCGCGCTGGCGCTGTCCGGTCTGCCGTTCGACGGCCCGGTGGGCGCCGCCCGCGTTGGCTACATCGACGGCCAGTACGTCCTGAACCCGACCACGACGGAGCTGAAAACCTCCAAGCTGGATCTGGTCGTGGCGGGTACCGAGTCCGCCGTCCTGATGGTGGAATCGGAAGCCGACCAGTTGTCGGAAGAAGTGATGCTGGGCGCCGTGGTGTTCGGCCATGAGCAGATGCAGGTCGCCATCGACGCGATCAATGATCTTGCCGACGAAGCCGGCAAGGACGCCTGGGACTGGAGCGCGCCGGAAACCGACGCCGCCATGCTCGAGAAGATGAGCGGCCTCTGCGCCGACGCGCTTGCCGCCGCCTATTCGATCAAGCAGAAGCAGGCGCGCGTGACCGAAATTGACGCCATTCGCGGCCGCGTCATGGCCGAGCTGCTCACCCTGGACATGGATACCACCCAGATCAACGCGGTCAAGGACATGTTCCACGCCCTTGAAGCCAAGGTCGTGCGTAGCCGCATCCTGGCCGGCGAGCCGCGTATCGATGGTCGCGACACCCGCACCGTGCGCCCCATCAGCATTCGCACCGGCGTACTGCCGCGCACCCACGGTTCCGCGCTGTTTACCCGCGGCGAGACGCAAGCGCTGGTGGTCGCCACCCTGGGCACCGGCCGCGACGAGCAGACCATTGAAGCGCTCACTGGAAATTACAGCGACCACTTCCTGCTGAATTACAACATGCCCCCCTTCGCCACCGGCGAAACCGGCCGCATGGGCGCCCCCAAGCGCCGCGAAGTCGGCCACGGCCGCCTCGCCAAGCGCGCTCTGACGGCTTGTCTGCCGACCAAGGAAGAATTCGGCTACACCATCCGTCTGGTCTCCGAAGTCACCGAGTCCAACGGCTCCTCCTCCATGGCTTCGGTCTGCGGCGGCAGCCTGGCGTTGATGGATGCCGGCGTACCCATGAAAGACCACGTGGCCGGCATCGCCATGGGTTTGATCAAGGAAGGCAACCGTTTTGCCGTGCTCACCGACATCCTGGGCGACGAGGATCACCTGGGCGACATGGACTTCAAGGTCGCCGGCACCAAAAACGGCATCAATGCTCTGCAGATGGACATCAAGATCCAGGGCATCACCAAGGAAATCATGGAGGTTGCGCTGAGCCAGGCGAGCGAGGCCCGCCTGCATATCCTCGCCCTCATGGATCAGGCCGAGGCCGCCCCGCACGAGATGAGCGCCTACGCGCCGCGCATCATCACCATGAAGATCAATCCGGAGAAAATCCGCGACGTGATCGGCAAGGGTGGTGCTGTCATCCGCGCGCTGACCGAGGAAACCGGCGCCCAGATCGACATCGACGAATCCGGCACCATCAAGATTGCCTGCACCACCACCGAGTCTGGTGAGGCGGCGAAGAAACGGATCGAGGACATCACCGCCGAGGTTGAAGTGGGTCGCACCTACGATGGCACCGTGCTGAAGATTCTCGACTTCGGCGCCATCGTCAACGTGTTGCCGGGCAAGGACGGTTTGCTGCACATCTCCCAGATCGCCCACCAGCGTGTCAACGCGGTCACCGACTTCCTCAAGGAAGGCCAGGCCATTCAGGTCAAGGTGTTGGAGACCGACGAGAAAGGCCGGATGCGTCTGTCCATGAAGGCCCTGATCGAAGCGCCGGCACCGGCACCGCAGGCTCCGGCGGCTGAGTCGCCCGCCGCCGAGTAATTCGGAGAGGGCGGAAAAAAGCGGCCCTCGGGCCGCTTTTTTTACGTGTTGTCGTTTCGTCCGGCGCTTATTTCGCCCCGATCATCTCGATGAAACCCCGCCACCAGCGTTTGCGGTTTTGTGGAATCAGATGGCTGGGGCTCAGGTCGGAAGGGGGCATTTTCGACATGACCCAGCCGGGCAGAATGCGATGCTTGCTGGAACCGCAGGATGTCCCCAGATGATTGGGGTCATAGATTTTGATCAGGCTGGGATTGTCCAGATCGTCGGCGTAGACGATGCCGCAATAGTCCTCGTGGTGCTCACGGCGGAGCAGGGCATCGATTTCACGGGTGAAGGCGGTGACGTGTTCCGCGTCGGCGGGCTCCAGTGGTCGCGCTTCACCGAGCGCGTAGAGATACCAGCCGGCGTCGGCATCCAGCAACTCCCAAAAATCGGCGAGTTGCTTCCAGGACAGCAGACTGTAGAGCGTGCCGTTGAAGCATTGGTCGAACTCGGAGACCTGGGCGGTGGTCTGCGCGGTGCTCTGCATGAGGCGCCCTCGGGCAACAAAAGAAACGAAATTGTAACCGTCATGCTTGTTTTGAAACCCAGTAATTCAAGGAATTGCCATGCTTAAAGCACTCTTGTTCGATGTTGATGGAACCCTGGCCGATACCGAGCGCGATGGCCATCGCCCCGCCTTCAACGCCGCCTTTCGCGAATTCGGCCTGGATTGGGATTGGGACGTGCCGCTCTATGGCGAGTTGCTGGCGGTCACCGGCGGCAAGGAGCGCATGAAGTACTACATCGAGCACTTCCGCCCCGATTATGTGAAGCCCGCCGATTTCGACGCGATGGTCGCCGAACTGCACAAGGCCAAGACTCGCCACTACACCGAACTCCTGGCGCAAGGCGGCATCCCGCTGCGCCCCGGCGTCGAACGCCTGCTGCGCGAAGCGCGTGAAGCCGGCCTGATTCTCGGTGTGGCCACCACCACCACGCCGGAGAATGTCACCGCCCTGTTGCGTCACAGCCTCGCCGAAGATGGCGCCGACTGGTTCGCGGTGATCGCCGCCGGCGACATCGTCCCGGCCAAGAAACCGGCGGCGGACATCTACGTCTGGGCGCTGCAACAACTCGGCCTGTCCGCCGATGAATGCCTGGCATTCGAGGATTCCGAAAACGGCATCCGTTCTTCACTGGGCGCCGGCCTCAGGACCGTGGTGACAATCAACGACTACACCCGCGAGCATGACTTCACCGGCGCCTTGGCGGTATTGAGCGACCTGGGCGAGGCGGACGCGCCCTATCGCCGGCTGGATGCCGCCGGCAAGGATGAACAGGGTCTGGTGGACATGGCGCGCCTGCGTGCCTGGTACGGGGACTGATTCTCCACGGCCTACCTAGCGGGACGTCGTCTATGACGAATGGGGTGATGCGGTTCGCTATCGCTCACCACATCCTACGGCGTCATCGCGGCAACCGTCAGCCCCCCGTAGGATGTGGTGAGCGATAGCGAACCGCATCAACATCACACCAAACACAATCTTCGGGAGCCCCACCATGACCGCTTACCGCCGCGTTCACGTCCCCGGTGCCACCTGGTTCTTCACCGTGGCGCTGGCGCGGCGGCGGGATAACCAGTTGTTGGTGGACCACATCGAGGAACTGCGCGCGGCGTTTTGTTACGTCATGGCGCGCCATCCCTTCCACATCGACGCCATCGTGGTGCTGCCCGAGCACCTGCATTGCCTGTGGACGCTGCCGGTGGGTGATTGCGATTTCTCTATCCGCTGGGGGCTGGTGAAAGGCCGTTTTTCCCGCGCCGTCCCCTCCGGTGAATCGGTCTCGGCCAGCCGGGTGAAGCGCGGTGAACGGGGTTTGTGGCAACGCCGTTTCTGGGAACACCTGATCCGCGATGAGGACGATTACGCGCGGCATGTGGATTACATCCACTGGAATCCGGTCAAGCATGGGTATGTCGAGCATGCGGGGGATTGGCCGCATTCTTCCTTGCATCGGTATGTCAGCGAAGGTTTGCTTCCGGCGAATTGGGGTATGGCGGAGGTGCCACCGGGGGATTTCGGGGAACCTTTGGGGTGATGCGGTGGGGTGGGGTGGGGTGGGGTGATGCGGTTCGCTGGCGCTCACCACATCCTACGGGGGCGGGCCTGTTTGTAGGGTCAGCGGCCCAGCAGTATTTCCAGGACGAATTTCACGCCGACGTAGGCGAGCATCAGGCTGATGAAGCCGGCGAGAGTCCAGTAGATCGCGGTGCGGCCACGCCAGCCCTTGAGGCGGCGGCCGAGCAGGAGGGCGGCGAAGATCAGCCAGGAGGCGATGCCGAATACGGTCTTGTGGTTCCAGGGCAGCGCCTTGCCGAAGATTTCTTCCGAGAACAGTACGCCGGAGGCCAGGGTCAGGGTGAGCAGGACGAAGCCGGCCTGGATCATGCGGAACAGCAGTTTTTCCAGGGTGAGTAGCGGCGGCAGGTCGGCGACGATGGTGGGCGGCACCGCCTTGTGCAGGTGTTTCTCCGCGAGCGCGATGAGCAGGGCGTGCAGGGCGGCGATGGTGAACAGGGCATAGGCGGCGAAGGCGACCGCCAGGTGCAATTGGAACGCCGGCATGTTGCTGTGGATGGCGGCGTGCGATACGGGGGAAACGGCTTCGATGGCGACGGCAATGCCGGCGAAAGCGAGCACGAAGCCCTGCAAGCCGGCCAGGTGGTAGCGCCAGGCGGCGACCGCGTAGGTCATCACGGTGAGCGCGGCGACGGCGGAAATCGAGGTCGAGAACCCCAGGTGGATGCCCTGGCCCTCGAATACATCGGCGTTCAGCAGGTAGAGATGCAGCACCAGGGGAAACACCGGCAGCAGGCGAGGCACCCAGTCCATGCGGCAGCAGCCCGGGCGACCCGGCCAGAACCAGGTGGACAGGCCGAGATAGGCCAGTGTGCAAAGCGCGTAGAGGATGGGTTCCAACATGGCTGTGGGGCAGTGTTGTGGTTGGCTGCTAGACTGCGCGAGTTTATCCCATACATCCCAGATCAACATGTTCGACAACCTGACCCAGCGTCTTTCCCATGTCGTAAAAAATCTGCGCGGCCAGGGGCGCCTGACCGAAGCCAATGTCCAGGACGCACTGCGCGAGGTGCGCGTGGCCCTGTTGGAGGCCGACGTGGCCTTGCCGGTGGTGCGTGATTTCATCGCCCGGGTGAAAGAAAAGGCGATGGGCGCGGAAGTGCTGAAAAGCCTGACACCCGGCCAGATGCTGATCGGTGTGGTGCACAAGGAACTCACTTATTTGATGGGTGAGCAGGCGGCGCCGCTCTCCTTCGCCTCGCAGCCGCCCGCCGTGTTCCTGATGGCGGGCTTGCAGGGCGCCGGCAAGACCACTTCCTCGGGCAAGCTGGTGCGGGTGATCCGCGAGCAGGGGAAGAAGAAGATCTTGTTGGTAAGTTGCGACGTCTACCGTCCCGCCGCCATCGAGCAGTTGCGGCTGGTTTCCGCCCAGGCGGAAGCCGATTTCTTTCCCTCCGACCTGGGGCAGAAGCCGATCGACATCGCCCGCGCCGCGCTGGACCACGCGAAGAAGCATTTCTACGACGTCCTTATCGTCGACACCGCCGGTCGCTTGCACGTCGACACGGCGATGATGGACGAAATCAAGGATCTGCATGCCTTCCTGAAACCGGTCGAAACCCTGTTCGTGGTCGACGCCATGCAGGGCCAGGACGCGGTCAATACCGCCAAGGCCTTCAACGACACCCTGCCCCTCACCGGCGTCATCCTGACCAAACTGGACGGCGATGCGCGCGGCGGCGCGGCCTTGTCGGTACGTCATGTCACCGGCAAGCCGATCAAGCTGGTCGGCGTCGGTGAAAAGCTTTCCGGCATCGAGGTATTCCACCCGGAACGCATGGCCAGTCGTGTCCTGGGCATGGGCGACGTGCTTTCCCTGATCGAGGAAGCGCACAAGGCGGTGGACCATGAGGAAGCGCTGAAGACGGTCCAGAAGCTGAAGAGCGGCAAGGGTTTCGACCTGGAGGATTTCAAGTCGCAGATGCAGCAGATGAAGAAGCTCGGCGGTCTTTCCTCGCTGATGGACAAGTTGCCGGGCGCCGGCCAGATCGGCGCCGGCGATCTGGCCCAGGGCGAAAAACAGATGGTTCGCATTGAAGGCATCATCAATTCCATGACCCCCGCCGAGCGCCGTAACCCCGCGCTGCTGAAGGCTTCGCGCAAGCGTCGCATCGCCGCCGGCGCCGGTGTTCAGGTTCAGGATGTCAATCGTCTGCTCACCCAGTTTGAACAGGCGCAGAAGATGATGAAGTCGATGGGTAAGGGGGGGCTGTCCAAGATGATGCGCGGCATGAAGGGGATGATGCCGGGGATGCGCTAGCAGTCGGTTACGTTGAAACACGAGGATAGGCGCGCGCCACATCCTACAAACCATCCTTTCGATTCATGTTGACTGACTACCGGCAGCCGGTCGAATTCCTTCGCTAAAACAACCGCTTGGAATGCCATTTCGGTTCACGTACAATGCGCGGCTTTTCCGCCCGGCTGTTCGGGTTTCGTCTTTTCTTAGGACAGGTTAAACATGGTCTCCATTCGTCTTGCTCGCGGCGGCTCCAAGAAGCGCCCCTTCTTCAATATCGTGGTGGCGGATTCCCGCAACCGTCGTGATGGCCGCTTCATCGAGCGCCTTGGCTTCTACAACCCCCTCGCCACCGGTAACGCCGAGACGCTGCGCGTTGATCGCGAGCGTCTGGCCTACTGGCAAGGTGTCGGTGCCCAGGCGTCCGACACCGTTGCCCGCATCGTGTACGTCAAAGCCGCCGCCTGATTGCCTTGAAGGGTGTCCCGATGAGCGCGGCATGAGGCTCGATAGCGAGGATGCCCTGGTGGTGATGGGGCGGATTTCCGCGCCCTACGCGATACGCGGCTGGGTCAAGATCCAGGCGCAAACCGAGTACATCGACAGCCTGCTGGGCTATCCGGTCTGGCATGTTGGCAGGAATGGCCAATGGCGCCAGTTCCGTCTGGTCGAAGGCAAGGTGCATGGCCAATACCTGCTCGCCCACCTGCAAGGGATGGACGACCGGGACGCCGCCGAGGCGGTGATGGGCATGGAGATCGCGGTACCGCGCAAAGACCGGCCGGACGCCGAGGATGGTGAATATTACTGGGACGACCTGGTCGGCCTGGAAGTGGTGAATACCGAAGGTGTTGTGTTCGGCAAGGTAAGCGGTCTGCTCGGTACCGGAGCTCACGACGTGCTGCAAGTCGAGGGCGAGCGGGAACGGTTGATTCCCTTCGTCGACGCCTATGTCCGCGAAGTGGACATGGCTGCCCGGCGCATCGTGGTGGATTGGGGCCAGGATTGGGGTCTGGATTAGCAAGGTGGCGCCGGCTTATCACGTCATCAGCCTGTTTCCCGAGATGTTTGCCGCGCTCACGGAATACGGTGTCAGCGGCAGGGCGGTGAAGAAGCAGTTGTGCTCCGTGAAGTTCTGGGACCCCCGGGACTTCACGCGGGACAACTATCGCACGGTGGATGATCGACCGTTCGGCGGTGGTCCCGGCATGGTGATGCTGGCGGAACCGCTGGATCTGGCGCTGACGGCGGTGAAAACCACCCTGCGTCGGGAAGGTCGGGTGCCACGAATGATCTACCTGTCGCCGCAAGGCCGCAGGCTGGATCAGAGCCTGGTGGAAGAACTTGGCGCGGCGCCCGCCCTGGTATTGCTGGCGGGGCGCTACGAGGGGATCGACGAGCGTCTGTTCGAACGGCACGCGCTGGAGGAAGTCTCCATCGGCGACTATGTGCTGTCCGGCGGCGAGTTGCCGGCGATGGTGTTGCTGGATGCCTTGATTCGCCGCATCCCCGGCGCATTGGGGCATGCGGATTCGGCCGAGGAGGATTCCTTCGCCGATGGCTTGCTGGATTGTCCGCACTACACGCGGCCCGAGGATTACCTGGGCTACAAGGTGCCGGAGGTGCTACGCGCCGGCAACCATGCCGACGTTGCCCGCTGGCGATTGCGGCAGGCGTTGCGAAGAACGCGCGCGCGCCGCCCCGACCTGCTGGTTGGGCGGGTGTTGAGCGTGCGGGAAAGAGAATTGCTTGACGAGCCGGAACACGGCGCGTCGTGATGATGTTCCGGAGTAATCCGGATTTAATAGAAACGGCGGCAAGTCTCGTATGGTTTGAGACCTCTACCCCCTACTTTCGTGCAAGGAAACGAAGATGAACCTGATTGAACAGCTTGAACAAGAAGAAATGGCCCGTCTCAGCGAGGGCAAGGTCCTGCCCGCGTTCGCTCCCGGCGATACCGTGGTGGTCAGCATGAAAGTGAAGGAAGGTACCCGCGAGCGTCTCCAGGCCTATGAAGGCGTGGTCATCGCCAAGCGCAACCGCGGCCTCAACTCCGCCTTCACGGTGCGCAAGATATCTTCCGGCGAGGGCGTCGAGCGTACGTTCCAGACCTACTCTCCGCTGCTCGCCAGCGTTGAAGTGAAGCGTCGCGGCGATGTCCGCCGCGCCAAGCTCTACTACCTGCGCCAGCGCTCCGGCAAGTCCGCGCGGATCAAGGAAAAGCTCGACTTCCACAAGAAGAAGAAGGCCTGAGCTTCCGCGCTCCGAAAAAAGCCGCCGAACAGGCGGCTTTTTTTATTCGCGGTGCCGTTACAGCCACGCCTTGGCCAGCAATGACACGCCACTGACGAGCAGGAGCAGGCTGACGCCTTGCAGCATCTGACGATGGGTGAGACGGGCATGGACGTGGCCACCGAGGTACAGGGCGGCGATGATCAGCGGCGAGGCGATCAGGGCGTTGCGCCAGACCTCCAGGCCCAGCAGCAGGCCGGCCAGGATAAAGGTGACGATGCGCAACAGGCCTTCCAGGAAAAACAGGGCCGAGAGCGTCGCGCGCAGGGCGCTCTTGTCCTGGATGCGGTGCGACAGATAGATCACATAGGGTGGCCCGCCGGTGCCGAAGAGGCCGCTCACGGAACCGCCGGTGAGCGCCGCCGGCCACGCCCAGCGAGGTGAGGCGAGGGTGAATCCATGTTGTTTGAGCAAGAGGGTGCGCAGGGCGAACGCAAGCACGAAGACGCCCAGGATCGTCAGCAGCAGTTCCGGCGGCATGGAGACCAGCAGATGGGTGCCGAGCACGACGCCGAGCACGGTGGCGGGCATCAGGCGACGGATTTCCGCCCACGCCACCTGACGGAAGGCGAGGCCGCCGACCAGCGCCGAGGCGCCGAAGTCGGCGATCAGCATGAACGGCACCACTTCCGGCAGCGGGAAGCGCAGCGCCAGCAACGGGACGGCGATGAGGCCGGAGCCGAAGCCGGAAATGCCGCGCACGAAATAGGCGAGCAGCAACACGGCGATAGCGTAGGCGATATCCGGCGGAGTCATGTGGGGCGCGAAAAAAGCGTTGATTTGAGCATGGCCGGGGCGGCAAAGGAAACGTCGATTGGAGGATAATCGGACGCCCCCATCCTGATGGAACCTTGCCCATGTTGCCCACGCCCGACGCCTTCATCCTTCAGTTCGACAAGGCCTTGCGCACGGTCTTCGCCAAGGCCGGCTCGCGCCGTCCGTATCCGGATGCCGGCCTCGCCGAGGCCGAGTTGAGCGAAACCGACAAGCGCCATGCCGCCGGCCTGATGCGCATCAACCACAGTGGCGAGGTCTGCGCCCAGGCGCTCTACGCCGGCCAGGCGCTCACCGCGCGCAATCCGGATGCGCAACGCGCCTTGCTGGAAGCCGCCGACGAGGAAACCGAACATCTTGCCTGGTGCGAAAAGCGCCTGGAGGAACTGGGGAGCCACAAGAGCTTTCTTAACCCGCTCTGGTATGCCGGCTCCTTCGCGCTCGGCGCTTTTGCCGGGGCACTGGGCGACAAGTGGAACCTCGGTTTCCTGGCGGAAACGGAGCGCCAGGTTGAAGGGCATCTGGATAGCCACCTCGGGCTGCTGCCGGAACAGGATGCCAAGAGCCGCGCCATCGTCGAGCAGATGAAGGCCGACGAGATCAAGCATGCCGAGACCGCCATCGCACATGGTGGCGCGCCGCTGCCGATGCCGGTACGCACCGCCATGCAGGTCAGCTCGAAACTCCTCACCCAGGCCGCTTACCGTATCTAATGAACTTCTCCGACAACCTGGCCGCGCTACCGGCCGTCGATCAACTGGCGCGCGTCGACTTGCTCGCGGGCGGGCAGGTCGTGGCGAGTATCGAGAATCGTCCCGGCAGCGCCGGTTCGGTTCGTGTCTATGCCTGGCTGGCGCGCCAATTCGGTCGTATCGACGTGGTGGCCGCGGCGGAAGGGTTGCGGCTATACGCGGAGCATACCGAGGATGCGCGCTCGCATCCGGGCAAGCATCCCAACATTGATCGCCTGTTCGCCATCGCGGCTGGTGGCGCGCCGCTCGAAGTAGCGCTCATCTCCGCCGGAAAATAAAAAAAGCCCGCTAACAGCGGGCTTTTTACCTGAGCGTGTCCGCTTATTTCGGGCAGCTGTCGTCGCCGGCCACTTTGCCGGGAATCAGCAGGAACTGCTCGAACGGGCCCATGACCTTCATGGCTTCAACCTTCGGGCCCTCGAACTGGAG
Source organism: Pseudomonadota bacterium (assembly GCA_030653935.1). Taxonomy (GTDB): domain Bacteria; phylum Pseudomonadota; class Gammaproteobacteria; order Burkholderiales; family Thiobacillaceae; genus PFJX01. The sequence goes on from JAURYL010000011.1 coordinate 20,377, forward strand.
ACGGCCGAACATCATGGCGCGCATGGGGCCGTACTCGCCGGCGCCCATTTCCCGCCAGCGCTTGGTTTCGGCGTGCATTTTGTAGTCCATGTCGTAGTTCAGCGTGGCGTGCTGAATCGGGCCGGCATAGACGCAGGTGGTCTTGCCACCCTTGGTGGAGATGGTCATTTCCACTTTTCCGGCTTCGCCGCAGTCGGTGCGATACATGTGGATGATCTTGTAGCCGCGGCCACCGTCATTCGGCGCCCACTTCACCGCCAGCTCGGTGGTGAGCGCGGGGTTGGTGTTCCAGTAAGTGCAGGCTTGCTGAGCCCATTCGTTGGACATCAGGGGGGCGGCTTGGGCGGCCAGGGAAGTCAGGCCGGCGGCAGCGAGGGCCAGGGTAATCATGCGCATGGGTGTCTCCTCCAAATGCGATTCAGGCAAAAAAAGCAGCGCGAAGGGTAGTCCGCGCCATTGGGACTGTCAAAAGAAAAGACTTTGATGGGTGCGACGTAATAATTAATGGGGTACGTGTTGTTTCAGTGCACCGTAAAGCCAGGTGCCGTGCAGGGCGCCGGCCAGGACGACGAGGGCGCCAAGGGAGCCGGTACCGACCAACGCAAAGATGGGGCCGGGGCAAAGCCCGATCAAACCCCAGCCGAAACCAAAAATCAGGCCGCCGAAGACGTAGCTCTTTGTTCCAGGGGTTTTCTCCGGAATGGCGATGGCCTGGCCGTCCAGCGCTGTTTTTCCGTGCAGGCGCTTGACGATCTGGATGCTGACAAGGCCGGTGGCGATGGCCGAGAACAGGATGCCGAACATGTGGAAACTCTGGAAATGGAACATTTCCTGGATGCGGTACCAGGAAGCCGCCTCAGCCTTGATCAGGATGAAGCCGAATACGACGCCGGTCAGCAGATAGGGAAGGTAGCGGGTCATTGCAGCATCCGTGGGACCAGAACCCAGGAGGCGAAGAGGCCGCCGCCGAAAATGCCCAGTACCGCGTAGAGCGAGGGCAACTGCAAGGTGGACAGGCCGGTGATGGCGTGGCCGGAGGTGCAGCCGCCGGCATAGCGGGTGCCGAACCCGACCAGTACGCCGCAAGCGAACAGGAAGGTGAAGTTGTGCACGCTGGTATGGAACAGTTCTTCCGGCACCAGGTTATGACCGGGTTGGGTGAAGCCCCAGCTGGTCAGCATGTCCTGCGTCGCCAGACTGAGTTCCACCGGCAGCGGATTGGCGAATACCACGCCGGCGAGGTAACCGCCGATTCCAGTACCGATGACGAATATCAGGCTCCAGGTGTGCTCCTTCCAGTTGTAATGAAAGAAGTTGACGTCGACCTTGGGCGGCTGGGTGATCGCGCATAGATGACGCAGATTGTTGGATATGCCGAAAGAGCGGTTGCCGATGAACAACATCATCGGCACCATCAAGCCGATCAACGGCCCCGCCACATACCAGGGCCAGGGTTGGGTTAGCCACTCCATGTTTCTCCTCCAGGGATTGTGCTGGGGGCGATTGTATAAGCGTTTGCTTATAAGTAGACGAATTTACTCGGGAACTGGTGGGTGTGTACCAGTGGTGCCCGTAGGGTGCGCCGCGCGCACCGATGAACATCCAATGGTGCGCGCGGCGCACCCTACAGTTTGTTGTTCAGGCCCGGAACAGGTCCAGGCCGCGCGGCAGCCAGCGGGCGAGGTGGCGTTTCACGCGCTCCGGGTGCCGTTCCAGTAGTTCGTCGGCGCCATTGCGCGCCAGTTCCAGCAAATCGGCATCCGCGGTCGGGTCGGCGAAGCGCAGCAGTTGCTGGCCGGATTGCCGGGCGCCGAGGAACTCGCCGGGGCCGCGCAGTTGCAGGTCGGCGCGGGCGATGGCGAAGCCGTCATTGTTGTCGTGGATGATTTTCAGGCGTTGCCTGGCGGTGTCCGAGAGCGCGTTTTCGTAGAGCAGCACACAGGAGGACTCGCGTGTACCGCGACCGACCCGGCCACGCAATTGGTGCAGTTGCGCCAGGCCATAGCGCTCCGCGTGCTCGATCACCATGAGGGCGGCATTGGGCACATCGACGCCGACCTCAATCACCGTGGTCGCCACCAGCAGGTGCAGTTCACCCGCCTTGAACGCGGTCATCACCGCGGCTTTCGCATCTGATTTCATGCGTCCATGCACCAGGCCGATATTTAATTCCGGTAACAGGGCGACGAGCTCCGCGTGGCTCTCCTCGGCGGCGCGCAGTTGCAGCTTCTCCGACTCTTCCACCAGCGGGCAGACCCAGTAGGCCTGGGCGCCGCTCAGGCAGTAGTCGCGTAGTCGCGCGATCACTTCGTCGCGGCGATTGGCGCTGATCGTGCGGGTGGTGATCGGAGTACGGCCGGGAGGCAATTCGTCGATCACCGAGACATCCAGGTCGGCGTAATAGCTCATGGCCAGGCTACGCGGAATGGGGGTGGCGGACATCATCAGCAAATGAGGGGTGAGGGCTTTGCTCCCCTCTCCCCCGGCCCCTCCCCCGGGGGGGGAGGGGTGAAAAGCTCCCTTCTCCCGCAACGCCAGCCTTTGCGCCACGCCGAAGCGGTGTTGTTCGTCGACGACGACAACAGCAAGGTCGTGGAAAACGACGTCGTTCTGGAACAGGGCGTGCGTGCCGACCGCGATCCTGGCGCGACCGTCGGCGATGTCGGCGAGCGTGGCCTGTTTCGCCTTGCCCTTGAGGGCGGCGGTCAGCCAGGCGACTTCGATGTCCAGCGGCGTCAGCCATTCGTGGAATTTCAGATAAAGCTGCTCGGCCAGGATCTCGGTCGGCGCCATCACCGCCGCCTGATGCCCGGCGGCGAGGGCGGGCAGCACGGCCAGCGCCGCCACCAGGGTCTTGCCGCTGCCGACATCGCCTTGCAACAGGCGGTTCATCGGCAGCGGCTGCGCCAGGTCGCGGCGGATTTCGTTCAGCGCCCGCTGCTGCGCGGCGGTGAGGGCAAAGGGCAGGGGGGCCAACAGGCGACCACTGAGGCCGCCGTCGTCGGGCAGCGGCGCAGCGCGCAGCGTCTGGCGCTGGCGCGCGGCGAGGCGCAGGGAGAGTTGTTGCGCCAGGAGTTCGTCGTACTTGAGGCGTCGCCAGGCGGGGGTGTCGCGGGCTTCCAGCGCGGCGAGGTCGGCGTCCGGCGGCGGCTGATGCAGTTCGCGCAGGGCTTCGCTGAAGCTGGGGAAGCCCGCGGGCGCGGGCAGCGGGTCGTCCAGATCGGCTTCGGCGAGGGCGGCGGCGACCGCCTTGCGGAGGGCGTATTGCGACAGCGCCGCCACCGCCGGGTAGACCGGGGTGAGTCGATCCGGCAGCGGCGCGCCTTCCCGAACCACACGAAATTGCGGGTGCACCATTTCCGCGCCGAAGAAGCCGGGGCGAATCTCGCCGCGCAGGCGCACCCGGGTGCCAGGTTTGAGCAGCGCCACCTGGGAGGGGTAGAAGTGCAGGAGACGGAAGTGCAGGCGGGCCTGGTCGTCGGCGCTATCGACCATCTCGGCGACCAGTTGCCGGCGCGGTCGGTTCTGGACTTCGCTGTGAACCACCACGCCCTCGACCTGAACGGTGTCGCCCAGACGCGCATCGCGCAGTGGGGTGATCCGGGTTTCGTCCTCGTACCTGAGCGGTAGATGCAGGATCAGGTCGGCCGGGCTGGCGTAGCCCAGCTTATGAGCGATTTCGGATTTCGGATTTCGGGTTTCGGATTGCACCGTGCCCCCCCGAAATCCGCAATCAGAAGGCCATCACCGCATCCGCTTCCACCAGGGCGCCGCGCGGCAGACTGGCGACGCCGACCGCGGCGCGCGCCGGGTAGGGCTGGCTGAAGTACTGCGCCATGATTTCATTGACCTTGGCGAAATGGCCGAGGTCGGTGAGGAAGATGTTGAGCTTGACCACATCGGCGAGGCTGCCGCCTGCGGCCGTCGCGACGGCGCGCAGGTTGGTGAATACCTGATGGATTTGCGCCTCGATGCCCTCGACCATTTGCATGCTGGCCGGGTCGAGGCCGATCTGGCCGGAAAGGTAGACGGTATTACCCGCCTTTACGGCCTGGGAATAGGTGCCGATGGCGGCGGGGGCGTCCGGTGTGGAGATGATGGTTTTGGTCATGGTGAGCGGGCCGAAATGGATTTAGATGCGTAGGCGGTATCGCGCTTCAGCGGGTGACAAGGTGTTAAACGACATTGCCGCCGCGTTCGTCGCCCTTGCCTTTCAGACGCATGATCCGCACGACTTCGTGCAGGGCGCGCAGGGCGCGGATGAGGCGGGCAAGGTGCAGGCGGTTCTGGACGCTGACGGTGAAATACAGACTGGTGTAGGTGCCGGCTTCTTCTTCCATGCGCACGTTGTCGATATCGGAGCCTTCGGAGGCGATCGCGGCGGCGACTTTGGCCAGCACACCGCGCTGGTTGGCGACGATGATGCGGATGCCGACCTCGAACTGCTTGTCCTGTTGCACGTCCCAGGTGACGTCCACCCACTTGTCCGGATCTTCGCGGTAGTGCCGAACTTGAGGGCAGTCGTGGGTGTGGATGATCAGGCCCTGTTCTTTCTTGATCTGGCCGATGATCGGGTCGCCGGGGATGGGGCGGCAACATTTGCCCAGGCGTACCGCCACGCCCTCGGTGCCGCTGATGGGCATGGGCCCGGTGGCGCGGCCGGCTGGGGAGTCGGCATCCCTTGCCAGTAACTGCCGTGCCACCACGAAGGCGAGGCGCTTGCCCAGGCCGATGTCGGCCAGCGTGTCCTCGCGGTCGCGGCCGGTTTCCTTTTCGACCCGTTCCCATTGCGCGGCGCCCAGGCTGTCCGGGTCACTGCCCAACGCGCGCGCGGCTTGGTCGAGCAGGCGCTGGCCGAGCTGGATGGATTCATGCCGGTGGGTGTTCTTCAGCGCGCTGCGGATGTGCGCGCGCGCCTTGCCGGTAATGGCGAAATGCGCCCAGGCCGGGTTGGGCCGGGCGGACTCCGAAGTCAGCACCTCGACCCGGTCGCCGTTCTTGAGCGGCGTCGATAACGGCATGAATTCGCTGTTGATTTTCACGCCGACACAATGGTTGCCGACGTCACTGTGGACGTTGTAGGCGAAATCCACCGCCGTGGCGCCGCGCGGCAGGGCGACGATGCGGCCCTTGGGCGTGAACACGTAGACTTCATCCGGGAACAGGTCGACTTTGATATGTTCCAGGAATTCCACCGAATCGCGGCTGTCGGCCTGGATGTCGAGCAGGCTTTGCAGCCACTGATTGGTCTGGATCTGCAATTCCGAGACGGTGTCCTCCCCGGCCTTGTACAGCCAGTGCGAGGCGATGCCGGCCTCGGCGATGCGATGCATCTCCTGGGTGCGGATCTGTACCTCGACCGGCGCGCCGAAAGGTCCGAACAGCGTGGTATGCAGGGATTGGTAGCCATTCGGTTTGGGGATGGCGATGTAGTCCTTGAACTTGCCCGGGATGGGCTTGTACAGCGCGTGCAGGGCACCGAGCGTCAGGTAGCAGGCGCGCGCGTCTTCGACGATGACGCGGAAACCGTAGATGTCGAATACCTCGGAGAAGGCGAGGTGCTTTTCCTGCATCTTGCGGTAGACGCTGTAGAGGTGCTTTTCGCGACCGAAGATCTGTGCCGGTATCTGGCAACCACCGAGCTTGGTCTCGATCGCCGCCTTGATTTTTTCAACGACCTCGCGGCGGTTGCCGCGCGCCGCCTTGACGGCTTTCTCGATGACCTTGTGGCGGGTCGGGTGCACGCGCTCGAACGCCAGGTCTTCCAGTTCCTGATAGAGGTGGTTGAGCCCGAGACGGTTGGCGATGGGCGCATAGATGTCCAGGGTTTCCTGGGCGATGCGGCCCTGTTTTTCCGGGCGCATCACGTCGAGCGTGCGCATGTTGTGCAGGCGGTCGGCCAGCTTGATCAGAATGACACGGACATCGCGCGCCATCGCCAGCAACATCTTGCGGAAGTTTTCCGCTTGTGCCTGGGCCTTGTCCTCGAATTGGATCTTGTCCAGCTTGGTGACGCCATCGACCAGGCCGGCCACCGGTTTGCCGAATTCCTGGGCGATTTCGCTGGAACTGATGCCGGTGTCCTCCACCACGTCATGCAGCAGCGCGGCGATCAGGGTTTGCCCGTCCAGTTGCCAGCCGGCGAGGATTTCCGCCACCGCCAGGGGGTGGGTGATGTAAGGCTTGCCATCCTTGCGGAACTGGCCCGCGTGCGCGCGTTCGGAGAACAGGTATGCGCGCTGGAACGCCGCGATGTCGGCTTCTTTCAGGTAGGCGAGAAAGGCCGGGGGCGCGGCGCCGCCGTCACCCGCGACGGGGGGGGGCTGCTCCGTTTTTTCCGCCACGTTCATCGGCCTCCACCAGTCGCTCAGGGATGCGACTTCTTCAGCACTTCCACACCAGTCAGGCCAGCGGCGATTTCGCGCAGGGCGAGGACGGCGGGCTTGTCGTTGTCAGCTTCCACGCGGGGCGAAGAGCCGGTGGAAATCTGGCGCGCGCGGTAAGCAGCGGTCAGGGTCATTTCGAAACGGTTGGGGATGTATTTGATGCAGTCGTCGACGGTAACGCGAGCCATGGTGTTTCCTTGATGAAACGATGAGAGACGGGGGGATTCTAGCGGAATGCGGCGTCAGCCCTCGCGCGGCTTGCCGCGGTGTGGACAGGCTTCCTTGACGCATTCGACATACAGATGCAGCGCGTGTTCGGTCAGTTTGAATCCACGTTCTGCGGCGATGGCGCGCTGGCGCGCCTCGATCTCGGGGTCGTAGAACTCTTCGACGCGACCGCACTGCATGCACAGCAGATGGTCGTGATGGCCGCCTTGATTGAGTTCGTAGACCGCCTTGTCGTTGTCGAAGTGGTGGCGGATCAGGATGCCGGCCTGCTCGAACTGGGTCAGTACCCGATACACCGTGGCCAGGCCGACGTCGATCTGCTCGCCCAACAGCAGGCGATAGACATCGTCGGCGGTGAGATGGCGCAGATGGGTCGACTCGAACAGGCCGAGGATTTTGAGACGCGGGCCGGTGACCTTGAGGCCGCTGTGTTTGAGTTGCTCGGTGCTAGCCATCGCGTATGACGTGGGATGTCGTGAAAAGAGGTTGCGCGCTATGATAGCGCGCCTTTTCTTCCTTCCCTCGCGAAACCCGCGCCGAGCCAATATGCGATCCATCAAAATTTCCCCGAACCTGCCATTCGTCGCCTTGTTGGCAGGGGCCCTCGCGGGATGTGGCGGTTGGTCCAATCCGATCGAGCGGATATCGCCCCACAGAGTCGAGATTCAGCAAGGCAATGCCATCAGCCAGGACATGCTGGCCCGGCTCAAGCCCGGCATGACCCCTTCCCAGGTCCGCTTTGTGCTGGGGACGCCGCTGCTGGTCGATCCTTTCCGCGAAAATCGCTGGGACTATGTCTACCGCCTGGAAAAGGGCGGCAAGTTGCTGGAACATCGTCGTGTCACCGTTCTTTTCGAGGACGGCAGGCTGAAGGCGATTGAGGGGGATGTGGTGCCCGAGGCGAAAGCCCGGCCGGAAGGAGAGAAAAAATGATCAAAGTGGTGATCGCCGGCGCTTCCGGTCGCATGGGCCAGGCGCTGCTGCAAGCGTTGGTCGCGGCGCCGGATCTCCGCTTGCACGCCGCTTTGGATCGTCCCGGCGCCGCCGCGCTGGGGCGCGACGCCGGGGAATTGATCGGCGCCCCGTTGGGGGTGCTGGTCAGCGCCGACGTGGCCGCCGCCCTCACCGGCGCCGATGTCCTGATCGACTTTACCCGCCCGGACGCCACCCTCAATCACCTGGCCATCTGCCGTGAAAAAGGTGTCGGCGTGGTGATCGGCACCACCGGTTTCGACGCGGCTGGCAAGGCGGCGATCACCGCCGCCGCGGAAGATATTCCCATCGTCTTCGCGCCCAATATGAGCGTCGGCGTCAATCTGGCGCTGAAATTGCTGGACATGGCCGCGCGCGTGCTTGATGAGGGCTTCGACATCGAAATCATCGAGGCGCATCACCGGCACAAGGTCGACGCTCCCTCCGGTACCGCACTGGCGCTGGGCGAGGCGGTCGCGAAGGCGCTGGGGCGCGACCTGAAGGCGTGCGCGATCTACGGCCGCGAGGGCGTGACCGGCGAACGCGATCCATCAACCATTGGTTTCGCGACTGTGCGCGGGGGTGATATCGTCGGCGACCACACCGTGCTGTTCGCGGGGACGGGCGAGCGTCTGGAGATCACCCACAAGGCGAGCAGTCGCATGACCTTCGCCCTCGGCGCCTTGCGCGCCGCGCGCCATATTGTCGGGCGGCGCGCGAGCAATCCGCGCGGTCTGCTCGACATGCAGGATGTATTGAGTTTGAGATAACAGCCCACCGGGCTTTGATAAACAAAAAAAACTAGGATGGTTGGATGCGGCTGTATGGCTGGTTCTTCCTGATATTCATCTCGCCGCAAGCCGTGGCCGTGGATGTGATCGTCAATCGCGCCGTGGCCGGCAACAGCCTGGCGGAGGCGAGCGCCCGCGCCTTTTTCGGAATGCGTCTGAGCAAGTGGCCGGATGGCAGGCCGGTACAGGTCTTCGTGTTGCCGGACGCGCATCCGGCGCATGTTGCGCTGTGCAAGGAACAGCTTAATCTATACCCTTATCAGCTGCGTCAATCATGGGATCGCCTGGTGTACTCGGGCATGGCGCAGGCGCCTGTTGAGGTGGCCACGGAAGAAGAAATGATTAGCCGGGTGGCGACGACCCCTGGTGCCCTGGGATATGTCAGGAAGGTGAGAGCAAATGATCCAGTCAAAATCCTCTATGTCGATTAGAACCGCAATGCTGCTTGTGGCGGCGCTGTCGGCTGCTCCGGTCGGGGCGGTCGAGCTGGGGCGGGGGGTGCAGGCGCACGGGTTTTTCAGCCAGTCACTGGTGTATACCAGCGACAACAATGTCGGTGGCAAGAGTGATGATGGCCTGGCGACGGACATGCGCGAGCTTGGCGCCAATCTTTCCTGGCGTCCTAATGCCGACTGGCTGCTATCTGGTCAAGTGCTGGCGCGCTGGGCGGGTGCATCGGATGATGGCGACCCGCGCCTGGATTACGGTTTCGTCGACCGCAGCCTGCTGAGTGATGGGGACACTTCGCTGGGCTTGCGCTTGGGCAAGATCAAGAATCCCTATGGCTTCTACAACACCACCCGCGACGTGGCGCATACCCGGCCGGGCATCATCATGCCGCAGTCGGTCTACATGGATCGGGTGCGAAATTTCTATCTGGCCGCGCCGGGCATCGCCGTTTATGGCAATCATGTGACGAAGCGCAGTGATATCAGTTGGAGCCTGGGTGTCATCAGGCCGGATGGCGACGACCCCGAACTTGAAAGCCTGTTTCTCACCCAACAGGATCCCGGGCGCTTCAAGGGCAAGAACTCATGGTTGGGCCAGGTGTTGACCGAACTGGATGGTAGCCGCTGGCGTCTCGGTCTGACCCTCGGCGAGGTCAATATGCAATTTCGCCCGGGAGCGGGTTCGGCGTTCGGTGCCGGCAGCAGTCGTCTGCTGCCGTTGGTGCTGTCGTTGGAAAGAAACACGGAAAAACTCAGCCTCACCGCCGAGTATTCGGAGGTCAGAAACAGTGGCTCTGGATATGGCATACCCGGCCTCGACGACACCAACACCCTGCTGGCCTGGTATGTTCAGGGCACTTACAGGCCCGCCGAGCATTGGCGTGTCTACCTGCGCCGCGGCGAGATCTACGTCGACAAGTCTGATCGTGAAGGCGTACGTCAGACCGTAGTGCCGCCCTACGCCATGTTCGCCAAGAACTGGACGCTTGGGGTTCGTCGTGACATCAATGAATGGGCCTTATCCGCGGAATGGCATCGTGTCGACGGTACCTTGTGGGTGTCGCCGCTGGATACGCCATTCAGGCCAGTGAACCAGCAGAAGGCGGATTGGGACATGCTTCTACTCCAGGCCGCCTGGTATTTCTGACATGCGCCAGGACCGCCGGATCGGCAACGGAACGGTGCCCGCGTTGCCTATTTTTCTAGGCATCCGAGGCCAGATCATTCTTTTCGCCGGCCTGACGTTGGTTCTGACGGCCGCCGTCTTTACCTGGTTGCAGTTGCGCCATTTCGATCAATTGCGGGATCAGGCCTGGGTACAGCAACGCCAGCAGAGTCACGATCTGGCCGCGCGTCTGTTCGTGCATCAATCCGGCCGCCTGCAAGCGCTCGCCACCCTCGTGGCCGACTTGCCCGGGGTGCGCGCCGCCTTGCGCACCGGGGATTCCGAGAAGCTGCAAGCGGTATTCATGCCGTTCTGGTCGGAGCTCAACCTGACCCATGGTCTTGACCGCGTGGCCTTCATCGCGCCGAATGGCCGCAGTCTGGGCGATTGGGGGATGTCCACGAGTGTGACCGCCGTGAGCGGCATGGCGCGGGAGGCCAGTCGTCGTGAATTGCCTTCCTATGGACTTGATTGCACCGTGACCTGTTTTTATACGGCCGCCATTCCCCTGGTGGAACGGGGTCAGGCGATCGGCGCGGTGGTGCTGGCCATGGGCCTGCAGGATCTGATCATGGATTTTCGTACTCTGTCCGGGATGGAGGTCGCCTTGCTCGGCAGCCTCGCGGAGGGGGAGATCGCGCCACCGACGACGCTTGGCGGGCGGCTGTTATCCGTCAGCGGCGGCGCAAAATATGAAGAATTGCTGCGCGCCTTTCGTCCGCAAGATGGCCTGGAAAGTGGTTTCGAATTGGAGCACGGTGGCCGCCTCTATCAGTTGTTCATGTTCAACGCGCCCGTCACCGGGGGGGGTAAGGTTCGTTTCCTGGTCATGCGGGACAGCACCGCGAGCGCCCAGCAAATGCGCGAGGCGGCCTGGAATAGCCTGTTGCTGGGCGGCGTGGTCCTGCTGGCGGCGTTGTTGACCTTGTACCTCTTGTTGCGTCCGAGCATGAATCGCATCAAGCAGGCTGTGCGCGCCTTGCCTTTATTGGGTGACGGCTTGTTCGCGGAAGCGCGTGGGGCATTTCATGGGCGCGCGCGCCGCTGGTTTCGTGACGAGGTGGATGACCTGGGGCGGTTGACCTATGCCCTCGCCAATACCCTGGAGCGCTTGCAGGCGCAGTCCCGGCATCACGCCGCCTCGCTCCAGGCGCAGGCGGCCCAGATCGAGCATGAGCGCGACTTCATCGCCGGTTTGCTCGACACCGCGCCGGTGCTGATCCTGACTCATGCCGCGAATGGACGGATACGCCTGGCCAATGCTCACGCCATTCGCGCCACCGGCCTGCCCGCCAGCGTGGTGACCGGAGCGGAGTTCCCGGGGCTGTTCCTGAAGCCGGCGCAGCGCGTGATTTATCAGGATGGTCTGGCGCGGCTCAAGGTCGGCATGCCACTGCAGGGCGAAGGAACGCTGCTGCGCGCCGATGGCGGTGAACGTGAGATTGTCTGGTTCCATTCCCGGCTCGACGAAATAGAGGGGGATTGTCTCTCGGTGGGCCTGGATGTCACCGATCACAAGCGGATGGAACAACGCCTTTCCCTGCTGGCTGATCATGACGTGGTCACCGGCCTGCTCAACCGGCGCGCTTTCCAGCGCGAACTGGATGGCCGACTCCACCAGGGAGAACGCGGCATCCTGCTGGTCTGCGACATCGACGATTTCAAGGCGGTCAACGAGGCGGGAGGACAGGAGGCCGGCGATGTCGTGCTGTTCCAGTTTGCCCAGGTCTTGCAGGGGCTCTCTCCGGTGCCGCCGCTGGTCGCGCGTCTGGGCGGCGATGATTTCGCCTGCGCGTTTCCAGGTTTGTCTTCGGCCGAAGCCATCGTTCTGGCGCGGGGCGTCAATCGCGGCCTGCTCCACATGCATCAGGAGTCGGATACGCCCAAACGCCGCCGTCTCTCGGTCAGCGTTGGGCTGGTTGCCTATCCCACGCAGGGGGGCAGCGCCGACGCACTCCTCGGCAATGCCGAGATCGCGCTGTCTCAGGCGCGCGCCAAGGGCCACGGCTCCTGGCACCTCTACAGTGTGGACGACCTCTACAAGGAGTTGGTCAGCCGACGCGCGCACTGGCGTGGCGAGGTTGAACAGGCGTTGGAGGAAAATCGCTTCGTGATGCATTTCCAACCCATCCTGCACATCGAGTCCGGTTCGATCAGTCACTACGAAGCCCTGCTGCGGCTGTGTGATCGCGATGGTGGCCTGGTACCGCCCGGCCTGTTCATCGACGTCGCGGAAAGCACCGGCCTGATTCGCCGTATTGACCGCTGGGTGATCGAGGCCGTGGTGAAGTTTGTCGCCGGCCAGGCGTCGGGACTGAAAGTGGCGCTCAACCTGTCCAGCCGCAGCTTTGATGACGATTCCGCCTTCGAGTTGCTGCAAAGCATGCTGGAACAGCATCAGGTTCCCGGCGAGCGGCTGCTGCTGGAAATCACGGAAACCGCCGCGCTGGCCAACTTCAAGAGCGCGACCCGCGTCATGGGTAATTTCCGCGGCCTTGGTTGCGCCTTCGGGCTGGATGATTTCGGCGTGGGCTACAGCTCCTTCCAGTACCTCAAGGAGCTGCCGGTGGATTTTGTGAAAATCGACGGTTCCTTCATCAAGGGGCTCACCAGCAATCCGGACGACGTGGTGTTCGTGAAAGCGCTGACCGACGCGGTGCGCGGCTACGGCAAGACCACTATTGCCGAATTCGTCGAGGATGAGGCTACCCTGGCCATCCTGCGCGAGATCGGCGTCGACTACGCCCAGGGCTATCTGATCGGAAGGCCGTCACCGGAGCTGCTGTAGGAGCAAGGGGCAAGGAAATAATGAACCGGCACCACCTCTTGCCCCTTGAACCTTGCCCCTTGCACCTCATGTATCCACCCTGTTTTCAACAAGGGAAATACTCGCCATGACCGAAACCGTTGCCAAGGAAACATTGGGATTCCAGGCCGAGGTGAAGCAACTGCTGCACCTCATGATTCACTCGCTCTACAGCCACAAGGAAATCTTCCTGCGCGAGCTGATCTCCAATGCCAGTGATGCCGCCGACAAGCTCCGCTTCGAGGCGCTTTCCGATGCGGCCCTGTTCGAGAACGATCCTGAACTGAAGATCAAGGTCAGCGTCGACAAGGAAGGCAAGACCATCACCATCCGCGACAACGGCATCGGCATGAATCGCCAGGAGGTGATCGAGCACATCGGCACCATCGCCAAGTCCGGCACCAAGGAATTCTTCGGCCAGCTCAGCGGCGACCAGAAGAAGGACGCCCAGCTCATCGGCCAGTTCGGCGTCGGTTTCTACTCCAGTTTCATCGTCGCCGAGCGGGTGACGCTGACCACCCGCCGCGCCGGCCTCACCCAGGAACACGGTGTCCGTTGGGAGTCCGAGGGCAGTGGTGATTACACCCTGGAAACCGTCGAGAAAGCCGACCGCGGTACCGAGATCGTGCTGCATCTGAAGGATGACGAAGCCGAGTTCCTCGACGACTGGCGGATCAAATCGGTGATCCGCGAGTACTCCGATCACATCGCCATCCCCGTCGAATTCACCGACGAGAAGGGCGAAACCGAAGCCGTGAACCGCGCCAACGCCCTGTGGGCGCGCGCCAAGAGCGACATCACGGAAGACGAATACAAGGCTTTCTACAAGCATGTCGGCCACGATTACGAAGACCCGCTGGCCTGGACCCACGTCAAGGTGGAAGGCCGTCAGGACTACACCGCGCTGCTCTACCTGCCGGCGCACGCGCCCTTCGACCTGTGGGACCGCGACGTCAAGACCGGCGTCAAGCTCTATGTGAAGCGTGTGTTCATCATGGAAGATGCGCGCAAGTTGATGCCGGCCTATCTGCGCTTCATTCGCGGCGTCATCGACGCAGCCGATCTGCCGCTCAACGTCTCGCGGGAAATCCTGCAAGAGACGCGCGACATGGAAATGATCCGCAACGGCTGCGTGCGCAAGACCCTGGACCTGCTCGACGATGTCGCCGAAAACCGCAAAGACGACTACGCGAAGGTCTGGGAACACTTCGGCAAGGTCTTGAAGGAAGGCGTCGGCGAAGACCAGGCCAACAAGGAGCGCATCGCCAAGCTGCTGCGTTTCCGTTCCACCCAGGTGGATGACGAAAGCGTCAGCCTGACCGACTATCTTGGTCGCATGAAGGAAGGCCAGGACAAGATTTATTACCTCACCGCCGACACGTTGCCGGCAGCCAAGTCCAGCCCGCACCTGGAAGTGTTCCGCAAGAAAGGTGTGGAAGTGCTGTTGCTGACCGACCGTGTCGACGAGTGGGTGGTGTCCAACCTGTTCGAGTTCGATGGCAAGTCGCTGGTTTCCGTCGCCCGTGGTCAGGTTGATCTGGCCGCCATCGCCACGGAGGGCGAGGAGCCGGAAGCACCGGCCAAGACCGAGGAGGAAGCCGGCCCCTTCCTGGAACGTCTGAAGAAAGCCCTGGAAGGCCGCACCAAGGACGCCCGCGCCAGCCACCGCCTGGTCGATTCCCCCGCCTGCCTGGTGGCCGACGAGGGCGACATGAACGCCAACCTGACCCGGATGCTGAAACAGATGGGCCAGGCCGTGCCGGAATCCCAGCCGATCCTGGAAGTGAACCTCGCTCATCCGCTGCTCAAGCGCATGGAGACCGAGGAGGGCGAGCGTTTCGACGAACTGGCCGGCCTGTTGCTGGACCAGGCCGTGCTGCTCGACGGCGGCCAGTTGACCGACCCGGCTGGGTTCGTGAAGCGGGTTAATGGGCTGCTGTTTGGTTGAGCCGCGTCAGGGGGGATAATGCCCCCCGTGTTTGCTCAAATCTTTCCACCGGGAGCCTGAATGGGCTCCCGTGGTTTTTCCGGAACCTGTCGATGTCACAAATCACTCTCGCCCTCTCCAAGGGCCGCATCTTCGAAGAAACCCTGCCGCTACTCGCGGCGGCAGGCATCGTGCCGAGCGAAAGCCCGGAGTCCTCGCGCAAGCTGATCATCGGCACCAACCGCCCGGATGTCCGCCTGATCATCGTGCGTGCCAGCGATGTGCCCACCTACGTGCAACATGGCGCCGCCGACCTCGGCATCGCCGGCAAGGACGTACTGATCGAGCATGGCGGCGAGGGGGTCTACCAGCCGGTGGATCTCGATATCGCCAAGTGCCGCATGATGGTGGCGACCCAGGTAGGCTTCGATTACCAGGCCGCGGTGCGGCGTGGTGCCCGTCTGCGGGTGGCGACCAAGTACGTGAACACCGCGCGTCTGCATTTCGCCGAGAAGGGGGTGCACGTCGATCTCATCAAACTCTACGGTTCCATGGAGTTGGCGCCTTTGGTCGGCCTGGCTGACGTCATCGTCGATCTGGTCTCCACCGGCGGCACCCTCAAGGCCAATAATCTGGAAGCGGTCGAGGACATCATGGCCATCAGTTCACGTCTGGTGGTCAATCAGGCCGCGCTCAAACTCAAGCACGATACCTTGCAACCTATCATCGAGGCGTTTCGCGGCGCCGCCGCGTAAGTCGGGTTAGGCGCGATTTTTTCACGCCGTCACCCGACATCAGGCGGCAAAATGCCTCCGACGGCGCTTGAACCGGCGAGGGGCGGGCCACCATAATCCGCGTCTGGTCGATGCTCATCCCTTAATCCTGAAAAACGAGAGGTCTGGAAACAATGCATTCTCATACGATGAAACTTTCTCTGTTGCTGGCTGCCCTGTTCTTCACCCTTGCCGGCTGTGACGACAAGAAAGGCGCCGAGGCCGCATCCGGTCCGCTGGCGGCCAAAGTGAATGGTGAAGCGATACCGACATGGATAATTGAAGGCGAACTTGCCAAGGCTGGTGTAAAGAATGCGGCCGAATCCCAGGATGCGGCCAATCGGGTTCTCAACCTTCTGCTGGAGCAACGACTGCTCGTGCAGCAAGCCAGGAAGACTGGTCTGGATAAGGATCCCGAGGTGAAGCAAGCGCTTCAGGCGGCGGAATACCAGGTGCTCGCACAGGCCTTTGTGGAAAGGCTCACGGTAAACGCGGCCAAGGCCAGTGATAGCGAAATCACGGCCTACTATGACAAACATCCCGAGCTGTATTCCGAACGCCGTGTCTACCGTTTACAGGAAATCCTGATCCAGGTTGGTCCTGAGGGTGCCGGCGCGGTGAAGGCCAGGCTGGCCGATGGCGCGAACCTGAACGATCTGGCGCAGTGGCTGAAGTCGCAGAATATCCCCGCGCGTAGCGCGCAGACAGTGAAGAGCGCCGATCAACTGCCACCCGAATTGGCGGCCAGGTTGCATCCGCTCAAGGACGGACAGGCCATTACGCTTGAAAATCCCAAGCAGATCACGCTCTTGGCGATTACTGGTTCGCAGAGCCAGCCGCTTACGCGTGAACAAGCGAGGCCGGCAATCGAGCGTACTCTGCTCATCGCGAAAAGACGCGAAATGGCGAATGCCGAACTCGGCAAGTTGCGCGCGGCGGCCAAGATCGAATATGTGGCGCCTTATGTCGAGGCCAAACCCGGTACCCCCGGCCATGTCGCCAGCTCGCCGAAGGATGACGCGGCCGGGCAGGGGACCCTCGAGAAAGCACTCTCCGGTCTCAAGTAAGCCGTTAGCGCCGGCAGGAGGTCATGAACCGGCCACTGCTCGCTCGCGTCGTTCCCTTCGCCCTGTACATGGCCTTTCTCGCCGTGGAACAGGGCGCGCGGGCATGGGGCGGCGACTTCGATATACGCTGGCTGTACCCCGTCAAGGTGGGCGTGGTGGTGCTCACGCTCTGGCATTTTCGAGGCGAGTACCGAGAGTTGCTGGTACGCCCCGCGCGATTGCCGCTGATCATCTCGATTCTGCTTGGCGTGCTGGTATTCATCCTCTGGATCAATCTCGATCACGGTTGGCTCAATCTGGGTGGGGGTGCCGGCTATGACCCCCGCGCTCCGGAGGGCCGCCTCGACTGGACGCTGGTGGTTTTTCGCCTGGCCGGCGCCGCCCTGGTGGTGCCGATCATGGAGGAGCTGTTCTGGCGCTCGTTTCTGCTGCGCTGGATCGAACGCCAGGACTTCCTTTCCGTTTCAGCGGCTGAAGTCGGTTTTCGCGCCATCCTCATCTCCAGTGTGTTGTTTGGCGTCGAACACAGCCTCTGGTTTGCCGGCATCCTGGCCGGCCTGGCCTACGCCTGGTTGTACCGAACCTATAACAATCTCTGGGCGCCGATCACCGCGCATGCCACGACCAATCTGTTCCTGGGGCTCTGGGTGCTGCACACCGGCGCCTGGCAATTCTGGTAACCATACGCAAAAACATGAAACAGACCATTCTCATCACCGGCGGCGCCGGCTACATCGGCACGCATGCCTGCCTGGAATTCCTCGCCGCCGGCCACGACATTGTCGTGCTCGACAACCTCTGCAACAGCAGCGCGGAAGCGCTGCACCGGGTGAGGGAACTCTCCGGTCACGAGTTCCCCTTTGTGGTGGCCGACATCCGCGACCGCGCCGCTCTCGATGCCTTGTTCGAGACATACGCCATCGACGCCGTGATCCACTTTGCCGGCCTCAAGGCGGTGGGCGAATCGGTGGAACAGCCGCTGCTGTATTACGACAACAACATTGCCGGCAGCATCACCCTGTTCGAAGCCATGCAGGCCGCCGGGGTGAAGACCATCGTGTTCAGTTCTTCCGCCACGGTCTACGGTGACCCCGCCTCGGTGCCGATCCGCGAGGATTTTCCCGTGGGCGCCACCACCAACCCTTATGGCCGCGGCAAGTTGATCGTCGAGCAGATCCTCGGCGACCTCGCCATTGCCGACCCGGAATGGCGGATCGCCCTGCTGCGCTATTTCAACCCGGTGGGTGCCCACGAGAGCGGTCGCATCGGTGAAGACCCGCGCGGTATCCCGAACAACCTGATGCCCTACATCGCCCAGGTCGCCGTCGGCCGGCGTGATCATCTCAACGTCTGGGGTAACGACTACCCGACCCCGGATGGCACCGGCGTACGCGACTACATCCATGTGGTGGACCTGGCCGCTGGCCATGTCAAGGCGGTGGAAAAACTGCGTGAGCGCCCCGGCGTGCGGGTCTGGAACCTGGGCACCGGGCGTGGCTACAGCGTGGTGGAAATGGCCAAGGCTTTCGAAAAAGCCTCCGGCCGCCCCGTGCCATACCGCTTTGCGCCGCGCCGCGCCGGCGACATCGCTCAATGCTGGGCAGACCCGGGCAAAGCGGAGCGGGAACTCGGCTGGAAGGCGACACGCGGACTGGAGGCCATGTGCGAGGACGCCTGGCGCTGGCAATCCATGAACCCGCATGGGTTCGAAATCGAGCAACTACTGGGAGAGTGATGTGATTCTGGTTACCGGCGGCGCCGGCTTCATCGGCGCGAACTTCATCCTCGACTGGCTGGCGGAACACGGCGAGCCGGTCCTCAACCTCGACAAACTCACCTATGCCGGCAACCTGGAGAACCTCGCCAGCCTGCATGGAGACGAGCGTCATCTGTTCGTGCAAGGCGACATCGGCGACCGCGCCCTGATCGGCAAACTGCTTGCCGAACATCAGCCGCGCGCCATCATCAACTTCGCCGCCGAGAGCCACGTCGACCGCTCCATCCACGGCCCGGAAGACTTCATCCAGACCAACATCGTCGGCACCTTCCATCTGCTCGAAGAAGTGCGTGGCTACTGGAACGGCCTGGGCGACACAGAGAAAGCCGCCTTCCGCTTCCTCCACGTTTCCACCGATGAGGTCTACGGCTCGCTGGGCAAGGACGATCCCGCCTTCACCGAAGAGACCCCGTTCGCCCCGAACAGCCCCTACTCGGCGAGCAAAGCCAGTTCCGACCACCTGGTGCGCGCCTACCACCACACCTACGGCCTGCCGGTGCTCACCACCAACTGCTCCAACAACTACGGCCCCTACCAGTTCCCAGAGAAACTCATCCCCCTGATGATCCTCAACGCCACCAACGCCAAGCCACTGCCGATCTACGGCGATGGCATGAACGTGCGCGACTGGCTCTACGTCTCCGACCACTGCGCCGCCATTCGCGCTGTCCTGGCCAAAGGCCGGGTAGGGGAGACCTACAACATCGGCGGCTGGAACGAAATGCCCAACCTCGACATCGTCCACACCGTTTGCA
The DNA here is from genome assembly GCA_030653935.1 of Pseudomonadota bacterium. Taxonomy (GTDB): domain Bacteria; phylum Pseudomonadota; class Gammaproteobacteria; order Burkholderiales; family Thiobacillaceae; genus PFJX01. The sequence goes on from JAURYL010000011.1 coordinate 39,473, forward strand.
GCCTGCTGGATGAAATGCAGCCCAGCGCCGACGGCCCCGCCACCCGCCTCATCACCTACGTCAAAGACCGCCCCGGCCACGACCGCCGCTACGCCATCGACGCCAACAAAATTCACCGCGAGTTGGGCTGGAAACCGGCGGAAACTTTCGAGACCGGCATCCGCAAGACGGTGAAGTGGTACCTCGACAACATGGGCTGGGTGGATAACGTGACAAGTGGTGCGTATCGTGAATGGATCGGGAAGCAGTACGCGACGTGAACCGAGACTTTCGATAAGGAGTTGAACATGGGGCAACTAAACCGTATTACCCAGCAGCCTGATGTGATGGGGGGTAAAGCGTGTATTCGTGGCATGCGTGTCACGGTCGGCATGGTCGTCGGGCAAATTGGGTCGGGTCACAGCGTCGATGAAATCCTTGCTGACTACCCCTATCTTGAGCGTGAAGACATCATGCAGGCGCTTCGTTATGCCGCCTGGAGATCAGAGGAACGCGAGGTAACGCTGGCCACCGCATGAAACTGCTTGTCGATATGAACCTGTCGCCACGCTGGGTTGGCGTGTTGGCTGATGCCGGCATCGAGGCGGCGCATTGGATAACACGTGGGGCGAAGAATGCGCCGGACTCGGAAATCATGGCTTATGCCAGGGTGAATGGTTATGTGGTGCTCACGCATGACCTGGATTTCAGCGCAATCCTCGCCGTTACCCACGGCGAAAAACCCAGCGTTGTGCAAATTCGCGCCGACGATGTCAGCCCGGGTGTGATCGGTATGCAGGTCATCTCCGCGTTGCGCCAGATGGCGACCGAGTTGGAAGAGGGCGCCTTGATTACCGTCGATTCGAACCGCACGCGCCTGCGTTTGTTGCCCCTGCAACGCAAGGAATTACCATGAAAATCAGGAAGGTTTGATATGAATCGCAAAGGCATCATCCTCGCCGGTGGCAGCGGCACCCGGCTGTATCCCGCCACCCTCGCGGTGTCCAAGCAACTGCTGCCGATCTACGACAAACCGATGATCTACTACCCGTTGACCACGCTCATGCTGGCCGGGATACGCGACATCCTCATTATCTCCACGCCGCAGGACACCCCGCGCTTCGAACAACTCCTCGGTGACGGCAGCCAATGGGGCCTCAACCTGCAATACGCCGTGCAACCCAGCCCCGACGGCCTCGCGCAAGCCTTCATCATCGGCGCCGATTTTGTCGGTGACGGCCCCAGCGCCCTGGTGCTCGGCGACAACATCTTCTACGGCCACGAAATGGCCCAAGACCTCCAAGACGCCAGCGCCCAGGCCAGCGGCGCCACCGTCTTCGCCTACCGCGTCAACGACCCCGAGCGCTACGGTGTGGTCGACTTCGACGCCGGTGGACGCGCCATCAGCCTCGAAGAAAAGCCCACGGCGCCGAAATCCAATTACGCCGTCACCGGCCTCTACTTCTACGACAACCGCGTGATCGACATCGCCCGCTCCATGAAACCCTCGCCGCGCGGCGAACTGGAAATCACCGACGTCAACAAGCGCTACCTGGAATGGAACGAACTCAACGTCTCCATCCTGGGACGCGGCCACGCCTGGCTCGACACCGGCACCCACGAATCGCTGCTGGAAGCCAGCCTGTTCATCGAAACCATCGAAAAGCGGCAAGGCCTCAAGATCGCCTGCCCGGAAGAAATCGCCTATCGCCAGGGCTACATCAACGCGGAACAGGTGGAAAAACTTGCCGCCCCGCTGAAGAAGAACGCTTATGGTCAATACCTGTTGGCGATGTTGAAAGAAAAGGTGTTTTGATGCGAGAAGGACGTAGGTTGGGCAAAGCGCAGCGTGCCCAACGAACCGCCGCCATGTTGGGCACGCTGCGCTTTGCCCAACCTACGAAACTCAAAGACAGGGTGTTTTGATGCGGATCATCGCGACCGAACTACCCGAAGTCCTCCTGATCGAACCGAAAGTGTTCGGTGATGCGCGCGGCTTCTTCATGGAAAGCTGGAACCGCAAGACTTTCCAGAGTCTCGGGCTCGACCTGGATTTCGTGCAGGACAACCACTCCCGTTCCGCCAAGGGGGTGCTGCGCGGCCTGCATTACCAACTGCATCAACCACAAGGCAAGCTGGTGCGCGTCACCAGCGGCGCGGTCTATGACGTCGCCGTCGACCTGCGCCGATCCTCGCCCCGCTTCGGTCAATGGACCGGCCATGAACTCAGTGCCGAGAACAAACACATGCTCTGGGTGCCGCCCGGCTTCGCGCATGGCTTCCTGGTGCTCACGGAAAGCGCCGACTTCCTCTACAAGACCACCGAGTACTACGCTCCCGAGCATGAGCGTTGCGTGTTGTGGAATGACCCGGCCATCGGCATTCGTTGGCCGGTCCAGGGTGAACCGGCGCTGTCCGCCAAGGACAAGGTCGGCAGCCTGCTGAAGGATGCCGAGGTGTACCCATGAAAATTCTGCTGACCGGTGGCAACGGCCAAGTCGGCTGGGAACTGCGCCGTACCCTGGCCTGCCTGGGCAAAGTGGTTGCGGTCGATTCAAAGGAAATGGACCTGAGCGACGCCGCCGCCATCCGCCGCGTGGTGCGTGAGGTCAATCCGGGCATCATCGTCAACCCGGCCGCCCATACCGCCGTCGACAAGGCGGAAAGCGAGCGCGAACGTGCCTGGGCCGTCAATGCCGTGGCGCCCGGCATACTCGCGGAAGAGGCGGAAAAACTGGGTGCCCTGCTGGTGCATTACTCCACCGATTATGTGTTCGACGGTAGTGGTGATATTCCCTGGCGGGAAGACGACGCGAGCGGCCCGCTCAACGTCTACGGCGCCAGCAAACTGGCTGGTGAACAGGCTATTCAAACCGCCTGCCAACGCCACCTGATCTTCCGCACCTCCTGGGTCTACGGCGCCCGTGGCGCCAATTTCCTGCTCACCATGCGCCGCCTGATGCGCGAGCGGCCGGAATTGAAGATCGTCGCTGACCAGATCGGCGCCCCCACCTGGAGCCGCATGCTGGCGGAAGCCACGGCGCTGATCCTCGCCCAACAGGTTTCGCCCGCGCGCGGTGCCGACCGGCCCCAGCCCTGGGGCGTGTATCACATGACCAACGCCGGCGAGACCTCCTGGCATGGTTTCGCGGAGGCGATCCAGGCGCTGGATGGCACGGAATCGAAAGCCCGGCTTTTGCCGATTCCGAGCAGCGATTACCCCACTCCGGCCAAACGCCCGCTCAATTCCCGGTTGAACAACGATAAGCTGGTGCGCGTGTTTGGGGTGAGTTTGCCGGATTGGCGTGAGGCGTTGAGCCTGTGCATGCAATCGTAGGATGTGGTGAACGCGGTGAACCGCGTCATTCAGCGCCACCGCGGGTGATGCGGTTCGCTATCGCTCACCACATCCTACGTTCCTGATGGACATCGCCTTTGCCGCGCTGCTGGGCCTCGCACTCGGCCTGATCCTGCTGTTCTGGCAGCGCGGCCGCTGGCAGGCGCGCATTACCGAACTGGAAATCCGCCTGGAACAGGAACGCGACAGCGCCGGCGAGAAAGCCGAAATGCTGCGCAACGCCGAGCGCGAGCTGGCCGATGCGTTCAAATCCCTTTCCGCCGACGCGCTCAAGAGCAATAACCAGGCGTTTCTCGATCTCGCCCGGCAGAACCTCACCGCTTTCCAGGAACACGCCAAGGGCGATCTGGCGGCGCGGCAGCAGGCGGTGGCGACCCTGGTCAAGCCGTTGGCGGAAACCCTGGACAAGCTCAATGCCCAGCAGCGGGAAATGGAACAACTGCGCAGTGGCGCCTACGCCGGCCTCACCGAGCAGGTGAAAGGCCTGCTCGCCGCCCAACATGATCTGAAGAGCGAGACGCATCGCCTGGTAACCGCCCTGCGCCGTCCCGAGGTACGCGGGCGCTGGGGCGAAGTGCAGTTGCGCCGGGTGGTGGAGCTGGCCGGCATGCTGGACCACTGCGATTTCTTCGAGCAGGAGTCGACGGCCGATGGCCGCCGTCCGGACATGGTGGTGCGTCTGCCCGGCGGCAAGAGCGTGGTGCTGGATTCCAAGGCGCCAATCGCGGCTTATCTGGAAGCGACGGAAGTAGAAAATGTGGACGCGCGTCAGCGTGCTCTGGCCCGCTACGCTCAGCATGTCCGCACCCATGTCCAGCAGCTGGCGGCCAAGGCCTATTGGGAACAGTTCGCGCCGGCGCCGGAGTTCGTGGTGTTGTTCCTGCCCGGCGAGGCCTTCTTCGGCGCGGCGCTACAGGAAGACCCGGATCTGATCGAATACGCCAGCGAGAAGAAGGTGATCCTGGCCACGCCCACCACCTTGCTGGCCCTGCTCAAGGCGGTCTATTACGGCTGGCGCCAGGAAGCCCTGGCCGACAACGCCCGCCAGGTCAGCCAGCTCGGCGCGCAGTTGTACGAACGCCTGAGCAAGCTGGGCGAACACTGGAACAGTGTCGGCAAGAACCTGGGCCAGGCGGTGAAGGCCTACAACGACGCCACCGGCTCGCTGGAAACGCGGGTGCTGGTGACCGCGCGCAAGTTCGAGGAATTGCAGGTGGCGCCGGAAGGCGGGACGTTGCCGGTTGTGGCGCAGGTGGAGCAGACCACGCGCACCCCGCAATCACCCGAATTGACGTCGGACGCCTGACCCTTGGGTTCCACCTGGATGCTCCTGGCCGGGGCTTCGTTTGCGCTTATGGGTGTGCTGGCGGGATGCGATGCAAGGCGACGAACGCACCGCATGGCCACTCATGCGGTGCGTTCGTCAACGCGGCAGCGCGCCCGCCAGTGCGGCCAGAATGTTCAAGTTCAGACTTCCTGATCCCGGCCGGGTTATGGCCGTGCTTTCCGGAAACATGAATGGCACGAAGCACGAGCGTTTCCAGGTAGCCCGGATGCAGCCCGCCCACCGAAGGTTGAACTGGGTGCTGCCGTGGCCGGGCTGCATCCGGGATGGCGAC
>JAURYL010000012.1 GCA_030653935.1 Pseudomonadota bacterium
CTTGCGCCAAATAATGAATTACAGACCGTCAGGATAAGAAATCCGCCGAATTCGGCCCGGCGGCATCAAAAAATCGCCTCAAAATAGGCGAGTTACGCAGTCGGGTATTCGGCGGCGGAGAGTTTTGCAAGAGGCTCACATGTTTATTAACAGGCTTTATTTCGCCTCGTTCTTCATTCTCATATAACGTTTAGTTTATTATTATACCGTTTTCTCAGCCTCATATTTTTTCGTTATTGTATTTGTTTTTTTGTCGCGACACTCTTTATGCCACACCCAATGAGTGTTTTTTTATTCACGGCCTTGAAGTTTTGATTAATAGGATCACACCAATATGGCAAACATAATACTATAAAGGCTATTGTTATCTTACTACCTACTGTTGTTTATTTGAGACATATTACAACCGGCTTTATTTATAGTTTTGTTTGCTTTAATCTTTTAGGCGGTTATCATGCGTATACGCACATTGCGACGACGACTAACACATTACTTTGGCCCTAACTTTTTTTATCAAATATCTTCTTTTATGTGGAGGATTAAACTTGTCCCATTAGCCGAGCTTTTTAGATATCTTGGAGTATTTATTTTTCATTGCGATATCAGTTACAAATCAATAATTGGGCAAAGAGTTAGCTTTCCACATTATGGCTTGGGGACTGTTGTTGGGAAATATGTAACGATTGGTGATGAATGCGTAGTTATGCCTGGTGTTCTTTTGGGCGCCACTCTTAGAAACCAAGGGATGCCGAATCTTGGAAAAGGTGTGGTAATTGGTGCCGGTGCAAAAGTACTTGGTGCTATTAATATCGGCGAGGGTGCAGTTGTTGCTGCTAACAGCGTAGTAACTATGGATGTTGCAGCCTTTTCCCTAGTTGGCGGCAATCCTTCTCGCGTTTTAAAGGATAGAATTGAACCAAATGAACTCGATGTTTGACCAACCAATTGGGGTTGAAGCATTACATGATTATGTTAATTGCATGAATATTTATGCATGGCAATAAAATATCTGTAATATTCTTCAAGCAGTTCTGCAGATTCTTCTATTAATGCAACAAATTATTTCTTGTCGGTTGGCTTGGCATGTAATAACTGATTTTTCCTGATTTTTCCATTTGTTTGATACTTTGCTATACCCACCCTAATCGGCAATAAATACCGTATTGACATGAATATAGCATTTTATTTCCATACTCTGCGCCACCTTCGCCAGGTGCAGATTACTGGCCGGTTGTGGCATCGGTTGAACCCGACGAAGCCTGATCTGAGGACCTCGCCTTCGCTTATGCTGGCAACAGGTCTATGGGCCAATACGGCAGAATGCCAGGCTTCCATGCTGGCGGTTGATGCCTTTCGCTTTCTGAATGCGTCTGGACAGGTACGGAATTCCGCATCCTGGAACGAGCCGACGCAAGAAAAGCTTTGGCTATACAACCTGCATTACTTTGACGATCTGAATGCGGAGGGGGCTGCGGATAGAACAGCCTGGCACCGTGGACTGATGGCGCGCTGGGTGGCGGAGAACCCGCCAGCCTTCGGCAACGGTTGGGAGCCGTACCCTACTTCGCTTCGCATCGTCAATTGGATCAAGTGGGCGCTGGCCGGGAATGAGTTGGAACCGGCCTGGGTGCATAGTCTGGCGGTGCAGGCACGCTGGTTACGACGACATATCGAGTGGCATTTGCTGGGTAACCACCTGTTTGTAAACGCTAAGGCCCTTGTGTTTTCAGGCCTTTTTTTTGCGGGTGATGAAGCTGATGCGTGGTTGGCTCAGGGCTTGAAAATTCTCGGCCGCGAGGTGCCGGAACAGGTGCTGCCGGATGGTGCGCATTTCGAGCTGAGTCCGATGTACCACGCGATCATTCTTGAGGATTTGCTCGATCTGGTTAACGCGGCAGGTGTCTGGCCGTGGCGGGTGCCGGTTACTGTGGTCGCGCAGTGGCGGGAAGTGGCGGGTCGGATGTTGCGTTGGCTTGAAGGGATGGTTCATCCGGATGGCGAGATCGCCTTCTTCAACGATGCGGCTTTGGGTATTGCGCCAGGTTTCGCGGTGCTTTCTGCTTATGCGGGGCGGCTGGGGGTTGAGGTTGCGGGGTTGGGGGCGGGCAAGGAGCAGGGGGGATTGGGCGATATTCACAGTTGCGCAATTGTTGGAGAAATCCCCCCCAGCCCCCTTTTTTCAAAGGGGGGAGTCGGTGAGATGGCTGGCGGCATCGATGAGCATCTGGTCGGTGCCCACACCCCCCCTTTTTCAAAGGGGGGAGTCGGTGCGAGATGCAGGCACTTTGCCGATTCTGGTTATGTGCGCCTTGAACAGGGCAATGCGGTGGCGTTGCTGGATGTGGCCCGGATAGGGCCGGATTACCTGCCGGGGCATGCGCATGCCGATACCCTTTCGTTCGAGCTTTCGCTGTTTGGCCAGCGTGTGGTGGTGAACTCGGGGATTTCTCAATATGGGCTTGGCGCTGAACGTTTACGTCAGCGCGGGACTGCGGCGCATAGCACGGTGGAGGTGGATGGCGCCGATTCGAGCGAGGTGTGGGGCGGGTTCCGTGTGGCCCGGCGGGCGCGGCCTTTAGGGTTGTCGATCGCGGATGACGGGCCTGCGTTGATGGTGAGCTGTGCCCACGATGGGTATCGGCGTTTGCCGGGCAAGCCGGTTCATCGTCGGCGTTGGCGTCTGGATGAACATGCCTTGCAAGTCAGCGATTCTATTGAGGGCGCCTTTGCAACTGCGGTCGCCCGCTTCTATTTGCACCCCTCGGTTCAGGTGTCTGGGCAAGGTCTGTCAGGTCAATTGGTCTTGCCTGACGGGCAGGTTGTGAGCTGGTCTGTGGCGGGTGGGGTTGCCCGGGTGGTGGCTGCCTCGTGGCATCCTGAGTTTGGGATTTCTCTACCCAGCCACTGCGTAGAAATTCAATTCGACGGCGCTGAAGCCGCAATCAACTTTTCCTGGGAGTGATATGCATATTTTGTTTCTGACGGATAACTTTCCGCCGGAGGTGAACGCGCCTGCCTCGCGCACGTTCGAGCATTGCCGTGAGTGGGTGCGGGCAGGTCACAAGGTGACGGTGATTACCTGTGCGCCCAACTTTCCCAAGGGTCACGTTTTTGACGGTTATCGCAACCGGCTTTGGCAACGCGAGCAGATGGCGGGTATTCGGGTGATTCGGGTGTGGTCTTACATCACCGCGAATGAGGGTTTTGTGAAGCGGATTCTGGATTACCAGAGCTTTATGGTGTCCGCGACACTGGCGGCGCTGTTTGTGCCCAAGGTGAGTGTGGTGGTGGGCACTTCGCCGCAGTTCTTTACGGTGTGTGCGGCATATTTGGTGAGCCGCTTGAAGCGGATTCCGTATGTTTTCGAGTTGCGCGACATCTGGCCGGAGTCGATCAAGGCGGTGGGTGCGATGAAAGAATCTGCCGCTATCCGGGCGTTGGAGCGTTTGGAGCTGTTTCTTTACCGCAAGGCGGCGCGCATCGTTTCGGTGACGCATTCGTTCAAGAAAGCGTTGATCTCGCGCGGTGTGGATGGCGGCAAGATTGAAGTGGTGACCAATGGCGTCGACATGACCCGCTTCAAGCCGATGGCGAAGGATGCGGACCTGGTGCGGGAATTGGGGTTGGAAGGCAAGTTCGTGGCCGGCTATGTCGGCACCCATGGTTTGGCGCATCACCTGGAGACGTTGCTGGACGCGGCCGAGATGCTGCGCAACACGCCCGATGGCGCCGCGTTCCACTTCATTCTGCTGGGGGATGGTGCGCGTAAGCAGGCGCTCAAGGAGGAAGCGGCGCGGCGCGGACTGGATAACATGACTTTCATTGATTCGGTTCCCAAGGAGCAGGTGGCTCGCTATTGGTCGTTGCTGGATGTGTCGGTTATCCATCTGAGGAAGACCGAACTGTTCACGACGGTCATTCCTTCCAAGTTGTTCGAGTGCATGGGCATGGGCTTGCCGGTGCTGCATGGCGTGGCGGGTGAATCGGCCGATATCGTGCGCAAGGAAGGCGTGGGCATCGTGTTCGAACCGGAGAATGCCGCGCAACTGGTTGAACACCTGAAATTCTTGCAGCGAGACCGTGGCGCCTATGAGGGGTATCGGGCGCAGTGCCTGGTTGCTGCGAAGAATTACGATAGAACCGCCATGGCTATGAAAATGCTGGGGGTGGTGACGCAGTTGGGGCGGTGAGGGGCGGTTGTCATTGCGAGTGGTGGGTGGCAAAGGCAGTTTGAAGGTGGAACTGGATTGCCGCCCGGTGCGACTAAATATAGTTGCTAGAGTCAGCGATGTTTGGTTAGGATTTGTGCATGGGTAAACACGATAAGTTGCTGGCGAAACTTAAGAATCGCCCGAAAGATTTCTCTTTTCAGGAGATCGCCACTCTGTTGGCAGGGTTTGGTTATGTACTCAATCAGGGCGGAAGCGGTTCACGAGTCAAGTTCGAGCATGAGCGTTTTGTGCCGATATTCATGCATAAGCCACACCCGTCGCCACTTCTGAAGCCGTATCAGATTGACCAAGTGCTGGATGTCTTGAAACAGGAGAGCTTGCTATGAAAAATACTATGGATTTCAAGGGTTATACCGGGTCGGTTGAATATAGCGATGACGATGGAATTTTTTTCGGCAAGGTGCAGTTTATCCGCGCGCTGATCAGCTATGAAGGCAGCAACGCGGAAGAGTTGCGCAAGGATTTTCACGATGGGGTGGATGATTACCTGGCGATGTGTAAGGAAAAAAACATTACGCCGGAGCAACCATTCAAGGGGTCATTCAATGTGAGGGTTGGCCGTGATCTACACCGTCAAATCGCGATCGAAGCAGCGCGGCGCGGCGTGAGTTTGAATAGCCTGATCGTCGCTGCCCTGGAAAAAGAAACACACCACGCGGCGTAGATAGTTCTCCGTTGGATTGCCGCGTCGGCTGGCGCCTCCTCGCATTGATGGCGGTCGGTTGTCATTGCCGACGGTGGCAAGGCTATCGGCGCTGCTCGTCATTGTGAGCGCAGCGCGGCAATCCAGAGGTTTCGTTGTGTTGGCGTAAAGGCAATCAGAGGTTGGAACTGGATTGCCGCGTCGGCTAACGCCTCCTCGCAATGACGGTGGGTTGGTTGTCATTGCGAGCGATAGCGCGGCAATCCAGGGCGTGGGGGGTGAGCGATAGCGATCTATTGTTAGTTCGCTGCGCTCACAACGTGGCTTCTGGATTGCCGCATCGCTTCGCTCCTCGCAATGACTGTTTATTTTTGTCTGCGGACGCAGATTATTTTTAGGATTGACGATGAAAACAATCGACATCATCGCCGGCGCGCGCCCCAACTTCATGAAGATCGCGCCGATCATCAATGCATTGAAGGCGGCCCAGGCGCGGGGCGGGGCGTTGCGCTATCACCTGATTCATACTGGCCAGCATTACGACAAGGCCATGTCCGGCGGCTTTTTCGAGCAGCTCGGCATTCCTGAGCCGGATATCAATCTGGAGGTGGGGTCCGGCACCCAGGCGGAACAGACCGCCGCGATCATGGTTCGCTACGAGAAGGTTTTGCTGGAACAACGCAGCGACTTGTGCCTGGTGGTGGGGGATGTGACTTCGACCATGGCGTGTTCCATTGTGGCCCGCAAGCTTGGGGTGCCGGTGGCGCATGTGGAAGGGGGGATTCGTTCGGGTGACTGGTCCATGCCGGAGGAGATCAACCGGGTGGTGACGGACTCGATCACGAATTGGTTTTTTACGACGAGCGAGACGGCCAATGCGAATCTGCGCCGCGCCGGTGTGGCGGACGACTGCATTTATTTCGCCGGTAACACGATGATCGATACGCTGCTCAAGCAGATGCCGCGTTTGCAGCCGCCCGGTTTCTGGGCTGAGCTTGGCTTGCAGCCGGGAGCGTATTTCGTGGTGACCTTGCACCGTCCCGCGAATGTGGATGGCGAACAGCAACTGCTGCGCTTGTTGCATGCCATTTCGGCGGGGGCGCAGGGTTTGCCGGTGGTGTTTCCGGTGCATCCGCGCACGGCGAAGAATCTGCGGGAATTGGAAGGGCAAATTCCAGGAATGCATTACGTTGATCCGCAGGGGTATCTGGAATTCAACTATCTGGTGAAACACGCCAAAGGGGTGATTACCGATTCCGGCGGCATTACCGAAGAAACCACGGTCATGGGCGTGCCCTGCCTGACCCTGCGCGATAACACCGAACGGCCGGAAACGGTGACGATAGGTACGAATGAGTTGATCGGCACAGACCCGGCCAAGCTTGCTCCGGCCTTGGCGCGCTTGATGGCGGGTGAGTGGAAGAAAGGCGCCGTGCCCGAGAAGTGGGATGGGCATGCGGCCGAGCGAATCGTGGTGGAGCTGGAGCGGTTGCTGGGGTGATTTGTATTTGATCGCTGTGCTCAGAGGCTGGCTGCTGGATTGCCGCGCTTCGCTCGCAATGACGGCGGGATGGTTGTCATTGCGAGCGATAGCGCGGCAATCCAGGGGCGTTGGGTCTGAGCGGTGGCGATCTATTGTTTGTTCACTTCGCTCAGAGTGTGGCTGCTGGATTGCCACGTCGGCTTTCGCCTCCTCGCAATGACGGGGGGGTGATGTCCGCTTTGGATTTGTGTTGATTGCCCATTAATGCCCAATATGGGTATGATCATGCCCGATATGGGCATAACCACATGGGCATAACCACATGGGCATGACTTCACATTCCAGACAACAGGCTGCCTCGGCCGGCTTGGCGGGCGCGCTGTTTACTTCCACCCAGCAGCGGGTACTGAGCTATTTGTTTGGTCAGCCGGAGCGCAGTTTTTTCGGCAACGAGTTGATCAAACTGACTGGGTCGGGCTCGGGTGCAGTACAACGTGAGCTCAAGCGTTTGGTCGATGCCGAGTTGGTGACGGTGACGAAGGTGGGGAGCCAGAAGCATTTTCAGGCCAACCCGCAATGCCCTATCTATGCCGAGCTATGTGGCATCGTCAACAAAACAGTGGGGTTGGCTGAGCCGCTCAGGGCTTCCCTGCATGAGCTTCAAGCCCAAGTAGATGCGGCGTTTGTTTACGGTTCTGTGGCCAAAGGGGCCGATACGGCCGGCAGTGATATTGACCTGATGGTGATCAGTGATACGTTGGGCTACTCGGAGGTGTTTGGTGCGCTTGAACCTGTATCGGTAAGCCTGGGGCGTGTGGTTAACCCTACGGTGTACTCCCGAGCCGAGTTGGCCAAGAGGTTGGCCGAAAAGAACGTATTTGTGACGCGTGTCATGGCGCAGGCCAAGGTTTGGATTTATGGGGACGACGATGCCATCGCCGCTTGAGAATTTGTGCGGGCCTGGCAAGCATTTGAAAGTGGAGCCACCGGATGAGAGGGAATTCGCAGGATTGCTGCGTTCTGGCTTGGCGAGGCTGAAGGATGCAGAGAACACGGCTATCTCGCGTGAAGGGCGCTTTGACTTGGCTTGCAACGCAGCGCATGCGTTGTGTTTGGCTGCGCTGCGGCGAGAGGGTTACCGCCCGGATAATCGCTATATCGTTTTTCAGGTGTTGCCCCATACACTGGGCTTGGGGCCTGAGGTGTGGCGTGTCCTGTCGAAGTGCCACGATGTACGCAATCTGGGAGAGTACGAGGGCGATTTGAATATTGATAATCGCCTTCTCGATGATCTGATTGCGGCAACGCGAAGGGTGGCACAGGAAATTACGGCATCCAGCGCCAAATAAGAATGCCCGCGCGGCAATCCACCCTTGCAGTCATTGCGAGCACAGCGTGGCAATCCAGTGCGAGCTTGGTAGTGCTCAAACGTGATGCTCACGGCGCCCCAATCCTTCGGCGATAAACGCTAGTACCAGTGTATTGAGGGAGACCCCCTCAGATTTCGCGCGGGTAGCGAGTTGGGCGTGAATTGTCTTAGGTACACGTGCAACGAACTTGCCAGATGCCACACCTCCGCTGTTGGGTGCAGGCACAGGAAAACCCTTCTCTGTCAGTGCCGTAATGGTTGCCATCAGTGCATCGCGTCCATTGGCGATGGCTTCCTCCACGGTCTCCCCGTCTGAAATGCACTCGGAAAAATCTGGGAAGGAAATCAGGAAGCCTCCGCCCTCCGCAGCGGTCAGGGGGCGAATCTCAAACGGATAGTCTGTCAGTTTGCTCATGGTTCAATCTCCTTTCACCAACGCCAAAAGCTTCTTCAGGGCACCTCGAAAAACCCTTAATTCGTCGTTCCCGCGAATGCGGGAACCCAGTGAAATCAACACACTAGATTCCCGCCTTCGCGGGAATGACGGGTTTTTCGATGTGCCCTTCACATAGATTGGCTTGACTGGGCGGTGAGCAGGCACCGGCAGGGTTTTGCCATCGGCGCGGACAAACACACAATGGCTGGTGCCGTCCTGCCGCCAGTCGATGCCATATTGCCGCGCCACCGTCTGAAGCTGCTCAATCCGCCAATCCAGGGGGTGGCGCCTCATGGACTCAAGCAGTTTTGTGGCGGTATTCATGATGAATATAGTGTTACCTGTGACATCACTCGTAAAGTCAGGCGACGCCGCAAGCGGGAACCCCCCTTTTCCAAAGGGGGGCAGGGGGGATTTACCCAAGGTCGAGCCGCCACTGAACGCCCGCTAAATCCCCCCCCAGCCCCCCTTTGATAAAGGGGGGAGCCAGCGCGCCGCAAGCGGGAACCCCCCTTTTCCAAAGGGGGGAGTCAGGCGACGCCGCAAGCGGGAACCCCCCTTTTCCAAAGGGGGGCAGGGGGGATTTACCCAAGGTCGAGCCGCCACTGAACGCCCGCCAAATCCCCCCCAGCCCCCCTTTGATAAAGGGGGGAGCCAGCGCGCCGCAAGCGGGAACCCCCCTTTTCCAAAGGGGGGCAGGGGGGATTTACCCAAGGTCGAGCCGCCACTGAACGCCCGCTAAATCCCCCCCAGCCCCCCTTTGATAAAGGGGGGAGTCAGGCGTGTCGCGGCCGACCTGAAACCGGTGCAAACGTGACGACATGAAACTGGATGGTTACCTTTCAGGCTTAAGTAAGTGCCATTCCCCTCGGGCCCCCTTTGCCAAAGGGGGAAGCAACCCGTCCGTGCTTGCTGCGGTTCGCTGGGCGCCGGGCGCACGCGGTACCTGGCTACCATGACCTTGACAATAGTTACTATACTAATGCTCGTTATGTGTAGTAACTCTCGCGAGGTAGATGATGCGTTTTTCGGATTTGTCGTTGACCGCCCAGACAGCTTATGCGGAGTTGGCAGAGCAAACGCATGTTGTGGAGTTGGATGCGGCGCTATCCGGTTTCCCTGGTGCTTTCCACAAGCGCACGATCAAGGGTCGTGAATATTGGTACTTCGGCTACCGCGATTTCAATGGCAAGGGCCGTATGGCGTATGTGGGTCCGGATAGTGGTCGCGTCCGGGACCTGGTCGAACGTTTTGCGACATTGAAGAGCCAGAAACCCTTGCTTCCCATGGCTGGGGCGGCCATTTCCCTTGGCTGCGAAGTGGTCGCCTCCAAGCATTTCAGAATCATCAAGCGCCTGAGTGAGTATGGTTTCTTTCGCGCTGGAGGTCTGCTGGTGGGCACGCATGCTTTCATCGCCATGGGCAATCTGCTTGGCGTTCGATGGGGAGAGGGGCAACGCACTCAGGATGTGGACTTCGCGCATGCCGGCAGAAATGTTTCGGTCGCCTTGCCCGCGGATCTGAAATTGAACGTGCACGATGCGTTGACTTCACTGGAAATGGGGTTGCTCCCGATCAGGCAGTTTGATGGTGGAGCCGGTGCGCAATATCGGAACCCCAGTGACCCTGAGCTGCGTCTGGATTTTGTTACCGCTCAGCATCGGAAGGCTGGGGTGCCGGTTGTGCTGCCTGACCTTGGGTTGGTTCTGGAACCGCTCAAGTTCATGGAGTTTTCATTACAGGGGTCGACTCAAGGTTGTGTGCTGGCGCGCGAGGGGGCATGCATGGTCAATTTGCCCGATCCAGCTCGCTATGCGGTTCACAAGCTGATCATCTATGGGGAACGCCCAGTCAGGGAGAGAACGAAGGCCAGCAAGGACTTGCTGCAAGCGGCTTGTCTGGCTTCTTTTTATTTGAGCCGAGGGCCCGTTGAACATTTCAATGGCGCTTGGCGGGATGCGCTTTCACGCGGTCGAGGTTGGCAGGTCAGGGCCAGACAAGGCAAGGCAGCCGTGCTTTCGTTGGCTCCTGAGCTGGCTGATAACGGGTTGTGGGATGAAGGCTGAACTTGGCGTGGTGTCGCTGTCATTGCTGGCGTAGCGCGTCAACCAGGCCTACGGGGTGGGGCAGGCGTTTGAAGTTCCCCCCTTTTGCAAAGGGGGGTAGGGGGGATTTTCGGACGTTTGAACTAGGGCGTGCTGGCCGCATTCCCGGCACTCGCGAGCTGGTCATCAGCCGAACGCCTTTCATCGTGGTCTATCGGCTCCGTGACAAGCGCATAGAACTAATGCGCCTGTTGCACGGCGCTCAGCAGTGGCCGTGAGTTGGGTATGGGGGCATTTGGTGTGCACCTCGGTCCTCCTTTGCAAAGGGGGAAGCAACCCGGACCGTGCTTGATCGTTTCGCAGTGCGCTGATGAGGCACCGAGCTATTACGAACACCAGGTAGTCGCTATCGCGCCAACCTGGCCTACGGGGTGGGGCTCCCCGAGGTTCATGGTGCTGTGCTATCAGGTTTTCGCGGTGTTCAAACGCAGCATCAGGGTCATTGGATGATGCGGTGATTCTTGGAAACCGTAGTGCTCGTAGAACTGCTTGGCGCGGCTGTGCAGGGCGTGGACGAGCAGCGCCCGGACACCGGCGTTCAGCGAAACCGTCACTGCCCGGTTAACTGCGTCTTGCAGCAAGGAGGCGCCGAGCCTGATGCCCTGGGCACGGTGGTCGACCGCCAGCCGAGCCAGCACCATCACGGGAATGGGGTCGGGCATGTTCCGTCGCACGCCGCTAGTAGCCATCTGGTGCGAAACGGCACCTGCCGCCATCGCGTAGTAGCCATAGACATGGCCACCCTGATCAGTGACGACAAACGTGCGGCTGGCCCCACTCATCTGGTTTGCCAGAGCCCGGCGCTTGAGCCATTCATCGAGAACGGCTTCGCCACAATTGAAATCATCCAGTAGATGGGTCGTGGCCAGCGGCTGCGGCGAACTGAACAGCAAATTCATGCCGCGTTGCTGCTCCAGGGAGCTTTGATGGCCATGAGGCGTTCAAGCCCGGGGTTGGGGCTGGGCGGCGCATCGAGCTGTTCGTTGAACTGCCTGAACTTGTCGGCATCCAGATTGAAGAATACTTGGTCGAGCAAGACTGCCTGCGCCCTGTCGCAAGCCGCTTCCAGCATGAAGTCCGAACGGTTTTTTCCAAGCAGGTTGGCCGCGTGGTCGATCAAGTCCCGCTGTTCGGGCAGGGCGCGCAGATTTATGGCTGCATCACGCATCGGCTTCTCCTGATTTGTGTATACGGTAGATGCACAATTCTTTAGTCCCGTGTAGCCGTTGTCAATACGTTGCGAGATTTTCGGTGCGGTTTTTGCGGCTTTATCGCTACCTGACGGTTCAACTTCATGCTTGGCCTACGAACGCCAGGTAGACGCTATCGCGCCAACCTGGCCTACGGGGTGGGGGCGTTTGAAGTTCCCCCCTTTTGCAAAGGGGGGTAGGGGGGATTTTTGGACGATTGAACTGGCGGAACCCTTGGAGAAATCTCCCTCGGTCCCCCTTTGTAAAAGGGGGAAGCAACCCGGCCGTGTTTGACATGACACGATTGGGTACCTCGAATAACGCCTGATTCGTCGTTCCCGCGCATGCGGGAACCCAGTGGAATCAACACTCTGGATTCCCGCATTCGCGGGAATGACGGGTTTTTCGAGGCCCCCGATTGTGGCAATTTTCATGTCTGGTCTTCGGGGTGGGGGCGGCGGATAAAATGTGGGCATGCACAAGATTCCCGTTTCCGTCCTGGTTGTTATTCATAGCGCCGATCTGCGGGTGCTTCTTCTGGAGCGCGCCGATGCTCCGGGGTACTGGCAATCCGTCACCGGCAGCCAGGATTACCTAAGCGTAGGGGAGCCGTCGGCTGTTGAATCCCTTTGGGAGACGGCTGTTCGCGAGGTGCGTGAGGAAACCGGTTTGGAGGCCGGTGACTTTGTTTTGATTGATTGGCATCTGGAAAACCGTTTCGAAATCTTCGAGCGCTGGCGCCATCGTTATGCGCCTGGGGTCACCCATAACACCGAGCATGTTTTCGGTTTGCTGTTGCCGGTGCCGCGGCCGGTCACGCTTTCGCCGCGCGAGCATCTGAATCAGGTTTGGTTGCCCTGGCGGGAGGCGGCGGAGAAGTGTTTTTCCTGGAGCAATGCGGATGCGATTCGGCGGCTCGGAGAGGCTGAGTTGCCATGAGCTTCCGCTTGCTGCGGCTCGCTGGCGCGCCGCTTACAGGGTTCGCGCCACGACCCAGGCGCTGATCTCAAGCGCGCCGGCCTGGCGGGCGGTTTTCGCCAGTTCGTTGAGGCTGCTGCCGCTGGTCATGACGTCGTCGAGCAGGGCGATGCGTTTTCCCGACAAGTCCCCGTCACATTCGAAGGCGCCACGCAGGTTGCGTCGCCGCGCCTTGAGGTCGAGCCCGGCTTGCGCGGGGGTGTCGCGTCGGCGTTGGCAGGCGTGGCGGCAGGGGATGTTCAGTAGCGCGCCGAGGCGGCGGCCGATTTCCATGGCCTGGTTGAAGCCGCGTTCGCGCAGGCGCGCGGGGTGGAGCGGCATCGGCACGATGAGGTCGGGGCGCGGCAGATGCTTCAGTCTCGCCGCCAGGGCGGTGGCGAAGAGTTCGGCCAGTTCCTGGGCGCCGCCATATTTGCAGCGCTGGATCAGTGCGTCGAGCGGGAAGCAGTAGCTGTATACCGCTTCGCAGTGTTCGAATTGCGGCGGTTTTTTCAGGCAGGCGCCACAGGTCAGGCCGCCGGGGGAGGGGAGGGCGCAGCGCGGGCAGCGTTGATCCGGCAGCCGTGGCAGGTCGGCCTCGCAGGCGGCGCAGAGCAGCCCACCCCGGACTCGCGCGGCGCAGAGCACACAGGGCTGCGCGAGGCTGGTCTGCATAAATTTAATGCAGTTGTTCAGTATCGTGTTGCGTTGATTTGACAAGCGTGCCTCCTTACTTGAACATGCCGCGACTTTTTTCTAGTTTGCCGCGAGTTTCGCGCGCTTCTCGTCATGCCCGATAAACATCTCATCACGGCCGATTCCTGCAAGCGTTCCGCGCGCTTGTTCAATTACGGCACGATTGCCGGCGCCTTGTTGCCGATTCCCCTGGGCATGCTCTGGGTGGCCGGTTCCATGTTCGTCTATGCCGCCAATGCACACCACCCGGATCCGCGTGTGGCGCACTACATCCGCTGGGCCGGTTATCGCTTCTATGCGGTGGCGGGCACGATGACGGTGTTCTCCAACGATCTGGCGGCATTTCTCGGGGGCGGTTCCAAGGGCTGGCTGGCAGTCTGGGCGCTGGCTGTCGTGGCCCTGGTGCCCTGGTCGCTGTATGACATCTGGAAAGCCGGTCGTGAAGACTGGAAAGACATCGAAGTGGAGAAACACGCATGACCGACCTTTCTCAAGCCGTTGCCGCCAAGTCCTGGTCCCTGGCCGAGGTGGAAGCGCTCTACGCGCTGCCGTTCAATGATTTGCTGTTTCAGGCGCAGAACGTGCACCGCCAGCATTTCGACGCCAACGCGGTGCAGTTGTCCACGCTGTTGTCGATCAAGACCGGCGGTTGTTCCGAGGACTGCGGTTATTGCTCGCAATCCGCGCGCCACGATACCGGCCTGGAGCGGGAGAAATTGCTCGATGTGTCGGCGGTGGTGGAAGCCGCGAAGGCCGCCAAGGATGCCGGCGCCACCCGTTTCTGCATGGGCGCGGCCTGGCGCGGCCCGAAGGACAAGGATCTTGGCGCGGTCACCGAGATGGTGCGCGAGGTGAAGGCGTTGGGCATGGAAACCTGCGTGACCCTGGGTATGTTGAAGCCCGGTCAGGCGGAACAGCTCAAGGAAGCCGGGCTCGATTATTACAACCACAATCTGGACACCGCCGCCGAGTTCTACGGCCAGGTCATCACCACCCACACCCACAATGACCGCCTGAATACCCTGACCCAGGTGCGCGGCGCCGGCATCCATGTCTGTTGCGGCGGCATCATCGGCATGGGCGAGAGCCGCCGGATTCGCGCCGGGCTGGTCATGGAACTGGCCAACCTGAACCCGCAGCCGGAATCGGTGCCGATCAACTTGCTGGTGAAGGTGCCGGGTACGCCGATGGCGGAGGGGGCGGATCTCGACCCGTTCGAGTTCGTGCGTACCGTCGCCGTGGCGCGCATCACCATGCCCGCTTCGCATGTCCGCCTTTCCGCCGGCCGCCAGGAACTGGGCGAGGCGGTGCAGGCCTTGTGCTTCCTGGCCGGCGCCAACTCGATATTCTGCGGTGACCGACTGCTCACCACCGGCAACCCGGAAGCGGAGGCCGACAACGCCCTGTTCAGCAAGCTTGGCCTGTATGGCGAGCCGGTGCAGGGCCGGCGCTGCGCCGGGCACTGATCGCCGTCACTCGCAGCGCCGGCTTCGTTGTTCTGATCAGGCCCACAAAGCCGGCTGGAAGCCGGCGCTACATATACGCCCGATTTCAGCTTCCGGGGTGGCGTAGCCGCCGTGACCATTCGCTTGTCTTCCATGCTCCCCAGCCAGCTCCACTCCGCCCTCGCTGATCTCGACGAGCAGGGCCTGCGCCGTCGCCGCCGAGTGCTGGACGGCGTCCAGGGTGCGCGGGTGGTGCTGGACGGGCGGGAATATCTATCGTTTACCAGTAACGATTACCTGGGCCTGGCCGGGCACCCGGCCATCGCCGCGGCGGCGCAAGCGGCGGCGGCCGAGTTCGGTGTCGGCGCCGGCGCCGCGCATTTGCTCAGCGGTCATCACCGTTTGCACGAGACGCTGGAACAGGAACTCGCGGCCTTCGTCGGCATGCCGGCGGCGTTGTTGTTCTCCACCGGCTACATGGCCAACCTGGGCGTAATCCAGGCCCTGCTCGACCGTCACGGCGAGGTATTCGAGGATCGTCTCAACCACGCTTCCCTGGTCGACGCGGCCCTGCTTTCGCGCGCGAAGCTGAGCCGCTACCCGCATCTCGACCTGGTCACGCTGGAGCGTCAACTCGCCGCCAGCAGCGCGCGGGTGAAGCTGATCGCCAGCGACACGGTGTTCAGCATGGATGGCGACCTGGCGCCGGTGGCCGAACTGCTGGCGCTGGCCGAAAAATATGACGCCTGGCTCTATCTCGATGACGCGCACGGGTTTGGGGTGCTGGGTGAGGCGGGCGAGGGCGCCACTTCGCTGTTGACTGTTCCGGTGCGTGAGGGTGTGCCAGGTGAGACCTTCTCCCCCCTTTTTCAAAGGGGGGCGGGGGGGGATTTGCGGACGTCCGAGCGGGCGCAACCCTTGGAGAAATCCCCCCCAGCCCCCCTTTTGCAAAGGGGGGGGCAACCCCCGCCACGCCTCATCTACCTCGCCACCCTTGGTAAGGCGGCCGGTGTTTCCGGCGCTTTTGTGGCCGGTAGCGACGAACTGGTCGAGTGGCTGGTGAACAAGGCGCGCACTTATATCTACACCACCGCGCAGCCACCTCTGCTGGCGGCTGCGGTGAGCGCCAGCTTGAAGCTGATCGCGGCCGAACCCTGGCGGCGGCGGCGCCTGGCCGAGCTGGTGGCGCGACTGAAGGCCGGGATGGCGGGCTTGCCCTGGACCTTGCTGGCTTCGGATACGCCGATCCAGCCCTTGCTGGTGGGCGATGCCCATGCCTCGCTGGCGCTGGCCGATGGCCTGCGCCAGCGAGGCATCCTGATTCCCGCCATTCGCCCGCCGACGGTGCCGAATGGCACGGCGCGCCTGCGCGTTTCCCTGTCCGCCGCGCACACGGTGGAAGACGTGGACGAACTGCTCGCGGCGCTGCGCGCGTTGGCGGTCGCATGAGCGCCCCCCGGATTTTTCTCCATGGCTGGGGCCTCTCCAGCGTCGTTTGGGCCGATACCGCCGCGCGGCTGGCGGGAACCGCCGTCGATCTGCCGGGTTATGGCGCCGTGGCGGCAGTTTTTCCCTCTCGCGTTGAAAACCTGGCCGATGCCCTGGCCGAGCAAATCGCGGCGCCCGTCGCTCTGGTTGGTTGGTCGATGGGCGGCATGGTCGCGCTGGCGCTGACGGCGCGGCATCCGGAGAAGGTGGCGCGCCTGGTGCTGGTGGGCGCTTCGCCCGCCTTCGTCGCCAGTGCCGATTGGCCGCACGGCATGGCGCCGGAAGTGCTGGCCGAGTTCGCGCGGTCACTGGCGCTGGACTATCGCGCCACCTTGTCGCGCTTTCTTTCTCTCCAGGCGCGTGGTGGCGACGCGGCGCGCGAGGTGATCGCGCAACTGCGCGCGCGGCTGCG
This sequence comes from Pseudomonadota bacterium, assembly GCA_030653935.1. Lineage (GTDB taxonomy): Bacteria > Pseudomonadota > Gammaproteobacteria > Burkholderiales > Thiobacillaceae > PFJX01. The sequence continues at coordinate 16,457 of JAURYL010000012.1, forward strand.
GGTGCAGGCGGAGCCGAGCCAGGAAACGCTGGCCGCCGGCCTCGAACTGCTGCGCGCGGTCGATCTGCGCGACCAGGTCGAGCGGGTCGTCTGTCCGACACTGGTGATTCATGGCGCCCACGATACGCTTTGCGCGCCGGCGGCTGGCGCCTGGCTGGCGAGCCATCTGCCGCATGCCCGTCTGGCCGCGCATGAACGCGCCGCGCACGCGCCTTTCCTGTCGCATCCGGACTGGTTCGCCGCCGAGCTTGAGGAGTTTCTGCATGGATGAGCAACTGAAACGCGCCATCCGCCGTTCCTTCGAGCGCGCGGCGGCGACTTACGACGAGGCCGCTTTCCTGCAACAGGAAGTGGCGCGCCGCCTCGACGACCATTTCGACGGGGTGAAGATCGATCCCGGTCTGATCCTGGATGCCGGCTGCGGCACCGGCTTTGCTTACGATCTGCTGAAGGCGCGTTTTCCGAAGGCGCGCGTCATCGGCCTCGACATCGCCCACGCCATGCTCTGCCAGGCGCGCGCCCGCCACGGCGAGGCCGGCGGCTGGAGAAAGTGGTTGGCGCCGCTGGCCACTCGGCAGTTGCCGTTCGCCCCCCTCTGCGCCGATCTGGAACATTTGCCGTTGAAAAGCAACAGCATCGACCTGGCCTGGTCCAGCCTCGCCTTGCAGTGGGTGGATGATCTGGAATCGACTTTTCGCGGTGTGCATCGGGTGTTGAAGCCGGGTGGCCTGTTCATGTTCGCGAGCTTCGGCCCGGATACCTTGAAGGAATTGCGCGCCGCCTCTCGCGATGTCGATGGCCATCACCACGTCAACAGCTTCGTCGACATGCACGATGTCGGCGATGCCCTGGTGCACGCCGGGTTCAGCAACCCGGTCATGGAGATGGAACATCTCACGCTGACTTACCCGGAGCTGCTCACGCTGCTGCGCGAGCTCAAGGCCATTGGCGCCCATACCGTCAAACAGGGCGCCGATCAACGCAGCAGCCGCGGCCTGATGGGCAAGTCGGCGTGGCGGCGGCTGACGGAGAACTACGAACGTTTCCGCCAGGAAGGCCGCCTGCCCGCTACCTACGAGGTGGTCTACGGCCACGCCTGGGCCGGCGCCAAGGATCGCCTGGATGACGGCCGCCAGGTCATCCAGATGAAAATGACCAACCGGAAAGGAGGGCTGCGCTGATGCCGCATGCCGTGTTCACTCGGTGTATTCCCCCCGTCGGGGCGCTTTTCTCGCTAGCGGGTGATCCACGCGAAAGCCGAGGGGAAGGTGACTTCCCCCTTTTGCAAAGGGGGATTGAGGGGGATTTCTCCAAGGGTTGTGCGTGTGCGAGCGACCGCAAATCCCCCCCAGCCCCCCTTTTGCAAAGGGGGGAGTCTCGGTTTGGGCGCTCCCTTTTGGAAAATGGAGCGTCACTGTGCTGAACGCGCCGCGTGGTTTCTTCATCGCCGGTACCGATACCCATATCGGCAAGACCTGCGTCACCGCCGCCTTGCTGCATGCCTACGCCGCGCTCGGCTATCGCGTCGTCGGCATGAAGCCGGTGGCGGCCGGCGCGGAACTGATCGACGGCTATTGGGTGAACGAGGACGTTGCGCTGCTCACCGCCGCCGGCAACGTGCGGGTGGCGCCGGAGGCGATCAATCCCTACTTGTTCAGGGAGGCGATTGCGCCGCATATCGCCGCCGAGCACAAGGGCGTGCGCATCGAGATCCCCCGCATCCGCGAGGCTTATGAAGCACTGGCCGGCGAGGCCGACCTGGTGCTGGTGGAGGGCGTCGGCGGCTTGTTGGTGCCGCTGTCCGAGGACAAGGACGCGGCCGACCTCGCGGCGGCGCTGGAATTGCCGTTGATCCTGGTGGTGGGCATGCGTCTGGGGTGTATCAATCACGCCATGTTGACGGTCGCGGCCATCGCCGCGAGAGGGTTGAAGCTGGCGGGCTGGGTCGCCAATCGCGTCGATCCCACTATGGCCGCCTATGAGGAAAACCTGCGGGCGCTGATCTTGCGGATAGAAGCGCCCCTGTTGGCGGAAACGCCCTTCCTTGAGCCACCGGAACCGGCCAGGATGGCCGCCGCGTTTGCCCCGAAAAAGCTGGCGAGCCTGCTGTCTCGATAAGACTTATTTTCTACCTTGCTGTCCGAAAATCCCTGCTTGCGCGGAAAAACACGCCGCTATAATCATTCCGGATAAAAAACTCTCCTTGGAGTGAGACATGGTTTTGTCGCGCACCAGTCAATATGCCGTGCAGGCGTTGATTTACATTGCCACCCAGCCGCCCGGTGAACCGGTGCTGAATCGGGATATCGCGGAGCGCCTCAATGTGCCGGCCGCCTATCTGGCCAAGATTTTGCAGAACCTGTGCAAGCAAGGGGTGCTGGATTCGTTCCGTGGCCGCCTCGGCGGCTTCTGCTTACGCGATGGCATGCATCGCACCACCCTGATGCAGGTGTTGGTGCTGACGGAAGGGCCGGATTTCACCAAGAGCTGCATTCTCGGCCTGAAGGATTGTTCCGACGCGACCGCGTGTCCGATGCATTTCAAATGGGTGCCGGTGAAAAAGAAAATCCTGTCGCTGCTCAATGATATGAATCTGGAGGAACTGGCCAAGGCGGTGCTGACCGGCAAGTACCGTCTCTCCGATTTGCCGGCCGGCGCCATGCCGCGGGTGGAATGACGTTTTGCGGTTGACCTGTGGGCTTCCGCGCTGGCTGTGGGCGGTGGCGCTGCTGTTGGCGCTAGGCGGTTGCGAGCAGTCGGCGAAACCAGCTTTCCGGGGCAGCGATCTGGCTGGCGCCGATTTCGGGCGGCAACTGGCGTTGACCGACCACAACGGTCGCGCGGTGACGTTGGAGACCTTCAAGGGCAAGTCGGTGGTGTTGTTTTTCGGCTATGTCCACTGTCCGGACGTCTGCCCGACCACGCTCACGGATATGGCCGAGGCCTTGAAGTTGATGCCTCGCGCGGTGGCGGACAAGGTGCAGGTGTTGTTTGTGACGGTGGATCCGGAACGCGATACCCCGGATGTGCTCAAGACCTATGTGCCCTATTTCCATCCCGCGTTCCTCGGCCTGCATGGCAGCCCGGCGAAGGTGGCGAAGGTGGCGAACGAATTCCGCGTCGTTTATCGGCGGCATGTGGAGCCGGGCGCATCCGATTATCTGGTCGACCATTCGGCCGGCAGTTTTGTGCTGGATGGCCATGGCCGCTTGCGCTTGTACCTGCCTTATGGGCATTCGCCTGAAGACATCGCCCACGATCTGTTGACTTTACTCAAGGCGGATTCGGCGTGATTCGTTCTTGTCGCTCAAGAGCCCTGCGTCTATACTCGCCCGGCTTTTTTTTAGGCAGGTTTTTTACCCATTTTTTCGCCGGTTTTGGCGCTGAAACGACGTCCCGGGGTGGTTCTCGGGCGGTGCTGTAACCCTAGGAGGCGTTATGTCTGCAACCAATCAGGCTGCGGCCGGGCAGTACGATTACGAGATCATCAAGAAGTTCTCCGTCATGGCGATAGTCTGGGGGGTGGTGGGGATGTTCGTCGGCGTGTATATCGCCTCCGAACTGGCCTGGCCGTTCCTGAACTTCGACAGCCCCTATTTCTCGTTCGGCCGTTTCCGCCCCGTGCATACCGGTGCCGTGATCTTCGGTTTCGGTGGTTCCGCACTGTTCGCCACCTCCTACTATGTAGTGCAGCGAACCTGTCAGACCCGTTTGTTCGCGCCCGGTCTCGCCTCTTTCACCTTCTGGGGTTGGCAGGCGGTGATCGTGCTGGCCGCAGTCTCTTATGTGATGGGCTACAGCCAGGGGCGTGAATACGCGGAAATGGAATGGCCGATCGATCTGCTGATCCTGTTCGTCTGGGTGGCCTACCTGGTGGTCTATGTCGGCACCCTGATGCAGCGCAAGCAGGCGCACATCTACGTCGCCAACTGGTTCTACCTGTCGTTCATCCTGGCGACGGCGCTGCTGCACACTTTCAACAACATCGCCATTCCGGTGAATCTGTTCACCCTCAAGTCCTACAGCCTGTTCGCCGGCACCCAGGACGCGATGACGCAATGGTGGTACGGCCACAACGCCGTGGGTTTCTTCCTGACCGCCGCCTTCCTCGGCATGATGTATTACTTCGTGCCCAAGCATGCTGGCCGCCCGGTGTATTCCTATCGCCTGTCCATCGTCCACTTCTGGGCGCTGTCGTTCATGTACATGTGGGTGGGTACCCACCATCTGCACTGGACCGCGTTGCCGGACTGGGCTTCCACCCTCGGCGCCACCTTCTCCATCATGCTGTTGCTGCCTTCCTGGGGCGGCATGATCAACGGCATCATGACCTTGTCCGGTGCCTGGGATAAGTTGCGTACCGATCCGATCATGCGTTTCATGATCGTCGCCCTGTCGTTCTATGGCATGTCCACCTTCGAAGGGCCGCTGATGTCGCTGAAGGACGTCAACGCGCTGTCCCATTACACCGACTGGACCGTGGGCCATGTGCACTCCGGCGCCCTTGGTTGGGTGGCGATGATTTCCTTCGGTTCGCTGTATCACATGATGCCGCGCCTGTGGAATACCACCATGTACAGCGTGAAGCTGATCAACATGCACTTCTGGCTGGCCACCATCGGCACCCTGATGTACATCACCGCGATGTGGATCTCCGGGATTTCCCAGGGCCTGATGTGGCGCGCCTTCGATGAGTTCGGCAACCTGCAATACTCCTTCGTGGAGTCGGTCGCCGCCATGCACCCCTTCTATGCCATGCGCGCCATCGGTGGCATGTTCTTCCTGACGGGGATGTTGTTGATGGCGTACAACATGTACCAGACCATCCGCCAGGGTGTGCGCGCCGAAGTGGCCAGCGCGCGCGCTGCCGCCGCTACCGCCTGACGCGAACGAGGTTAGGAAATGAGCTTTAAACACGAAAAAGTCGAAACCAATGCCGGCATTCTGCTGGTGCTGACCATGCTGGCGATCAGCGTCGGTGGTCTGGTGGAAATCGCGCCGCTGTTCTTCATCAAGGACACCACCGAAAACGTGGAGGGGGTGCGACCCTACACGCCGCTGGAATCGCGCGGCCGCGACCTCTACATCCGCGAGGGTTGCTATACCTGCCATTCGCAGATGATTCGTCCGTTCCGTGACGAGCAGTTGCGCTACGGCCATTATTCCCTGGCGGCGGAGTCGAAGTACGACCATCCGTTCCAGTGGGGTTCCAAGCGTACCGGCCCCGATCTGGCGCGTGTCGGCGGCAAGTACTCCAACGAGTGGCATGTGCAGCACATGATCAAGCCCAAGTCGGTGGTGCCCGAGTCGGTGATGCCGAATTACCCCTGGATGATGACCACCAAACTGGATGTTTCCGACATCGGCGACCGGATGCGCGCCTTGCGCATCACCGGCGTGCCTTATTCCGCCAACGACGAGGAATACCAGCGCAACGTCAAGCAGTTCGGCGAGCCGGTGGCGAAGACACTGCATATCCCCGACGCGGTGAAGAATTTGGTGGCGCAGGCGCAGGAAGGCAACTATGACGGCGACCGCACCAGCGTCTCCGAGCTGGATGCCATGATCGCTTATCTCCAGGTGCTGGGGACCATGGTCGACTTCAGCAAGATCAAGCCTGAAGAACTGGTGAAATTCCGCTGATGCAGTGGTTCTCCAACCCGGAAAACACCAAGCCGCTCGGCCTGCTGATTTTTTTCATCACCTTCTGCCTGATCGTGGTTTGGGTGTATGGCAGCAGGAAGCGCAGCGCCAAGCTGGAAGAATACAAGAACATCCCTTTTCTTGATGACGACGAAGTGAAGAAGGACAAGTCCAATGGCTGACAACTCCACAAACCCGGCGACAAACCCAGCGACGAACCAGGTGCAGACCACTGGTCACGTGTGGGATGACGACCTTCAGGAGTTCAACAACCCGTTGCCGGTGTGGTGGACCTACACGTTCTACGTGACCATCGTGTTCGCGCTGGTGTACTGGGTGGCCTATCCTTCCTGGCCGGTCGGCAAGGGTTTTATGACGGGTGTGAGCACCATCACCTACAAGAACGCCCAGGGCGAGGATGAAACCTGGCACTGGAACACCCGTTCCAAGCTGCTCCTGGAAACCCAGGAAGCCGCCGCCGCGCAGAAACCCTACTACGACAAGCTGGCGGCGATGCCCTACGAGCAGATCGCCAAGGATCCGGACCTCAGCAGTTTCGTGGTGTCCGCCGGCAAGGTGGTGTTCGCCGAGAACTGCGCGGCCTGCCATCAGGCGGGTGGCCAGGGCGTGATCGGCCACTTCCCCAACCTGACGGATGATGACTGGATCTACGGCGGCGCCTCCGAAAAGATCAACGAGAGCATCACCAAGGGCCGTCGCGGCTACATGCCGCCCTACGGCGAAGCGCTCTCCGGGGCCGATATCGACGCCTTGGCCAACTATGTCGCCAGCCTCTCCGGCATCAAGGTGGATGCCGCGAAAGTGGGGAAGGGCAAGGAACTGTTCCATTCCCACGTGGCCGCCTGTTTCTATTGCCACAACGACGACGCCAAGGGTCGCAAGGACATTGGCGCCGCCAACCTGACCGACAAGGTCTGGCTCTGGGCCAACGTGCCCGGCGCGGCGGATGACGCGGCCAAGGTGGCGGCGATTCGCGGTGTCATCAGTAGCGGCCTCGACAAGGGCGTGATGCCCACCTGGCAAGGTCGTTTGAGTGAGCAACAGATCAAGTTGCTGACCGTTTATGTTCACGAGTTGGGCGGCGGCAAGTAATTCCCGCTCGAATTGAGCGTCATGACCCCGGCTTGCCGGGGTTTTTGATTTTCAGCGGCGCTACACGGTGCCGCGATTAATGCCGGGCAGGCAGACGCTGTCGGCCGGGCCTGAAGGTAAGAAAGTGCAACAGCCTCAATCCTCCGATGGTGATCTCTATTTCAAGCGGATCCCCATCGTTCCCCGCTCCATCAAGGGGCCTTTCCGCCGCTTCAAGAGCGGCTTGTTGTGGTTGAGTTTCGCGGTCTATTTCCTGTTGCCGTGGCTGCCCTGGTCGAGGCACGACGCGCCCGCGCAGGCGGTGATGTTCGACATCCCAGGTCGCCGTTATCTGATCTTCGATCTGATCGTCTATCCGCAGGACATCTTCTGGCTGTCGATGCTGCTGTTCATCGCGGCGGTGCTGCTGTTCTTCATTACCGCCCTGTTCGGGCGGGCATTTTGCGGCTATTTCTGTTTCCAGACGCTTTGGACCGACGCTTTCATGCTCCTGGAAAAGCTGTTCCAGGGCGAGCGCCCGGCGCGTCTGCGCCTGATGCGCGAACCCTGGAGCAACCGCGAGAAGCTGCTGAAGGTGGGTGCCACCCGCGTTGCCTGGGTGCTACTTTCCTTCTGGACCGCGCTGACCTTCGTCCTCTACTTCGGCTATGCGCCGGATCTGCTGGTCGCCGTCTTCACCGGCCAGGCGGCGGCCGCTGCTTATATCACCACGGCGGCGCTGAGTTTCAGTACTTACGCGGCGGCGGCGCTGCTGCGCGAGCATGTCTGCACCTTCATCTGCCCCTATGGCCGCTTCCAGAGCGCCATGTATGACCCGGAAACGCTGACCGTCCATTACGACAGCAAACGTGGCGAGGCCGAGGCCGGCCGTGCCGTCGCGCGCGCCGGGCTGCGTGGTCGCGACGAGCGACAGGGCAAGGGGCACGGCGACTGCGTCGATTGCGGCCTTTGTGTGCAGGTTTGTCCGGTGGGTATCGACATCCGCGACGGCCTGCAAGCGAACTGCATTTCCTGTGGCCTCTGCGTCGACGCCTGCAATAACATCATGGACAAGATGGGCTATCCACGCGGGTTGGTGCGCTACGACTCGGAAGTCAATCTGCTGAAACCACAGCCGGAACCGGTGCGCCCGCACTGGAAGAGCCTCAAGGTGCTGGGCTATGGCGTTTCGCTGATTCTCATGTGCGCCTACCTGGTTTATGACATCGGTCATCGCCAGAGCTTCGAGCACAGTACCCAGCAAATTCGCCAACCGCTGTACGTGACGCTGTCGGATGGCAGCATTCGCAACCGTTACCAGATTCGTCTGACCAATATCTCGGGTGACGAGGAGGTCTATACGATCAGCGCTCGCGGCCTTCCGGAGGGGGCGCTGGATCTGGGCAATTTCCGCACGGTGCATATCCGTAACGGCAAGAGCGTGATCATTCAGGCCAGCGTCCAGCTTGATCCGGCGCGCGCGGCGGCGCTCAACGAATTCGAGTTTGTCATCGGCAACAGCAAGGGCGAGGTCGTGGTCGACACGGCGCGCTTCTTTACCCGCAAGTAACTCAAAGGCACGTACTCGATGAATCTACTTATTACCGTCTTCGGCGGCATGTTGTTGACCGTGTTGCTGTATGGCGCGGCGCGCCTGCTGAAATTGTCCAACTTCTGGGCGTCGGTGGCGGCGGCGGGGCTGCCCACCGCGGCTTACCTGGCCTACGCGACCAGCAAGTGGCCGGGCCTGGATGTGGTGACCCTGCACGTGGTGACCTATCCGACAATTTCAGTGTTGCTGTTCCAACTCTATGCGAACAAGCCCGGCAAGGAATTGCATGTGCATTGGGTGCCGAAACTACTGATCGCGTTTTTCGTTTTCATCACGGTGGTGCTCGGGGGATTCGTCTACATCGCCGGAAACGGCCTGCCGCCGGCGCTCGCCTCGAAATTGCTGCCCAACGCCCAGGGCAAGACGCTCTATACCGGCTTCGCCGGCGTCGTCGAACATGGCGAAGAGGCGGCCAAGAGCATCGCGCAGCAGCGCAACATCAACGCCCGACTCGAACAACTCGGCTGGAATGTCGAGGTCAGTGGCCTCGCCGCGCTCGATCTCAAGCACGCGAACACGGTGGAAGTGCTGCTGCGCCGCGCCGATGGCGCCGGTGTCGTCGGCCAGCAATTGCTGCTGAGCCTGCATCGCCAGGGGCAGCCGGTAATGGGGGAACAGACCATGCGTGAAATCGGCGACGGCGTTTACCGGGGCAGCCTGACGCTGCCCGCCGCCGGGGTCTGGCTGGCGTCGATCAAATTCGCCGCCAATGGCAAGAACATCGTCCTGGAACATGCCGTCGGCAGCGAATGACCTTCGCGCTTCGCTGTCGTGATCGACGGCGAACGTGATCAGATGGCGCAAGGCTGAAACGGCCTTGGGCCGAGAATGATTAACTGGTGTACAATCAGCAAGTTTTCCATGGGCTTCGCGCCCTTTTTTTATTTCCTAATCATGGATTTGCAGACACTAATCGAACCAACCCTGGCCGGCATGGGCTACGAACTGGTCACCCTCGAACGGGCGAGCAGCGGCTTGCTGCGCGTGTTCATCGACAGTCCGAACGGAATCAACATGGAAGATTGCGTGAAGGTGAGCAATCAGCTGACGCGCGTGTTCACGGTTGAGAACGTCGATTACGACCGCCTTGAGGTGTCTTCACCGGGAACGGATCGGCCGCTGGTCAAGGAGGCCGACTTCGTGCGCTTCAATGGTGAACGCGCGTTGCTCAAATTGCACTCGCCACTGGAAGGGCGCAAGCGCTTCACGGGTCTGATCAAAGGTCTGCAAGACGGTATTTTGCAATTGGATGTGGATGGTGTGATGGTGGCGATTCCGCTTGTGGAAGTGGACTCCGCCCGCCTGGCACCGCTGCTGGAAGGTTCAACCCGGAGGGTGCGATGAGTCGGGAAGTCTTGATGCTGGCCGATGTGCTGGCGCGTGAGAAAAATGTGGAACCCGAGGTGGTGTTCGGAGCCTTGGAATCCGCCTTGGCCCATGCCACCAAGAAGCGTTACCAGGACGATGTGGATATTCGCGTCGAAATCGACCGTCGCACCGGTGAATATCAGGCCTATCGCTGCTGGGAAGTGCTGCCCGACGAGGCCGGTCTGGAATTTCCTGATCGCCAGTATCTGTTGTTCGAGGCGCGTGAGATCAATCCGGATATCGAGCTGGGCGAATTCATCGAGGAGTCCGTGGAAGCGGTCGACTTCGGTCGTATCGGCGCGCAGGCGGCGAAGCAGGTCATCCTGCAGAAGATCCGCGACGCCGAACGCGAGCAACTGCTCAATGATTTCCTGGCGCGCAATGAATCGCTGGTCTCCGGCACCATCAAGCGCATGGAGCGCGGCGCCGCCATCATCGAATCCGGGCGCATCGAAGGGCGTTTGGAAAAAGACCAGATGATCCCCAAGGAAAACCTGCGTATCGGTGACCGCGTGCGGGCTTACCTGGTTCGCGCCGAACGCGCCGCGCGCGGGCCGCAGCTGGTGCTGTCGCGCACCGCGCCTGAATTCATCATGAAGCTGTTCGAGCTGGAAGTGCCGGAAGTGGAGGAGGGCGTGATCGAGATCAAGGCCGCTGCCCGCGACCCCGGCATTCGCGCCAAGATCGCGGTCAAATCCAATGACCCGCGCATGGACCCGCAGGGCGCCTGCATCGGTGTGCGCGGCACCCGTGTCACGGCGGTGACCAATGAGCTCAACGGCGAGCGCGTCGACATCATCCTCTGGGCTTCCGATCCCGCGCAGCTGGTGATCAACGCGCTTTCGCCCGCTCAGGTCAGCAGCATCGTGGTGGACGAAGAAAAACACGCAATGGATGTGGTGGTCGAGCCCGATCAGGTCGACGTCGCCATCGGTCGTTATGGTCAGAACGTGCGCCTCGCCTCGGAGATGACTGGTTGGGCGATTAACATCCTGTCGGTTGATGAGGCTGAACAGAAACATGAGCAGGAAGCCTCCGGCATCCGCGAGATGTTCATGGAAAAGCTCGACGTCGAAGAAGATGTGGCCGACGTGCTGGTGCAGGAGGGCTTTTCCACGCTCGAGGAAGTGGCCTATGTGCCGCTGGCCGAGATGCTGGAAATCGAGTCCTTCGACGAAGACACGGTCAACGAGTTGCGTTCGCGGGCACGCGACGCGCTGCTGACCGATGCCATCGTGCACGAAGAGGAAATGGAATCCGCCGCCGCCGACCTGTTGAGTGTCGCCGGCATGGATGAGGAAACCGCGGCGCAACTCACCGCCCAAGGCGTGAATACCGCCGAGGACCTGGCTGATCTGGCTGTGGATGAGTTGATGGAACTCGTCGGTATGGACGAGGAACGCGCGAAGGCGCTGATTATGACAGCGCGGGCGCCCATGCTGGCGGGCGTCTGAATGGGGGTAGCATGAACGTCGAACAATTCGCCACTGAACTCAAGGTTGCACCGACACTGTTGGTGGAGCAGTTGAAAGCTGCGGGCGTGGCTGTCGAAGGGGCCGACGCGGTTCTCTCCGATCAGGATAAATCCCGCCTGCTGGACTATCTGCGCGGCAAGCACGGCGCCGCGCAACCGAAATCCAAGATCACGCTGACGCGCAAGTCCACCAGCGAGATCAAGACCGCCGACAGTAGCGGTCGTACCCGCACGGTACAGGTTGAAGTGCGCAAGAAGCGCACCCTGGTCCGACGCGAAGTCGGCCATGGCGAGGCACCCACCCAGGAAAAACCTGTCGAGGCGGTTGAACTCATCGAGGCGCCGATCATTGAGTCGGTCATGCCGGAGCCAGAGATCGTCGCGGCGCCGCCGGAACCGGTGGTCGAGGTTGTGACGCAGCCAGAAGTCGTTATCGAACCGGTTAACGTGGAACCGGTCGCCGAAGCGCCGGTGGCCCAGGAAGTCATGGCCGAGCCGGTCGTGGCGGCGGCGGAAGCTGCCGAGCCCGCGTCCGTTGAAGAGAAGTCGGCGCCGGTTCGCCCGGTTTCCGTGATCGACGATGCCGAACGTCTGGCGCGGGCACATGAAGCCAAACGCGGCGCCACCCTGCGCGCCATCCAGGAAGCCGAGCTCAAGGCCAAGCAGGATCGCGAAGCCGCGCGCCGCCAGGCCGAGGTCGACGCCAAGGCCGCGCTGGCGCGTGGCCCGGAAGTCGCCGCCAAGCCTGTTGCCGCCAAGCCCGCCGAGGTCAAGCCCTCGGTCAAACCCTCGGTCAAGCCCAAGGTCGACAAGCCGGCCGCCAAGAAAGGCAAGGTCGAGCCGGTCAGTGGCAAGCGCCCCGGTCTCAAGACCCGTGGCGCCGTGGATGGCGATGGTTGGCGTTCGCGCAAGGGTCGTCACAGAAACGAACACGAGCATGTCCAGCAGGTGCCGGTCGAACCGGTGGTGCGCGAAGTGATGGTGCCGGAAACCATCAGCGTCGCCGATCTGGCGCACAGGATGTCGGTGAAGGCCGCCGAAGTGATTAAGGCGCTGATGAAGATGGGCTCCATGGTCACCATCAACCAGGTGCTGGACCAGGACACCGCGATGATTATCGTGGAAGAACTGGGCCACATCGCCAAGCCGGCGCCGCTCGATACGCCTGAGTCCTATCTTGAAGACGAAGTGGTCGACAAGACGGTGGAGCTCCTGCCGCGTGCCCCGGTGGTCACGGTCATGGGCCACGTCGACCACGGCAAGACCTCGCTGCTCGACCGTATTCGTCAGGCCCGCGTGGCGGCTGGCGAGGCGGGCGGCATCACCCAGCATATTGGCGCTTATCACGTGGAAACCGCGAAGGGCATGGTCACCTTCCTGGATACCCCCGGCCACGAGGCCTTTACCGCAATGCGTGCTCGCGGCGCCAAGGTCACCGACCTGGTGATCCTGGTGGTTGCCGCCGATGACGGCGTCATGCCGCAGACGCGTGAAGCCATCCACCATGCCAAGGCCGGCAAGGTGCCGGTCATCGTCGCGGTGAACAAGATCGACAAACCCGGCGCCCATCCGGAAAAAATCCGCCAGGAAGTCTCCAACGAAGGCGTGGTCCCGGAAGAATGGGGTGGTGACGCGATGTTCGTCGACGTCTCCGCGAAAACTGGAGAGGGTATCGACAACCTGCTCGATGCCATCCTGCTGCAAGCCGAAGTGCTGGAACTGCGGGCGGCGATCGACGCCCCCGCCAAGGGCGTGGTGGTGGAATCCCGGCTCGACAAGGGCCGCGGCCCGGTCGCCACGGTGCTGGTGCAATCCGGTACTTTGAAGCGCGGCGACGTCATCCTGGCCGGTTCCGCTTTCGGTCGGGTGCGCGCCATGCTCGACGAGGACGGCAAGCAGATCAATCAGGCCGGACCCTCCATTCCCGTGGAAATCCAGGGTCTGTCCGATGTGCCGGGCGCTGGCGTCGACGTGCTGGTGCTGCCGGACGAGAAGAAGGCGCGGGAAATCGCGCTGTTCCGCCAGGGCATGTTCCGCGACGTCAAGCTGGCCAGGCTGCAGGCCGCCAAGCTGGAGAACATCTTCGAGACGATGGGCGAGGAAGAGGTGAAGACCCTGCCGTTGATCCTGAAGGCCGATGTCCAGGGTTCCTACGAAGGTTTGGCGCATGCGTTGAACAAGCTCTCCACCGACGAGGTGAAGGTCGTCCTGGTGCACTCCGCCGTCGGCTCCATTTCCGAGTCCGACGTCAACCTGGCCATCGCCTCCAAGGCCGTGATCATCGGCTTCAACGTCCGCGCCGATGCGCAGGCGCGCAAGCTGGCCGAGTCCGCCGGCGTCGATCTGCGCTACTACAACGTTATCTACGAGGCTGTGGATGTCGTGAAAGCCGCGCTTGGTGGCCTGCTCTCCCCGGAGAAGAAGGAAAACGCCCTGGGCCTCGCGGAAATTCGCCAGGTATTCCGCATCACCAAGGTGGGTGCCGTCGCCGGCGTTTTCGTGCTCGACGGCGTGCTCAAGCGCGCCGCCCGTGTGCGTGTGCTGCGTGACAACGTGGTGGTGCACGACGGCGAACTGGATTCCCTCAAGCGCTTCAAGGATGACGTGAAGGAAGTGAAGGGCGGCTTTGAATGCGGCCTTTCCCTGAAGAACTTCAATGACATCCAGGAAGGCGATCAGCTCGAATGCTACGAGGTGGTCGAGGTGGCGAGAACCCTGTAACAGGAGCAAAGGGCAAGGTTCAAGGGGCAAGATAGCTTGCCTTTCCTTGTGCCTTGAACCTTGCCCCTTGAACCTACCCCCCTATGGCCAATCAAAGAAATCTTCGCGTCGCCGAGCAAATCCTGCACGAGTTGGCATCCATCCTCATGCGGGAAATGAAAGATCCACGCGTGGTGGGCGTCACGATTACCGCAGTCAATGTCACCACCGACCTGGAACACGCCAAGGTCTGGTTCACCGTATTCGGCGACGATCATGACGCCGCGCGCAAGGGCCTGGCCAGTGCCGCCGGCTTCCTGCGCAGCGAGCTCGCGCGGCGCATGACCCTGCGCACCGTGCCCAAGCTCACTTTTGTCCATGACGCCTCGGTTGAACGGGGCGCGCACTTGTCGCAACTCATTGACCAGGCGGTAGCGGAAGACAAGAAGCACCATCAGGACGATGAATAGCGTGTAGGGCGGATGCCCGCGGGGCGATCCGCCGCTTCGCGTCTATTCGCTTGATCGGCGGAACCGCTTCGCGTTCCGCCCTACGTTGTTTTCAATCCAGGTTTCCCGAATGAACAAGATCGTCAGGCGCGCCATTTCCGGCGTGCTGCTGCTGGACAAGGTTGCCGGCTTCACTTCCAACGCCGCCCTGCAAAAAGCCAAGTGGCTGTACCGCGCGGAAAAAGCCGGCCATACCGGTACCCTCGACCCCTTCGCCACCGGCTTGTTGCCGCTGTGCCTGGGCGAGGCCACCAAGTTCTCGCAATTCCTGCTCGATGCCGACAAGGTCTACCGCGCCGAAATCCTGTTCGGAATACGCACCTCCAGCGGCGATCTCGACGGTGAGGTAATCGCGGAACGTCCGGTCACCAGCGACGAGGCGAACTTGCGCCAGGCGCTCGAACGCTTCCGGGGCGACATCGAACAGGTGCCGCCCATGCATTCCGCGCTCAAGCACCAGGGGCGGCCGCTCTATGAATACGCGCGCCAGGGTATCGAGATCGAACGCGCCGCGCGCAAGGTCACCGTATTCGACATCGAACTGGAAAGTTTCGACGGCCGCGTCGCCAGCGTGCGCGTACACAGCAGCAAGGGCTTCTATGTGCGAGCACTCGCGGACGACCTCGGCGAAGTGCTCGGCTGCGGCGCCCACCTGACCGGGCTCGACCGTCTGCAAGTCGGCCCCTACCACCTGGAAGACGCGATCACCCTGGAGGAGCTGGCGGAACTGAGCGAGGAAGAACGCGATGCCCGCCTGTTGCCGCCGGACAACCTCACCCTGGACCTGGCCCGGCTCGACCTCGACCTGGAAGCCGCCTGGCAGATCAACCACGGCCAGGCGATCTGGCAAAGCGGCCTGCGCGTCGGTGAACTGCTCCGCCTCTACGCACCGGATGGCACCTTCCTCGGCGTCGCCGAAGTCAACCAGGACGGCAAGGCGGCGCCGAAACGCTTGCTGGCGAGCAGTTAACGGGCAAGAGGCGGGTACCGCTTTCGGAACCCACCCGTAGGAGGGCCCGCTTGCGGCCCGAAATCACACCATAAGCGGCTTATTCGGGCCGCAAGCGGGCCCTCCTACGAGGAGGTGTTCACGGTAGACCATCACCCGGAGCCTCGGCGCGTCGATATCCAGCCGACGATTCCAAAGTCCGACATGCTGCCAGCACCCGGATTGCCCGCGCGCGCAACGCCGTGAAATCGTCGGCGATGCCACCATAGCGGGCGCGTTCCAGCGCATCGATCAACGCCTCCAGCCCTTCGCAGCGGGCCTCAGCCCGCAGGCGCTCGCGCCAGACACCCAGGGTGGCGGCGGGGCGTGGCCGCGCGGCCAGGGAAAAACCGCGCACGGCGCGCAGCAGGGCTTCTGTATCCGTGCTCGCGGCCACGGCCGCCAGCCTGCGCCGCTTGTGCCGGCGCCAGGCATGCCGCCGGGCCATCCAGACCAACAGGGCGGCCGTCATGCCGACGGCGAGCAGGAGCGCGAACCCGCGCGCCAGAGTCGCCAGCGCCGGATTCACGATGTTCACCTCGTCCCCGTTCAAGGTCAGGCTTTCCAGCCGGCCGCCGACAGGGTCGAACCAGGGCAGGGTCAGGGTCGGCAGCCGTAGCGGGCCGGTTTCCCGCGCATCGGCGTAAATCGTCACGCGCAAGTGGGTCAGCGGCGAATTGCGATCCTCGCCGGGCAGGGTCTCCAGCGTCGGCGCGTAGGTATTGAAGCCCGGCTGATTGTGTAGTAGCAGGGCCAGCAGTGTCTTCAGGCCCTCCTCGCTGTAGCCGCCGACGACTTCGAAGCGCCAGGCCAGGGGACGTTGCACGGGCCAGGTTTCGGGTTGTTTCTCCGCCGTCAGGTGGGGCAAGCCGATGGCGACATTGAGCGGCAACCAGGCCGGCACGGCGGCGGCCGTGAAGGCGACGGCGGGCGCGGGAAAGCGCAGTTGCCGGCCGAACTTGCCGGCTTCCAGCATCGGCAAGGACAGTTGCAGCGGCCCGGCCTGGGTGGGAATGACCCGCCAATGCCAGCGATGAGCGGTGCAGCGGACGCCGTCGCGCTCCAGATCGATCTGTTCCTCGCCCAGCGGGCGGTGATAAAGGGCGGCGTGAAGCGGCAGCGGCGGGCGCTTCCAGTCGAGGCTGCCGTCGTCGCAGGCTTCCAGGGTGAGGCGGGTGGGTTGCCGCTGGATCGGCGCGGCGGGGTCGGTTTCCACCCGGAACAGCACTTGTGGGGTGTCGACGGAACCCGCCGTCACCGTCACCCTGGCCGGTCGGCTGCGCGCCGCGCCGGCTTGCAGCGCGGGCAGGTCGAGGCGGCCCGAACGCAGCGGGTAGAGCGTCAAGACCAGGGTTTCTTCATTGCCGGAACGTGACAGCGTGCGGCCTCGTGCCTCGAAATCCACCGCCAGGGGGGCCAGGTCGATCTGCTTCAGCGTGCCGCCGGCCAGGGTCAGCGTCAGGGGCTCGCCCAGCGCCAGGGTGGTGAGGTCGAGCTGGGTTTTCAGGCCGGCGGCAGCAACGACCGAGGCAATGAGCAACAGATGTTACCGGCTGAGTAAACCCGCCTAAATCTGGCGGAATTTCCAGAAGGTAGGGACAGGAAATGAAGAAGGGGCCCGGCTGGGCCCCTTCTTCATAGTGGCTACGAGCGGTTGTGAATCAGAACGGCGTATCGTCCTC
>JAURYL010000013.1 GCA_030653935.1 Pseudomonadota bacterium
CTTGCGCCAAATAATGAATTACAGACCGTCAGGATAAGAAATCCGCCGAATTCGGCCCGGCGGCATCAAAAAATCGCCTCAAAATAGGCGAGTTACGCAGTCGGGTATTCGGCGGCGGAGAGTTTTGCAAGAGGCTCAATAGTGAAAACGAAATGGCTATATATATTCAAAATAAAATAGTCTATGGACCACCCGGCACAGGCAAAACCTACATAGTCAGCGAGAAAGCAGCCTCAATCTGCAACAAGAAACGCAGCGATTACCCTGAACTGGTCAAACAAGGGCGCATCGCCTTCATCACCTTCCACCAGTCCTACAGTTACGAAGATTTCGTCGAAGGCATTCGACCTGTCACAAAGGATGGCGTCGTGAAATACGAAGTCCGCCAAGGCATCTTCCGCCAGATGTGCGACCGCGCCGAGAAAGACCTGGATAACAATTACGTCCTCATCATTGATGAAATCAACCGCGCCAATATCTCCAAGGTTTTCGGTGAATTGATCACGTTGCTGGAACCCGACAAGCGCCTTGGCGCAGATAACGCAATCCAGGTTGTCTTGCCTTACTCAGGCGACACCTTCGGCGTTCCGAAAAACCTCTACCTGATCGGCACCATGAATACCGCCGACCGGTCCATCGCGCTGCTCGATACCGCCTTGCGTCGGCGCTTCGAATTCGTGGAGATGATGCCTGCCCCGTCAGCCCTCAAAGCCGAGGATGGGGTAAGTGATCGCGTTGTAGAGGGCATCAACCTCGTCACCCTGCTCACCACCCTAAATCGCAATATCGAATACCTCTACGACCGCGACCACACCATCGGCCATGCGTTCTTCTGGGATGTCGATAGCTTGATGAAACTCGATGCCGTCTTCCGTTTCAAAGTCATTCCGCTCTTGCAGGAATATTTCTACGAAGACTGGGCAAAGATTGCTGTTGCCTTGAACGAACCTCAACAAGGTGGTGGATTTCTCAAAATTGATTCGATTGAGCCTCCTGTCTCAACCTGGCGGCAGGATGTGGGTTATGAAGCGAAATCCAGTTATCGGGTGAATCCGCAACAATTCCCCGATGAGGCTTATCGGCGGTTGTCAGGAAATGGTGGCCTCACTGCCGTTGCCGAAGCACAGCAGGATGCGGGTTGATCTATGCCGACGATCAGCATGTTTTACGGCATCCTCATCCAGATGTTCTGGGATGAACACGCGCCGCCACACTTCCACGCCACTTATGGCGAATTCAAAGCTTCCGTCGATATTTGGAATAAGGGGCCAGGCTCACAATAAGCCACACATGTTCCATTATCTCCACGGCATTCCGCCCAACTCATTAACCTCCATTTCCACTAATCAGAGGCACAAGATATGAGCATGAACTATCTGCAATTCATTCAACGCGACCCTGGAATTTGTGGCGGCGAGCCTGTCGTTACCGGGACTCGTGTCACCATCCGCACTGTTCTGGCCAGTCTGGCCGAAGGCATGTCGGTGGAGGAAATCGTCACGGACTTTCCCTCTCTGACGCCTGCGTCCGTGCGAGCGGTCATTGCCTTCGCGGCGGTTTCGGCAGAAGAAGATTTGCCCTTTCCCTCCACACCCGCCCTGGCATGAAGATCAAACTCGATGAAAACCTGCCTGCACGTCTCGTCGGCGTCCTGGTGCGGCATGGGCATGAGACGGACACGGTTATCGACGAGAATCTTTCGGGACATCCGGACGAGGCTGTCTGGCAAGCCGCCAGCGCTGAACAGCGATTTCTCATTACGCAAGACCTGGATTTTTCGGATACGCGCAAGTTCGTGCCGGGCGCCCACCCCGGAATTCTCCTTGTGAGGTTACGAGAGCCAAGCGGTCAGCGCTTGTCGGATGCGGTCTCCGCCATTGACGGAGACATCGACGGCTGGGCGGGTTGTTTTGTCGTGCTCACTGACCACAAGCTACGCATCAAACGCCCATCGTGATGATATGAGGCGAAGGGCGTAACACTTCGCATTGAACAGGAGGCCGTTATGTATTGGGATGTCGTCGAAGTTCGCCCCGTAGCGCCACGCACCCTGATGGTCCGTTTCGCAGATGGCCTGAACGGCACGATTCATATCAGCCGGGCGTTCTGCACCGGGGTTTTTGAAGCGTTGCTGGAAGATGCCGCAGTAGCTCAGGCGCAGGTGGAGCATGGGGTGGTGGTGTGGCCGAATGGCCTCGATCTGGCCCCGGACACCCTGTATCGCGAAATCCGCAACAACCCGAAGCAACATTACGAAGTGGGATTACGAAGAGGGATAGCGGCAGGTTGAAACCGTTGATTGAACCTACCCCATCGTGTGAACCGGGCTTTCCGTTTATACCCACGATGCATCGAGCGGAATCGTGAGGTGGTGTATGAAGCGTGATGCTCGCGCTTCCCTTGAAATTGGCAAGGTCGGCTTGAATCAAATTTTCATTGATGTCTGCTGTATCACAAGGAGGAATCAACCATGAGTTACCACGAAAGAATAACGCTGGAGCCCGGCAAGCGAGGCGGCAAGCCTTGCATTCGTGGCTTGCGCATCACGGTGTATGACGTGTTGGAAATGCTGGCGAACGGGATGTCCAGTGAGGAAATCATTGCCGACTTTCCGGAACTGGATTTGGCGGATATTCGTGCTTGTCTCGCCTTTGCCGCCGACCGTGAGCGGCGCATGGTTGTTGTACACGCATGAAACTTCTGCTCGACGAAAACCTGTCTCGAAGACTGGTTCCTTTTCTTCAGACGGTGTATCCGGACAGCACTCAGGTTGCGCTTGTTGGCCTGGAACAAGCCAGCGACCGTGCGATCTGGCAATACGCGCTGGAGCACAATTTCGCCGTCGTCACCAAGGATGCGGATTTCTACGACCTGAGCATGATTCAGGGTGCTCCGCCGTATGTGGTCTGGCTGCAAACAGGGAATGCAGACAAGGCCGCTGTTTTGAGCCTGCTGCTGGATAACGCCCAGGCGATTCAGGATGAATTCTCCAATGGTCTGGCCTGTGTTGAGTTGGCTGCATGACCCTTTGTTCTCATCAGCCTGACTGCAAATGAACGTTCTAACTCTGCGCGAACACGAAACCTTCGCCATTTGCGATACCTTCTCCTGTGCTGGCCGGAAGTCGGTCACCCATGCTCAGGTGGATGCGCTGGAACGGTTGTCGCAACGCTTGAAAGCTGCAAAAGGCGGCCTGTTCACACATGCCAACCGCACCACCTTGAAGGCGCGGCAGTATGTTGGCGTGGTGCAGCTTGGGGCGGAGGCCATCGAGATCATTCCCAAGATCGACGGGCTGGATGAGCAAAACACGCGCACCAACCTGTTCCGCATGCTGGCGCGCACCCGTCGGCTGGAAATCCATGAGGCCGATATCGCCCTGCTGGCGGCGCAGAACCTGAACATTCTGGAAATCTACATCCGCCTGTTCTGCGACAAGTTGTTTGCCGAAGTGCATCGCGGCCTGATCAGCCGGTATGAGCGCCACACCGACAATCTGCCGGCTTTGCGCGGCAAGTTGCTCACCGGCTTGCAGGCCACTCTGAATGTTTTTCAACCAGAACGCTTCCGCTGCGAGTTCGACGAATTCACCGTGGATACGCCGTTGAACCGGGTGTTGAAGACCACGGTGCGTTTTCTGCGCCGCGTGACCCGGCATGACGACAACGCCCGTCGTTTGGCGGAACTGGATTTGGCACTGGACGGCGTCAGCGATGTTTCCGCCGCCGCGCTGGAATGGCATCGCCTACATTTCGACCGGGCGAATCGGCGTTATGCGTCTTTGGTGGCAATGGCGCGGCTGATCCTGCAAAACCGCACGCAAGATGTCACCGCCGGCGGTCTGGAGGGCTTCAGCCTGCTGTTCGACATGAACGAATTGTTCGAGGAATACATCGGCGAAGTGGCGCGTGAAGTCTTTACGCCCTTGGGCTGGCAGGTGGCATTGCAAGGTCCGTCGCGTTATTTGCTGCAAGACCGGGAAAGCGGCGCGCAGGTCTTCCAGACCCAGCCGGACATCACCGGTTCACGCGATGGCAACCCGGCCTGGATTATCGACACGAAATGGAAGCGTCTGGATGAACAGGAACGCAATCAGGGCATCGCCCAGGCTGACGTTTATCAGATGCTGGGTTACGCCCGGCGCTACGATGTCGAGAACCTGTTTCTGCTCTATCCCCACCAGCCGGCGGCGGGCGACACGCCAGGATTACAGCGCAGCTTTCACTTCCTTGGCGATGCCTCTGGCGGACATGCTCAGCACCTCCATGTCGCCACTGTCGATTTGACTGACTTACGCAACGTGTCCGCGCAATTAATCTCAATTCTGGATGGTGTGCCGGTCACGCTTACGCAACCGGCTTAGCTATCGCTGACTGATCGAGGCGACGATCTCCGAGCGGTTGCTCCCTCAAAACCCCTCGTCCTCGCGCAAATACCGCCATTGCCCCATTGGCAGATGCCCGAGCATGACGCGGCCGATGCGGACGCGCTTGAGGCCGACCACTTTTAGCCCGACCAGTTCGCACATGCGGCGGATCTGGCGTTTGCGGCCTTCCTTGAGGATGAAGCGGAGCTGGTCTTCGTTCTGCCAGGCGACCTGGGCGGGGCGCAGTTTCTGGCCGTCGAGCGAGAGGCCGTGGTTGAGGAGCTTCATGCCCTGGTCGTCGAGACGGCCTTCCACCCGCACCAGGTATTCCTTTTCGATGTCGGAATCGTCGCCGATCAGTTGTTTGGCGACGCGGCCGTCCTGGGTCATTACCAGGAGGCCGGTGGAGTCGATGTCGAGGCGCCCGGCCGGGGCGAGGCCCTTGATGTGGTCGGGCTGGAAGGTGGGGCCGCCGCCCTCGGTCCAGCGGTTTTCCGGAATGAGCAGCGTGACGGCGGGGGTGTAGCCGGGCTCCGGTTGTCCGGAGACAAAGCCGATGGGCTTGTTCAGCAGCAGGGTGACGCGTGATTGCTGCTGCTGGCTGGCTTCGGTCGCCAGTCTGATGTCGCAGCTCGGGTTCACCCGGGTGCCGAGTTCGCTGATGCGCTGGCCGTCGACGAACACCTGGCCTTTGGCGATATAGGTGTCGGCCTCGCGGCGCGAGCAGATGCCACGCTCGGACATGAGTTTGGACAGGCGGATGAGTTCGGTTTGAGTCATGGCGTCGAGTGAGGAAACGGGGGCTATATGGTAGCCCGAGACGGCGCGACAACCCGTGCTTCGGCTACACTTCGACCCTCATGTCCCTACTTATTTTGGCCTATCGGGGGAGAAGCCAGCCATGTCCAAACAGCATCCCATCGTCGCGGTGACCGGTTGTGAACGGCTATCCAAATCCGCGTAAATCTGGCGGCAAGGGCATATAGGCGTTCTCCCTGGTTATGGGGCTGGTGCCGACGAATTTGCTTCAGGAGAGGGGTCTGATGCGCGGAGTGGGGGTGTTGGAAGGCGCCCGA
>JAURYL010000028.1 GCA_030653935.1 Pseudomonadota bacterium
CCCCTGGACGCTGGAGCGTCCTAGGCGGGTTCCCACGCTGGAACGTGGGAACCAGGTCAAAGTCTAGATGGACGCTCCTACGTGGCGAGTTTTTCGTTAATGGACCGCATTCTGCCGTCCGCCCTTTCGCTATGACCGGCATCCCCTACTGGCGCCTGTCCGGCTTCTATTTCTTCTATTTCGCCTTCGTCGGCGCGATGGCGCCGTTCTGGGGGCTGTATCTGCATTCCCTGGAATTCAACGCCTTCCAGATCGGCGTGCTGATGTCGCTGTTGCAGGTGATGCGCATCTTCGCGCCCAACATCTGGGGGCATATCGCCGACCACACCGGCAAGCGCGTCGCCATCGTCCAGCTGGCGGCCCTGGTCTGTCTGATCGCCTTCGTCGGGGTGTTCTTCGCCAAGACCTTCTGGTGGCTGTTCGCGGTGATGGCGCTGATCAGCTTTTTCTGGAGCGCTTCGCTGCCGCTGGTCGAAGCCACCACGCTGTCGCACCTGGGCGACCGCACCGACCGTTACGGCCGCATCCGCCTGTGGGGCTCGGTCGGCTTCATCCTGGTGGTGGTGGGCCTGGGCGCGCTGCTCGACCATGCCTCGATCAGCCTGGTGCCCTGGGTGGTGATGGGTTTGCTGGTCGGCATCGTGCTGACTTCGCGGGTCATTCCGGAGGCGGAGATCGCCCGCCACGAGCAGGTCCACATCCCCATGCGCGAGGTGCTGCGCCGCCCCGCCGTGCTCGCCCTGTTCAGTGCCGCCTTGCTGATGGCCGCCGCGCACGGGCCTTATTACACCTTCTTCACCATCCATCTGGTCGAGACCGGCTACAGTAAATCGCTGGCCGGCTGGCTCTGGGCACTGGGCGTGGTGTGCGAGATCGGCATCTTCCTGGTGATGCCGCGCGTGTTTCGTTCGATCCGCCCGGAAACGGTGCTGCTGGCCACCCTATTTACCGCCGCCGTGCGTTTTCTCCTGATTGGCTGGCAAGCGGACAACCTGCCGCTGCTGCTGTTCGCGCAATTGCTGCACGCGTTCACCTTCGGCGCCTATCACGCCTCCGCCCTGGCCCTGGTGCATCGCCATTTCACCGGGAAAAACCAGGCACGCGGTCAGGCGCTCTACAACAGCCTCGCCTTCGGCGTCGGCGGCACCGTCGGCAGCCTCTATTCCGGCGCCGCCTGGGACGTGCTCGGCCCCGGTATGACCTACAGCATCGCCTCCGCCTGCGCGCTGCTCGCGGCGCTGACCTTTGTCTGGCTGAGCCCCCGGGAAAAACCCCGGTTGCCGGGCTAGCCCGGATATTTCATGAATTCGCGTGATGATCGCGCAGTCCATTGTTTGTACGGGGAATTTTGCGAAGGAGCGGCGTAGTGATTCATACGCCCGACTGAGCAAGGTTTCCTGTGCGGACAAGGGGCCAGCGAGGGCGCGCGAGGGTTCATGAAATATCCGGGCTAGAATTCACCCTGTTTCCGAAACCCACCAGGAATCTCGCAAGATGCGCTCCACACCCACCCGTTCGAGCGGTTTCACGCTGCTGGAAATCATGATCGTCGTCGTCATCCTCGGCGTCCTCGCCGCCCTGGTCGTGCCCAAGGTGATGAGTCGCCCGGATGAAGCCCGCCAGGTCGCCGCCAAGCAGGACATCTCCTCGCTGTCGCAGGCGCTGAAACTCTACCGGCTGGACAACTTCCGCTATCCCTCGACCGAACAGGGGCTGACCGCCCTGGTCACGCGGCCCACCTCGGAACCGTTACCGCCCAACTGGAAAGGCGGTGGCTACCTGGACCGCCTGCCGAAAGACCCCTGGGGCTCGCCCTACCAGTACCTGAATCCCGGCGTTCACGGCGAGATCGATGTCTACTCCCTGGGTGCCGACCGCGAGTCCGGCGGCGAAGGGGATGGCGCCGATATCGGCAACTGGAGCCTGTAGCGCGCGTCGCCGCGACGGTGTTTAACGTGAAACACATCCCGTAGGAGCGTCCGCTTGCGGCGCGAAATTCCACTCGTTTTCGCGCCGCAAGCGG
>JAURYL010000032.1 GCA_030653935.1 Pseudomonadota bacterium
GTCTTCTCCCGTCATTCCCGCGTCTTCTCCCGTCATTCCCGCGTCTTCTCCCGTCATTCCCGCGTCTTCTCCCGTCATTCCCGCGTCTTCTCCCGTCATTCCCGCGTCTTCTCCCGTCATTCCCGCGCATGCGGGAATCCAGAATTTTCAACCGACTGCAAAAGCACTCGATTCCCACTGCGGCTTGCCCACGAATGGGGTATCCGAGGTCGGAAATAACAACCGCTCGGTTGCCACTAGATGAAAAACCCCGCCGTCTACATCATGGCCAGCCAGCGCAATGGCACCCTCTACATTGGTGTTACCTCCAATCTGATTCAGCGAGTCTGGCAACACAGAGAAGGTCTGGCCGATGGTTTCACTAAACAATACGGGTTGAAGATGCTGGTGTGGTACGAACAGCACGAAACCATGGAAAGCGCCATAAGCCGGGAAAAAGCCATGAAGAAATGGCTGCGCAAATGGAAGCTTGCCACCATCGAAAAATACAACCCGAGCTGGACTGATCTGTGGCCCGCCATCACCGGCTCATCTTCCCACCCTGACCTCCCGGTAACCCCTTTAGTCAACCCCGTCACCCCTACCGTCATTCCCGCTTTTCCCACCGTCATTCCCGCGCATGCGGGAATCCAGAACACAACGCCCCCCGCCCCCCTTCCCCCACACCCTTGCAAAGACGAGGGGCATGAAGCAACCCAATTCACCAGCCATAACCTGGATTCCCGCATGCGCGGGAATGACGATGTTACGGAGGGTGAGGCATGAAGGCGGGGTGGCGAAACGACAAGCTTGGCGATGTCTGCACCTTTCTTAATCGCGGCATTTCGCCAAAGTACCTTGAACAAGGGGGTGTTTGCGTTCTCAACCAGAAATGTATTCGCAATCATCGCGTCAGTTTTGAGCTATCGCGGCGACATGACGCTGGTGTGAAAACCGTTGTTTCTGAAAAATACATCCAGGTCGGCGATGTCCTGGTCAATTCAACTGGAACTGGAACATTGGGCCGCGTAGCCCAAGTCCGAGACCTGCCGCCGGAGCCGACCACGGTGGATTCGCATGTGACCATTGTTCGCCCCAAGCCGGGACAGTTTTATCTGGATTTCTTTGGGTACATGTTGATCGTCATCGAGGCGGCCATTCAAGAGGCTGGCGAGGGTTGTGGCGGACAAACCGAACTTGCACGTTCTGTATTGGCGGAACGGTTTGAAGTCAGTTACCCGACTTCCTTGAATGAACAGCAGCGCATTGTCGCCATCCTCGACGCAGCCTTCGACGGCATCGCCACCGCCAAGGCCAACGCCGAAAAGAACCTCCAGAACGCCCGCGCTATTTTTGAAAGTCACCTGCAATCCGTTTTCACGGAGCGGGGTGAAGGGTGGGTGGAGAAGCGAATCGAGGAATGGTGCTGCTCGATCATGGACTGCGTGAATAAAACTGCGCCAGTGGTCGAAGACCCAACTCCGTTCAAAATGATACGAACGACCAATGTCCGGAACGGATGCGTTGACGTCTCGACGGTCAGATTCGTAACCGAAGAGACATACAAGGTCTGGACGAGGCGACAAGTACCGCAGAAAGGTGATGTCATTTTGACCCGTGAGGCCCCGATGGGAGAGGTCGGGATGCTACTCACCGACGACAAGGTTTTTCTCGGCCAGCGTCTTGTCTCGTACCGCGCAAACTCAAATATCCTCAACAACCACTTTCTGCTTTTAGCCCTGCAATCAGTAGACCTTCAAGGTCAAATCCACGCAAAGGCTTCGGGGTCGACAGTGCAGCACATGCGGGTACCAGATACCAAAAATCTCCTACTTGCGGCACCGCCGTTACAGCAACAACATGAAATTGTGTCCAGGTTAATAAGCCTCCGCGACGAAACCCAACGCCTCGCCTCCCTCTACCAGCAGAAACTCGCCGCTCTGGCTGCCCTGAAAAAATCCCTGCTGCACCAGGCTTTCAGCGGCCAGTTGTAGGATGCCGACCATGCTTGCCTCGACACACCGCGCGCCGCGCCTGTCGAAGCAGAGCAAGCAAGGACGCCATAAAACGAACTGGACAGGGCATGAACATGACGCCACCAATGCGACAATAATTCAGCGTTTTTTATACACGTCGCCCCTGAAGCGATAAGATGTTGGCGTTTTCTTATCACGTAAAAGGGGCATCGGCATGACCGAACTGGACATCCCCAGCTCAGCCAGCCTAGAGGTCAAGGCGGTTTGGCAATGCTTGGCCGAGGCGCATCGCCATCTGGCGGAATTGAAGGGCTTGTGCGAGGCGCTGCCCAACAGCGGCATCTTGCTGGATACGCTGTCCATCCAGGAGGCGAAGGACAGTTCTGAAATCGAGAACATCATCACCACGCACGATGAGCTGTACGCCTATGACCAGCGTGGCGCGGCTTCGGCGGCCGCGAAAGAGGTGCAAAACCACATTGCCGCCTTGCGCGTGGGGTTTGAGGATGTGGCGGCTTCCGGGTTGATTCGCCTGGGCACCCTCCTGCGTGTGCAGGAGGCGGTAGAGATGAACAACGCGGGCTTCAGGCGGTTGCCGGGTACGGTGCTGAAAAACGAAGCCACCGGGGCGACGGTGTATGAGCCGCCGCAGGATGCACTGCTGATCGAGAAGCTGATGACGTCACTGGTGGCGTTCATTCACGCGGATGACGAGCTGGACCCGCTGTTGCGCATGGCGATTGCACACCACCAGTTCGAGAGCATTCACCCCTTTTACGATGGCAATGGCCGCACCGGGCGCATCCTGAATTTGTTGATATTGCAGCGCGAGGGCTTGCTGGATTTGCCCGTGCTGTATCTGAGCCGCTACATCACCTCCACCAAGGGTCAGTACTACCGCTTATTGCAATCGACGCGAGAGACCGGCCAGTGGGTGGACTGGTGCGTGTATTTGCTGCGAGGCGTTGCGATCACCGCCAAAAGCGAAATCCGGCTGGTCAAGAACTTGCGCAGCTTGATGCAGGCCACCAGGCAACGCTTGCGTTCAGAACTGCCCAAACTGTTCAGCCAGGAACTGCTGAACAATCTGTTCCGTTACCCGTATACGAAAATTGAGTTCGTGGAACAAGACCTGGGGGTTTCACGCATCACCGCCGCCAAGCACCTGGACACTCTGGCGACGCACGGTTTTGTGGAAAAAACCAAGATCGGCCGCAGCAACTTTTACATCAACCGGCCACTGTTCGAGCTGTTGACGCATATCAGCCTGGACGATGAACGAAGCTGAAACCCGGCCTGAAAAACCCCCACCCCCATCAGGCTTTCAGCGGCAAAATGTAGAAAAACAGGGAGCCCAACCATGCCGATCCAACCCGCTTTTTTTGAGACCCACGAAATCCGCCGTGTGTATGACGAGGCCACGGAAACCTGGCTGTTTTCAGTCATCGACATCATCCGGGTACTGGCCCAACAGCCTGACTATCAGGGCGCGCGGAAGTACTGGAAGGTACTGAAGGGGCGCTTGGCCAAGGAGGGTAGTGAACTGGTAACAAACTGTTACCAGTTGAAAATGGCTGCCGACGATGGCAAGCAACGCCTCACCGATGTCGCCACCGCCGAGACCCTGCTGCGTCTGGTTCAGTCGGTGCCCAGCCCGAAGGCGGAGCCGATCAAGCTGTGGCTGGCCAAGGTGGGCTATGAACGGATGCAGGAAATGTCCGACCCGGCGTTGTCGCTGGACCGCGCCCGCGAGACCTGGCGGAAACACGGGCGCAGCGAGAAGTGGATACAGCAGCGCATGACCGGCCAGGAAACGCGCAACAAGCTGACCGATTACTGGGCCAACCACGACATCAAGAAAGGCGAGGAATTCGCCATCCTGACCAACCTGATTCATCAGGAATGGGCCGAGGTCAGCGTGAAGACGCACAAGGCGATGAAGGGCCTGGAAACACAGAACCTGCGCGACCACATGAGCGAGGCGGAGCTGATTTTCACGGCGCTGGCGGAGTTGTCGACGCGGCAAATCGCGGAAACCGACGACGCGACCGGCATGGCGGAAAACCAGGTGGCCGCGAAACAGGGTGGAACGATCGCCAAACAGGCGCGCAAGGCGCTGGAATCAAAAACCGGGAAATCGGTGGTGACCGGTGAGAGTTTTCTGCCGCCAGGTAGGGCGCCAGCCAGGAAGTTGAAGAAGCAATGAACGAAGCCGAGACCCGCGCCGAACACATCGACCCCGCCCTGGCGGCGGCGGGCTGGGGCGTGGTCGAGGGCAGCCGCATCCGGCGCGAGTACGCGATCACCCAGGGGCGTATCGAGGGCAAGGGCAAACGCGGCAAGCCGCTCACCGCCGACTACCTGCTGGAGTACCGCAACACCAAGCTGGCGGTGGTGGAGGCCAAGGCGTGGGACGAGGCGCTGACGGCAGGCGTGGCCCAGGCCAAGAACTACGCCGGCAAGCTGGAGATTCGTTTCACCTACGCCAGCAACGGCCAGGGGATCTACGGCATCGACATGGAAACCGGCAGCGAGGGCGAAGTGGCCCGGTATCCGACCCCGGAGGAACTTTGGAATCGGACCTTCGCTTCCGCGAACGCCTGGCGCGACCGCTTCGCCGCCGTGCCGTTCGAGGACCGGGGCGGCTATTTCCAGGGCCGCTATTACCAGGACATCGCCATCGAGCGAGTACTGACGGCCATCGCCGCAGGTCGCGACCGTATCCTGCTGACGCTGGCGACCGGCACGGGCAAGACCTTCATCGCCTTCCAGATCGCCTGGAAGCTGTTCCACAGCAGATGGAATCTGGGTGACTGGAAGCAGGAGGGAGAACCCACCCGGCGGCCGCGCATTCTGTTCCTGGCCGACCGCAACATCCTCGCCGACCAGGCTTACAACGCCTTCTCCGCCTTCCCCGAGGACGCGCTGGTGCGCATCGAACCGGCGGACATCCGCAAGAAGGGCCGCGTGCCGAAGAACGGCAGTTTGTTCTTCACCATCTTCCAGACCTTCATGAGCGGTCCCGATCCGTCATTCCCGCGCATGCGGGAATCCAGTCGTGACGGTACAGAACTGGATTCCCGCATTCGCGGGAATGACGGTGCGGAGGGTAACGGGCGGCCCTACTTCGGTGAATATCCGCCGGACTTTTTCGATTTCATCGTCATCGACGAGTGCCACCGGGGCGGCGCCAACGATGAGAGCAACTGGCGCGGCATCCTCGATTACTTCGCCCCCGCCGTGCAGTTGGGCCTGACCGCCACGCCGAAGCGCCGCGATAACATCGACACCTACGCCTACTTCGGTGAGCCGGTGTTCATCTACTCACTCAAGGACGGCATCAACGATGGCTTCCTCACCCCGTTCCGGGTGAAGCAGGTGTCCACGACACTGGACGACTACGTCTATACGGTCGACGACACCCTGGTCGAGGGCGAGATCGAGGCGGGCAAACGCTACGAAGAGGCTGATTTCAACCGGATCATCGAGATTCGGGAGCGGGAGAAGAAACGGGTAGAAATCCTGCTGTCACAGATCGACCAGCGCGAGAAGACCCTGGTGTTCTGCGCCAACCAGGCCCATGCCCTGGTGATCCGGGATTTGATCAACCAGATGAAGACCTGCGGCGACCCGAATTATTGCCAGCGGGTGACGGCCGACGATGGCGCCCTGGGTGAGCAGCACCTGCGCGACTTCCAGGACAACGAGAAGACTATCCCCACCATCCTGACCACGTCGCAGAAGCTTTCCACCGGCGTCGATGCCCGCAATGTGCGCAACATCGTGCTGCTGCGGCCGGTGAATTCGATGATCGAGTTCAAGCAGATCATCGGTCGCGGCACCCGGCTCTACGACGGCAAGGACTACTTCACGATCCACGACTTCGTGAAGGCGCACCATCATTTCAGCGACCCGGAATGGGATGGCGAGCCGATGGAGTCGGAGACGCGGCCGGAAACCGTTCGCCCTGAGCCTGTCGAAGGACTCGAAGTACGCGAGCCGGCGGCGGAATACCAGAAGCGCGAAAAAATCAAAGTGACGCTCGCCGACGGCAAGGCGCGAACCATCCAGCACATGACCACGACCAGCTTCTGGCACCCGGACGGCACGCCGATGTCTGCGCAGCAGTTCATGGAGGCCCTATTCGGCAAGCTGCCGGATTTCTTCCAGAACGAAGATGAATTACGCGCCCTCTGGAGCGCACCGGATACGCGCAAGAAACTGCTGGAGGGGTTGGCCGAGAAGGGTTTCGGCAAGGATCAACTGGCGGAAATGCAGAAGATCATCGACGCCGAGAACAGCGACCTGTTCGATGTCCTGGCCCACGTGGCCTATGCCCTGACGCCGCTCAGCCGCGAGGAACGCGCCGCCCAGGCGATGGCGCTGGTCAGCAGCCACTTCAACAACCGGCAGCGGGTCTTCCTCGATTTCGTGCTGTCGCACTACGTCAGCGTCGGCGTGGAAGAACTCGATCAGGCAAAGCTGACGCCGCTGCTGAAACTCAAGTACCACGACTCGATTGCCGACGCCGTGGCCGACCTGGGGCGCCCGGATGAAATAGGCAAGGTGTTCAGCGGGTTCCAGAAGTACCTTTATCAAGAACCCGCGTAACCGCCGCTTCCCGGCAACCGGCTGTTCCCCCCTTATGCAAAGGGGGGTTAGGGGGCCATGGCGCTAAGATAAGTCGCCGAGGTCGGCAATTGGCGCTAACCGGCCCCCTCTCCCGCGAGCGGGAGAGGGTTGGGGTGAGGGCGATTGCATGCGTGGCACGCACCCATAACCCCTCATCCCCGGCCCTTCTCCCGCCTGCGGGAGAAGGGAGAAATGACTGCGCCGGCCTTAACTTCAGACTTCCTGATCCCCCGCGCATTGGCAATGGCACTGTACCGTAGCCCGGTACTGGCGTGCGGCGCGCTGACCCCCCCCTTTGGAAACGGGGGGCTGGGGGGGATTTCGCGGGCGTTCAGTGGCGGCTCGACCTTGGGTAAATCCCCCCTGCCCCCCTTTGGAAAAGGGGGGTTCCCGCTTGAACCTTCTGTGGGCGGCCTGCATCCGGGGGCTACCTGGAAACGCTCGTGCTTCGTGCCATTCATGTT
>JAURYL010000034.1 GCA_030653935.1 Pseudomonadota bacterium
GATCCCGGCCGGGTTATGGCCGTGCTTTCCGGAAACATGAATGGCACGAAGCACGAGCGTTTCCAGGTAGCCCGGATGCAGCCCGCCCACCGAAGGTTGAACTGGGTGCTGCCGTGGCCGGGCTGCATCCGGGATGGCGACGCCGCACGCCTGTACCGGGCTACGGTACAGTGCCAATGCCAATGAGCGAGGGATCAGGAAGTCTGAACTTCAACCCGTACAGGTCCAGCTTGACGGTACTCCACGAGTGCGAATCGACCAGCGCGCTGAAGTAACCCGCCAGTTGTGGCTCGGTCAGGTTGTCGATCTGATGATCGAAGTACTCGCCGATACGCCGGATGGCGCGGGCATAGGCTTCGATGGTCTTGGGTTGCAAGCCTTTGAGCTTGAGGTGCTTGAGATGGGCCTGATCTTGCTGGTCAAAGTGCGCGGAAGTTGGGGCGATCATGCTGACGTGTCCTCACGAAATTAGGCAAAATCACCGCCTACAAGGTGTAGGGAGGTGATCGTGCAGAATAATTCGTGCGGCGCAGGCTCGCGAATCCTCCGCGTAGCGGCTTCGTCCAACTCGCCGCGCTGCCGGCCGGCGCCGCCCACGCGCTGCGCGAGTACCTGCATGGCGACTACCTGATGCTGTTCACCGTGACGGAGACCGACGTCACGGTGTACCTGCTCTCCATCCGGCATCACCGCCTGCTTTCGTTCGACTTCGCCCACCTGTGGCCGGGCGCCTGATAGCCGGAAACCGGCGGGGAGACCATCAACACGCTGGCCGGCCTGAATGCCAAGCCGGCCGCTTTCCACGCCGGATCGCGCTTGCCCCTACAATGCCGGCGCAAAACTGGAGCCATCATGAACAAATCCTGCCCTTTCTGTGTTCTCGATCCCGCCCGCATCCTGGCGGAGGACGCGCTTACCGTGGTCTACAAGGACGGTTTCCCGGTCTCGCCGGGCCATACCGTGATCATTCCGAAGCGCCACTTTCCCACGCTGTTCGACGCCACTCAGGAGGAACGGCTTGCCCTGCTCGCGGCGCTGGATCAGGCCCGGTCCATTCTCGATGAGCGGCACCATCCCGATGGTTACAACATCGGCATCAACCAGGGTGCGGCCGGCGGGCAGTCGGTTCCTCATCTGCATATCCATTTGATTCCCCGCTATACCGGCGACAAGGCGGACCCGCGTGGCGGCGTGCGTTGGGTGTTGCCGGAGACGGCGAAGTACTGGGCCTGAACGGGAGCGCCGACATGAAATTCCAGTTGCTGCCCCTTGGCGCTCGTTTTGAATACGAGGGCAAGGTGTATGTGAAGGCCGGGCCACTGACCGCCGCTGGGGATAGCGGTCAGCGCATGATTCCGCGCCATGCGGTGCTGAAGCCGCTGGATGTCGCGCCGGTCGAAGCGCCCAAGCGCGCAAGTCGCAAGCTGGACGAGTCGGCGGTGAAGGCGGCGCTGGAGGCGTTTCACGGCGAATGCGCCCGTTTGTTGCAGGCCATCGCCGAGCAGCCCGATCAGGCGCAGGCGGCGCGGGCGGTGCTGGACGCGGCCCGCCAGCGTTTTCTCGACGCGTTGGTGTGAATCGGTTGTGGTACCGGCGGCTCGGCCTGGTGCTGCTGCTGGTGGGCGCCTTGTTCGTCTGGCGCGACCGGATCGCGTTTGAGTTGGGTTATGCCTATGCCAACGGCGATTTTCACGGCTGGACGCTGGCGCGCGACGATGACAAGGCGGCGGTCTGGCTGCGCCGGGCGGCGGAGGCCGGCCACGCGCGGGCGCGCTACATGCTGGGGCTGAGCTATTCACGCGGCTGGGGCGTGCGCCGGGACGACGCCGAGGCGGAACGCTGGTTCAATCTCGCCGCCGACCAGGGTTACGCCCAGGCCTGCTTTCACCTGGCCTGGATGTATCACAAGGGCGAGGGGGTGGCGCGCGACGAGGATCGCGCGCAACGCCTGATGGCGCGCGCCGCCGAGCTGGGCATGGCGGATGCCGCCCTCGCCCTGGCCCGTTTCCGTCGTGACGCGGCAGGCCGCCGTGCAGCAAGCGGGGCCGGCGGCTAGAATTGCGCGACTTTACGAACCCGGCCCGAATCCATGTCCCGCAAGATCCTCGTTACCTCCGCCCTGCCCTACGCCAACGGTTCCATCCACTTGGGCCATCTGGTCGAATACATCCAGACCGACATCTGGGCGCGCTTCCAGAAAATGCGCGGCCATTCGTGCGTCTACTGCTGCGCCGACGACACCCACGGCACGCCGATCATGTTGCGCGCGGAGAAGGAGGGGATCACCCCGGAACAGCTGATCGACCGCGTCTGGCATGAGCACAAGCGCGATTTCGACGGCTTTCATGTCGATTTCGACAACTACTACTCGACTCACTCGAAAGAGACCCGGCACTACGCCGACACCATCTACACGCGGCTGAAGGAAGCCGGGCTGATCGAGATTCGTTCCATCGAGCAGTATTACGACCCGGTGAAGGAAATGTTCCTGCCGGATCGTTTCATCAAGGGCGAGTGCCCGAAATGCCACGCCAAGGACCAGTACGGCGACAACTGCGAGGCCTGCGGCGCCGCCTACCAGCCCACCGACCTGATTGAGCCCTACTCCGCCGTGTCCGGCGCCAAGCCGGTACGGAAATCGTCAGACCACCACTTTTTCAAGCTCTCCGACCCGCGCTGCGCGGACTTCCTCAAGGCCTGGATTGCTGATCCCAAGCACGTCCAGACCGAGGCCGCCAACAAGCTGGGCGAATGGCTGCAAGCGGGATTGTCTGACTGGGACATTTCCCGCGATGCGCCCTACTTCGGCTTCGAGATTCCCGACGAGTTTGGCAAAAGCACGGGCAAGTATTACTACGTCTGGCTGGATGCGCCGATCGGCTACATGGGCAGCTTCCAGAACTATTGCGACAAGAACGGCCTGGATTTCGACGAATACTGGAAACCGGATTCCGAGGCTGAGCTGTATCACTTCATCGGCAAGGACATCCTCTATTTCCACGCCCTGTTCTGGCCCGCCGAACTCGCTCACGCCGGTTTTCGCACCCCGACCGGCGTGTTCTGCCACGGCTTCCTGACCGTGAACGGCACCAAGATGTCGAAGTCGCGCGGCACCTTCATCACCGCCGAGAGCTACCTCAACCACCTCAATCCGGAATGGCTGCGCTATTACTACGCGGCCAAGTTGAACGGTTCGATGGAAGACATCGACCTCAACCTGGAAGACTTCGCGGCGCGGGTGAACAGCGATCTGGTGGGCAAGTACGTGAACATCGCCAGCCGCTGCGCCGGTTTCATCAGCAAGCGTTTCGAGGGCAAGCTGGGGGCCAGTGACACCGGCGCGACGGCGGAATTCTTCGCCGCCTTCGCCAAGGGCGAGATCGCGCAGAGCTACGAGGACCGCGACTATGGCCGCGCCTTGCGCGAGATCATGCGGCTGGCCGATGTGGCCAACCAGTACATCGCCGAGAAGCAGCCCTGGACCATGGCCAAACAGGAAGGCCGCGAGGCGGAACTGCATGAAGTCTGTTCCACCGCGATGACCCTGTTCCGTGACCTCACCCTGTATCTGAAGCCGGTGCTGCCGAAACTGGCGGAACAGGTGGAAGCCTTCCTTAACATTCCGCCGCTGACCTGGACCGATACCTGGACGCCCCTGCCCGCCGGCCACGCCATCAAGGAATACCAGCACCTGATGACCCGCATCGACCCGAAGAAGATCGACACCATGGTGGAAGAGAACAAGCAAAGCCTGGCGCCGACTCCAGATCCGGCGCCGGTGAAGCACGCCGAACACCAGCAGAACGAAGCCAAAGCCGCCGCCGCCTCGCCCTGGGAACCGTTCATCAATATCGACGACTTCACCAAGGTCGATCTGCGCATCGTCCGCATCGCCAACGCTGAACACGTCGAAGGCGCCGACAAACTGCTCAAACTTACCCTCGACCTCGGCGGAGAAACCCGCACCGTGTTTGCCGGCATCAAGGCCGCCTACGCGCCGGAAACCCTGGTCGGCCGCCTCACCGTGATGGTCGCCAACCTGGCGCCGCGCAAGATGAAGTTCGGCATGAGCGAAGGCATGGTGCTCGCCGCCAGCGACGAACGCGGCGGCCCCTTCCTGCTCTCACCCGACTCCGGCGCGCAACCGGGGATGCGGATCAAGTAAGGAGCTTCATATGCAACAAAACGCCCTTCGCAATCTGAATGAAACCGACTACCTGGAAATGGAAGCTGACAGCCCGGTACGCCATGAGTTCGTGGGCGGCCAGGCTTACGCGATGGCCGGCGCCTCGGTGCGGCACAACCGCATTGCCGGCAAACTTTACGCAAGCCTTCTGGCCCAGGCACCGCGCAACTGCCAGGTGCTGATTGGCGACGTCAAACTCAAGGCGGACACCTGGCCGACCTATTACTACCCGGACGTCATGGTGGTGTGCGACCCGGACGACGACGACCCCCTGGTGAAGACCCGCCCCTGTCTGCTGGCGGAGGTACTCTCACCCACTACCGAAGCCATCGACCGCCGGGAAAAATTGACCGCCTACCAGCGCCTGCCCAGCCTGCGCGAATACCTCCTGATCGCGCAGGATGAAATCCGCGTGGAACGCTATCGGCGCCTGAACCTGCGCGAGTGGATGGTCGAAATCCACACCCCCGGTGACATCCTCAAGCTGGACTGCGTCCATCTGGAACTGCCGGTTGAAGCGCTTTACGACGGTCTGGACACGGTCGCCTGAAGCGCCATGCCCATCATCACCCGCCACCTCGCCATCAGCGGCCGCGTCCAGGGCGTCTGGTTCCGCGAATCCATGCGCCTGGAAGCAGAGCGCCTGGGCGTGACCGGCTGGGTGCGTAACGCGCGGGATGGCGTGGTGGAAGCGGTGGTGCAAGGCGAGGAGCGGGCGGTGGCGGCGATGATCGCCTGGTCGCGAATCGGCCCGCCGGCGGCGCGGGTGGATGAGGTGATCGTCACCCCGGCAGAGGGTTCATTCACGCGTTTCGAGCGCCTGCCCACGGCTTGAGAAACTGTAGCGCCGGCGTCTCGCCGGCTTCGTAGGCCTAATCAGAACAACGAAGCCGGCGAGACGCCGGCGCTACAACTCAAGCGTATTGGTCGATCAAGGAAGCGCTGCTCGTCTCGGCGGTATCAGACTGTGCGTAAGCACGTAGGGCGGTGGCCTGTTTCAGCGATTCGGCTAGCGGATTGCTGGTTGACCCCGTGGACTGTTCCTCTTTTTTCATCCGACTCAATTCCGCGCGCGCCTGGCTTTCCATCATCGCGGCGGCGGCGGCCACGGCGCGGTCCTGAGAGGAGGGGTCGGCGGGGGCCAGGGCGGCGGTCTGGATGATGCGCGCGCGTTCGATGGTCGATTCCGGCGTCTGCCCGGAGGAAACATTGATCGTGACCTCACCGCCCACCGCGTATTGCCGGCCATCCGGGCCGCGCGTGAACTGGAAGCTGGCGCCGCCGGTGACGCCGGACCCCGCCGCCATGTGCGCCTGTTCATGGGCGCGAACCTTGCGGTCGATGGCTTTCAGGCGATTCACCTCCTGCTGCTGTTCCGAACTCAGTTGCGTGACGCCACCCCCGGCGCGCATGCCACCCGCCAGTTCTGAAACGCCCGCCACACCTGAAATCGCCATGCCGCATGCCCTCGCATCTCGTTGCGGTCAGTATAGGAAACCACCGTTCCGGCCCAATAACCCTACTGCCGCTCGCCTTTACTTTCGCCCGACCCGCTCCTATCCTGCCCATCCTTTCCGCCTTGCCGCAACCATGTCCATCACCATCAAGACCGCCGAAGAAATCGAAAAAATGCGCGTCGCGGGGCGACTCACCGCGGAAGTGCTCGACTACATCAAGCCTTTCGTGAAACCCGGCGTCTCCACAGACGCTCTGGACAAGCTTTGCCATGACCTGATGGTCGACGTCCAGAACAGCATCCCGGCGCCGCTCAACTACGCGCCACCCGGCCACAAGCCCTACCCCAAATCGATCTGCTCCTCGATCAATCATCAGGTTTGCCACGGCGTGCCCAGCGTGGACAAGAAGCTGAAGAACGGCGATGTGGTGAACCTGGACATCACCGTCATCAAAGACGGCTGGCACGGCGACAGCTCGCGCATGTTCTATGTCGGCGAGCCCAGCATCCTGGCGCGCCGGCTGACTGAAATCACCTATGAATGCATGTGGAAGGGCATCGCCGCCGTGCGCCCCGGTGTCCACCTGGGCGTGGTCGGCGCCGCCATCCAGAAACACGCGGAAAGCAACGGCTACTCGGTGGTGCGCGAGTTCTGCGGCCACGGCATCGGCCGCGGTTTCCACGAGGAACCGCAGGTACTGCATTACGGCAAGGCCAGCGAAGGCCCGATTCTGGAACCGGGCATGACTTTCACCATCGAGCCCATGATCAACGCCGGCCGCCGCGACATCCGCGTGCTCGGCGACGGCTGGACCGTGGTGACCAAGGACCACTCGCTTTCGACACAGTGGGAACACACCATCCTGGTCACGGGAACCGGCTACGAGGTGCTCACCCTCTCCGCCGAGTGCCCGCCACCGCCGGCATTCATCACCGGCTGAGCGATGTTCGTGGGAGCGGGCTTGCCCGCGATAAACAAGGTGCGCAATCGCGGGCAAGCCCGCTCCCACCCACTTGACTGAACTCATGCCCACGCCCAACGCCGCCACCTGGCGCGACGCCCTCAAGGCGGGCCGCGCCGCCTGCATCGACGCCTACCTGGCGCGACCACGCGCGAACGCCCTGCTGACCGGGCTCACCCAACTGACCGACGCGGTATTGCGCGACATCTGGCGCGCGCATGACGTGCCGGCGCGGGCCGCGCTGGTCGCGGTGGGTGGCTATGGGCGCGGCGAGATGTATCCGCAATCGGATGTCGACCTGCTGATCCTGCTCGACGATGGATTGCCGGAGGGCGAACTCGGCCGCTTCGAGACCCTGATCGGCCTGTTCTGGGATGTCGGCCTGCCCATCGGCCACAGCGTCCGGCGCCTGAGCGAATGTCTTGCCGAATCGGCGGGCGACATCACCATCCAGACCAACCTGCTGGAAGCCCGCCACCTGGCCGGCGACCCGGGACTGTACGAACGTATGCGCGCGGGCCTGGCGGCACAGATGGACGTCATCGCCTTCTACCAGGCCAAGTCGCTGGAACAGAAGGCCCGTCACGGCCGCCACGCCGAGGTGGCCTTGTTGCTGGAACCCAACCTCAAGGAAAGCCCGGGCGGCCTGCGCGACATCCAGAACATCTTCTGGGTCTGCCGCGCGGCGGGGCTGACGACACGCCCCGGTCACCATCTCGGCGACCTGGTGCGCGCCGAAGTCATGTGCGAAGCCGAGGCGCGCGCGCTCACCGCCGATTACCGCCTGCTGGCGAATATGCGGATTCGTCTCCACCTCGCCATCAATCGACGTGAAGACCGCATGCTCTACGAGTTCCAGGAACGCGTCGCGGCGGCCATGGGGATCAGCGCCGACGGCCCCCGTCGCGCCTCGGAACGTCTGATGCAACGCTATTACCGCGCCGCGCGGCGGATCAGCCTGGCCAACCGCCTGGTGCTGGGCGAACTGCGTAACCGCCTGCTGCCCCCCACCGCCCCGCGTGTCCTGCCCGGCACACCGGGTTTTCGCGCGGTCGGCAACCTGCTCGACGTCGAGGAAGACCAGTTTGCCCGCCACCCGGACAGCCTCCTGGAAACCTTTCTGGTGCTGACACGGGAGCACACCTTGGTCGGCTGCACCCCGCGCCTGCTGCGCGCGCTCGCGCGCGGCGGCCGCCACATCAACGCCGATTTCCGCCGCACCCCCGACAACCACGCCCG
Source organism: Pseudomonadota bacterium (assembly GCA_030653935.1). Classification (GTDB taxonomy): domain Bacteria; phylum Pseudomonadota; class Gammaproteobacteria; order Burkholderiales; family Thiobacillaceae; genus PFJX01. Next base: position 7,844 of record JAURYL010000034.1, read on the forward strand.
CTTTCTGCAACTGCTGCGGGAGCCCTACGGGGTCAGTGGCGCGCTCAAGCTGATGCATCAACTCGGCATACTCGGCCGCTACATTCCCCTGTTCGAACGCATCACCGGGCAGATGCAGCACGACCAGTTCCACATCTACCCGGTGGACGAGCACACCCTGATGGTGCTGCGCAACCTGCGCCGCCTCGCGCTGAGCGAATTCGCCCACGAATTCCCCCTCGCCCACCGCCTGATGGGCGCCTGCCAGCGCCCCGACCTGCTCTACCTGGCCGCGCTCTTCCACGACATCGCCAAGGGACGCGGCGGCGACCATTCCAGCCTCGGCGCCATCGACGCGCGCCGCTTCTGCCTCGGCCACGGCCTGCCACGGGAAGACGCCGATCATGTCGCCTGGCTGGTGGCGGAACACCTCAGCCTGTCTCAAACCGCGCAAAAACAGGATCTCTCCGACCCCGACGTCATCAGCGCCTTCGCCGCGCGCTGCGGCGACGTCAAACGCCTCACCTCGCTGTATCTCCTGACCCTCTGCGACATCCGTGGCACCAGCCCGAAAGTCTGGAACGCCTGGAAGGAAAAACTCACCCGGGAACTCTACCTGGCCGCCCGCCACGTCCTCGAACAGGGCAGCCCGGTGATGGACAGCGTCGAGGAGAAAAAGGAACAGGCGCGCGCGCAATTGCGCCTCTACGGCTATCCGACCGGCGCCGAGGACACGCTGTGGAAACGCCTCGACGACGTCTATTTCCTACGCCAGGACGCGCGCGACATCGGCTGGCAGACGCGTCGTCTGCTACCCCTGCTCAGCCGCCACAACCTGATCGTGAGCGCCCGCCTGGCGCCGGTGGGCGAAGGCGTCGAAGTGCTGGTCTACGCCCCCGATGAGGAAGCCCTGTTCGCACGCATCTCCGCCTTTTTTGCGCGCCTGGGCTACAGCATCCTCGCCGCCCGCATCCACACCACCAGCGACGACCACGCCATCGACACCTTCTATGCGCTCGACCCGGAACATCCGCAAATTCCCTATCGCGATTTCCTGAATTACATCGAACACGAACTGACCGCCGACCTCGCCGCCCACCAACCGCTTGGCCCCATTCCGCAAGGACGCCTCGAACGCCGCCTGAAGGCGTTCCCGCTGGAACCGGAAATCAGCCTGACACGCAGCGACAACCGCAAGGATTTCGTCCTCACCTTCTGCGCCGGCGACCGCCCCGGCCTGCTCGCCCAGGTCGCCCGCATCCTCACCGAGCACCACGCCAGCGTCCTCACCGCCCGCATCAACACCCTCGGCCAACGCGCTGAAGACGTCTTCGTCCTGGAAAGCGAAGCCCTGGAGAAACCCGGGAAACGTCTCGCGCTGGAAAAGGCCCTGCTCGACGGCTTGCGGGTTACGGCAGGGGCCGGGCCGTAATCAGCGGCCCATCCTGCTCCGCATATCGAGGTACAGCGCCTCCACCCGATCCCGAGCCCAAGGCGTGCGCCGCAGGAACTTGAGGCTGGAAGAAATGCTGGGGTCCTGGGTGAAACAGCGGATATCGATTTTCCGCCCCAACGCCTCCCAGCCGTAATACGCCACCAGCTCGTTCAACAACTTTTCGAGCGTGACGCCGTGGAGCGGATTGTTTGCTTGTATCTCATTCATGGCTGCACCTTCGTTACTCGACCCCACAGGTAGACCCGGGGCGCCTCTCCGTACAATTCAAAATCATCTCCAGCACGATCCCCAGCCCCGTGTCGTCATCTGGATACGGCCAATCAAAAAACGGGGCTCGCAGCCACTGCGCCTCCTGTCCGGGATGCACATAGATTTCAAAGTCATCCACCAGCAGCGCTTCCTCGGGTTGAACACCGGGAATCCAGTCGAGGTTCTTGGTCGCACCCTCCCAGGTGACGAACTCGATGTCGCGGAACCAGGACGGGGCATGGCCTTCCGCGACCAATAGGTCGGCGATGGGCCGGAAAACGGATTCCTTCACGGTGGTGAACATCACCACCCGTTCCACCCGTCCCCGGCAGGCTTCCAGGAACGCATACAAGCCCGGCCGGGGAAACTGGCTCATGGCATTGGAAATCAGCGTGCCCTCCAGGTCGAGGGCGATGACTTTGATCTTGGTCACGACGATTCCTTCACAGTTCGATCACCAGGCCAGGCTGGAAGCCGGTTTCCTCATCGGTATAGCCGCGCGGATTGGCGATGACGCGGGTGCCCTCCACCCGGTAATCGACCTGCTGGTGCGTATGCCCGTGGAACCAGTAGCGTACCCGCGCGCCCATCATGCCTTCCCAAGCATTCGCATAGGCCGCGTCAATATGGCCTGCCCGCACGGGGAGCGAAGCCAGCGAAGGCGCGTGGTGCGTGATGACCACCGTCTCGCCGTCGAATGGCTCAGCCAACTGGTTCTCCAGCCAGATACGGGAATAGGTATTGCGATGCAGGAAATCATCCAGACGGACCTTGCGGTACTCGGTGCCGGTTCGGATTTTGCGGAAATCGGTCATCCGCTCCCGCGCTTCCATCTGCGCCATGACCAGATCGCCGGTGGCGGTGTAGTCGGTCCAGGCGGTCGCGCCGAGGAACCGGACACCGTCGATATCGACTCGTTCGCAATCCAGCACGCGCACGCGGTCATCGCCGGCGTCGATCATCTTCACCAGCGTCTTGCCGAGGTGGCCGCCGTAATACTCGTGGTTGCCCGGCACATAAAGCACACGTCCCTTGAATACCTGCTTCGCCCATTCGACACCGCGCATGCGCAGGTGAATATCGCCCGCCAAAATAGTCACGTCGGCATCCGACACCTCGGGGGTGAAGTCGGCGAACTCAAGATGCAGGTCGGAGAGAAGATGGATTTTCATAATCCGGAGCTTACCGCCTGGGCCACGTTGGCCGCAGCCGGAAACAAGGCCTTGGCGATCTCCAAAAACACCGGCGCGGCGGCCAAGTCGAATCCACTGTCCCGTAATTGGCCCAATGCGGTCAGCGAGACGAAAAAACAAAAAGGCCCGCATCGCTGCGGGCCTTGCTGTATTTGGCTCCCCGACCTGGGCTCGAACCAGGGACACACGGATTAACAGTCCGTTGCTCTACCAACTGAGCTATCGAGGAATTGGGAGGCCGCGATAATAAGGATGGCGCAGCTTCAGGTCAATATCCGGAGCGGGTTTTTGCCTGTTTATTTGTGCTTCAGGCGAGTGCCAGGGCGATACGTGAGAGGGCCTTTTTCAGGTTTTCCATCGAAGTGGCGAAGGAGATGCGGATGCAGCCTTCGCTGCCGAAGGCGGAGCCGGGCACCAAGGCGACACCGAATTCGAGCAGGCGCTCGGACAGAGCCAAGTCGGTGGCTTCCTTGAGTTTGCCTTCGGCGTGCAGTTTGGCGATGGCCACACCGGCATCGGGGAAGGCGTAGAAGGCGCCGCCGCTGTCGACACAACTCACACCGGGAATCGCGTTGAGGGCGTCGACCACGTAACGGTGGCGTTCGCGGAAGGCGGCGAGCATGGGGGCGATGCAGCCCTGGTCGCCGTTGAGCGCCATTTCCGCCGCCACTTGCGAGATGGAGGTGGGGTTGGAGGTGCTTTGCGACTGGATGTTTTCCATCGCCGCGATGATCTTGGCCGGGCCGGCGGCGTAGCCGATGCGCCAACCGGTCATGGCGTAGGCCTTGGAGACGCCGTTGAGCACCATGGTGCGGTCAGCCAAGTCCGGGCAGGCGTTGACAATATTGCTGTACTCGCCATCGGCCATGAGGATGTGTTCGTACATGTCGTCGCTGGCGATCAGCACGTTCGGGTGGCGACGCAGCACCTCGCCGAGGGCGGCAAGTTCGTCCTTCGAGTAAACCGCGCCACTGGGGTTGGAGGGGCTGTTTATGACCAGCATCCGGGTCTTGGCGGTGATAGCCGCTTCCAGTTGCGCCGGGGTGATCTTGAAGCCCTGTTCGATGCCGGCGTCGACGATGACCGGCACGCCGTCAGCCAGTATCACCATGTCCGGGTAGGACACCCAGTAAGGCGCCGGGATGATGACTTCGTCGCCCGGATTGATGAAGGCCTGCGCCAGGTTGTAGAAACTCTGCTTGCCGCCGCAGGACACCAATATCTGGTTGGCCTGGTAGTCGAGGCCGTTGTCCCGCTTGAATTTGGCGATGACGGCTTTCTTCAGGCTGGGGGTGCCACCGACGGCGGTGTATTTGGTGAAGCCGGCGTGGATGGCGGCGATGGCCGCGTCCTTGATGTGCTGGGGCGTGTCGAAATCGGGTTCACCGACGCCGAGGCCGATGATGTCCTTGCCTTCGGCCTTGAGTTTCGCGGCACGCGCGGAGACCGCCAGGGTCGGCGAGGGTTTGATGTTCTGAACGCGGTGAGAGAGTTCCACGATTGAGCCCCTACTGGATTGCAACGCGATGGGTTGCACTGGAATGCCAGCCCGGATATTGCGTAAATTCGCGTGATGATCGCGCTGTCCATTGTTTGTAATGGGAATTTTGCGAAGAAGCGGCGTAGTGATTCGTACGCCCGACTGAGCAAAACTTTCCAGTACGGACAAGGGGCAAGCGAGGGCGCGCGTCAATTTATGCAACATCCGGGCTAAGATTGCCGGGTTTTAAGCGCGCGGATTCTAACTTGGCGATTACTTATCCCAATAGCCCTTTTGCACTGCATCAACCGTTCCCACCGGCCGGCGATCAACCTGTTGCGATCGAGCAACTGATCAGCGGGATCGATGCGGGCCTGCGCTTCCAGACACTGCTTGGGGTGACCGGTTCGGGCAAGACCTACACCATGGCCAACGTCATCGCCCGCCTGGGGCGCCCGGCCTTCGTGATGGCGCCGAACAAGACCCTGGCGGCACAGCTTTATTCCGAGTTCCGCGAGTTCTTCCCGGATAACGCGGTCGAGTATTTCGTCTCCTACTACGACTACTACCAGCCCGAGGCCTACGTGCCCTCGCGCGACCTGTTCATCGAGAAGGATTCCAGCATCAACGAGCACATCGAGCAGATGCGGCTCTCGGCCACCAAGGCGCTGCTGGAACGGGAAGACTGCGTGATCGTCGCCACCGTCTCGGCCATCTACGGCATCGGCGATCCGGTCGATTACCACGGCATGATCCTGCATCTCAGACAGGGCGAGCGCATCGAGCAGCGCGCCATCCTGCGCAGGCTCACCGAGATGCAGTACACGCGCAATGAAATGGAATTCAAGCGCGGCGTATTCCGGGTGAAGGGCGACGTGATCGACATCTTCCCGGCGGAACATGCGGAAACCGCCGTGCGCGTTTCCCTGTTCGACGACGAGGTGGAAAGCATCAGCCTGTTCGACCCGCTCACCGGCCAGGTGCTGCACAAGGCCGCGCGCTTCACCGTCTACCCGTCCAGCCATTACGTCACCCCGCGCGACGTGGTGTTGAAGGCGGTGGACAAGATCAAGCTGGAACTGGCCGAACGCCTGGAGTTCTTCCACAAGAACAACAAGCTGGTGGAAGCGCAGCGGATCGAACAGCGCACCCGCTTCGACCTGGAACTGTTGGCTGAACTGGGCTTCTGCAAGGGCATTGAGAACTACTCGCGGCATCTGTCCGGACGCAATCCCGGCGATCCGCCGCCGACCCTGATCGACTACCTGCCGGCCAACGCGGTGATGTTCATCGACGAATCGCACGTCACCGTGCCGCAGGTGGGCGCCATGTTCAAGGGCGACCGCGCACGCAAGGAAAACCTGGTTGATTACGGCTTCCGCCTGCCCTCGGCCCTGGACAACCGGCCGCTCCGTTTCGACGAATTCGAAACCATCATGCGCCAGACCGTGTTCGTCTCCGCCACCCCCAGCACCTACGAAAAGGAACACCAGCAACAGGTAGTGGAACAGGTGGTGCGCCCTACCGGCCTGATCGACCCGATCATCGAAATCCGTCCGGTCGGCACCCAGGTCGACGATCTCATGTCCGCCATCAACGAACGCACCGCGCGCGGCGAGCGGGTGATGGCCACCACCCTGACCAAGCGCATGTCGGAACAGCTCACCGAATACCTCTCGGAACACGGCATCCGGGTGCGCTACCTGCACTCGGACATCGACACCGTCGAGCGGGTGGAAATCATCCGCGACCTGCGGTTAGGCGTGTTCGACGTGCTGATCGGCATCAACCTGCTGCGCGAAGGCCTGGATATTCCCGAAGTGTCCTTGGTCGCCATCCTCGACGCCGACAAGGAAGGCTTCCTCCGTTCCGAGCGCTCGCTGATCCAGACCATCGGCCGCGCCGCCCGCCACCTCAACGGCACCGCCATCCTCTACGCCGACCGCATCACCAACTCCATGCGCCGCGCCATCGACGAAACCGACCGCCGCCGCACCAAACAGATCGCCTTCAACCTCGCCAACGGCATCACCCCCAAAGGCGTGGTCAAACGCATCAAGGACATCATCGACGGCATCTACAACCCCGACGCCGCCAACCAGGAACTGAAAGCCGCGCAAGGCCGGGCGAAATACGAAGTCATGAGCGAGAAAGACCTGGCGCGCGAAATCAAACGCCTGGAGAAGGACATGCTCACCGCCGCGAAGAACCTGGAGTTCGAAAAGGCCGCCGAACTGCGCGACAGGCTGCACGCAATGAAGAAACAGTTGTTTGGCGTCGAAGAGCACGACGAGTGAACCTGTAGCGCAGGCTTCCAGCCTGCTTCGTGGGCCTGATCAGATGTACGAAGCAGGCTGGAAGCCAGCGCTACAGTCCCGTAGGATGGGTCGAGCGCAGCGAAACCCATCATCCCTGACCTGGACCGCAAGCAAGAAACCGCCATGAACGCCAACCTCGCCTACCCACCCCCCCTGTATGACGAACTGTGCGACCTCCCCGAGGGCGTGACCGGTGAAATCCTGAGCGGGCAATTGCACACTATGCCGCGTCCCAGTGGGCGGCATAGTGTCGCCGGAAGAGGCTTGGGCATCGATCTCGGCGGCCCATACGACTTCGGCCGTGGCGGGCCCGGTGGCTGGTGGATCATCGACGAGCCGGAAATCCATTTCATTCGCGACACCGAGGTCGCCGTCCCCGACCTCGCTGGCTGGCGCCGCGATCGGATGCCGCAAGTGCCCGATGGTCACCGCTTCGAAGTGGTGCCGGATTGGGTATGCGAAATCCTCTCCCCCAGCACCGCGCGCAAGGACCGCTTCGTCAAGCTGCCGATTTACGCGAAATACGGCGTGGCGCATGCCTGGCTGGTAGACCCGGAAGCCCACACACTGGAAGCCTACGAACTGCGAGACGGTTTCTGGACCCTCATCGCCACCCTGCAAGACGACGCACCGGTCCGGGTTGCGCCCTTCGATGCCATCGAGTTCTCACTGAGCGACCTTTGGGGCTGAGCGCTTGCCCTGCCCTATTCGTTGACGCAGGCCTCGTTCAACACAGGACCCAACCATGAAAATAGAATCCATACGCCTGAAAAACTACAAGGTGTTCCGCAAGATCCATTTGCAGGACATTCCGTCCTTCCTGGTCGTGGTGGGCGCCAACGGCTCGGGCAAATCGACGCTGTTCGATGTATTCGGCTTTCTGCACGATTGCCTGAAAGGGACTGTGCGCCAAGCGCTGGACAAGCGTGGTCGGTTTCGCGAGGTGTTGAGCCGCGATGCGGACACCGACACGATCCTGATCGAAATCCAGTACCGCATGTTGATCACCGGGGTGGAACGCCTGGTTACCTATTCGCTGGAAATCGGTGAGCAAGACGGTTCGCCCATCGTGCGACGTGAGTTGCTGCGTTACAAACGCGGACGCTACGGCAGTCCCTACCACTTTCTCGATTTTTCCGCTGGTGAGGGCTACGCAATCACCAATGAAGAAGATTTCAACAAGGTCGATGAAGACCTGGAGCGGGAACCCCAGAAAGTCAGCCCCGACACATTGGCAATCAAGGGACTAGGCCAGTTCGAGCGATTCAAGGCGGCCAATGCCTTCCGGCAACTGATCGAGTCCTGGCATGTGTCCGACTTCCATATCAGCGCCGCCCGGGGCCGCAAGGAAGCTGCGGGGGATTCCGAACATCTGTCGGAAATAGGCGACAACCTGCCGCGCGTGGCGCAGTACCTGTTCGAACAACATCCTGAAACCTTCCAGCGCATTTTGGACACCATGTCTCGGCGGGTACCCGGAGTGGCGTCGGTTGAACCGCGATTGATGGATGACGGCTACCTCACATTGCGGTTTCAGGATGGCTCTTTCAAAACGCCTTTCCTGGACCGCTATGTATCGGATGGCACCATCAAGATGTTCGCCTACCTGGTCCTGTTGTACGACCCCAAACCCCATCCCTTGCTCTGTGTGGAAGCGCCGGAGAACCAGCTTTATCCTCGGCTTATGGCGGAACTGGCCGAGGAATTCCGGCTGTATGCGAATCGTGGTGGACAGGTGCTGGTATCAACACATTCACCGGATTTCTTGAATGCGGTGCGCCTGGATGAGGTGTGTTGGTTGGTGAAACGCAATGGCTGTACTGAAATTCGCCGCGCTCGCGATGATGCCCAGATTGCGGCCTATATGGCCGAAGGCGACCAGATGGGATACCTGTGGAAGCAAGGCTTCTTCGAGGGGGCGGACCCGGAATGAAGGAGCTGGTATTTCTACTGGAGGAAGCGTCTGCCAAGGCGATGTTGGAGAGCTTGCTGCCGAGATTCCTGCACCCGGATATCCGGCCCAGATTCATACCGTTCGATGGCAAGCAGGACCTGGAGCGGCAAATGCTCAAGCGCCTGCGCGGTTACGTTAACCCACAGGCCCGCTTCATTGTCTTGCGCGATCAAGACAGCGCGCCGGACTGCGCGGCATTGAAAGCAAGGCTGGCTGACCGTTGCCAGGAGGCTGGGCAAGCGGAGAAAACCCTGGTGCGGATTGCCTGTAAGGAACTGGAAGCCTATTACCTCGCTGACCTTCCCGCTGTGGAGCAAGCACTGAATCTCAACAATCTGGCCCGACATCAGGGGGCGGCGAAGTTCCGCAGTCCAGATAGGCCGGGCAATCCCAGCAAGGAGTTGGAAGTGCTGACGGTGGGGGCCTACCAAAAAGTGGGTGGATCGCGCGAAATCGGAAAATATCTCGATGTAACCAATGAACGCTCACCCAGCTTCAAGAATCTGGTCAAGGGTATTCGCCGTATGGAAGGCGAACTGCTTTCCTTACCAGGTGTGCAACAAGCCTGAACAACCATGCTCGACGACCTGATCACCCCCCACGTCCTTTATGAGCTCGCCGGCGCCACCGCCTTCCAGCGCGGCGAGGCCTATTTCTCTGAGGGCGCGGTCGATCACCTGATTGCTGATGACGACTCCATTACGGCGCGGGTGAAGGGCACGGAAACTTACCGGATCGAATTGAGCGATGACGATGGCGAGCTGGATTACGAGTGCGATTGCCCCAGAGCGGCCGACGGGTATTTCTGCAAGCACTGCGTGGCGGTGGGCCTGGCCTGGCTGACCCGGCAGTCGAGGGCTGCGGATGCCCAACCGGGAGACGATCCCTGGCAACGCATCCGCGCCCATCTTTCCGCCCAGCCGACTTCGACGCTGGTGGACATGCTGCTGAACCTGGCCCGTAACGACGAAAACCTATACCAGAATCTGTTGCTGAAAACCCAAGAGGGTTCTGAGCGCGTGGCCGCGCTGCGCGCTCGTATCGAGCGGGCCACCAGCTTGCGCCCCGGCCGCGACTGGACGTCGGCGGACGATTATCGGGATGGCATCGAATCCCTGGTGGAGGCTCTGAACGAGTTGCTGGAACCGGAGACGGCAGAGGCTTTGATCGGGCTGTGCGAGGACGCCATGGAGCGAGTCGAGACGCTGATCGAGCAGGTGGATGGTGAGTCGGAACTCGATGATCTGGTCGAGGAACTCTGCGATCTGCATCGGGAGGCCTGCGAGATGGCGGCCCTGGACCCGGCCGATCTGGCGCGGCGCTTGTTCGATCTGGAAATGGACTTGCCCTTCCAGCTTTGCCGGCTGGATGTCCTGGCATACCAGGACCTGTTGGGTGAATCCGGTATGTGCGCTTACCGGGAACAGGCCGAGGCGGCCTGGGCGAAGTCGCGGCCTGGCGACCATCGCCTCGCCACCATCATGAGAAACCTGGCGCGGCTGACCGGCGACGTGGATGCCCTGTTGGCCGTCGAGGCGCGGGATCTAACTTCCGCCTGGCGCTTCCTGGTGATCGCAACAATCCTGACCGAAGCCGGCCGCGCGGACGAAGCCCTGGAATGGGCCGAGCGGGGCCAGCGCGCCTTTCCGAAACAGCCCGACTGGCGCTTGCGCGATTTCCTGGTGGAGGCCTATTTGTCGCGGGGCCGCCATGACGAAGCGATGGCTCTGGCCTGGGAGCGGTTCGCGGAACGGCCCGGTTTCGAGCAGTACAAACAGTTGCACGCTGTGGCAACGCGTATCGGCAACTGGCCGGCGCTTCGGGAAAAGGCGATGGCGCGAATCGAAGCGGAAGCTCAGCGGTATGGCCGGATGATTCAGAACAAGCACCTCGATCATTCGTTACGTATTGAAATCGCCCTGTGGGAAGAGCAACTGGATACGGCCTGGGAATACATCCACCAGGGTGCTTGCGACCGCCGCCTGCTGCTCGCCCTGGCCGGCAAGCTGGAACAAGGCCGCGCGGAAGACGCCATCACCCTGTATCAACGGGTTATTCCGCCCCTCATCGAAGAAACCAACAACCACGCCTACGCGGAAGCCGCCGCGCTGCTGCGCCGCGTCGGCGTACTGATGCGGGGGCGGGGCCAGGCGCCGGATTTCGTCGATTACCTCATCAATCTGCGCGGCCGCTACAAAGCCAAACGCAATTTCATCAAACTGCTGAGCGATGTGGCTTGACCAGCACCTTGGGCAAGACCGTCCGCACCGACAAGGGTCTGGAACCGTAAGTCCAGAAAGGGCCCACCACCTTCGTCGGGAACGGGGTCATAGCGGCGACCCTGACGACGCGCCACTACAATGAAGCCGGTATTACGCAAGCGCACGTCATTCCTCCGGAGCCCACCATGAACGCCAACCTCGCCTACCAGCCCACTCTGTATGGCCAGCTTTGTGAACTGCCCGAAGGGGTGACGGGCGAAATCCTCAACAGCCAGTTGCACACCCAGATCAGCGGCAGTGGCAGGCACGCGGTGGCGATAACCGGGCTCCTGGCTAACATCGGCTCCGCATTCGACTTCGCGCGCAATGGCCCTGGAGGCTGGCGCACCTTCAGACTTCCTGATCCCCCGCGCATTGGCAATGGCACTGTACCGTAGCCCGGTACAGGCGTGCGGCGCGCTGACTCCCCCCTTTGGAAAAGGGGGGCTGGGGGGGATTTTGCGGGCGTTCAGTGGCGGCTCGACCTTGGGTAAATCCCCCCTGCCCCCCTTTGGAAAAGGGGGGTTCCCGCTTGAACCTTCTGTGGGCGGCCTGCATCCGGGGGCTACCTGGAAACGCTCGTGCTTCGTGCCATTCATGTT
>JAURYL010000046.1 GCA_030653935.1 Pseudomonadota bacterium
TGGACGTCATAGACGCCGTTGGCGCCGGCATCCGTCGGGGTCTCGAAGTCGCGGCCGCTGACAAAGGTCAGGACACCGGTGCTGCTGTCAATGTTGAACAACGCGGAATCCGCGCCGCCAGTGATGCTGTAGGTCTTGCCGTCGCCGGCATCGACGTCGGTCGAGGTGACCGTGGTCACGGCGGTGGCGTTTTCCGCAACGTTGATCGCCGCCGTTGCGCCGCCACCGTTGCTGGTGATGACCGGGGCTTCGTTGACATTGGTGACGGTGGCGGCGATGGCCTGGGTGTCGGTCGTGAGGCCGTCGCTGACCTGCACGGTGACGTCATAGACGTTGTCGGCGCCTGAATCGGTGGGGGTCTCGAAGTCCGGCGCGGTGACGAAGGCCAGCACACCCGTCGTTGAGTTGATCGTGAATTTGGCCGCATCCGCGCCGCCCGTGATGCTGTAGGTCAGCGTCGTGCCCGCATCCGCATCTGTCGCCGTGACGGTGGTGACGGCCGTGGTGTTTTCCGCGACGTTCAGCGCAGCCGTTGCGCCACTGCCATCACTGGTGATGACCGGTGTGTTGTCGTTGACGTTGGTGACCGTCACCGCGATGTCTTGCGAGTCGGTCGTTGTGCCGTCGCTGACTTGCACGGTGACGTCATAGACGTTGTTGGCGCCCACATCGGTCGGATTCTCGAAGTCCGGCGCGGCCACGAAGGCCAGCACGCCCGTGGTCGGGTTGATCGTGAATTTGGCCGCATCCGCGCCGCCCGTGATGCTGTAGGCCAGCACGCCGCCCGCATCCGCCGTGCCGATCACCGTGGTGACGGCCGTGGTGTTTTCCGCCACGTTCACCGCCGCCGCAGCACCGCCGCCGTTGCTGAGAATGGTCGCCACCGTAATGTCCGTCACGGTCACCGCGATGGCCTGGGTGTCGGTTGTGAGGCCGTCGCTGACCTGCACGGTGACGTCATAGACGTTGTTGGCGCCTGAATCGGTGGGGGTCTCGAAGTCTGGCGCGGACACAAAGGCCAGCACGCCCGTCATTGAGTTGATCGTGAATTTGGCCGCATCCGCGCCGCCTGTGATGCTGTAGGTCAGCGTCGTGCCTGCATCGGCATCGGTCGCCGTGACCGTGGTGACGGCCGTGGTGTTTTCCGCCACGCTCATCGCCGCCGCAGCACCTCCGCCGTTGCTGGTGATGACCGGCGTGTTGTCGTTGATGTTGGTGACCGTCACCGCGATGGCTTGCGTGTCGGTCGTTGTGCCGTCGCTGACTTGCACGGTGACGTCATAGACGTTGTTGGCGCCGACATCGGTCGGATTCTCGAAGTCCGGTGCGGCCACAAAGGTCAGCACGCCCGTGGTCGGGTTGATCGTGAATTTGGCCGCATCCGCGCCGCCCGTGATGCTGTAGGTCAGCGTTTCGCCCGCATCCGCCGTACCGACAACCGTGGTGACCGCCGTGGCGTTTTCCGCCACGTTCACCGCTGCCGCTGCACCGCCACCATTGCTTGTGATTGCTGTTGTAGTGGGTGCGGCCGGCGGGGCGCTGCCGCTTTCTCCTCCTCCTCCCGCCGCCGCCGCCGCGACGCCGATCACGCCGCCTGCGACCAGCAGGCCGGTGGTGAGGCCGCCGCCCGCCGCCGCGGCGCCTGCTACGGGCGCGCTACCCGCTGCGGGGACGCTGCCGGCGGCGGGGGGCGGGGCGTCGGTGACGGGGCCGGGAGCCTGGGCGAGGTGGATGTTGCTTCCGGCATTGCCGGTGTCGGGGGTGTCTGTAGCGGCGGCGAGCGCTTCATCGGCGGGAGTGTCCTCCGCCTGACCGGCCATTTCGTCTTCGTCTTCGATCAGCGGTTTCTGCCGCTTCCCCTGTGTATTCCCAACCCTGGTCGAGCCCTGTGCGGGAGTTTTTGCATGCGGCAACGCCTGGATGACGGCGCTCAGGTCTTCGGATTTGTCAGCTTGAACTCGGGGGGGGGGCAGAAGGCTCATTGGGGTCTCCAGATCGGGCCGATGGGGGGGAGGGGGGGGCCAGGGGTGGTTTTATACCTGAGTTTTTTCCCTGTTTGTTGGTATATGCCGAAATATCAACAACGGTATTTCGACAGCCTGCGTAGCCGGGTGGAACTTCGCGGATTCCGGGGATGGAGGTGCCCTGGATTCCGCTGCGCTCCATCCAGGCTACGGGCGCGTTCGGCGCACTTGTGCGCTGCGGCCACTCAGAGGCGGCTCGGGTGTAATCGATGGGTTTCGCTACCGTTCAACCCGTCCTACTGCCAGTCGTGGGTATGCCAATGCCGGTGTTCCACGCCGCCGTGTTTGTGGCGGTGGACATGCGCCAGGTTGGCGGCGACCAGTTTTTCGGTGTCGCCCAGGAACGGTTCGATCAGGCCGTCGTAGAGCAGGCGGTGATCCTCGCCCAGCACCAGGGTGCGGGTACCCAGTTCCGGCGCCAGGCTGAGGTTGTGGGTGGTGGTGAGCAGGGTGATCGGCAGGTCGGCGAGGAAGTCCACCAGCCAGCCGGTGGAGCGCGGGTCGAGGGCGGCGGCGGGTTCGTCGAGTAGCAGTAATTTCGGTTCCGCCGCCAGCAGCGCGGCCAGCGCGACCTTTTGCTTCTCGCCGCCGGAGAGGGTGAACGGCGGGCGTTTCAGGAACGCCGTCACCCCCACCAGTTCGGCCCAGTGCGCCACCCGCTCGTCGATGTTGGATAGCCCCATTTGGCGCGGTCCGAAGGCGATTTCGTCGTACACCGTCGGGTTGAACAGCATCACATCCGGGTTCTGGAACAGCAGGGCGACTTCCTGGCGAAAGCGTTGGCGCAGGGCGCCGTGTTTGAGGTGGCCGGGCGTGATGCGCTCACCTTCATAGAACACCGTGCCGGCGCGTGGCGTGACCAGGCCGTCGAGGATTTTCAGCAGCGTCGATTTGCCGCTGCCGTTGCTGCCGAGCAAGACCGCTTTCTCACCGGGGGCCAGGCTGAAACTCACCTCCAGCAGACAGGTTTTTTCACCGTAGTGGTGTGACAAGCCTTCGACCCGGATCATCGAAACATCCCCCGTGATTGCATGGCCTGCGCCGATTCATGCGCGTTCGCCAGTGCCCGGTCGAGCAGCCAGGCGGCGGCGTGCGCGGCGGCGCGGTAGCGGGCGCGCAAGCCGGCCGGGCGCGGGCTGCGGCTTTGCAGGCCGAGGCGGAACTCCGCCAGGGTGCGCTTGAGGCCCAGCGACTGGCTCACCGCCAGCACCAGCAGAAAGGACAGGCGGCGGGAGAAGGCCAGCGCCTGGAACAGATTCACGCGTTCGATGAACAGGAAGGTGAGCAGGGCCATCGACAGCACCCGCAGGTTGACCGTGAGCAGCCAGTCCAGCGGCAGGGCGCGTGATTGCCACCAGAAATAACCGACATAGGCCAGTGAGACCGTACCGCTGAATGCCGCCGTGGCCAGCAAGGCGCGGCGCAGCAGGCGAACCGCATCGCGCCCACAAAGCGCCAGCACCATGAGTAGGCCGCCCGCCAGCCAAAGTGGCGAGGTCAGCCAGGAAACGCTGACCAGGGCGAGTAGCCAGGCCGCGAGCTTGCCGCGTTCAGTCATGGCGATAGCGCAGACGCAGGCGTTCGATCAGGCGCACGCCGAGCAGGGTCAGGGCGCCCTCGCCGAGACCGAGCAAGGCATGCGGGATGAGCAGGGCGGGCAGGGTGACCGACCAGCCGAACGGGAAGTACAGCGGCGCGCCGGCCGCGTCATGGGCGATCAACGGTTGCGCCCCCAGCGCCAGGGCGATCAGTGCGGCGGGCAGGAACAGGCCGATCCAGCCGGCCAGGAACAAGGCCACGCCGGTATGCAGGTGGCGCAGAGCCAGAAACAGCCCGCGCGCGGCCACGGCCCCGGCGAAACCCATCGCCAGCGCATTCAGGGGCAAGGTGGTGACGCCGCCATCGCCGAACAGCAGCGCCTGGATGGCGAACACCAGCGAAGCCGCCATGAAGGCGTTCCAGATGCCGAACGAGGCCGCCAGCAGGCCGATTCCGGTGACGTGCGCGCTGGTGCCGCCGGGCAGCGGCAGTGCGACGAAGGACAAAGCGAACGACGCCGCCGTCAGCGAAGCCAGCCAGGGCAGGGTGGATTCATCCAGTTCGCGCGCCACCCGCTTCGCACCATAGGCCCACAGTCCGGCGGCGAGGCCGTAGAGCGGCAGGTACATGTGCGGGGCGATGAATCCGTCGGGGATGTGCATGGTGGGAGGGCGGCGTTAGCCTGTGTAGCGCCGGCTTCCAGCCGGCGTCCTTGCGGGCGTAAACCGGTTTTTCAAAGATGCCGGCTGGAAGCCGGCGCTACTGGGGGCGAGCAACATGTCTCAGTACATCACCGAAAAGGTGGCCACGAAGCGGTATTTTTCCTTGCCTTCCGCGCCCTGCAACACGGTGCCCGGCGTGGCGTTGAGCCGCGTCCAGATCGGTTTTTTTACGGCCAGGCCGACACTCATGTTGTCCTGGTACAAGCGCATGCCGAGCACGCCGTAGAGAATGTCGCCGCCGGTATTCGGGTCGGGGCCGCCCACGCTGCTGTCGTCATCCTTGCCCAGGTTCAGGTAGTTGAGTTCGACGTTGCCATCGAGTCGGAAACGCCGCTCCGGCAGCGTCATCAGGCGGTTTGAGAGGGCGGCGTTGACGCGGGTTTCCGTGCCGAATTTCATGCTGTTGCCATCCTCGTAGCGGTAGCGCTGGAAGTGCATCCGGCTCAGCTCGAAGGTTGCCGTGGCGTCATCGCTAAACTGTCGGGTGGCGGTCACGCCGTAGTTGTAAGCGGATTTTCCGAAGCCCAACGATTTTCCGGGGTCGATGCTGCCGTCGGCAAGGCGGTGGTCGGCATTGCCCGTGGGCAGGCTCAGGCCGAGGTTGAGCGTGAAATGCCAGTCGGCGAGATCGTCCAGGCTTTCGTTGGCGGGCAGCAGCAGGAAACGTTCGTCGTACTTGAAGCCGATCACCGCCGCCAGGGATAGATCGGTGGCGCCGCGCGCGTTCAGGCCGCCGGCTTCGTCCACCTTCACGTTCCAGGGTTGGAAGGCATAGCCCGAGAACCAGGGGGTGAAGCCGTAACCGATGCCCGCCAGCCAGTAGGCGTTGTAATCCGTCTCCGCCGCGAGCGGGTCGTAGGTCTTGAATTTGGCGTAATCCAGCTTCGCCAGTCCCAGCCATTTGCCTTGCGGCAGGGGCATGGAGCTGGAGGTTTCCACCGGCGCGCCGGGGCCTTCCAGTCCCGCCGCGCCGAGCGAGGCGACGCCGTGATGGGCGCGCGCGGGGCTGGCCGCAAGCAGCACCAGTAGCGCGCAATGCCGCGCCTTCATGATTTCTGCCTCCGCGCAAACAACATCAGGGAGCCGAACAGGCCGAGGATCACCGCGATGCCGACGACGATGCGCCCGTAGCGCTCGTAAGCCGGTTTGTCCACCGTTTCGACCCGGGCGGCGGCATCGGTCTTGAGGGTGAAGTCGAGGCCATGGCCGTCCTCGGAAATCGCCTTCACCCGCCATTCCCCGGCGCGATCAGGGAGAAAGGCGATGCGCCCCTGGCTATCGCTGCGGCCGACCTGATACGGCAGCTTCTCCCCGGCGCGGTAGACCTCGTAGCCCTCGAAGCTGAAGGGCTTGTTGTCCACGTAGAAGAGGCGGACCACCACCGCCTGAGCGCCGCTGACCGTGTATTGAAGATCGTGGGCAGCGGCGGGGTGGGCGAGGCAGAGCAAAGTGGCGGAAATGGCGAGGAGGCGCGGAAATCCCCCCCAGCCCCCCTTTGAAAAATGGGGGAGCGGATGCCGCCGCGCCAGCCATGAATGCTTCGTATTTTTCATCGAATTTCGAATTGCAGGCTGCTGGCGTGCACGGTCTTGTCCGCCCGTGCGTCGTTCAGGGGCAGTTCGAGACTGGCCTGGATGAGTTGCAGGCCGGGGTTGCGCAAGCGGATGTTGATGTGGCCGTCGTCGTCGCTGACCCCGCGCGGCTGGCCGAAGTAGGCCACGGGCACGCCGATGGCGGGTTTGCCTTGATGCCAGACGGTGAGACGCAGTTTGTCGCCGACGCGCAGGTTCAGGGGGTTGTCCTGGGGCGTCAGTTCAAGATTCCGGGTCAGGGGGCGTTCCAGGCCGGCGCCCCAGCGGTCGATGCGTTTCACCCCTTCCAGGGAAAGCCAGCTCTCGATCACCGCGCCAGCTTCGTTCTTCGCCAGGTTCCGGGTGCCGTAGGGCGTTTTGCTCCAGTAGCCGCTGGAGGTGAAAAACCAGCTTGCCGCGCAATCGCCCTTCAAGGTGGCGGGAAACCCGCGCCCGAAATCGGCGGCGATTTCCTGGCCGGCCGTGTTGAAACAGGCGGCCTGTTTGACGTTTTCCGGCTTGTATTCCAGCGCCTTCTCGCCCGCGTGCGCGGAAAGCTCATGGCCGTAGACCAGGGTGTGGAGCGCGCCGCCGCGTTCGATCCACAGCTCATGCGCCTGTGCGCATCCTTGCGACATCAGAATGCCGGCGAGAAGGAGAGCGCGGATCGACATGGCGGGCGGCGTTGGAAAAACGAACGCCCGAACAATAGCGCATTGATATTACGAAAGTAAAAAACTTCTTACGCACGCCAGATCGAGTTCAAATCCGACCGGGCACGCGGTGGCTCAATCGCGGGCCGGCTCCATCACCGCGTCGAGGTTGAGGTTGTCGCAGTACTCGAAGAAGTCGCCGCGCAAAGTCGGCAAATGCATGTCGCCGGGCACGCCGACCGTCATGTTGACCGAGAACATCGGCGTGCCGGTGTGCGGCGCCGGGTAGGTGTCGGTGCTCAGTTCTTCGATGTTGATGCTCTGGCGGGCGAAGAAATCAGCCAGGCTGTGGACGATGCCGGGGTGATCCATCGCCACCACGTTGACCCGATAGGGCACCTGCGGCGAGGTGCGCTCGGCCGGGCGAGTCCGCTTGTGAATGATGGAGAGGCCGAGTTCGCTGCCGATCTGTTCAAGCCGATCTTCCAGTTTGGTCAGTGCGTTCCATGCCCCGGAGGTCAGCATCAGGATGGCGAATTGGCCACCTAGCACCGCCATGCGCGATTCCTCGATATTGCAGCCGGCCTCGACGATACGGCTGGTGAATCGTTGCACCAGGCCGACCTTGTCTTCGCCGGATGCGGTGATGGCCAGATAGTCGATATTGCTCATGGGCGTGTCCGTTCAGGTTGCTCGAAGTAGTGGGATTGTAGCCAGTGCCGTGCGCGTGGCCTATCACGATGCGCGGGCATAATGCCGTCATGAATGCCCTCATGGACACCCACTGCCATCTGGACGCCGGCGAATTCGACGCGGATCGTGACGCCGTGTACGCGCGGGCACGGGCGGCGGGCGTTGCGTTCCAGGTCATTCCCGCCGTCACCCGCGCGAATTTCGCCGAGGTCGAGGCCGCCTGCCGCCGCTACCCCGACTGTCTGCCGGCCTGGGGGATGCATCCGATGTATATCGACGTACACCGCCCCGAGCACCTGGAGGCGCTGCGCCGCCAGATCGAGGCCTGGCGCCCGGTGGCCATCGGCGAGATCGGCCTCGATCTGTTCGTGCCGGGCCTGGATCTCGCCACCCAGGAGTTCTACTACGTCGAGCAACTCAAGATCGCGCGCGAATATGACCTGCCCGTTCTGCTGCACTGCCGCCGAGCCAATGACCAGATACTCAAACAGCTACGCCGAGTTTTTGGCAAAAGCGGCGTGAAGGGCGGCATCGCCCATGCCTTCAGCGGCAGTCGGCAGCAGGCCGAGGCCTTCATCAAATTGGGGTTCAAACTCGGTTTTGGCGGCGCCTTCACCTGGAACCGGGCGACACGGTTGCGCGCGCTCGCTTTCGAACTACCGCTGGACGCCATCGTCCTGGAAACCGACAGCCCGGACATTCCCCCCGCCTGGGTGGGCAAGGGCCGCAACGAACCCGCCGAGGTGGCGGGGATCGCGGCGGCGCTGGCGGAATTGCGCGGCCTGGACGTGGCCGCCGTGGCGCGTCAGACCACCGCGAACGCGCGGGAAGTGCTGGGGCTGTAGCGCCGGCGAGATGCCGGCGCTACTTAACACCCCCAGCCCCGCCGCGCGGCCGCTGGCGAAGCAGGCGGTGAGCAGGTAGCCGCCGGTGGGCGCTTCCCAGTCAAGCATTTCGCCGGCGCAGTAGACGCCGGGCAGATCGCGCAGCATCAGATGCTCGTCCAGGGCCTCGAAGCGCACACCGCCGGCGGTGCTGATGGCTTCGTCGAGCGGGCGCGGGGCGATTAGTTGCAAAGGCAGCGCCTTGATGGCGGTGGCGAGTTTTGCCGGATCGGTCTCCGGCCCCAGCACCTCGCGCAGCAGCCCGGCTTTGACCCCGGTAATGCCGACCCGGCTTTGCAGGTGACTGGACAGCGAACGCGAGCCACGTGGATGCGCTACTTCCGCCGTTACCCGTTCCAGTGATTTGCCGGGTGCCAAATCGAGCTGGAGGCGGGCGCTCCCCTCGGCCTCGATGCGGTCGCGCAGGGGCGCGGCCAGCGCATAGATGAGGCTGCCTTCGATGCCGGTCTCGGTGATGACGCATTCGCCCTGTCGGTGGATCTCGTTGCCTTCCGCATCCAGGCAGGAGGCGACCACGGTTTTCAGGGGTTGCCCGGCGAAGCGGCTACGGAAGTGTTCGCTCCAGGCGATGTCGAAACCGCAGTTGGCGGGTTTTAGTGGTGCGATGTCGATGCCGTGTTGTTGCAGCAGCGGCACCCAGGCGCCATTGGAGCCGAGCTTTGCCCAACTGCCGCCGCCGAGGGCGAGGATTACGGCATCGGCTTCGATGGTCTTATCGCCTGCCGGGGTTGTAAAAAAAAGACGCAGGCTGGAAGCCTGCGCTACAGGTTCTTGCGTTACATCCCACCCGAGCCAGCGGTGGCGCATGTGGAAGTTCACCCCCGCTTCGCGCAGGCGATGCAGCCAGGCGCGTAGCAAGGGCGCGGCCTTCATCTCGCGCGGGAATACCCGCCCGGAACTGCCGACGAAGGTTTCGATGCCCAGACCCTCTGCCCAGGTACGCAGGTCGTCGGCGCCGAAGGCATCGAGCAGGGGTTCGATGTTGGCGCGGCGGCTGCCGTAGCGGGAGAGGAAAGCCTCGCGCTCCTCGGAATGGGTGAGGTTGAGGCCACCCTTTCCGGCCAGGAGGAATTTGCGGCCGACCGAGGGCATGGCGTCGTAGAGGTCGATTCGAATTTCGCCGTCATTCCCGCGCAGGCGGGAATCCAGATCAACCATCTGATTGCAGCTTGGTGAACGAACTGGATTCCCGCTTTCGCGGGAATGACTGTGTGTGGCCAGTGTCTCCGCCGCCATCAACCCCGCCGGGCCGCCGCCGATGATCGCGACTCTCATGCTTCGCTCCAGTGCGCCAGGTTGAATTGCAGCGAACGGCTGCCGTTCCATTCGTTCACTTCCGGCTTGTACACGGCCAGGATGCGTTCCGGCAGCGGCGTGTCCTGGTTGAACAGGATGGCGTCGCCGCTCAAACCCTTGCCGGACAGGCGCAGCTTGAGGTGTTTCTCACCGACCAGTCTCTGTGACTGCACCATGAATTCGCCGTGGAAGGCGGGGGCGGGGAAGCCCTGGCCCCAGACCGCGTTACGCAGCGTTTCGGCGTTTTCCAGGGTGCATTCCTGGGCACTGAGTTCGCCATCGGTCTCGATCACCTTTTCCAGGTCGGCGGCGGAGAGGCGCTCGCGCGCCACGGTTTCGAAGGCGGCGCGGAACGTGTCGAAGCCTTCGCGGCGCAGGGTGAGGCCGGCGGCCATCGCGTGGCCGCCGAATTTCAGAATCAGGCCAGGGTGGTGGCGATCCACCACGTCGAGGGCGTCGCGCAAATGCAGCCCGGGTATCGAGCGGCCGGAACCTTTCAGCAGGCCGTCGCCGCCGTCGGCGAAGATGATCGTCGGCCGGTGATGACGTTCCTTGAGGCGCGAGGCGAGCAGGCCGACCACGCCCTGGTGCCAGGCCGGGTCGAACAGGGTGAGGCTGGCGCCGTCCGTGACCACGATACCGTCGAGCAGGGCCAGGGCCTGATCCTGCATGTCGGCCTCGATTTCGCGGCGTTCGCGGTTGAGGCGGTCGAGTTCCCCGGCCAGTTTCTGCGCCGTGGCGAGGTCGCCGGCGAGCAGGCATTCGATGCCGACACTCATGTCGGCGAGGCGGCCGGCGGCGTTGAGGCGCGGGCCGATGACGAAGCCGAGGTCTTCCGCGCCGGCGCGCGCCATCTTGCGTCCCGCCGCCGTGAACAGCGCCTGGATGCCGGGCCGCGCCTGGCCTTTTTGCATCCGCGTCAGCCCCTGCGCCACCAGCAGGCGGTTGTTGGCGTCCAGTCGCACCACGTCGGCCACCGTGCCGAGCGCGACCAGGTCGAGCAGTTCGGCCAGATTGGGTTCGGTTTTGCCGACAAAGGCGCCGCGTTTGCGTAGCTCGATGCGCAAGGCAATCAGCACGTAGAACATCACGCCGACACCGGCCAGATTTTTGCTGGGGAAGTCGCAGCCGGGCTGGTTGGGGTTGACGATCAGCGCATCCGGCAGCGTGTCGCCGGGCAGGTGGTGGTCGGTGACCAGCACCTCCATGCCCAGGCGTTTCGCTTCCTCGATGCCGGCGTGGGCGGCGATGCCGTTGTCGACGGTGATCAACAGGTCGGGCTGGTGTTCCGAAGCCAGCCGCGCGATTTCCGGCGACAGGCCGTAGCCGTATTCGAAGCGGTTGGGGACGATGTATTCCACCTTCGCGCCCAGCGCGGTCAGGCCAGTGACCGCGACCGCGCAGGCGGTGGCGCCGTCGGCGTCGTAATCCGCCACCACCAGCATTTTTTCATCGCGCGCGATGGCATCGGCTAGCCGCACCGCCGCCGCCTCGCAGTGCTTCATCGCGGTGTGGGGCAGCAGTTCCGCCAGCTTGTGTTTCATCTGCTCCGGGGCCTGCACGCCGCGCGCCGCAAACAGGCGCGCCAGCAGCGGTGGCATGCCGGATTGGCGCAGGGACTGGGCGGCGGCTTCGGAATAGGGGCGGGGGGAGAGTTTCAGCATGTTCAAATATTCAGTCGCGCTGTTTTGCGGGTGTCGGGTGGCTGGCTATTATGCGGGCCATGGCACATTTTCTTCCCCTCTCCCGCGTCGCCCGTCTGGTGGATGAGCCGCGTTCCGTTATCCAGCGGATGATTCGCAATGGCGAACTGGCCACGTTTGACGGCATGGTCGACATGAACGAACTCCTGCGCGTGTTCCCCGACGTGCAGTGGGAGGACAACGGCGAATTCAAGCGGGTCGAGGAAATCAAGGCCAAGGCCTTTTCCCGCCGGGTCATGGAACACGCCCTGCCGGGCAAGGAAGTATTGGCCGAGCGTCTGTATGAAATGAGCAAGGAATTCGCCGCCGCCAAGACGCTGCTGCTGCATTACGACGAGGTGCTGCGTTTCCTCGACGACAAACTGGACGACGTGATGGACGTGGGCGATCAACCCGCCCGCCAGGCGGTCGCCGATCTCAAACAATGGCTCAGACAGAAGCTCGACGCGACGCCCGAGGAAGCCGAGCGCGCCCAGGCCCTGCTGGCTCAGGAAAATATGATGCGCATCATGTCAGCCCAGGTAACCATTCTTCCCGCCGGCCACGAGTTCTTCGTGGAAGGCAACGACACTTTGCTGGAGGCCGCCCTGCGCGCCGGCATCCCGCTTAATTACGGTTGCAGCAACGGCAATTGCGGCGAGTGCAAGGCGCGCCTGGTTTCCGGCCAGATCAAGAAAGTGCATCCGCACGATTTCGTGCTGAAAGAGGTGGAAAAGGCCGATGGCGCTTTCCTGCTCTGCTCCAATACGGCGGTCAGCGACGTGGTGGTGGAGGCGGGCGTTTCCGGCGCCGACGACATTCCGCTGCAGAGCATTCCCACCCGGGTGAAGGCGGTGGAAATCATCAACGAGCGCATCGCCGCCCTGCACCTCAGCGCGCCGCGCAGCCAGCGCCTGCACTTCCTCGCCGGGCAGCGGATCACGCTGACTTCAGGCGATATCGGCGGCGAATACTACGTGGCGAGCTGCCCCTGCGAGGACCGCCATATCGAACTCCACATCCGCCGTGACAATCGCCCCTTCTCGCGCCATGCCTTCGAGGATCTGGCCAAGGAGGACATCGTGCGCATCGACGGCCCGCACGGCCGCTTCGTGATGAAGCTGGATTCGCGCCGGCCGGTGATCTTCGTCGCCTGGGACGACGGTTTCGCGCCGATCAAGAGCCTGGTGCAACATGCGATGAGCCTGGAAATCGCCGAATCCATGCACCTCTACTGGGCGGCGGGGAGCGTTGGTACTAAAGGTGGCCACTACCAGGACAACCACTGCCGCTCCTGGGCCGACGCCCTCGACGATTTCAGCTATCAGGCGCTGGATACGGCGGAAGGTCCGGCCGCCATCGCCGAAGCCATCCTCGCCCACCACCCCGACCTGCGTCGCGCCGACTTCTACGTCGCCGGCCCGCACGCCCTGTTGCAGACACTGCGGGAAGGTGCCCTGGCGCGCGGTTTGTCACCGCTGGGCTGGCACGGTGAAGTGATCGAGTAGCGGCGGCGTTCAGTCGAGGATGTGCAATTCCACCCGACGGTTCCGTTCACGGCCCGTGCGCGTGGCATTGTCGAAGGCGGGTCGGGTTTCTCCGTAGCCCTTGACGGCAAAGCGGCCGGCGCTCAGTTCCCTGGCGAGGAAATACTGGTACACGGCGCGCGCACGCCGTTCCGAAAGGCCCTGGTTGTATTGCTCGGTGCCGATGCTGCAAGCATGTCCGACGATGTCCACTTTCAGTTTGCCGCGCTGCCCGAGCACGCGCGCCGCTTCATCAAGGATCGGCAGGGCCTCCGGACGCAGTCGGGCGGAGTCGAAATCGAAATTGACGCCCCTGAGCACCACCACCACGTCACCGGGCTTGGCCTGCCGCAGTTGCTCCGCCACCCGTTCCGGCGTTGGCGCGGCCTCTACCGGTTGCGGCTTCGCTTCGGGTCTTGTTTCCGGTTCGGAGACGGCCGCTTTGGCGATTTCCGGTCTGACCACTTCCGGTTTGACCATCTCCGGCTCGGGCATCAATCTGGCCATGACCGGCTCAGTCCTGGGTATGGCCGGTGTTTTCGCGCCCAGGGCGATGTTCAAGCCGATGGATAGCAGCCAGTCTCCCAGGCCATTGCCGGCGACGCCGGGCAGGTTGTTGCCGGCCCAGCGGTAGCGCGCATCCGCGCGCAAATCGGCGTTATCGGAGAGACGCTTGAGGAAGCCCAGGCCGGCATTGGCCATCAGGCTATCGTCCGAGGCGCCGGGAATGTTGCTTCGCAGATAGCCGGCGCCGAGCACGGCAAAGGGCGCGAAGGCGGGGTCCCGCTTGAAGAAATACAGGCCGTCGACGCCCAGGCCGTACTGGTCGTATTCCCCACCCGCTTTGCGATCCAGGGTATTGCCGCGCAGGGCGAACTCCAGGTTCCATTTGTTGTTGAGGGGCTTGCCCAGGGCCAGCCCGGCCCCCCAGCCGTCGTCGGCATTGCGATCACTGTCGGCGAGGACACGGCTGAGCGTCGGGGCGAGATACCAGCGGTCGTCCACCGTTTCGGCCGCCGCCGATGCAAAGAGGCCCGCAAGGCCGATGGCGAGGCAGAGGGGCAGGCAGGTTCTGGGCATGTGGCGCTCCTGGGCGAGAGGGACAGGGATTCGCGAGGGGGGCTTTACGGTAAGGATAGGCAATTCGCCGTGATCCCCATAGCACGGCAAGGCGGAGGAAGGTCGCCAGCCATGGCGCTGCGGCCTCATCCTTGCGCAGGAGCGTCCGCTTGCGGCGCGAAATCCCACGCCTCAATGTGGTGCCGGCCGCTGTCGT
>JAURYL010000047.1 GCA_030653935.1 Pseudomonadota bacterium
ATCGATCCGCTGCCGGGAGGCACCGTGCGATCCGTCGCTTGAACGGCGGATGACGCGGTTGTAGTGCCTGACGAGGGGGTAATCAGTCGTAATGGACTGATTTATAAAGGGTCATCTGGCGGGTTGTTAAATGTGGGTTAGCGGGATATGCGCGCACGAGACTGGCAGCATCAGCCATGCCTTCAGCTTCGAGCAGTGCATGAACGGTCGCCAGTGTTTCCTCCTGTAACGCCCTCTCCATCCCATGCCCCCTTAAATCAATATCTGTTCGCTACTTGAAGATAAGTGTATGTCAGATCCTCTGGGCAATTTTAGCGTGATCGAATGTCAGCTTTGCTCGGGACGCTGCCCCTCATGAGAGGCATCGTGCTTGTCCGCGTAGGCCGAGCAAGAGACGCCCACACCGCCAGCTTGTCCGTCTGAAACGGGTCGCTTCCCGACCCCGAAAGCCGTGCCACAGCATCACGCGGCTTCCTCAGTCAGTGCCGACCTGACTTATTTCATCTGGGGACTATGGGTGTTCTTGCTCGACGGCGGGAGTGGTTATTCAACCCGCGGATTCGCGTTCGTCGTCGCGTCGCATGGGTTGCTTCCTTCAGCGTAAGTCCGGGGCGAATGTTGGCCGCCGGGCTGCTAGACTCGCCGGATTATCAATACCTTGAGCCGGCGCCAAACCGGACCCGAGGATGGCGGAAGACAGCGATCTCGAAAAGACGGAATCAGCATCAGCGCGCAAGCTGGAGCAGGCGCGCGAGCGCGGCAATGTGCCGCGCTCGCGCGAGCTCGCCTCGCTCGCGGTGCTGCTGATGAGCGTCGGGGTGATCGCGTTTCTCGGCGTGTACATGTTCCAGGGGCTGTATCGGGTGATGCGTAACAGCATGCGTTTCGACCTGGCCGATGTCGCCAATGTCGACATGATGGGGCGCAACCTGATGCAGGCCAGCATCGACGGCCTGATGCTCTACCTGCCGCTGGCCTTGGGTGTGGTGATTGCCGCGGTGGGGGCCAACTTGATGATTTCCGGTTGGGTGTTCTCGCCGAAGGCGCTGGAGGCCAATTTTTCCAAGCTCAATCCCATACCCGGCATCGCCCGCATGTTCTCGCGGCAATCGCTGATGGAACTGGTCAAGGCGTTGATGAAGGGCGGTCTCATCGCCGGAGTGGCGGGCTGGATGATCTGGCAGCAACGCGAGGGCATTCTCACTCTCTCGGCGGAGCCGCTGGAGGTGGCCACCGCGCATTTCGCGCAAATCATCCTGTTCACCTTCCTGGCGGCGGCGTCGGCCTTCGCCCTCATCGTCATGCTCGACGTGCCTTTTCAGATTTGGCATTACCACCACGGCCTGCGCATGACCAAGGAGGAAATCCGCCAGGAATCGAAGGAAACCGAGGGCGATCCGCAGATCAAGGCACGCATCCGCTCCCTGCAACGCGAGGCCGCGCGCCGCCGCATGATGCAGGCGGTGCCGAAGGCGGACGTGGTGGTGACCAACCCAATGCATTTCGCGGTGGCGCTCAAGTACGAAGAGAACGCGATGGTCGCGCCCGTGGTGCTGGCCAAGGGTTCGCAACTGGTGGCCGAGCGGATCAAGGAGCTGGCGCGGGAGAACCGGGTGCCCATCGTCGAGGCGCCACCCCTGGCCCGCGCCCTGCACCGCCACGTGGAAATCGGCGAGGCCATCCCCGCGACCTTGTTTACGGCGGTGGCGCAAGTGCTCGCGTATGTCTACCAGTTGCAGCGGCAGATGCAGCCGACCACGCCGACGGATTGGCAGGTGCCGGAGAATCTCGATCCCGCCGCACGGACTGAGGGGGTCTGATGGCTGAAGCCGCCGCCTCCAGGCATTCCATGGGCTTGCAGAAACTCGGCGCCCCCATCCTGGTGATCATGATCCTGGCCATGATGGTGCTGCCGCTGCCGCCCTTCCTGCTGGACATCCTGTTCACCTTCAACATCGCCCTGGCGATGATCGTGTTGCTGATCAGTCTCTACACCCTGAAACCGCTGGAATTCTCGGTGTTTCCCACGGTGCTGCTGCTGACTACCTTGCTGCGCCTGTCGCTCAACGTCGCTTCCACCCGTGTGGTGCTGATGGAGGGCCATACCGGCACCGACTCGGCGGGCAAGGTGATCGAGGCGTTCGGGCATTTCCTGGTCGGCGGCAATTACGCGGTGGGTTTGATCGTGTTCATCATCCTGGTGCTGATCAACTTCATGGTTATCACCAAGGGCGCCGGCCGAATCGCCGAAGTGAGCGCGCGCTTCACCCTGGACGCCATGCCGGGCAAGCAGATGGCCATCGACGCCGACCTCAACGCCGGTCTCATCGGCGAGGACGACGCCCGCCGCCGCCGCGCCGAAATTTCCCAGGAAGCCGACTTCTACGGCTCCATGGATGGCGCTTCCAAGTTTGTGCGCGGCGACGCGGTGGCCGGCATCATCATCATGCTGATCAACGTCATCGGCGGTCTCATCGTCGGCGTCGCGCAGCATGATCTCGGCCTGGCCCAGGCGGCGGAAACCTACACCCTGCTGGCGATCGGCGATGGTCTGGTGGCGCAGATTCCCGCCCTGGTGATTTCCACGGCGGCCGGCATCGTGGTCTCGCGCGTCTCCAGCGAGGAAGACCTCAACCAGCAGATCCTCACCCAGATGTTCGGCCGGCCGCAGGCGATCTTCCTTACCGCCGGCATCCTCGCGCTGATGGGCCTGATTCCCGGCATGCCACACACCGCCTTTCTGCTCATCGCCGGCACCCTGGCCGGCGCCGGCTACCTGCTGCTGCAACGCCTCCGCGCCGAGGCGGAAGTGGCGCCAGTCGAGGCCGGACCCGCGCAGTCGGAAGAGCCGGTGGAGGTGGGCTGGCATGACGTGACGGCGGTGGATCGTCTCGGCCTGGAAGTCGGCTATCGTCTGGTGCCGCTGGTGGACCGGCATCAGGACGGCGACCTGTTGCGGCGCATCCGTGGCATTCGCAAGAAGATCGCGCACGATCTCGGCTTCCTGGTGCCGGCCGTGCACATCCGCGACAACCTGCAACTCAAGCCCAACAGTTACCGCGTCACCCTCAAGGGCGTCAGCGTCGCCGAGGGCGAGGCCATCGCCGGCAAGTTCCTCGCCATCAACCCCGGCCGCGTCCTCGGCGCGGTGCAGGGCCAGGCCGCCACCGATCCCGCCTACGGCCTGCCGGCGGTGTGGATCGAGGCCAATCTGCGCGATCAGGCGCAGACCTATGGCTACACCGTGGTGGATGCCGGCACCGTGGTCGCCACCCATCTGACCAAGGTGATCAACGAACACGCGCCGGAACTGCTCGGCCGCGAGGAAACGCAGCAACTGCTGGACCATATCGCCAAGCAATATCCCAAGCTGGTGGAAGACCTCACGCCCAAGGTGCTCTCGGTCACCGGCATCCAGAAAGTCCTGCAAAACCTGCTCGAAGAACAAGTGCACATCCGCGACATGCGCAGCATTCTGGAGACCCTGGCGGAAAATGCCGGCCGCACCCAGGACCCGGACGAGCTGACCGCCTCGGTAAGGGTCGGGCTCGGCCGTGCTATCATCCACGACACCTTTGGAGGAGCGCAGGAATTGCCGGTCATGGCCCTTGAGCCCAACCTGGAGCACATCCTGATTCAGGCATTGGCTACCCGGGGAGACGCGGGAGCCGGGTTGGAACCCGGATTGGCCGAACGTCTGGTGCGGGAAACGGTGGAAGCCGTGGAACGCCAGGAAAATGCGGGCACGCCCGCCGTATTGCTGTCCCCGCCAGCCATCCGCCCCATCCTCGCCCGCTTTCTCCGCCGCTCCGCGCCTGGCCTCAAAGTGCTGTCCCATGCCGAGGTTCCGGATGGCAAGAGCATCCGCATCATCAGCCTGATCGGCGGCAACTCGTGACGACCTGTAGCCCGGACGCCCGTGCCATCCGCTCACACCGCTTCCGGGCGATCTGGTTGATACCCCGCGCTCGATGATTAAAAAGTTCCACGCCACCACGACCCGTGACGCGCTGCGCCAGGTACGCGACGCCCTGGGCGCCAACGCCATCATCCTGTCCAACCGGCAGGTGGCGGGTGGCGTCGAGATCATCGCGGTGGCCGATCTCGACATGGCGAACCTCACCGCGCAAGCGGAGCCCGCCGGCACGGTATTGACGCGGACGCCTCGCGCCAGCGTCCAGCCCGCGCGCCCTCCGGAGCCGCCGCCGCCGAAGCAGATGTCGCTGGAAGAAGTGAGCCCGCAGCTCACCGCCTTTGCCGATTACCTGGCGCAGCGCGATGTCACGCCGGCAAGCCCCGCGGCGGCGCGCCCCCGGAGCGACAAGGCCGCCATGGGCGGCGGCGCCGCCGCGACGAGCGAAGCGGGGGCGCAGCTGTTCCGTCCCTCGCCGGAGCGCCAGGCACGGGAACGCGCCGCGAAAACGGCCGAGACGCCGCCACCGCAGGCCACGCCAGCGCCGGAGGAAGCGCCGCAAGTGCGGGAGCTGGCGCGGGAAATCCGCATGCTGCGCGGCCTGGTCGAGGGGCAACTGGCGGGCTTTGCCTGGAATGATCTGACCCGGCGCGACCCGTTGCGCGCGGAAACCATGAAACGCCTGCTCGCCGCCGGTTTTTCCAGCGCCTTCGCGAAACAGTTGCTGGACAGTCTGCCGCGCGAGGAAGCCGATCTGACGCACGCCCTCAAGTGGGTCAAGTCCGCCATCGGCCACAATCTGCGCATCGCCGGGCCGGAACACGACATCGTCGAACAGGGTGGCATCTATGCCCTGGTGGGGCCGACCGGCGTCGGCAAGACCACCACCGTGGCGAAGCTGGCGGCGCGCGCGGTGCTGCGCCACGGTGCCGCCAAGGTCGCCTTGGTCACCACCGACACCTACCGGATCGGCGCCCAGGATCAATTACGCATCTACGGCCGCATCCTCGGCACGCCGGTATTCGCGGTGCGCGACGAGGGCGACCTGGAATTGACCCTGGCCGATCTGTCCAGCCGCCATCTGGTGTTGATCGACACCGTCGGCATGAGCCAGCGCGACAAGCGGGTGGCGGAACAGATCGCCCTGCTCACGGGCCAGGGCGGCGGCGAGGAGCGCACCGTCAAGCGCCTGCTCCTGCTCGGCGCCCCCAGTCAGGGCGTCACCCTGGAGGAAGTCGCGCGCGCCTACAGCGGCCCCGGCCTGATCGGCTGCATCCTCACCAAGATCGACGAGGCGCTCACCTACGGTCCGGTGCTGGACGTGGCGATCCGCCATGAACTGCCGCTGCACTACATCACCAACGGCCAGCGGGTACCGGAAGACCTGCATCAGGCCAACCCGACCTATCTCGCCGACCGCGCCTTTCGGGTGAACCAGGCGGAATCGCCGTTCAAGCAGGAAGAGGGGGATTACCCCATTCTGATGGCGGCCTCGCGGGAGAGCGCGCGCTCCGTGGATGCCATCGACACCTGGGGAGCCCTGGGTGCGGCTGGCTGACCCGCTCGATCAGGCCACCGGCCTGCGCCGCCTGTTCGCGGCCGACACCGCGTTTCGCGCCGTCGGCATCCTCGGCCCGGACGCGCGCCGCAATGCCCGCGTCACCGCCGGCCTCGGTCTGGCGCTGGGGCGGCGCGGCAGCCATGCGCTGATTCTGGACGAAGCTGCGGCGCCGCATAACGTCGGCTCGCTGCTCGGCATCCTCACCCGTCGCACCCTGCGCGACGTCGTCCGCGCAGGAGATCTGGCGCAGGCCATCCATCCCGCCGCCCAAGGGGTTGATCTGCTCGCGGCGCAGGACGGCATCGCCGCCCTGGCGCGGATGGATGAGCGCGAGGTCCTGCGGCTCGCGGACGACTGGCGCGGTCACGCGGAAGCGCCGCAATGGCTGCTGCTCAACAGCGCCCCGGGCTCGGGACCAAGCCTTTCGGCCACCGCCGACCTGCGCGTCCTCGTGCTGCCCGGCGCCAAGAGCCGTCTCGCCGAGGCCTACACGGTCATGAAGAGCGCGCACACGGTCTGGCCGGGCAGTGCCTGGCTGGTGGTGGTGGAGGGCGCCGAGGTGGCGGCGGGTGAATCCCTGTTCACCGCCCTGCGGGAAACCGCGCGACGTTTCCTCGGCATCCAGAGCGAGTTTCTCGGCACCCTGCCGCGCCAGCGTGAGGGCATCCACCCGATTCTGGCCGACGCCGATGTGATCGGGCAGGCGGGGAATGCCGGAGGAAGCGGAGCCAGGGGCGCGGAAATGGGCATAATGGCGGAGCGGCTCGTCGGCCTGCCGGTCGGCGAAGCACTCGGATTCGAACAATATTGGCAGCGTATGTGGTTGTATTGCCGAATGACCGCCGAGGCGGACATGAAGAGGGCGCGGGATGTACGTTGGAGCGGGAAATCAGGATAAAAATGCGCTGGCCCAGGAGTTTCTGCCCATGGTCAAGCGCATTGCCTACCACATGATGACCAGGCTGCCCGCCAGCGTGGAAGTCGACGACTTGATCCAGGCCGGGCTGATGGGCCTGATGGATGCCGTCAACCGCTATGACAGCGAGCAGGGCGCGCTGTTCGAGACCTATGCCACGCAGCGCGTGCGCGGCGCCATGCTGGATGAACTGCGCGAGGCGGACTGGGCTTCGCGCAATGTGCGGCGCGCCGGCCGCCAGATCGAGAGCGCCATGCATGTCTTGCAGCAGCGGCATCAGCGGCCGCCGTCGGAACAGGAAATCGCCGATGAAATGGGCCTCGACATCCACGCCTATTTCGACCTGCTCAACGATGCCCGCGGCGCCCAGTTGGTCTATTACGAAGACCTGCACGAAGCCGGCGGCGACGATTTTCTCGAACGCTTCGCGGATGGCGAGCGCCAGGGGCCGTTCGACGCGCTTTCCTCGCGCCATTTCAAGCAGGCCCTGGCGCAGGCGGTGGGTGTTCTGCCGGAACGGGAAAAGCAGCTCATGGGCATGTACTACGAACAGGAAATGAACTTCAAGGAAATCGGCGTCGTGCTTGGGGTCTCCGAATCACGCGTCTGCCAGCTCCACAGCCAGGCCGTTTCGCGCCTGCGCGGGCGTCTGCGCGAGTGGTCGGTGGTCTGAGGCAAGGGACACGCGCATGGACATCATCAGCATCGTCGGCATTGTCCTCAGCCTCTCCGCCATTCTCATCGGGCAGGCGCTGGAGGGGGGGCACATGGGCTCCCTGCTGCAATTCACCGCCTTCATGATCGTCATCGGCGGCACCCTCGGCGCGGTGATGTTGCAAAGCAGTACGCGGGTCTTCCTGGATGGCCTCGCCATGCTCAAGTGGGTGATCTGGCCGCCGCGCGTGACGCCGCACAACACCCTCAAGCTGATCGTCGAGTGGAGCCACCAGGCACGGCGTGGCGGTCTCCTCGCCCTGGAACCGCTGATCGACCAGCAAGCCGACCTGTTCCAGCGACGCGGCCTCCAGATGCTGGTGGACGGCGCCGAACCGGAAGTGCTGCGGGAAACCCTGGAAGTCGACCTGCAAGCCTACGAGACCCACCACATCGAAGCCGCCAAGGTCTGGTTCGCCGCAGGTGGTTATTCCCCCACCATCGGCATCCTCGGCGCGGTGATGGGGCTCATCCACGTCATGGAAAACCTCTCCGACCCCTCCAAGCTCGGCGCCGGCATCGCCGTCGCCTTTGTCGCCACCATCTACGGCGTCGGCGGCGCCAACCTCTTCTACCTGCCCATCTCCGGCAAGCTGCGCTACTGGGTCGGCCGCCAGGTGGCCGACAAGGAGCTGTTCATCCAGGGTCTGGTCGCCATTGCCAACGGCGAAAACCCCCGCATCATCGAAGCCAAATTGCAGGGCTATCTTTCCTGAGCCCCGATGCGCAAGAAGCCCGCGGAAGAACCCGAAAACGTCGAGCGCTGGCTGGTTTCCTACGCCGACTTCATCACCCTGCTGTTTGCCTTCTTCGTGGTGATGTACGCCATCTCCTCGGTCAACGAGGGCAAATACCGGGTGATGTCGGACTCGCTGGTCAATGCCTTCCACGAATCGCCCACCACCGACAAAGCCATCCAGATGGGCGCCAAGAACCCCGCCATTCTGGATGGCAGCGGCATGCCCATCGGCCATGCCGTGCAGCACCCGCAGGGCACGGTGCCGGGAACCACGCCGGAACGTCAGCAAGCCGCGGAACGGATGAAATCCGTGGCCAAGAATGTCCTCGAAGCCATGCAGCCGCTCAGCCAGAACGGCAAGGTTCGAGTCACCCAGTCGCCACGCGGCATCACCGTGGAAATCAATGCCAGTCTCCTGTTCAGCAGCGGCGACGCGGTGTTGAACCCGCAATCCAAGCAGGCGCTGGCGGCGGTCGCCAAGGTTCTGGCCGAAGTCGTGAATCCGATCCAGGTCGAGGGCCATAGCGACAATATCCCGATCAACAGCCCGGCCTATCCCTCCAACTGGGAACTGTCATCTTCGCGCGCCGGCAGTGTCGTGCGCCTGTTCGCCGAACTGGGTGTGCCCACCACCCGCATGGTTGCCATCGGTTACGCCGACAACCAGCCGCTCGACACCAACGCCACCGCCGACGGTCGCGCCCGTAACCGCCGCGTCAATGTCCTGATCCTCAACGAAGTCGGCGGCGCCGCCCAGGAACTCAATCTCCAGACCGAGCCGGTGGCCGGAACCACCCCCTCCACCCTCGCGCCTCCCGCCGCGCGCTGAATGTCGGATACAGCCGTAGATTGGGTTAGCCGACGGGTCGGCGTAACCCAACAGCCGCGGATGTCGGGTTACGGCGCAAACAGCCGCGCCTAACCCGACCTACGGAAAAACATCGCCGACTGGTTGCCGGCGCGCTACTGGCGCATGAAGTCGTCCAGCATGGCTTTCAGCTCCGCCCGCCAGGCCAGGAGCATTTGATGCGCCGGGTCTTCCGGGAATTCACGCAGCCAGGGCTCGAAATCGTCGCTCATCACGGTCACGCGCCCTTCCCGCTGGATCAGGGTCAGGCGCAGCGGCAGCAGGTTGAGCAGGCGTGGTTCCACCACTTCCGCCCAACGCACCGCCGACGCGCTGCCGAGAAACAGGATGCGGATGTGCGGATTCTCGTAGCCTCGCTTGGCCAGGGCGGTGTCGATGGGCTGCATTTTCACCAGTGACAGATCTTGATTGGCCGCGGCCAGGGCGAGGTCGTCCAACGCCTGGAGCATGTCGCCGGTCTTGTTCACGGCAACCGGCTCGGCCTGGCTGGGCGCGCACCATGCCAGAAGGAATATCAGTGTCCAGCGCCTCATTGCGATGCCTCGTCCAATATCGCCTGGTAATCGCGTTTCAACTCCTGGCACTCCCCGTGTAGGGTGGGAATGTTCTGGGTGATCCAGGCCGGGTTGACCGCGATCAGATCCACCCCGGCCGGTGTTTCCACCAGGGTGACGCGGCAAGGCATCAACTGCGCGCCGCGCGGGTCCAGGCGCAGGACGCGGTCCATTTTGGCGAATTCACAGAAGTAGACCAGACGAACCGAGCGCACTTCCTCGGCGTAGGGCACCAGGCGGGCATCGATGGCCTGTTGCCGCACGAAGCTGTATTTGTGCTTGACGATGGCCTGGCCCAGCGCGAACACGGCCTGGTCCATGTTCTTGCCCTGCGCGGTGGCGCTGAGCAACATCGGTTCCGGCTCGTCGGCGTGGGCCGATATGCCCAGCCAGGCGAGGACCAGGATCAGAAAAACCTGCTGAATACGCTGTTTCATGAAACCTCCTGTCAGCATCTTGATGACGGCGACGGGGACATCATCCCACAGCAGGATTTCAGCAAGACTTGTGCCAAGCCAGCGGCACAAAATGGATTGCTTCGTTCACAACAACGCCACAATGGATCACGCCCGCGCGTCGTGCGGGGCAATCAGGCCGCCTTCTTGTGGTGCTTCTGGTAGAGAAACGCCAGCACCTGGCCGCGCAGATGGTGGTAATGGGCGTCCTCCGCCAGGGCCAGGCGGTCGCGTGGGCGCGGCAGGTCGACGTCGAGGATTTCGCCGATGGTGGCGGCCGGGCCGTTGGTCATCATGACGATGCGGTCGGAGAGCAGCACCGCTTCATCGACGTCGTGGGTCACCATGAGGGTGGTTGCCTTGGTTTCCTCGACGATGCGCATCAATTCATCTTGCAGGCTGGCGCGGGTCAGGGCGTCGAGAGCGCCGAAGGGTTCGTCCATCAGCAGCACTTTCGGCTCCATCGCCAGGGCGCGGGCAATGCCGACGCGCTGCTTCATGCCGCCGGAAATCTCGCTTGGCCGCTTGTCGGCGGCGTGTGTGAGGTGCACCAGTTCCAGCGCGTTCATGGTCCGATCACGCAATTGCCTGGCCGATTCCTTGCCGCCGAACACCCGCTCCACCGCCAGGTGGATGTTGCCGTAGCAGGTCAGCCAGGGCAGCAGGGAGTGGTTCTGGAACACCATGCCGCGATCCGGGCCGGGGCCCTTGATCTCGCGATTGTTGAGCAGCAGCACGCCCTCGCTGGGGTCGTTGAGGCCGGCCACCAGATTGAGCAGGGTGGATTTACCGCAGCCGGAGTGGCCGATCAGGGCGATGAACTCACCTTGTTTGACCGTGAGGTTGATGTCGGTGAGTGCCGTGAATTTGCCCTTCTTGGTGTCGAACACCATCTTGGCGCGGTCGATATGTAGATAGTCGTGCATGGTTTTCTCCAGGGGCAAGGGGCAAGGGGCAAGGGGCAAGGGCGGCAGAGGTTTTCCTTGAACCTTGCCCCTTGAACCTTGCCCCTGTATTCATTCGTAATTGAATTGGTTCGCGATCATCACCAGCATCTGCTCCAGCATCAGGCCGACGATGCCGACGATGAAGATGGCGATCAGGATGTGTTCGACGTTGAGGTTGTTCCACTCGTCCCACACCCAGAAGCCGAGGCCGGTGCCGCCGGTGAGCATTTCAGCGGCGACGATCACCAGCCAGGCGACGCCGATGGAGAGGCGGATGCCGGTCATCAGGTGCGGCAGTACCGAGGGGAACAGGATACGGGTGAAGATTTTCCATTCGGACAGGTTCAGCACCCGCGCCACGTTGAGGTAGTCCTGCGGTACCCGCGAGACGCCGGCGGCGGTGTTGAGGATGATCGGCCAGATGCTGGAGATGAAAATCACCCACAGCGAGGCCGGCTCGGTTTCCTTGAACACATAGAGGCCGATGGGCAGCCAGGCCAGCGGCGAGACCGGGCGCAGCAGGCTGATGATGGGCGCGACCATGCCGGAGAGGAAGGTGAAGCGGCCGATCATGAAGCCGAGCGGGATGCCCACCAGCGCGGCCAGGCCGAAGCCGGCGCCGACGCGATAGAGGGAATGCAGGATGTTCCAGCCGATGCCCTTGTCGTTGGGGCCGTTGTCGTAGAACGGGTCGGCGAACAAGGCCTGCGCCGAAGTCCATGTCTTGGCCGGGCCGGGCAAACCGGATTCACCGCCGCTGCTGGAGACCAGCTGCCAGGCGAGAATGAACAGAATCAGGCCGAGCGTGGGCGGCAGCGCGGCGCTGAACCCTCTCCCGAGGGATTCGGTCAGGGCGAGGACATGCGCGCTTCGCTCTGGAGGGGCCGCGGTTTCGAGCGTCGCGGCGGCCCGCGCGACGGGTGCCGGCGTCAGGGGCACGGTGTCGGGTGCATTCATGATGTCTTTCAAACTGCCTTCATCTAGGGTCGTTGCGCTCATGGCGATCTCCTGTACCGCCGGCGTCCCCGCCGGCGGTGGTGAGCCGGCTGGAAGCCGGCGCTACATACTCAAGCCTTGATCTTGAAACCGTCGGCATACGCCTTCGGGTTCTTGCCGTCCCAGACCACGCCGTCGATGAGCTTGGAAGTGCGCATCTCGGACTTGGGAATAGCCACCTTCGCCATGCCGGCGGCGTCCTTGTAGAGGGCGATCTGGTTGACCTTCTTCGCCACCCCCAGGTAATCGGGGTGCTCCTTGAGCAGGCCCCAGCGCTTGTGCTGGGTGAGGAACCACATGCCGTCGGAGAGGTAGGGGAAGTTCACCTTGCCGTCGTTGAAGAACTTCATGTAGTTGGCGTCCTGCCACTTCTTGCCGAGCCCGTTGTCGTACTGGCCGAGCATGCGATCCTCGATGACGTCGAACTCGGTGTTCACATAGCCCTTGGCGGAGATGATGCGCGCCACCTCGGAGCGGTTGCTCATGGTGTCGATGTACTTCGAGGCGTCGAGCAGGGCGGCGACCATGGCGCGCGCCGTATTGGGGTACTTCTGCACGAACTCCAGGGTGGTGCCCAGCACCTTCTCGGGGTGGTCGGTCCAGATGTCCTGGGTGGTCGCGGCGGTGAAACCGATCTTGTCGTGGATGGCGCGGGCGTTCCACGGCTCGCCGACGCAGTAGCCATCCATCTTGTCCACGCGCATGTTGGCGACCATCTGCGGCGGCGGCACGGTGATGACCTTCACGTCCTTGAACGGATCGATGCCGTAGGTACCCATCCAGTAATACAGCCACATGGCGTGGGTGCCGGTGGGGAAGGTCTGGGCGAAGGTCCATTCCTTCGGTTCCGCCTTCACCAGCCTCGCCAGGCCCTCGCCGTCGGTGACGCCCTTGGCGCGCAACTGGTTGTTGAGGGTGATGCCCTGGCCGTTGTTGTTGATCGACATCAGCACGGCCATGTCCTTCTGCGGGCCGGATACACCCAGTTGCAGACCGTAGATCAGACCGTAGAGCACATGCGAGGCATCCAGTTCGCCGTTCACCAGCTTGTCGCGCACGCCGGCCCAGGAGGCCTCCTTGCTGGGGATGATCTTGATGCCGTACTTCTTGTCGAAACCTTTTTCGGCGGCGATGGCCACACTGGCGCAATCGGTCAGCGGGATGAAGCCGATCTTGACCTCGGTCTTCTCCGGCGCGTCGGAGCCGGCCGCCCAGGCCGCGCTCCTGACGCCGGGAGGCACCATCGCCATCAACGCGGCGGCGGCGGAGAGGCCGGCGGTTTTCTTGAGGAAGTCACGTTTGCCGGAATCGACCTGCTTGAGGTGCCCGGGAAGAATCAGGGGTGAAGGCTCATCGTTCATTTGAAACTCCAAAAAAATGGCGTCCGACCGTCGCGTGGTTGCGCGGGGTGGGACGCCGTTGTCCGGTTGCACCGACATTGGTGCGGAATCTCTGCAACTCGATCCAGGATCGTGTCGGTATTGCCTCAGCAGAGATCGTGCCAAGTCGATATTTATTCGTAACCTGTTGTATGCAAAGAGATGTTATGGGTATTAAGGTTGGAATTGATCGCAGTCAATGTCGACCCGGCGCGAGTGTGGTGCGTCATGCACTTTTTTGGGATGCGCGGGTCCGCAATCGTGGCGCCATGCTCGCGAGAGGCATGCCAGCCACTCGCGGCGGGTGGATTCAGCCCGGGTGATTGAAACGGCTGCGGGGTTGCGGCCCGGATTCTGTATCGTCCGTGCACCCCACGCCGGTGCCCCATGCCGCGTCAGAACACCCGGCGGCCCGCCGCCGCATACGACTTACACCCAAGCAAACAACCATGAAACAGCGAACACGAATCCTGAGTGGCGTGCTCATCGCGCTCCTTGCCGCCGTGCCGGCAGCCGCCGCCGACCGCGCCAAGGTGGCGGCCACCAAGAAGCGCGCGGGCAAGGCCATCGCTGCGCCGCGCCCGGCCCTCCCGCCGGTGGCGGCCAGTGTCGTCATCGACAGCGCCACCGCCGAAGGCTTGCGCCTGTCCTTGACCACCCTGTTGCGCGAGCCGCCAGCGGCGGCCATCGTGGTGCCGCCGCCAGTGGTCGCCGCGCCGGTCGTCGTGGAAAAGGGCGCCAGCGAGGCACCGTCGCCGGTCACCCCGGCCGCCACCGCGCCGGTGCCGCCCGCTGCGCTGCCACGGGGCGCCGCGCCCACGTACAGCCCGCCCACATATTTCCCGCCCGTGTATACCCCGAGGCCGGTGCCGGTGATCGGCGCGCGCGCGGAGAACCCCTATCTGCCACGGCCGTTGCCGCGTGAGACCGGTGTCGAGCGCGCCGTCGAGCCCGTCGCCGCCGCGCCGCAAACGAGTTCGGGTGGTTTTTTATCCAGTCTGATCCCGTCGATTCCGCTGTTGCCGGGCAGCGGCCAGAGCATCTTGCCCAAGGTCACCAAGGTTTATCCGACCGGGGAGAAACCGCTGGTGGTGGTGTCGTTCAAGTGCCCCACGGAAGTGGTCGGCATCACGCCGCCGACCATCAAGATCCTGCACGAGGCGGTCAGCCTCGGCATGACCGGCATCAACAAGACCGATCTGCTGTCATTCGATCTGCAACAGGTCTGCCAGTGACATGTAGCGCCGGCGTCTCGCCGGCATCGTGGGTCTGATCAAAAGACGAAACCGGCGAGGCGCCGGCGCTACTCGCCTTACAGCAAATGCGCCGCCGCGATCAGAGTCTCGGCCACTTCGCCCATCTTCTTGCCGGTACGCATGGCCAGGTCGCGCATTTCCCGGAAGGCTTCATCCTCGCTCAGGCCGCGCTTTTTCATGAGCAGCCCTTTGGCCTTTTCCACGTTCTTGCGCTCGGCCAGTTGGCGTTCGCTGTCCGCCAGGCGTCCGGTCAGTTCCTGGTGCGCCTCGAAGCGGGCGCAGGCCACTTCCAGAATGGAACGGATGCGTTCCGGCGCCAGGCCATCCACCACATAGGCTGACACCCCCGCCTTCACCGCTGCGCGGATGCTTTCGCTGGTGCCATCCTGGGTGAACATGACCACCGGGCGCGGCGCGTCGCGGGTGGTGACGCTGATGTGTTCGAGGGTGTCGCGGTCCGGCGAGTCGGCGGCGATGATGACGATGTGCGGCTTCAAGCCGTTTACCGCGTCGGGCAGGGCCAGCGATTCCTTCAGTTCCGCCACCACGTGATAACCCGCCAGGGTCAGGGCGCCGCGCAGGTTGCGGCTGCGCTCGTCGTCGCTGTCGACG
The DNA here is from genome assembly GCA_030653935.1 of Pseudomonadota bacterium. GTDB lineage: Bacteria > Pseudomonadota > Gammaproteobacteria > Burkholderiales > Thiobacillaceae > PFJX01. The sequence goes on from JAURYL010000047.1 coordinate 14,911, forward strand.
ATCATGACGCGTAGTTCAGATGGGCTGGCGGGCATGGTGGCGGTAATCCGGGCCGGTCAGAGCCCGATGCCGGACACGTTGGCGTGGAACAGCGCCTTGTGCACATCGCCCAGGGAGAGCATGCCCACCAGGGTGTCACCGCTGGCTACCGGGATGCGGCGGAAGTTGTGGCGGGCCATCATGGCGGCGGCCTGCAAGGCATACATGTCGGGTGAGACGCTGACGACCCGGGTCGCCATGATGTCCGCCGTCTTGAGGTGCATGACCTCCTTGTACTGCGACTCCATCGCCGTGTAGTCGACACCCAGCATCCCATCACGGAAATCGGAGAGGGTCGGGAACAGGCGCGAGAGCACGTCCTTCTCCGCGACGAAGCCGATCAGCTTGCCGTTTTCCACCACCGGCAGGCCGGAGAGCCGGTACAGGCACATCATGGATGACACTTCGAGCAGGGGGGTGTCCGGGCCAACCGTGCGGACGCCGCAGCTCATGATGTCTTTGACCAGCATGGAATTCTCCTTGGATTGACGTGAGCCAGGCTCGCGTCTGTAGCGCCGGCATCCTTGCCGGCTTGGTTGAAAAACACCGGCGGGGTGCCGGCACTACATGCTTCGTTTCAGTTCGTAGGATGTGGTGAGCATAGCGAACCGCATCAAACCGCTAGCCCGCCAGCAGCAGGTAGATGAACAACAAATTGAAGACAAGCGCGATCAGCGCGACAGATTGCCATAAACGCAGCGGGTCACGCGCGGCCAAAGGCATCGGCCGTGGGCGCGCGAGGCGGTTGGCGGCGCCGCGCTCCAGCGCCAGAAGAAACTCCTCGGCGGTTTCGAAACGTTCCTCCGGGGATCGCGCGCAGGCCTTGAGCAGGGCGATTTCCATCCAGCCCGGGATATCTGGTCGGTAGCGGCTGGGCGGCACGGGTTCGCCGAAACGGGGATGCTGGAACGCCTCGATTTCGCCATAGGGGTAATGGCGGGTCAGCAGGTGGTACAGCGTCACGCCGGCGGCGTAGAGGTCGGTGCCCGATTCAGCGGTGGCGCCGGTGAACAGTTCCGGTGCCAGAAAACTGGGAGTGCCGGGGTTGCCCGCCGCCAACTCCTCGGCGCGGGCGGGGCTGCGCGCGACGCCGAGATCGAGAATGCGCAGCTTGCCGTCCTCGCCCTGGTGCAGGTTGGCGGGCTTCACGTCGCGATGAACCACATCCAGGCGATGCAGCGCGCCCAGGCCCTTGAGCAGGCGGATACCGATGGAGATGGTTTCCTGGATGCCGAAGTGGTGACCATGGTCGAGCATCGCCTGCAAGCTTCGCCCCGCGTGCCAGCTCATCGCGAAGTACAGGAAATTGCGCGCGGGTAGCGGCAGGACCTGCGGGAAATAGGGCGATTGCACCCGTTTCCCCAGCCACTCCTCCATCAGCAGCTGTTCCGCCAGTTCGGTATCGCCCACCAGACGCGCTTGCAAGGTCTTGAGCACGCAGGTCTGGCCGGATTCCCGCGCCCGTGCCCGGTACAGCAGCGTTTCGCGGGAGTCGTGCAGCACTTCGTCGATGATGAATCCATCGAGCCTGGCGCCGACACTCAAGCGCCCCGGCAGGGGCAGGTGGCGGCCGGCGATCAGCTCGGTCTTCTCGTCCTCCACCGCCGCCAGTCCATGCACCCGCGCCACCAGTGCGCTGGCATTGTCGCCGCCGCCCTGACGCAAGGCCTCGGCCACCAGATTGCGGGCGCAGACATCTGCGTCGTCATAGCGCTTCAGCAGCCGATGCAGCTCGACCTGGCCCAGGGCTTGCCAGACGCCGTCGCAGACGATGAGAAAGACATCGCCCGCCGCCAGATCGCCCTCCGCGTAATCCACCCGCAGATGCGTATCGAGGCCGACCGCGCGCTTCAATACATGCTCCATGCCCGGCTGTTCCCAGGTGTGGTCCTGGGTGAGTTGTTCCAGATGCTCGCCGCGCAGGCGGTAGATGCGGGTATCGCCGACATGCGCCAGATGCCAGCGGCGTCCGCGCAGCACCAGCGCCGACAGGGTGCAGGCCATGCCGCCCGCCTCTCGGCGCGAGGCCACCTGGCCGGAAAGCCAGCGGTTGAGGCTCTGGATGACGGTATCCAGGGCGTGCGCCACCTCCCAGGTATCCGGCGTGGCGTAGTAATCGGCGAGCAGGTTGCGCACCGTGCTCTCCGCCGCCTCGCGCCCATGCGATCCGCCCGAAACCCCATCGGCCAGCGCCGCCAGATACCCCTTCACCGCCACCGTGGCGGCGGCGGGCGTGGTGAAACCGCCGAAGTCCTCATTACGAGGGCGCGGGCCGATTTCAGAGGCGTAGCCGAAGGAAAGCTGCATGGGGGAAAAGCTACCGGATTCAGAGTGACGAGGGCGCTGCGAAGCGGGCCTTTGTCCCCCCCTTATTCAAAGGGGGGTTAGGGGGGATTTGCGGAGGTTAGAGCAGGTGCCACCCTTGGAGAAATCCCCCTCGATCCCCCTTTGCAAAAGGGGGAGGCGCCAGCGCTGCCGGTAAATCACACTCGAGCCAGGGTCGCCGCGCCCCAGGTGGTGCGCCAGCGGGTCTTCACCGAGGTGAGGCCGACCAGGGCGACCAGGCAGAGGCCGGCGAAGATCAAGAATCCGGCCTGATAGTTACCGGTCATGCCCTTGGAAAATCCCAGGCTCGAGGCCAGGAAGAAGCCGCCGACACCACCGGCCATGCCGACCAGGCCGGTCATCACGCCGATTTCCTTGCGGAAGCGTTGCGGTACCAACTGGAACACCGCGCCGTTACCCATGCCCAGCGACAACATCGCTCCGACGAAGCCCGCCAGGGCCAGCCACTGATTGGGCAGGCCGAAGCTTACGGTGGCCAGGAACAGCGCCGCCAGGGAATACATCACCGTCAGCGAGCGCACGCCGCCGACCCGGTCCGCCACCAGGCCGCCGATGGGCCGCACCATGGAGCCGGCAAACACACAGGCGGCGGTGAAGTAGCCGGCATGCACCGGGGAGAGGCCGTACTGGTCGTTGAAATAGATGGTCAGGCTGGCCGCCATGCCGACGAAGCCGCCGAACGTCACCGAGTAGAAGAACATGAACCACCAGGCATCCTTGTCTTTCAGGATGCTCGCGTATTCCGCGTAGGTCTTGGGCGGCGGGCAATCCGGCGCGTTTTTGGCGAACACCAGATAGACCACGAACACGATGGCCAGCGGAATCAGCACCAGGCCGAAGACGTTGCCCCAACCGAAGGCCAGCGCCAGGCCGGGCGCGAACAAGGCCGCCAGTACCGTGCCGGAGTTGCCGGCGCCGGCGATGCCCAGCGCCGCGCCCTGATGCTGCGGCGGATACCAGCGCGAGGCCAGCGGCAAGGCCACCGCGAAGGACGCGCCGGCGAAGCCGAGCACCACCCCCAGCAACAGCACCTGCTGAAAACTATGGATTCCCCCCAGCCAGGCGGTGGCCAGCCCCGCCATCACGATCACCTGGCCGACGACCCCGGCCATCTTGGGTTTGATCTGGTCAACCAGCACACCCATGACGATGCGCAACAAAGCGCCCGCGAGAACCGGCGTCGCCACCATCAGCCCCTTTTGCGCCGGGGTGAGTTGCAGATCGGCGGCAATCTGCACGCCCATCGGCCCCAACAACACCCAGACCATGAAGGCCAGGTCGAAATAAAGAAATGCGGATAGCAGCGTCGGTGTGTGACCGGATTGCCAGAACCCCTTGTTCATCATGTGCTCCTGAGTGCTGTAGACAAGGGGGTAAAGCAGGAGTCGTGCCATGAGCTGTAACCCGCACCATTACCGGGTTCATAAGCAATAACCGGGCAAGGCATGCCTCATTCGGGTGCGCGCGTCATCATTCACGCACTCGAACGAGGCGCTTCGGTTCAAAGCGGTGCGCGTGGGCACTGGAATGGTTTGCCCGTGTAGCGCCGGCTTCCAGCCGGCATCTTTTACAACTGCCGGCTGGAAGCCGGCGCTACACAAACAGAAACCTTTATTTCAAATCAATAGGCTGCAATGGGGGGCCGCCCCTCCCATCGGCTTAAGCGCCTATCACCGGCCGTACCGGGCGGTCGAAGGATGCGTCTTGCGCTACCCCAGCGTTGCCATCAGCTCGATTTTCGGTGCGATGGACCGCACCGCCTTCTGAATGCCATGGCCAGGGTTCGCCTGCCGCTCCGACACGATCAGCCCCATCTTCTCCAGCAATCCGACATCCTTGGTGATGGCCGAGCGATTTCGGTGCAGTCGTAGCGATAGCTCGTTGATGGTCCTGGCTTCATGCATGACCTCAAGCATCAGGCGGCGACGCGCCCCGGACAAGACGGTAAACATCCGCTGCGGATCTTCGAACGAGAGCGTGACCGTGCCCTCGAATGCTTCGCCTCGATCAGCCCTGCGCGCGGCATCCTTGGCCCGCGCGAAAAATCCCGCCACATCATCCGTGCGAACAACGACCTTGGTCATGGTCTCTTTCCTCGTGTTTTGTTCACAATCTCCAGCCACTCTTGCTGGAATCTTTCCTGCGTTGCCTCGTAACTCACGAACTCAATCGCTTCGACCTTGCCCAAGTAATGCCGGTGGTGATAGCCATGGGCATTGTCAAAACCCAGAACGCGACCGTTGTCGCCCTGGTGGATCGCGTGGTTGATGTACGCCAGGTTGTAGCGGGTCACCACTGTCAGCCCTTTCTCGACATACCCCCAAACCTCATAGCTCAGAAGCCCGCCACCTGACTTCGCTTTGAGTTCGAAGCGTTCCTGTTCGAGCAAGATTTCTTTGGCTGCTTTAGCCATAACGCATCCCCAGCTCAGATGTGCATCACGTTAGCACACCTGTGCGGGCGCGTCGGCCCAGGAATGGTTTGCATCCGTAGCGTGGTGATCGGCCCACGGCTGCAAATCGTATCGAAAAGACATGGCTGATGTAGCCCGTGTAGCGCCGGCTTCCCGCCGGCATCTTTTAAAACTGCCGGCTGGAAGCCGGCGCTACACAAACCACGTCACCTCGCCGGGCACGCTGTACGCTTGAGCGCTGATGCAGTTCACCAACGAACCTATGGAGGCGCGGTCTGATAGGCCGCGCAAATCACGATGATCAAATCAGGGCTTGTTCTATTCACCCTCGCGGTGCTGGCCGCCGCCCAGGCGGGCGCCGGCGATCTGGCCGTCGCCGTGCATGACGTTCGTGGCGGCACCGGTGAGATCAGGCTGATGCTATTCGACCGCGATGAAGGCTTCCGCAAGGAGGACAAGGCGCGCCAGAAACTGGCGCTGCCGGCCGGTGCCGGGACAGTCAACGCGGTCTTTCCCGGTTTGCCCGCGGGCCGTTACGCCGTCATCGTTTATCACGATGAAAACGGCAACGGAAAACTCGATCTGCGCCTCGGCATGTTCCCGAAAGAAGGCTACGGCCTCAGTAACAACCCCAAGCTGTTCGGCCCGCCAAAATTCAAGGATGCCGCCTTCGAGGTGCCGGATACGGGCAGCCGCGTCGAAATTCACCTCGACTACTGATCGGCTCAGCGCACCGGCGGCTTGAGGCTCGCCTTACCCAGGTCGGCGGCGGCGATATGCATCACATAGGCCACGGCGCCCCGGTAGTTCGCGGGGACCTCGGTGCCGGTGACGATCAAGCCGCCCGCCGGAGTTTCCAGCAACGATTTCGGGGTCCAGCGACCGGCGATTTCCTGGCTCCACGCCACCTCGCCGTCTTTTGCGTACTTGCGCAGCCGCAACGAGGTCGCGCCGGACTCCGGCCCGGCGCCGACCACGCAACCGCCGTCGCGCAAAGCCAGCAGTCGGGTGCCGTAGTCGTTGAGGCTATGTCGCCAAAGCAGGGCGCCGGTGGCGTCGTGGCGTTCGAGGAAACGTGCGTAATCCCGTGCCAGTAGGAGGCAATAGCCGCCATCCGGAGTGGCCCGCAGGGCGCGCGCCTCATCGGAATCCGGTGTGGAATGGCGCGTCTCCTCGTTGAATTCCAGATCGCGGCTCAGCCAGCCGATCCGCGTATCACCCCGGTTCTCGCCCACCGTGAACGCGACGCGCGCGCGCCGACCGTCGACGGCGCCGCCGCTGACGCCCCACCAATACTCGTCGAACAAGGTGTTGTAATCGGCCCGCTGTTTGTTCACCCGCCCGTCCGCCGCGATGTCCAGCATCCACAGGGAAAAGCCCCCGGACCCGGTGTGCAGCCCCAGACCCAGCACGCCGCCATCCGGCCACTCGACGACATCCCAGCCATAGGACTGCGCCGGTAACTTGCCGGGAATGATGGGGGTGTCCGTGTCCGGCGCGGCCTCCCAGATGAGCTTCGCCTCCGGGCTGAGGCGGGCGAACCAGGCATACGGCCACGATTGCCGACAGCGGTTGCCGGCCACCAACAGCGACCCATCGGCCGCCTCGCGCAAGGCCATGGGAATCTCGCACGGCTGGCTGCCGCTGCCGTCGTCACTGCCGGCCACGCGCGCTTGCCAAAGCTGCTGGCCGCGCAAATCCAGCTTGGCCAGCACCATCTCGTTGGGGCTGCTCCTGGCGCCGAGCGTCTGAATGCCGACCACGACGTTGCCGTCACGGGTATTGGCCGCCGACCAGGCGGTATCGAGATAGACCGGCTTGAAGCGTTTCACCCAGCTCCCGGCATTCCCCGCCGCCTGGACTTTCTTCTTGCCGGACGCGGCAGCGATGCCGTCGAGGGGAACCGCCAACAGGGTCAGGGCACACAGCGCGGCGATCAGAGGACGGAGCAATGATGAGTTGACGTGACGCATGCGGAATGGCTCCAGGGAGAGGGTTGGGCGAGTATGTAACTGGATGTGAGTATCGGAGGTCTGTCGCTGATTATTTGCTGCGTAGGATGTAGTGAGCGCAGCGAACCGCATCATGCCGCGCTGATGCGGTGTCATAAGATTTCCCAGGTTTCGATATCCCCCGAGACCACATGAAAGAGCGGGTGCGGTTGCGCGATCACAGGCATGAATACGAGCAAATCCGGAGCCCGGCGCAGCAACTTGCCGCGTAGATGGCCCAGTTCGTGGCTGAGTTGGCCAGCCGTGACCGACATGCTTGCCACGTCGCCAGCGCGCGCGATTTTGCTCGCGTCGAATCGGTACCCACGTTGATCCGCCTCGGCCCATACGCCGCGTAAATAAGCGCCGATGGCATGAGTCGGGCTGAGCGACTGCTTGAAGCGGATCAGTTGGGGGTGGCGCGTATAGCCTCGCGTTTGACCCAGCAACACCGCCTGCGCCAGCAACGCTTCGCGCCACAGCGCGACAAGTCCGCGCGTATCGAGGTATTGAGGATGAAGCGACCAGAGGCGCATGAAAAAGGGCGTGGTATCTCGGTTTCTATTTGGGAAGTCTATCTCGCGTGCCGGGTAACGGCCGCTGTTTGCCTCAGCGCGGTGGGATGGGTTTCGCTACGTTGCTGTCGCAGGGGCGGGCGGAAAAGCGGTCTTATCCGAAAAAGCGGCCTTATCGCGCCTTCCGCCGGATGTCTGGCATTCGGCGGATAAGGCCGGCAAAAAGCCGCCGGCTCACCCGCACCACGCGGGCTGGTGCTGAGCAGAGAGGCGGGGTTTACGTGAATGGACGTGGGCGAGCCAGGCCCAGTGAGTCATGCGAAGGGAGAGAGGGGAAACATGGTTTGTCACCTTTTGTAATCGCAAACTTAAGTTAATCTCGAGCCATGCCCACGAACAGCGTGTTTTTCGGTCCCGCCATCCAGAATCCAGATGTTCAGGCGCGAGCACGCGCCGCCGCATTTTCACGCCGTGTATGCAGGGTGCGAGGCCGTGATAGACATTCGGATGCTCGAAGTTTTGCGGGGAAAGTTGCAGAGGCGTGCTTTGGCGCGGGTGTGGGCAACGGAGCATCAGGCCGGACTGATGGAGGCTTGGACGCGATGTCAGGCGAAACAACCGCCAAACAATATCCAACCGCTGGAGTGGCGAACCGCACCGCGATCCCGATCTCCGTCGATCTCGGAAACGATGCCGCTTTGAAGACAATCGAATTCTTCGCGCAAGCCGGGCTGGGACTGAGTGAGCCTACCTGGCCCAACGGTGCCGACCTCGATCCTGCCTGCTTATACGCCAACCTCGGAAATGGAAAAACATGGTCTCTACCCTTGTAACCCCCCAGTCCTTCCTGGCGCGTTACCGCGTCTGGTTCGCCGCCGGTCTGGCGATCCTGGCACTGATCGGACTATCGATCTGGGGCGCGCTGGCCGCGATCGGCTGGATGTGGGGGCAGACCCAGGGCTGGTCGCAAAACGCCTCCGAAGCGGCGCGTAGCGCGTCGCGGCAGGTGGAGCAGGTCGTGCCGGATGCGCGGGAGGCACAGGGTGAGCCCGTGCCCGTCCTCAAGCCGGCCAAGCCGGCGCGGCGCGACGTCTCCGGCACGGATATCGGGCCGGTAGCCCGCTATCCGGGGCTGGTGCGTACTCACTGGCACCGGGAAGGCAAACAGATCGCGGTGGAGTACGAAGGCAATGCCGATTTCGCGGCGGTGCTCGACCACTATGTCAAAGGCTTCTCCGCGCGGGGCTTTACCCAGACCGTGCAAACCGCGACACCGGCCATGGAAACACACGACTACACGAATGCGCGTGAGCGCCTCACCCTGATCATCACGGTAAAACCGAAGGGTGGTATCAGCGTGCGCATCAAAACCCATACGTAATTGTTGGTTGGATAACCCCACAAAACGACAAGGGACAGCGCGGTAGGATGGGTTGAGCGATAGCGAAACCCATCATGCGATGGCGCGGGTGGTGGAAGAAGGGCGAGCCCGGCCCCTTTAATTGATGCCTTGGGCGGCTGAATTGTTGTCCCACCAGCCAGACTGACTGTGCGCAACCCCGCTTGCTCGTATAAAGTGGGATACATGTACATCATCCAAACCACCGAGGGATTCGCTGCTTGGTTTCGCAGCTTACGGGATCGTATCGCCCGAGCTCGGATTCAGGCCCGCATTGACCGGGCCGAGGATGGCAACTTCGGTGACTGCGCGCCAGTGGGCGAAGGCGTATCCGAGATGTGTATCCACCATGGGCCAGGGTATCGCGTCTACTTCAAGCGGCAGGGCATGGAATTGATCATCCGGCTGGTCGGCGGCGACAAATCCACCCAGGCCCAGGACATCAAAAACGCGTTGTCCTTGGCGCGCGAGTTGTAAGGAGCAGCAAAATGGTGAAGCTGAAAAAATGGGATACGGTGGAACATCTGCAAACCGGGGAAGACATCGCCCTCTATCTGGAAGCCTGTATCGAGGAAGCGGGCGACGATGCCGCTTTCATCGCCAAGGCGCTGGGCAATATCGCCCGAGCCCAAGGCATGTCCCAACTGGCGAAAGACACCGGACTGGGTCGGGAAAGCTTGTACAAAGCCCTATCCGGTGAAGGCAATCCGAGCTTCGCGACCATCTTGAAGGTCACGCACGCCCTGGGACTCGATTTCAAGGTGACAACGCGCCGGCACGAGGAAATTGCGTCGGCTTGATACGCACTTACCTGGCAAATTTCTCTGCCACCTTCTGAAACCGTGGTCCGTCCCTTATTGTTCCGCGCCCCCTATTGTTCCGCACATCGAATATTCGGCATATATACGCCTATGCATCTATATGCCGAACTACCCTTGTAGGAGTGCCTCATGAATTCAGTACGCTGGAACCTCGCGGTATCCGCTGAAACAGACCAGACTTTGCGCATGTTCCTGGCCAGCCAGGGCGGTGGCAGGAAGGGGGATTTGTCGCGTTTCATCGAAGAAGCGGTGCGAGCGCACATCCTGGAATTGAGCGCCGAGCAGGCCAAAGAGAACAACCTCAGACTTCCTGATCCCGGCCGGGTTATGGCCGTGCTTTCAGGAAACATGAATGGCACGAAGCACGAGCGTTTCCAGGTAGCCCCCGGATGCAGGCCGCCCACAGAAGGTTCAAGCGGGAACCCCCCTTTTCCAAAGGGGGG
>JAURYL010000050.1 GCA_030653935.1 Pseudomonadota bacterium
ATCGATCCGCTGCCGGGAGGCACCGTGCGATCCGTCGCTTGAACGGCGGATGACGCGGTTGTAGTGCCTGACGAGGGGGTAATCAGTCGTAATGGACTGATTTATAAAGGGTCATCTGGCGGGTTGTTAAATGTGGGCTAATCGGCTCGCGGCCGCCGGCTGTTGAAAAAGCCGCCGATAGTGTCCCGTCAGTAACCCGGAAAACCGCCGCCATGTGGACAGAGGTGTCGGTGGCATGCCAGAAAAGAAAAAGGCCACTCGAAAGGTGGCCTGTCTGTTTGATTCTATTGTTGGTACCCGGGACGGGAATCGAACCCGTACAGCCTAAGCCGAGGGATTTTAAGTCCCTTGTGTCTACCAGTTTCACCACCCGGGCCTGGCGGCGCGTATTTACTGTACTAGGAGATATTGTGGAGGCGCGTGCCGGAGTCGAACCGACCTACACGGATTTGCAATCCGGTGCATAACCGCTTTGCTAACGCGCCTTTTTCTCGGCTGAACGTTCGCCTGAAATTGAAAGGGTGAAAGCAAACGTTAATTGAATAATTACCGCGTTTACTTTCACCCGAAATGCTGGAGCGGGAAACGAGACTCGAACTCGCGACCTCAACCTTGGCAAGGTTGCGCTCTACCAACTGAGCTATTCCCGCATCGAAGTGAGCGCGCATTATAAATATGAACTTTATTCTGTCAAGCCGATTTCGCGCGATGGCGCGGGGTTTTGCGCGTAATACGGTCATTCGGTGCATCAGACAACAACCGGCGCACGCGTTCGTGCGTTGTCAGCCCGCTTGCTCCGCCTTCGGTTGTTTGATGTTCTTGCTCAGTTCCCGGCGCAGAGCGATGCCCTTCTTGCGTTGTTCATGCAGGGCCTGTAACTGGTGTTCGAAGTGCTCCTTGCGGGTGGAGTCTTTCGATTTCCCCATTTTTTCCCGTAATTTGACTTCCTGTTTTTTAAGGCTTTTCAGCAACACCTTGAGTTGCTTGAACTTCGCTTCCTGGCGCCTGCGCTTCTTGTCGAAGAAGCGGTACAGCTTTTCGAGCAGACTGGTCTTTTTCACGGCTACGCCTCGGCTGATGGGCTACTGATGAAATGCCTGCTCTTCGAGGACCAGGCTTTCCCGCACTTCCCGCATGATCGACTCTCTCGGCGAGAACAGCACCTTGGCCATGTCGATCAAATTGTTCGCGGCTTCGTAAGCATAGCTGCTGTCGTTCATCAGCGAAGTGGCCATTTCCGGGGAAATCTCGCCGCCGCGGATCAGGCGCTCCAGATTGCCGCTAGCCAGGGCGTCGTCCGCCAGCAGGTCGGCGCGCAGGCCGTCCAGCGCCAGCAAGGCCTCGGCGTCCGGGTCTTGGGCGAGGGCATACAAGTCCTTGAGGAGCAGCGCCAGGCGTGTCCGGATGGCGTTGTATTCATGCTGAATATGCGGGTTGGGCGAGCCGATATAGCGCAGCAGGTTCTTTTGCAGGTGCTTGACGGCCTTGACCGCCTCCACGATGTCGCGGCTGGCGTCGCGCAGGGCATAGAGGTCGTCGCCATGGAACTTGGCGTCAGAGCCGACCTGGGCGCGGACGATGAAGTCGATGATGGCGCTGTAGAGGGATTTGATGCGGCGGTCGTAATAGTCGTCGATGTCGATGGCCCTGACCGCGCTGGGGGGGTGCGCCAGCGATTCGGGGTCGGTGTCCTTGCGCAACTGGGCGGGGGAGACGTTGAGCACCAGGGCGATGACTTCGAAAGCGTTGGAGAAGAGGTGGTGTACTTCCTGGCGCAAGGCCTTCAAGGCCGCGTCCGGATAGCTGATGACCGCGTTGTTGATGAAGCGCGGCATGGACACCGTCCTGGGCTGTTCCTTGAGCAAGCGTTGCAGCAGATCGACCAGTCGTTGGATGAAGGGCAGCATGACCGCGATGCCCGTCAGGTTGAACAGGGTGTGGAAGACGGCCAGCTTGAGCGTGTAATCCGTCTCCGCGATCCCCATCCAGTGGCTCGTGATATCCACCGCCCAGACGAACTGGTGGATGAATACGATGGCGATCAAGCCGGTGGCCACATTGAACAACAAGTGCGCCGCCGCCAGCCGCCGCCCTTCCACGTTGGCGCTGATGGCGCCGAGGATGGCGGTGATGGTGGTGCCAATGTTGGCGCCGATGGCCAGGGCCAGCGCGTTTTCATAGGTGATCTGCCCCGCCGCCAGAGCGGTGATGATCAACACCAGGGTGGCGTGGCTGGATTGCATCACCACCGTGGCGAAGGCGCCGATGAAGGTATAGAGCAGCAGGCCGAGCAGGCCGGGCACGGCGAATTGGGAGAGGTCGATGGCCGCCTTGAACGACTCGAACCCTTCTTTCATGTAATGGATGCCGAGGAACAGGAAGCCCAGGCCGCCCAGCACATAGCCGATGCCCTTCAGGATCTTGGAGGACTGGAACAGGAGAATCACGCCGAACACCAGCATCGGCATGGCATAGGCGGCGATATTCACCTTGAGGCCGAAGCCGGCCACCAACCAGGCGCCAGTGGTGGTGCCCAGGTTGGCGCCGAAGATGATGCCGATGCCCTGGCCGAGGCCGATCAGACCGGCGCTGAGGAAGGAGATGGTGATGACCGAGACCAGCGAGCTGGACTGCATCACCGTGGTGGCGACAACCCCGAATGCCAGGCTTTTCCAGAGCCGGTCGGTGGAGACCCGCAGCAGCTTCTCCAGCACGCCGCCGGTGAAGGCCTTGAAGCCTTCTTCCAGCGATAGCATGCCAAACAGAAAGATGGCGACGCCGGCGGATATCTCCTTGAAATCTGGGCTGACCCAGAACCCCCAAGCGAGAACCAGGAAAATACTGGGTAGCAGGATGCGTCGGAGCACGGTCAGCACACTCAGGGCAGCATCATGCCGCGGATGGTGAAGAACAGGATGGCGGCCATGAGCGCGGAAACCGGCACCGTGATCAGCCATGCACCGACGATGCGCATCAGGGCGGAACGCTTGACCAGTTCCTGGCGGTAAATGTTTTTCAGGCCTTTTCGTTCTTTCTTGGACAGGTGGCTATCCACCACCGCCTGCTTGCTTGCCCGTAGCCGCGCGAGCATGTCGCCTTTTTCCTCGAAGTCGGCGCTGTGGAACTTCTCCAGGTAGGCCTCGACGATTTCACGGTCGTCGCCCAGGTGGTGTTCCTCGATGGTTTCGATCATGCGGCCGTAATTCGCCTTGATGTACTCGCGCAGGAAGCCGACACCGAAGATCGCGCCCACGGCGATGTGGGTGGAACTGACCGGCAGCCCCAGTTGCGAGGCGACGATGACGGTGATGGAAGCCGCCATGGCGATGCAGAAGGCGCGCATCTGATCCAGTTCGGTAATGCCCGAACCCACGGTCTTGATCAGCTTGGGGCCATACAGAGCCAGTCCGAGGGCGATGCCGATGGCGCCCACCAGCAACACCCAGAGGGGAATGCCGGCCTTGGCGACGACCGCGCCGTGCATGACCGCCTCGTTGATCGCCGCCAGCGGGCCCACCGCGTTGGCCACGTCGTTGGCGCCATGCGCAAAGCTGAGCAGTGCCGCGGAAAAAATCAGGGGCATGGTGAACAGATTGTTGACCCCCTGCTTGCTGTTTTCCAGGCGCGTGGCGGCGTTCGCCACTCTTGGCCGGGTGATGACGTAAGTGACCAGGGCAAAACCCAACCCGATCAACATGGCGCTGCCGAAGCTCACTTTCCAGATTTGCTTCAAGCCCTTCATCACCAGGTAGGTGGTGAACGCCCAGGCCATCAGCGCCAGCAGGAGGGGCACCACTTTCCTCGCCGCCAGCAGCATGTCCGGCTTGTAGGTGATGGTGCGCTTGATCAGGTAGAGGAAGCCGGCGGAGATCAAACCGCCCAGCGCCGGCGAAATGACCCAACTGGCGACGATCTGTCCCATCTGGCCCCAGTCGGCGATACCCCAGCCACCGGCGGCGATGCCCGCGCCGAGCACGCCGCCGACGATGGAATGGGTGGTGGAGACCGGCGCCCCGGAAGCCGTGGCGATGTTGAGCCAGAGCGCGCCCGCGAGCAGCGCCGCGGTCATCAACCAGATGAAGACTTCCTTGTCGGCGATGCCGGCGGGATTGATGATGCCGCTCTTGATGGTGCCCACCACATCGCCCCCGGCGATGAGTGCGCCGGCCGCCTCGAAGATGGCGGCGATGAAAATGGCGCCGGTAAGGGTCAGCGCCTTGGAGCCGACCGCCGGGCCGACGTTGTTGGCGACATCGTTGGCGCCGATGTTGAGCGCCATGTAGCCACCAATCATGGCCGCGACCACCAGGGAAACGCTGACCTCACCGCCGCGCATGGTGATGTAGAGGATGATGCCCACGAGAAACAGCAGGGCGGTGCCCAATCTGAACATTTCGCGGCGGCCGCGGTTGGTGGCCTGTTCCAGTTCCAGCAGTTTTTCGAGTTCCATGATTTGCTTTCGCTTTGTTACGTCATCGAAATGTAACAAAAGCGTGGCAATCAGGCCGCCGAGAGTTTCCCGGCCCGCTAATGGAATCGACTCAAGCAGCCTCGTTTTTCAGCGCCTTCCAGGCCATGCGCAGGTAATGGAACATGGACCAGAGGGTGAGGAAGGCCGCCAGGTAGAGCAGCCAACGGCCAACGACGGGCGTCCATTGCCAGTCGCCGATGGGGTCGTGGTAGAGCAGCATCAGAATGGCGAGCATCTGCGCGGTGGTTTTCAGTTTGCCGATGAACGACACCGCGACATTGCCGGAACGGCCCAGCTTGGCCATCCACTCGCGCAGGGCGCTGATCGCGATTTCGCGGCCGATGATGATCAGTGCGACGTCGACGCCCGCGCGGTCGAGATCGACCAGGACGATGAGCGCGGCGGCGACCATCAACTTGTCGGCCACCGGATCGAGGAAGGCACCGAACGCCGACATCTGATTGAGGCGCCGCGCCAGCCAGCCGTCCAGCCAGTCGGTGATGGCGGCGAACGCGAAAAGCGAGGTGGCGATGAGGTTGATCGCGTGCTTCGGCACCCAGCCATCGGGCAGGTAGAACACCGCGACGAACAACGGAATCAGGAGAATGCGCAGCCAGGTGAGGGTGTTGGGCAGGTTGAAAGGCATCAGTGGAGTTCGCGGTAAATCTTTTCCGCCAGATCGCGGCTGATGCCTTCGACCCGGGCCAGTTCTTCCACTCCGGCATCCACCACGCCACGCAGGCCACCAAAGGTTTGCAGCAATTTCTGGCGCCGCTTGGCGCCGACACCGGCGATATCTTCCAGGCTCGACTGGGTGCGCGTCTTGCCGCGTTTGGCGCGGTGGCCGGTGATGGCGAAGCGGTGCGCCTCGTCGCGCACCTGCTGGATCAGGTGCAGGCCGGGATGATCCGGCGGCAACCTGAGCGGCTCCACTTCATCGGGGAAAAACAACTGTTCCATACCTGGCTTGCGCTCCACGCCTTTCGCCACGCCCAACATCGGTAGATTGCCCAGGCCCAGCTCCGTCAATACATCCATCGCCATGTGCAACTGGCCCTTGCCGCCGTCGATCAACAACAGATCGGGCAATTTGCCTTCGCCTTTCGCCAGCTTCCCGTAGCGCCGTGAGAGCGCGTCACGCATCGCCGCATAATCGTCGCCGGGGGTAATGCCGCTGACATTGTAGCGGCGATACTCCGAGGCCTGCATCGCGCCCTGATCGAAAACCACGCAGGACACCACGGTGGCCTCGCCCATGGTGTGGCTGACATCGAAACACTCGATGCGTTGAATCCCCTCCTCGCTCAACGCCTCGTTCAGCGCGGCCAGGCGCGCGGACTGGTTTTCCCGCAGCCCTTCCCGCGTCGCCAGCGCCAGTTCCGCGTTCTTCAGCGCCATCTCCAGCCAGACCCGGCGTTCCTCGCGCGGTTGCGCGACGATGGCGACACGATGTCCGGACTGATCGCCCAACCAGTCGCCCAGTCCCTCCACCTCGGCATTGAGGATCAGCGTCGGCGGCACCGGCCGGCCCTCGTAATGCTGGCTGACGAAGGCCTCCAGCAACATGGGCAGATCGGCATCGGCGGCCTGAATGGGGAAGAAGGCGCGCCCGCCCAGGCTGCGGCCACCGCGCACCATGGTGAGATAAACGCAGGCGACGCCGCCGCGCATCACCCCGGCGACGATGTCGGCGTCCTGGGTGGAGCGGCTTTCCACGAACTGGCGCGCGCGCACGGCGGAAAGCGCCTGAATCTGGTCGCGAAACACGGCGGCCTGCTCGTAGCGCATCGCGGCGGCGGCGGCGGCCATGCGTTGCGAGAGCTGTTCCAGCACCTCGTTGTCCTTGCCGTTGAGGAACAACGCTGCATCCGCCGCGTCGCGCGCGTAATCGGCGTCACTGATCGCGGCCACGCAGGGCGCGCTACAGCGTTTGATCTGATGCAGCAGACAAGGGCGCGAACGGTTGGCGAACACCGTGTCCTCGCAGGTGCGCAGGCGGAACACCCTCTGCAATATCTGAATGCTCTCGCGCACCGCCAACGAGTTGGGGAAAGGACCGAAGGCGCGATGTTTCTTGTCCGGCGTGCCGCGAAAAAAGGCCAGGCGCGGATAGGCATGGCCGGACAGCAGCAGGTAGGGATACGACTTGTCGTCGCGAAACAGGATGTTGTACTTGGGCGCCAACCCCTTGATCAGGTTGTTCTCCAGCAGCAACGCCTCCGCCTCGGTGCGCGTCACCGTGGTCTGCACCTCGCGGATGCGCGCCACCATGTGGGCGATGCGCGGGCTGAGATCGGACTTCTGGAAGTAACTGGAAACCCGCTTCTTCAGATCACGCGCCTTGCCCACATAAAGCACCGCACCGCCCTCCCCCAGCATGCGATAGACGCCGGGCAGATTGGGCAGGGAAGCGAGGAGCGGTTTCGGGTCGAAGGGGTCGGAAACGGGCACGACAGGCTATTCGTAATGCCCGCGAAGCTGGGCGATGATCAAGTCCTCGTCGATGACCTTGTAGACAATGCGATGCTCATCATCGATGCGTCGCGACCAGTAGCCGGAGAAGTTGAATTTCAAGGCTTCCGGCTTGCCGATGCCGCCAAACGGATCGCGCTGGATGTCGCGGATCAGCGCGTTGACCCGGCGCAGCATGGCTTTGTCGTTCTGCTGCCAATAGAGGTAATCGTCCCAGGCCGCGTCTTCAAAAGTGATCATTCGTCGATCAACTCATGGCGCACCAGATTGCGGCGAGCCTCGATATTCTCGATGGACTTCATCAATCGCATCGCGTTCTTCGGATGCCGTAGCAGATGGGCGGTTTCCATCAGGGACTCGTACTCGCGCATGGACATGAGCACCCCCGGCTCGGCCTTCTGCCGGGTGATGATGGTGACATCGCAGTCGTTGGCCACGCGGTCGAGTTCGGATGCAAGGTTGTTGCGGGCTTCGGTGTAGGTGATGGCGCGCATGGCATTTCCTGTACAGGATGTTGGACAGGCCGGATTCTACACAGCTTCAATCCGGCTCGAACACCAGTTCCGGGAGCACGACTTCCCAAGCGTCGCATTTCAGCCTGTCCTGGTGTTCCGCGCCGGTTTGCGCGCGCTCGCGCGCAACGATGGCGACGACCTGGGCGGAGGCGCAGCGCATCCCCGCAGGGGACCGATAATTTTTCGCCAATTTGCCGACCTGGCGGCCCTGGGTATCGCAGATCGCCTTGCTGTCGAGATAGATCGTCAGCGCATCGCCCGGTCGAAGCACGGCGATGCTCCTATGGATGTCGGCCTTCGGCGATTGCCGGCCAGCGTAGCCGATGTCCACATCGGCCAGGGTGAGACGCTGATGGACGCGCCGATAGCGGCACGCCAGATCGACGCCCGGATCGGGCAAGGTACTGACTTGCCGGCGCAGCAGGCAGGGTAGATCGGGAAGCGGGTCGAGCAGCGGCTGCGGGCGGTTCAGGCGGGCCAGCGTCAGGCTGAGCCGGGCGCGGGTCATGGCGACGTAATAGAGGCGGCGCGCGGCGTCGGCGTCCTCGCCGGGATTGCGCCGACTCCAATTGCCGTCCAGCACCACGACATGATCGAACTCCAGGCCCTTGGCGCGGTGCGCGGAGAGCAGCAACAGGCCGTTCTGGCGGCGCCGGACCTCGCGCCCCCATTCCGCCAGCCATTCCACCAGATGGCCTGGCGGCAGATCGGCGTCGCCGGCTTCCAGGCGATATTCGGCGACGGCTTCGCGCAGCAAGTCCCACCAGGGGCCGGGTGGTTGGGCATCGAGCCAGGATTCGTAGGGTGCGCCGCGCGCACCATCGCACGTCAATTGGTGCGCGCGGCGCACCCTACGTTCTTGCTCCCCTGGTGGTGGAGGGGAGCTTGCGCGCAACCACGCCACGAATGCCCGGGTCTCCCGCAGGCGCCAGAACGGTGGCGGGGCCTCATCGGCGCTTTCCACCGGGATGCCGTGGGCTTCGCAGACCGCGCGCAGTGGCGCGAGGTCGTCCCACTCGCGGGCGATCACCGCCACCCGCTTCCAGTCCCATGCCGGGTCGAGGCTGGACAGGCGTTGCAATTCAGTCATCACTCGCCGTGCCTGGGTGTAACGATCTTCGCCGGCAGGCAGCAGCTGCACGCGGCCGTGCGCCACCGGGTCTTTCTTTTCCCAGTCGCCGCCGGGCGCGGACTTGCGCCGGGCGCGATCCACCTGGATCGGCTGTTCCACCTTCATACGCTCGCGCGCCGGGGCGATCAGCGCGTTGGCGGCGGCGATGATGTGGCCGGTGGAGCGGTAGTTTTCGATCAGGTAGGCCGGCCTGGCCTGGTAGTCCTTCTCGAAACGGCGGATGAATTCGACCGAAGCACCCGCGAAACCGTAGACGTTCTGGTCGTCGTCGCCCACCGCGAACAGGGTGAGCTTGCCGTCGGCATCGGCGCGGGTGCGCCCGGCCAGGGCGGAGATGAGTTCGTACTGGTCGGCGTCGATGTCCTGATACTCGTCCACCAGAATCCAGCGGTAGCCGGCCAGCAGGCGGTCGCGCTGTTCGTCGGCCTCGTCGGGCGGCAGGCCATCGCCTTTGAGCAGGGCGATGGCGTCGCGCAGCACTTGTTTGAAATCGAATTCCTCGCGCCCGGAACGTTCCGCGAAACTCGCCCCCGCCAGCCGCATCGCCAGCGCGTGGCAGGTCAGCACAGTAATGCCGCGCGCGTCGTCGCCGAGGAGATCGCGCAGGCGGCGGCGAATTTCCACAGCGGCGTGGCGGTTGTAGGCCAGGGCCAGGATGCCGCGCGGGTTCTCGCGGCGCGCCCGCACCAGATAGGCGATGCGATGCACCAGCACGCGGGTCTTGCCGGAGCCGGGGCCGGCCAGCACCAGCACATTGGTGTCCACACGGTCGTCGGCGACGATGCGTTGCTGCGCCGGGTTTTTCAGGTTTTCCACGATCTCGCGCCAGGAAGCCGGCGTGGTCTGGCGCGCCAGTTCCGCCTCGCGGTTAGGCAGCCAGCGGCGGATGAAGTCCTGGCGCGCCTGGGTGAAGTAGTCGAGCGCCAGATTTACCGCCTCGGCCACCGCTTCCAGGCCGCGCGCGGCGTATTCGGCCATGACGTGGACCTGGAACACCTGCTCGTCGTAATGCAGTTGCAAGGGTTTGAAATCGGCGCTCACGAAGTCGCGTTTGCCCTGGTCCAGGCGCAACGTCATGGCCGGGCGGAACACCGCCAGACCCTTGTTGAGGCGGATGATTTCCTGTTCGTGCAGCCATAGCAGGGCGCGGTCGAGCAGGCGGGCGGGGTCTTTCATGCTGGTTTGCAGCGCCAGATCGGCGTTGAGCGCCTGCAACAGCTTGCCCAGGCTGGTTTCCGCCAGCAGATCGCTACCGCGCTGGCCCTCCGGTAAACAGGCCAGCAGGTGTTGCAACAGACATGCCGCCGCCTCACGGCGCAACTTCGCGGTCTTCTCCAGCGCCGGCCACTCGCGCAGCAGCGTGATGCGCGCGGTTTCCGGGTCGAGCTTCTTCGCGTCCAGACTGCCGATACCCTCCTCACCCCGGCCGTCACCGGCCAGCCCTTTGATCAATCGCCAGACCTGTTCCGGCAGCGCTTTTTCGTGGCCATCGTCCTTGAGCCGCTGCGTGGCATGGCGCAGGTGCAGCACGGACTCGCCACCCGGCGCGAGGTCCGGCGCCGCCTCGCGCAGATGGGCGATCAAATCCTGTTCCAGCGCGGCGGCCTCGGCCAGGCGTTTTTCCGAGGATCGCTCCACGCCACGATGCACGAAGGCGGTCAGCGCGGTGTCGTTGCTGGCGATGCCCAGCGCTTCCAGGTCATGCAGGGCGTGCCGGGTTTTTTCCGGCGTCAGACCGGCCACGCCCATCAGTTCGTCGGTGGAAATTCCCTCGTCGGCGTCGGCGGCGAGCAGGGCATCGACGATGTTGAGCAGCTTTTTCCGGTAATCCTCGGGGAATTTCGCCCGGCCCAGGCGCTGTTGTGCCTCTTCCAGCGAGGCCACGCGCAACGAGGAGGGAAAGATCGACACCCGGTTTTCCTCGCGCGCCAGCAGGCTGGCTTCCTCCAGCCAGGACAGCGCCGTCTTCACCCGGGTGTCCTCGGTCGTGGAATTGCGCTCGAAGACGCCCTCATCCTCCTCGGCCAGGATTTCACCCGCTGTGGCCACCACCTCGCCATTCAGATGTTTCTTGCGGTCGAGCCGGCGCACAGCCTTCAGCACCGCCTGAATCTCGCGCCGGGACAGGCGCGAGCGGGCGGACAGGCCGAACTGGCGTTCCACGTCCTCGGGCGTGTAGAGCAGCACGCAGCGCGCCTGATCGCGGTCGCGCCCGGCGCGGCCGGCCTCCTGCAAGTAGTTCTCCAGCGAGCCGGGAATGTCGGCGTGGATCACCAGACGCACGTCCGGCTTGTCGATGCCCATGCCAAAGGCGTTGGTGGCGGTGATGACGCGCAGTTCCCCGGCTACAAAACGCCTCTGCACCTCCTTCTTGCGTTCCGGTGACAGGCCAGCGTGGAAGTGCTCGGCGGCCATGCCCATGAGGCTGAGGTTTTTCGCGTAGTCCTCGGCATGTTTGCGGGTGGCGGCGTAGATGATCGCGCCACCGGGCTGGCCCGCCGGCAACGCGTCCAGCAGCACCTGATGGATGTGCGCCGGCTTCTCGGCGGGGGTGGTGGGAATCACGTCGAACGCCAGGTTGTCGCGCCCGCTGCCGCCGTCGAACACGGCCAGCACCACGCCCACCGTGTCGCGGAAATAGGCCAGGATGTCGGCCACCACATCCGGCTTGGCGGTGGCGGTCAGACAGAGGATCGGGGCGATCCCGTCCACGCCCGCCGACTCCTTGATGAAACGGCCGACATAACGGTAATCCGGGCGGAAATCATGGCCCCATTTCGACAGGCAATGCGCCTCGTCCAGCACCCAGGCGCCGATTTCCCGTTGTTTCAGGGCGCGGCGCACGCTCACACCACGCAGTTGTTCCGGTGAAATGATCAGGATGCCGGCGTCGCCCAGCCGCACCCGGTCCAGCGCATCGGCGCGTTCCGGCAGCGAGAGCAAGCCGTTCACCGCCACCGCCGCGCCGATGCCGCGCGCTTCCAGGCCCGCCACCTGGTCCGCCATCAAGGCCACCAGCGGCGAGATCACCACGGTCAACGCCCCGGTCTTGTCATAACGCGACAGCGCCGGCACTTGGTAACAGAGCGACTTGCCGGTGCCGGTGGGGAGGATGCCGAGTACATGCTCGCCACGCATCGCCGCCTCGACGATCTGCTGTTGTAGCGGCCTGCCGTCCGGTGACAGGCGAAAGCCGGGCAAGCGAAACCAGTGGTGCAACTCCTTCACCGCGTCGTGCCGCTCACCGCACCAGGCGCAGGCCGGGTCGCCACAGGGCGTGTCGCGCAGGCGTTTGACCAGACGCCCGGCCGCCGGGAACTGATGCCGCACCCACGGAGGCATCACCGAATTGCCGCCCGCCACTGACAGCCAGGCCAGGGCATAGGCCAGCGGCCAGGCGTTTTGCCCCCCTCTCCCGCCGGGAGAGGGGACCGGGGTGAGGGAACAGGGGGGGATGTCGTGACGCGGGTCGCCCATAGCCTCCCCCTGCACTTCCAGCATCACCCAGCGCGCATGAGTCATGCACGCCACCCCTTCCAGCAGCCGCCCGATCGCCGCCAGCGCCGCCGCCTCACCCGGTCGGGGCTGGCCGCGCACGGCGGTGAAGAACGCGTTCAGCCCGGAACGGCCCTCTTCCACCGTCGCCAACCAGTGCCAGGCGGTAAGCAGATCCGGATTGCTTTCTTTCAAGGCAAGAAACGCCGCGCGCTGGTCGCGGAACACCTCCAGAGTCAGGCGCGCATCCAGTTCCGGATCGTTGCGCCGCTCGCGCTTCAATTGGCCGTCCAGATAGTGTTTCACCAGGTGGTGATAGGGATGGCGCGGAAACGCCAGCGGGTTCAGGCGCAAGGTGTCCACCGCCGGCAAATCCAGCAGGCACAGGCCGGGCGCGGCCGCTTGCAGATGCGGCAGATCGAAGGCGATGAGGTTGTGCCCGAGCAGGAACGCCGCCCCGGCCGCCAGCGCATCCAGGCGCGCCAGGGCCGCATTCAGGTCACCCCTGGCGTGGGAAACAACCTCCCCACTATCCCCGCGTACCCCGGCGAATTGATGAATCCGCTCATCCACGCGCCCCACTTCCAGGTCTATGGAGAGGCAGCGCGGCGCGAAATCGCCGGGCGGAGTGTTCCCTGTCATGGTTGTTATGGCTGTTGGCCCTTTACGTTGTGACCGTGGCCAGGCCGGAATCGCAGGCCTGGCAGCCCGTGGGTCGTATGGCGCAAGCGTAACCCGACTTGCCGTCAGATGACGGGTAATGGTCACGGCTCGATAGAGGGATTTCGCGCTTCCTTGCCGGCAATCTGGAAAACAGCCGGCTGGAAGCCGGCGCTACTTTCCTACCGCACCAGCACCCCCGATGCCCCGTCGAAGCCCAGTTCATCGAGCTTGTCCATTTCCTCCTGGCGTTCCACGCCTTCGGCGTAGACCTGCATGCCGATGCGGTGGGCGATTTCACAGAGGCCGGCGAGGAAGGCCTGGTTGCCGGGGTTTTGGTCGAGGCCCTGGATGAAGCTGGCGTCGACCTTGAGGAAGTCGAGGCCGAGGTCGTAGAGCAGGCCGATGCGGTTGAAGTGGTGGCCGTAGTGTTCCAGGCCGATTCGGCATTCCAGCGGTTTCAGGTCGCGGCTGAGTTGGCGCAGGGCGTTGAGGCGGCTGAGGCCGCCGGCTTCGGGGATTTCCAGGTGGAGACGGCGGCGGCAGGCGGGGTGGTCGCGTAGTTGCTTGAGCAGGCGGCGGCGGAATTCCGGGTCGGCGATGGATTTGGCCGAGAGGTTGATCCAGAGGCCACCGAGCGCGTCGTCGCGTTCAAGTTCCGCGATGGCCAGTTCGACGGTGGCCATGTCCAGTTCGTGCGCCATGCCGATGCGGTCCGCCAGCGGCAGGAAGCGTGTCGCCGGCAGCCAGGCCTGGTCGCCGCCGAGACGCAGGCGCAGTGGGCATTCGCGGTGCGGCACGTCGCCGTCGCCGACCCGGAGCGGGTAATGCGCGAGGGAGAGGGCGGACGGATCGGCGAGCGCCTGGCGCAGGCTGGTGCGCCATTGTTCGGCGCCGAGCGGGCTGGCGGCCTCGGTGGCGTCGGCGCGGGTGGCTTCCCGGACGACGCTGGTACCGCCGGCATCGGCCGCCGCCAGGGCGGTGTCGATGCGGGCGAGCAGGCTGGCGGGGCTGTCGCCGCGCGCGAACAGGCTGTAGCCGATGTAGGTGGTGGAGTAGTCGCCAGCCAGCGGCACGACCAGATTGGGCAGGCTTTGCAGCAATTCATTCAGCGACGGTGCCGGGTCGCAGCCGCCGGCCAGCAGCAGGGCGAAATCGCCGCCATTGAGGCGGCCGGCGAAGGTGCCGCCGCAACGTTGGGTCAGTTCGTCGATGCTGCGGCCGACCCGGCGCAGCAGCTCGTCGGCGACTTCGCGGCCCTGGTTGCGGTTGATCTTGCCGAGCATGCGCAGGCGCAGGATGGCCAGCGCGCCATAGGGCGATTCCTCGCTGTCCAGCGCCGAATCGAGGCTGGCGAGGAACAGGGCGCGGTTGGCGAGGCCGGTGAGGGGGTCGAAATTGGCTTGCCGGCGCAGGGCTTCGTAGCGGCGCGCGTCTTCCTCGAAGTCGACGCGCAGGCGGTTGACGGTGTCATTCATCGCGGCGGCGAGTTCGCGCACCTCCGGCACCGTCGGCAAGGGAATACTGATGAAACGGTGGTCGTTGATCGCCCGCGCCTGCTCGATCACCGCCCGCATCGGCCGGGTGATGCGGCGCAGCACCAGCGTGGTGAGGAGGCCGCCGAGGAGGCCGGCGGCGAGCATCACCGCGCTCAGGGTGAGTGCGGTTTCCCAGAGCGAGCGGTAGGCGAAGCTGGCGCGGCTCATCAGCGTCAACGTGCCCAGCCGTTGCCAGCCGCTGGCGATTTCGGCGCGGCCGGGCAGCGAGCGGATCGGCAGCAGGCGCACGAACCAGTCCGGCGCGCCGGCGTCGGCCTCGCGCGCGACCTTGTCCAGCAGGCCCTTGCCGTCCGGGTCGATGACCTGGATCAGTTGGTAATGGCCGCTGTTGAACAAGGCGGTGGCGGCCAGGACCACACGCTCGCGGTCGTGCTCGCCCTGGCTGAGCGCCAGCGCCAGGGTGGTGGCGTTGTCCTGATTCTTCATCGCCAGTTGCGCTTCCAGATAGGCGCGCGCGTTGAGCAGCGAGACGAGCAGGCTGGCACCCAGCGCGATCAGCACACTCGCGAGGATGGATAGCCAGAGTTGTCGGTACATGGACATGGCGGGTCTCCCTATTCGAAGCCTTCGGCGCGCGCGCGCCGCAGCGTGTCTTCCCAGGTGGCGAGGCGACCGGGATCGCCGGCGGCGGCGGCCTTCGCGGTTTCGTCCCAGACCCCCAGGCTGTTGAAGCTGTAAACCGGTTGCAGGTCGGGGCGCTTGCCGGCCGGCTGGATGGCGCCGGCATCGAGCAGCAACGGTTCGTGGCCGCTGGTCTCATACCAGGCCAGCACCAGATGTACCGCGCCACCCTGCGTCGCGCCGCGTTTCTGGACATAGACCAGGCGCAGTTGCTCGGAAGGCAGGTTGAGCGCCAGCAGGGTGAAATATTTGGCGATGGCGACCGCCGCGCTGTCACCCCGGCCCGTGCCCAGCACCTCGCCGGGCGACGCCCAGTAATCGGCGCGACCCTCGCCGGGGCGGAGGCGCGCGTTGAAGAAGTCGTTCACCTGGGCCAGTTTCCGCGCCGGTGACTCATTCACGTTGGCGTCGAGCAGGCGTTTCCACTCGCCATAGGCCTGGTTGCCGCGCTCGCCGTAGCGCTGGCGCAGGAAGGCGGCGAGTTTTTCCGGCTTCGCGGCGAACGTGGGCGGGCCGCCGGCTCGTTCCGCGTGCCAGCTTTCCATGAACGAGACGATGCGACCCAGGCGCAACTGGCCGGGAATGAACATCACGATCTCGCCGGTCGGGTCATAAAGATAGGAGGTGGGGAAAAAATCCACCGGTCCGACCTGACGGAACGCGCTATTGGGTTCGCGCCGCGAGCCACCGACGACGTTCGCCTCGAAACGCATCCGGCTCGAACTGATCGTCTCGCGGATGGCGCTCTCGTCGGCGCCATACTCCAGCGCGATGCCGATGACGCGGAAATCCGAACGCTGATTGAGGGTGTTGAGCGAGGGCACCTGGACCTTGCACAACGGGCACCAGGGCGCCCAGAAACTCACCAGCACCCACTTGCCCCGGTAATCCGCCAGCCGGACGGTGCGGCCGTCGATGTCGCTGAATACAAAGGACACCGCCTTGACCGCATCGCCGCTGATGCCGCGCAGCCCATAAGCCAAGCCCGCGAGCAACAGGCTCGCCAGCAGGAAATAGCGCCAGGAAGCGGTAATCGGTCTCATGAAGCGGCGTGCTCCTGAACGGATGGGGGGTGTTCCCGCCGCATCATAGCCGGATGTGTGTATCCCTGTGGCGCGCCGGCTTCCTGATGGAATTTCCAAATGAAGACGCCGGCAACAAAGCCGGCGCTACAAAAGAGGCTGCGATCAGCCCTGGCGGTTCTCGTGGCGCTTATCCCGGTGCTTCATCATCCGTTCGCGCTTCTCCGCGACCTGTTTGCGCTGATCGGGTGTGAGGATCTGCATCACTTCGTGATGTTGGCGGGCGCGCATCTGCCCCATTTCCGCCATCGTCTGAGCGCCCTGCTCGGTGAGCACCTTGACCTTGGCTTCATCGTATTCACCCTTCGATTGCATCTCATGAAGCTGGCTGCGGGCGTCGCGCATGGCCTTGAACTTTTCCGCCATGAGGCCGGCGTCCTGCTTGCGCAACTGGCTGATCTTGTCCTTTTGCTCGTCCGTCAGATTCAGTCGTTTCATCATCGGCGGCAGCCCGTCGCGCTCGCCCTGCATGGCATGCAGCCTGTCGCAGCCGCCCATGTCGCCCATCGAGCGGGCCTGGGTGGTCAGGGGAACCACCAGAGCGATACTGCTGGCGGCCAGGAAAGCGGTGAGGATGTGATTGCGGAATTTCATGATCGACTCCTGTTCGGTTGGGTAGAAGCAGTCGCGGCGCAGGGGCCTCGTCTGTGGAATGCAGTGTCCGGGAACAGGGGGTAAAGCGAGGTTAACCGGGTGTAAACGCGGGTAAAGAAGTGTGTGCGATTGTTTCCGGCGGAGGCGCACACCCCTTTCTCAAAGGGGGGCTGGGGGGGATTTTGCGACGGTCAAACTTGTGCAACCCTTGTAGAAATCCCCCCTGCCCCCCTTTGGGAAAGGGGGGGAACCTCGCCGCCTCATCTCACCCTGCTGATTCACACCCAAACTTTCAGCCAGGTAAATGCCGGTAAAGAACCGCGAGCCCGCGCGCGGGAAACCTATCATCGGCGCCATATGGCGTTGAAAGGACTGGACCATGACCCGTGTTTTGCTGGTCGATGACGATGTGGAACTGGCCGCGATGCTGCGTGAATACCTCGAACAGGAAGGCTTCGAGGTGGACGTGGCGCATGACGGCGAGAGCGGCGTGCGCGAGGCGCTTACTGGCCGCTATGCCATCGCGGTACTCGATGTGATGATGCCGCGCCTCAATGGCGTGGAAGCGCTGCGCCAGATCCGCGCCGGCAGCCGCATGCCGGTGTTGATGCTGACCGCGAAGGGGGACGACATCGATCACATCATCGGCCTCGAACTCGGGGCGGACGACTACGTGCCCAAGCCCTGTTCCCCACGCGAATTGGTGGCGCGGCTGCGCGCCATCCTGCGTCGAGTGGAAGACGCCGCGCCCGGCACGCCGCAACAAGGCCCGATCATGGCGGGGCCGCTCACCATGTGGCCGGAACGGCGCATGGCGCAATGGCATGAACAAGCGCTCGAACTCACCAGCACCGAATACAGCCTGCTCGAAGTTCTCGCCCGCCAGGCCGGCCGCGTGGTGAGCAAGCACGATCTCTCGGATTTGGCGCTTCGACGGCCACTGGCGCGTTTCGACCGCAGCATCGACGTGCATGTCAGCAGCATCCGTCACAAGCTCGGCGCGCGGCCGAATGGCGACTCCTGGATTCAGACCGTGCGCGGCCAGGGCTACCAGTTCGTGAAGGAGTAACCATGGGCCGATTGTTCTGGAAATTCTTCTTCGCCTTCTGGCTCGCCTTGTTGCTCGCGGGCATCGGCGTCGGCACGGCGGTCTGGCTGCACCGCCAGGCGACCAGCGAAGCCGCACCGGCCGCGCTGGGTGGCCCGCGCGCGGCGCTACTGCTCGATACGGCCGATGTCGTATTGCGCCGAGGCGGCCCGCAAATGCTGCGCGAACTGCTTCAGGAGTGGGCCGCATCCCCAGGCAGCACACAACTGTTCGTCCTCGACGCCGGCGGGCGCGACCTCCTCGACCGTGCGCTGCCCGAAGATTTGCGCGCCGCGCTGTCTTCGGAAGCGGCGCGCCGCGACCTCCAACCCGGCATGCGCCAGGTCGTGGCGCCCGACGGGCAGGTCTACACACTGGTCGCGCGTGGCAAGCCCATGTCGGGAGGGCGCGCCCGACCACCGCATCACGAACCGCCCCCCCCGGTCCTGCCCATCACGATGGGCCTGCTCGCCAGCCTCGCCTTCAGCGCGGCACTCGCCTGGTATGTGGCGAAACCGATCCGTAACCTGCGCGGCGCCTTCCGTGCCGTCACCGAAGGGCGGCTGGACACGCGGGTGCAGTCCTCGATGGGCGGGCGCAGCGACGAGCTGGCCGATCTGGGGCGGGATTTCGACCGCATGGCGCAGCAGTTGCAGACGCACATCGCCGCCCAGCAACGCCTGCTGCACGATGTCTCCCACGAATTACGCTCGCCCCTCGCGCGCCTGCACGCCGCCATCGGCCTGGCGCGGCAGAACCCGGCCAAGCTCGACCAGACACTCGAACGCATCGAACGCGAATCCATCCGCCTCGACGAACTGGTCGGAGAAGTGCTGACCCTGTCCCGCCTCGAAGCCGGCACACCGGGCGCCCCCGCGGAGGCCATCGACCTCATGGAAATGGTCGCCAGCATCGCCGATGACGCCGGTTTCGAAGCCGAAGCAAATGGCCGCAGCGTGCATTTCACCGGCGCCGGCGAAGTCATCGCCACGGTGCGCGGCGAGCTGCTCTATCGCGCCGTCGAGAACGTGATCCGCAACGCCGCGAAATACACCGCGCCGGGCAGCACGGTGGAAGTGCGGGCAAGCCAGAACGCC
Source organism: Pseudomonadota bacterium (assembly GCA_030653935.1). Lineage (GTDB taxonomy): Bacteria > Pseudomonadota > Gammaproteobacteria > Burkholderiales > Thiobacillaceae > PFJX01. Next base: position 18,786 of record JAURYL010000050.1, read on the forward strand.
ACGACCGGCGTGTTCGAAGTGGTGGTATCAGATCGCGGCTCCGGGGTACCGGAAAGTGACCTGGAAGCCATCTTCGAACCCTTCTACCGCGCCGACAGCAATACGACCGGCTACGGCCTCGGCCTGGCCATCGCCCACCGCGCGGTAGCTTCCCACGGCGGCCAGGTGCGCGCGCGCAACCGGCCGAAGGGCGGGCTGGAAGTGACGATTACCTTGCCGCTGGCGTAGATCGGGGGCAGTGACGACTGCGGGAGATAGGCTCTAAGTGAATCGTAGTGGGTAACGCGTAGCCGTAGGGGCGGGTTTCAAACCCGCCCCTACTCGCGATGCAACGGCGGCTATCGCGCTCCCACGCTACCATCGCCGGCATGTAGGTGGCCGGCGCGACCTGCCCGCCAGCCTGGCTCGATGACCCACTGCATTTCATACAGAGCCGGGAAATAGCGTAAGCCGATTGACGAGAAACTGACGCGGCGCCATAGTCACGGGCATCGCATGAGGTCAAACAATTACAAGAAATAGATGAGCACAGAGCTCGCATGATCGTTTGTGACGTGCCCTTTGTTATCGCCAAGCCACATCGAACATGTTTGGATGGCTGGCCCGTCATGATGTAGGCGCATAAGAATAATTGGTGGCGCACCTATATGTGCAATCCTCTCAACTTAAGCTCCCCGCCCGCACAAATATCGCCTGTGCCATGGTAGAATTCAACTCGTAATTCATTGATATTGAAGGCAATTAACCATGACGACCTCAATACCAGAGTATTCTTGTCGAGTTCTTCGACTATCTCCATTCTGACGAACTCCTCGCTCAATCCCGTCTTGAACCCAACAGGTTTCTTCGCCAACGCGTATTGACCTTTCCCGTTCTGGTCGTAGCGATGCTGTCGGGCTTCAAGGCCAGCGTCCAGAACGAGCTCAATGCGTTCTTCGCGCATCTGGCAAACCAGGCGGACTTTGTGCGGCAGGCCAGCGCTCAGGCTTTTTCCAAGGCGCGGAAGAACCTCTCCCACCTAGCCTTCGCCACGCTCAACACACATCTGTTGTCGCTCGTCCAGCAACGCTTGCCCGTCCCACTTTGGCAGGGGTTGCGCGTGGTGGCCGCCGATGCGTCCAAGATGCGGTTGTTCCTTCAGGACGCCACCGGTCGCCAGGTGCGCGAGGCCGTCGCCTTCGCCCTGTATCTGCCGGGTCTGGAGATGACCTTGGCGGCGAAGCTGTACTCGCCTTCGACGGGCGAGCGGCAGATGCTGTTTGAGCATCTGGAATGCTTGGCTCCCGGCGATCTGCTGGTCCTGGATCGCGGTTATCCGGCTCGATGGTTGATGGCTTATCTGACCCAACAGCGCGTCTCCTTCTGCGTGCGCGCCGACGATTCCGGCTTCGCGGCGGTCAAGCGCTTCTTGCGTTCCGGCTTGCCGGAAGCCGTGGTGACGTTGCGCGCGCCCGATAAGCGGGACTGTGTCGATTATGAATGCGCGCCGATCCCGACCCAGGTGCGTCTGGTCCGTGTGGTGACGCCCAACGGGCGGGTCCATGCGGTGATCACCTCGTTGATGGATGCCACAGCCTATCCCGCTGAGGACTTCGCCGCCCTGTACCACAGCCGCTGGCGCATCGAGGAGGCCTTCAAGCGGCTCAAGCATCGCATGGCTCTGGAGAATACTTCGGGCTTGTCTTGGCTGGCCGCGCAGCAGGACTTCGGGGCCAAGGTGCTGGCCGATAATCTGCACGCCCTGGCGGTGCTGGAGGCCACGGCGCTCGGCAAGGTTCCCGATAGCTACAAGCTCAACCGGACCTATGCCTTCGCGCATCTGAAACGCTGTCTCCCACGTTGGCTCCTCATTGCGCCGCCGCCCACTGAACAGGTTCTCGCCGTGTTCACGGAACTGGCAAGGAACCTGATCCGCTTTGTGGCGGGCGCCTCCAAGCCTAGACCTGACCATCCTAAGCCGCATCGTAAACATGCCTACAACCTGAATCCGCAGGTTAGCACGCCATAAATAGCGTAACGCATTGAATAATAAGGTATAATAAGCTTTTCGCAATTCACCCAATTGGTGCCATGGCTCAAAGCGTACTCCACCCCTACGGTGCTCCGATTCCCCGCTTCA
>JAURYL010000059.1 GCA_030653935.1 Pseudomonadota bacterium
CCCCGTAGGAGGGTCCGCTTGCGGCCCGAAATCTCACCCTAGGCGCCTTGTTCGGGCCGCAAGCGGACCCTCCTACGATCAGTTGTTTCATGCTAAATCTTGCCCAGCATCAGGATGGACATGACCAGACCGTAAATCGCCACGCCTTCAGCCAGGCCCATGTAGATCAGGGTGCGGCCGAACATCTCGGGTTTCTCGGCGATCACCGCCAGCGCGGCGGAACCGACCGGGCCCAGGGCGATGCCGGCGCCGATGGCGGCCAGCGCGGTGGGCAGGCCGATACCGATCAGCGCCAGGCCCTTGCCCAGGGAGATTTCCATCGCGGCGCCGGCTATCGGTTCCGCCGCCATGACTTCCTGAACCCCCATCATCAGCATGGACGCCAGAGCCAGGCCGAAAACCAGAAAATTCGCCAGCACGCCCCCTTTCAGCCATTCCGGCGAAGGCAGCAGGCGCGGCTTCAGTTCGAGCCATACGCCCGCTCCTATCGTGGCGACTACGGAAAAACCCATCAATGCGATCAGCCAGCTCATTTTTCTCTCCTAGAAAGCTAGATCAATCAAACCGTTACCGTAAAACCACCAACCCATCCGCGCGCGTAGGAGCGTCCGCTCGCGGCGCGAACCACGGCGTTGACGAATTCGCGCCGCAAGCGGACGCTCCTACGGCCCCTGTTTCATTTTGCGGGGCGGTTGAGCCAGCCATGGCCAGTCACTTCACGCCCACCAGCTTCAGCGGGACGAACTCGGTGCCATCGCCGCTGAAGAATCGGGAAAAACCTTCGTAATACATCAGACGCAGCGCCTGGATCGCGACGATGCCGCCTTCCAGGACGATGATCACCACGTTGCCCAGTAGGAGGGTCAGCCAGTGACCCGTCGTACCCAGGCCGTTGGCGATGGTAAACACGGCCAACGCCAGCGCGACATGGTTGAGGCTGAAAGCGGCCACCCGCATGAAGGACAGCGTGTTGGCGAACAGGTTGATCCCGGTTTCCAGGGTTTCGATGGCCGTGACCAGGGCGCGTTCGCCCAGGCTGGCGCGGGTTTCCACCCACTTGAACACGGCAACCGTGGTGATGCCGACCAAGGCCAGGCTCCAGGCCGGCGTGCTCAGGTCGGCAACCGCCGACATCCCGGCCTGCGCGGCCAAGCCACCGGCCATGCCGAGATAAAACAGCAGACCAGCCAGGCCAGTGGAATCGAACAGTGCCTCGGCGCGATGGCCCGCCACCAGTTTGTTCCAGATGTTTGCCAGCAAGGTGAAGACGATGAAGCCAATGCCGAACAGGATGGCCACCGTCAGGACCCGGGTCGGCTCATGCAATGGCGACAACCAGAGTGGCGTGATCACATCTTCGTAGCCGAAAATGCTGCCATAGAGGACACCGAACACCATGGACGACGCCCCGGCCGCGATACCCACCCAGGCCACCTGTCCCAACTTGCGATAAAGCAGCGCCGCGAGGATCAGGATCACGCCGCCATGGCCGACGTCGCCAAACATGGCGCCGAACAACAAGAGATAGGTCAGCGCGAACAGCAAGGATGGATCGAACTCGCCATAGCGCGGAATGCCGTAGCTTTTCACCAGGGGCACGAAAGGCCGCAGCCAGACGGGATATTTTAGAAAGGAAGGAATCTGCCCGCGCTCGCTGGAATCGGGATCGCGGCTGACGATGAGATAGCGGCTGGTAAAGCGTTCCGCCAAGGCCTGCCGCAGACGCGGCACCTCATCCCTGGGCACCCAACCGGAGACGGAAACCAGTTGGCCCTTGCCACGCAGGCCGCCCAACGCGGTTTCCGCCAGGGGCCGGGCCAGCGCCAGCAGCAAGCGGGCCTGTCCCAGCCAAGCCCGCTGCTCGCCGATACTTTGCACTTTCAGGTCGCAGTATTGGGTCTCCGCGCCTTGCAATCGCGCGGTCTCACGCTCCAGATATTTGCTGGCGACTTCCGGGTGCGTCTGCAACTCCTTCGGAATCATCAGTTCGCGCCACCCCGCCTGGGAAAGCACGCCGCCCAGTTCGCCACCGGAACGCGGGCCGGCAACCACGACGAAGGCTTGTTCACCCGCCTGGTCAAACACCGTGAGCATGTAGCCGGCCAGTTGCAGGGCCTCCTTGAGGCGTTTCACATTGGTCTTGGGAACCTGGCCGATTCGACTATCGAGCAGGCTGTCAGCCTTGAGCAGCCGGGAAACATCCACATCCAGGGTTTTCAGGCGCTCGAAGGTATCGCGCAAGGCCGCCAGGTGACGCAGGTCTTCCACGATTTTCTGGCCCTGATCCGCGCAGGCGGAGCACTTCTGCCATAACTCGCGCAAACGGTTGTTGATGCCTTTCAGCTCGCGAAGATTCGGCGCGATGACATCCGGCGGAATGGGAGGAACCTCAAGATGGCCACAGAGTTCGCCGATCTTGGCCAGGCGGGCCTCGGCCTCCAGGTAAATCTCGCGGTACTCGTCCCCCGGCGACTCTGGGAAAGACGCATGCTTGTCTGCGGCCAGACCGAACAAGCCGTGCCGCGCCAACAGCAGGGCCGCATCCTGCGCCTCGCTGGTCAGGCAGTAGAGGGTCACACGGGACATGGGCCGGGCGCGAAACATCAGAAAGCATCCTGGGCGAGTTGCCCGACCGTGTGCTCGATCATCGCGCCGGGCAAGCCCAGATTGCGACCGCGCAGGATGGCGCGCACGCCGCGCAACTGGCGTTCACGCAGGATCAGGTAGGCGAAGGCGCGGGCAATCGCCGGCGCATCGGAGCGCAGCACCTTTTCGGCCTCCCTGGCTGCGAAGTGTTCCATGCGAGCGAAGACATCAGGAATCGTGGCGGCATCGGCGAGCCTTTGCCTCATGCCTTCCGGCAAGGCGGCCAACACGTCTTCCAGGCTGCCCAAGGCCGCGAGCTCCTTGAGGCAGGAGCTGGACAAGCCATAGTGGGCGGCGACCAACAGGTAATAGACCTGCGCGGGCGGCAGCTTGTAATTGAAGCGATAACGCAGCAACCAGACCAGATTGATGCGGTCGATCAGCGGCCCGGTCAACCGCCGCAACGCGGGCCCGGTTTCCTTTTCCAGTTGCCGGGCACGATGCGCCAGGCCTTCGTAGTAACTGCGGTCGAGCGCGGCATCGAGCAGGAAGGGATCGTGACTGTCCTCGAATGCCTGCCGGGCCTGGCGCACGATGCCCGCGTAATGCCCGGATTCGAGGCGGCGCAGCAATTCCGCCACATCCTCGGCATGGGCCAGATCCCGTACCTCCAGACGACCGAAAGCGCCCATCGGGGTAAGCCGGTTGATCAAGGTGGCGGGGCGTTCACCGGTCATCTTGCCGCGCAGCAGCGTCTTCAGATTGGTAACTTCGAAACGCTCGGTCCAATAAAGCAGAAAGGCGCGCGCCGAGCCGGTCAGAGGGCGCAGCAATACCAGGGTCTCGTCCAGCAAGCGGGCAATGATGCTTTGCTCCAGCGAATGCAGGTCGTTGCCGGGAACCAGGCCGGCAAGCTGCACCAGGCCACCCTCCACCAGCACTTGCGGTATGTCGGCCTCGGAGGTTTTCAGCAGCGCCCGAAAATCCGCTGCCTGCCAGAGCCGGCCGGCGTAGAGACTGACGCGGGTGTTCAGATAGGCGGACACGACATCATCCTGTCGGGCGGTTCAGGCGGCCGGGTCGAGCAACAGATTCAGCGCGGCGTCGACCGCCTCCTGCTCGTGACGTGAGGCCATCTCGCGCAAATTGCGCTGCCGCTCCTCGTATTTTCGGGCCAACTCGGCGACCGCCTGATCGGCGCGGCCCCGGGCTTCTTTCAGAAAAGGGGCGCGCAGATCCGCGCGCCCGGTTTCAAAACGCGCCTCGGCATCGCGCGCCGCAGCCAATGCTTCATCAAGAATGCGCTGCCGTTCGCTGCTTGCCGCGTCGATGATGTTCTGCGCGCGGGTCTCGGCTTCCAGAAGGCGTTTGAGAGAATCGTCCATTTATGGCTTCTCGGCCCGTCAATGGGCCCGTTTAGCGATCAGTTGGTCGGGGCCGACCCCGTATTTGCGATGGCGTGCCCTGCCCCAGGGACAGCCGCCGAGCGTCAACGCCAATTCGGCCTTCTGCACGGCAACCGCCCAGGGAATGCCATTCCTCGCGCGAGTGCATATTGGGCACCCGTATTCGCAATATTCGGGGTCGTTCAAGTGGAGGATGGGCATCTTCCACCCGCCCCAACCGTAAACCTTGTGTTCCACTTCTCTACGTTCGGTTGTCATTTCACACCTCCATACTCAACCCCTCCCGGGGAAGGGAGGGGTGTTACTTCACTTTCACTTGTACCAACTCCTCGCCATCCGGATCGGTCACATGCACCGCGCAAGCGATACAGGGGTCGAAACTGTGGATGGTGCGCAGGATCTCGAGCGGCTGCTTCGGATCGTGCATGACATGGTTGTGCTGCAACGCGGATTCGTAAGCACCCGGCTGGCCTTGCGCGTCGCGCGGGCCGGCATTCCAGGTGCTGGGCACCACGGCCTGGTAATTGCTGATCTTGCCATCGTCGATCACGATCCAGTGGCTCAGGCCACCGCGCGGCGCTTCCATCAGGCCGACGCCAACCATGTGACTCGGCCAGGTGGACGGATCCCAGTACTGGTCGTTGAAGGTGCGCACGTCACCGGCTTTGATGTTGGCCATCAATTGATCGAACATGCCCTGCATGGAATCGGCGAGGACCTTCGACTCCAGACCACGCGCGGCGGTGCGGCCCAGCGTTGAGAACAACGCCGTAACCGGTACATCCAGGGTCTTCAGGGTGTAGTCGACCAATTCCTTGGTCTGCGCGTGGGTGGGTGAGGTCTTGTCGGCATACATCAGCAGCACCCGGGCGAGCGGGCCGACTTCCATGGCCTTGCCCTTCCAGCGTGGTGATTTGAGCCAGGAATACTTCTTCTCCACTTCCAGTTGCTCGTAGGGCGGTTTCGGGCCGGTGTAGTTGAATTCGGTTTCGCCCTTGAACGGGTGCAAGCCCTCGGCATCACCGCCGCCGTACTTGTACCAGGAGTGGCTGACGAACTCCTGAATCTCGTCTTCCTTGTCCAGATCGATGGGATGGATGGTGGAGATGTCGTGGTTGAGGATGACGCCGCGCGGGATGAGGTAGGAATCGGTGTCCCAGAAGCTCTTGGTCGGCATGTCGCCAAACGACAGGAAATTGCCGCCGGTGTCCCCAATGCCGCCCCAATCTTTATAGAAGCCGGCGATGGCGAGCAGATCCGGTACATAAACCTGATCGACGAAGTCGCGCATCTGCTTGATGACGTTCTGCACAATCTGCAAGCCGACTATGTTGACCGCCGTGGCATCCTGACCGCCGCGATGTTGCGGACCCTTGCCCTGGCCGGGGTGTTCCACTTGCACGGAAATGGCGGAAGGCACGCCCCCCACCACGAAGTTGGGGTGCGGGTTCTTGCCGCCGAAGATGGTGTGCAGCTTGACCACGTCGCGTTGCCAGGCGAGCGCTTCCAGATAGTGCGCCACGGCCATCAGGTTGGCTTCCGGCGGCAGCTTGTAGGCGGGGTGGCCCCAGTAGGCATTGGAGAAGATACCCAACTGGCCCTGCTCGACGAAGGTCTTCACCCTCTTCTGCACGTCGGCGAAGTAGCCGGGTGAGGACTTGGGATAGCTGGAGATACTTTGCGCCAACTCGGAAGTGGCTTTGGGGTCAGCCTTCAGCGCGGATACCACGTCCACCCAGTCGAGCGCGTGCAGGTGATAGAAGTGCATGACGTGGTCATGCACATACTGCGCGGCGATCATCAGGTTGCGGATCAGCTCCGCGTTTTGCGGAATGGTGTAAGTGGGGATGGCGCGATGAAGCGCGTCTTCCACCGAACGCACCGAGGCAATGCCGTGCACCAGGGTGCAGACGCCGCAGATGCGCTGGGCGAAGGCCCAGGCATCACGCGGGTCGCGCCCGCGCAGGATGATCTCGATGCCGCGCACCATGGTGCCGGCGGAATAGGCGCTGGTGATCTTGCCGTCGGCATCGGTTTCCGCCTCGATGCGCAAGTGGCCTTCGATGCGGGTGATGGGGTCGACAACGACTCTTTGAGCGGTGGCCATGGTTTATTCCTTAACTGTTCAAAAAGGCGCCGAGGATGCGGTATTGCTCCTGGGCTTCACTGTTCTCTGTGCCTGCGCCGGTGGCGACGGTCTCGCAGGTGCGCGCCATCCGCGCCGACATGGCGCTTTCCCAGGCCAGATTCTCGCCTTCGGAGGCGGGCCTGACGCAGGCCACCGCCGCCTTGGCGACAAAATGGCCGGTCTGCGCGGTCCAGTCTGTTTCCTTGCCGCACCGGGTGAAACTCTCTACCCGCGCCGTGTTGGCTGACTGGTAGGCACTGGCCAGTTCCGCGTCCGACACGTCCGCGCGCTGCGCCAATTCGATGGCCGCCTTGAGACGTGCGTCATTGGAAAGTGGGAACACCCGCTGCACGAACTGTGCGGCGACATGGCGCTGATGGGCGATGGGCAACGCGCCCAGTTCCGCCTTGAATTCCTTGTCATTGGTGGGCATGGCTTCAAGCTCCTTCTGACTTGGTCTGGTCCGGAATGTGCTCGGCAATCATCTCGGTGAGGCCGATCACGGGAATGTCCATCTGATAGTGCTCCAGACCTTCCTCCAGCACGATGCGGCAGTTGGCGCAGGCGGTGACCAGGCGATCTGGCCTGACCGCGTCCAACTGGGATTTCTTCACCTTGAAGGCCTCCAGACGCAGCTCTTCGCCTTCCTCGATAGCCGAGGCACCGCCACCACCACCGCAGCACCAGTTCATGTAACCGGCATCGGGCATTTCGACGAAATTCTGCGCGACCATCTTCATCAGCTTGCGTTGCGGCTCGATAACCCCACCGCGACGCGCCAACTGGCAAGGATCGTGGAAAGTCAGGCGATCAGTCTCGAAGCCCTCGGTCTTGAGCAGGCCCTGTTCCTGGAATTCACCCAGCACTTCGATGATGTGTTTGACCTCGAAGGTGAAGGGACGTCCGACCAGATTGGCGCCCTCCCAGCGCAGCGCGGTGTAGGCATGGCCGCATTCCGGGCTGATCACGGTCTTGACCTTGAGCTTTTCCGCCCCTTCGACGATGCGTGAAACGATCACTCGGGCCAGGTCCGCGTTGCCGATCTGCATACCGGCGTTGGTCGCTTCAAAGGCGGTGGAGCACAGAGTCCAGGTCTTGCCGGCCTGTTTCATGATCTTGGCGATGGCGCCCAGGTACTCGGGGAAGTTGATAATCTCCATCGAGGACAGCATGACCATGTACTCGGCGCCCTCGGCATCGAGCGGGATGGGAATCCCGTAATCCTCTTCGACGTGCTTCATCTGCGCCTTCACGGCGGGCAGTTTCACACCCATCGGGCTGCCGATGGTGATGGTGCGGTTGGCCGCGCCCTTGATGCCATCCGGCGCGTTGCCGGAAGCGGACATGCCCTCGCGGAACTTGCGCACCATGTAGACGATGTCGTTGCCGACCGGGCAGACCGCCGAGCAACGACCACACAGGGTGCAGGAGTTGTAGACCAGCTCCTGCCACTCGCCCAGTTCGGCGTCGGTGACCGGCTTCGACAGACCCACCATTTTCTTCAGCCGGCCGAGCAGGGTGTATTCCTGTTCGTACAGGCGGCGCATCGGCTCCAGCTTGTGGATCGGCGTGTACTTGGGATCGCCGGTTTCCGTATAGAACAGGCAGGCCTCGGCGCACAGGCCGCAATGCACGCAACTGCTGAAGTAACTGGCGATGGGCGCGTCGATGACTTCCTTGAGGACGCGCACGCCCTTTTCGAGAGAGGCGCTCATACCGCAACTCCTTTATGACCGTTGACTGTGCCGTTGTACCAACGCGATCCGAACAGCGTGAAGGCGTGGAACAGTTTGGTGAAAGGCAGAACCACAAGCAGGATTTCCACGCTCAGGATATGCAGGGCCAGCATCGTGGTGTAGGGCAGCAGCAGGTGCTGCACCGCCATCCAGCCGGTCAACACCGGCAGGAAAGTCACCGTCCAGGTGAACCAGTCGCCGAAGGTGGAGAGGTAGCGCTTCACCGGCTTATTGATGCGGTCCACCAACACCACCACCATCGCCGCCATCGTCACCACGGCCGCCAAATCGATGAACTGGGATGGCAGGGCTGGCCAGGACAGCCCGAACAGGCTCTGGAACAACATGATGTGCGGCGCGAACAGAAACACCACAATGAACAGGCCGATGTGGAAGGTGTAGCCGCCGATGTAGCTGACCGGCGACTTTTTCACCATGCCTTCGGGCGGCAGTGAGCGCCGGAAGATGGTGTGCCAGCCGGATGCGCCGGCGACGCTGCGCGAAGCGGAGATATCTTTCTTGCGGCCGAGGGAATAAATCTCGATCAGGCGCCAGATCACCCCCAACAGGAAGATGCCTACGGCGTAATCAAGACCATCACCGCGGACCCAGGTCAGAAATTGCATTTCATTCATGATCATTTCTCCAGATCGGCCAGAGTGGTCTTCTCATGCGCGGATTTGGCCGCGCTCTTCTTGCCGCGATTGACGAAACTCACCGCCACACCCGCCGCCGCGCCCACCACCGCCGCTTTTGCCGCCAATTTCAGCGGGTCCGCCGGCATCGACAGGGCCTTGTAGAAACCACCGGCATCCCAGAAATCGGGTTCCGAGCAACCCAAGCAGCCATGGCCCGATTCCACCGGCCAGGACACGCCACCATTCCATTTCACCGTGGCGCAGGCGTTGTAGGTCACCGGCCCCTTGCAGCCGAGTTCGAACAGGCACCAGCCTTTACGCGCGCCCTCGTCATCGAAGGTCTTGGCGAACTTGCCCTGGTCATAGAACGGGCGGCGGTAGCAGCGGTCGTGGATGGTTTCACCGTAGAACGCCTTCGGACGGCTGTGCTTGTCGAGTTCCGGCAGGCTGCCGAAGGTGAGGTAATGCGCCAGCACGCCGGTGATGACCGCCGGAATCGGCGGACAGCCGGGAATGTTGATGATGGGCTTGTCTTTGATGATGTCGGCTACGGACACCGCGCCGGTCGGGTTCGGATTGGCTTTGGGTAGACCGCCATATGCCGCGCAGGAACCCATCGCGACGATGGCCGCCGCGCCCTTCGCCACTTCCTTGAGCGTCTCCAGGTTGGATTTGCCGGCGATACAGGAATAGGCGCCATCAAGGCCAAGCGGAATCGAACCGTCGACGATCAACAGGTACTTGCCGTCATTTGCCGCCATCGCGGCATGCAACGCCTCTTCGGCCTGGTGGCCGGCAGCCGCCATCAGGGTTTCCTGATAATCCAGGGAGATCACATCGAAAATCAGACCTTCCAACGTCGGCGAATGCGAGCGGGTGATGGATTCAGTACAACCCGTACATTCCTGGAACGGTAACCAGATTACCGACGGTCGCTTGCTTGCCGCCGGTGCCGCCGCCATCGCTTCCGCCATGGCGCGTCCCGCCGCGGGCGGCAGTGCCATCATGGACGCCAAGGTGGCGCAGTACTTCACGAACGTGCGACGGGTGACGCCATGCCGCGCGAGAGTTTCGATCAATGGACCTTTCATGATGCTTCGCCTCCAGGCTCGAGACACACTTGAACAACAACGGTTTGATTGCAACGATTGCTTCAGCTTAGATCAGAAATCAGCAATTCAAGATGTTCTAATCCGATTACGACATCTTCAGGATGGGCCTTCACCACCTCGGGCACAAAAGCCACTTCGATAAAGGCCGAGACCACCGCGCCCATCGGATTATGGTGGGTGATCCACCAAACGCCGGGACAGGCCGTTTCATCGAGACTGGACTCACCATCCGCGTTCAAAGTGACCGCGATTTCGCCCTCGCCCAACTGTTCGCGCAGCCATTCCAGATCGGCTGGGGTCAGCGGCAGCGCTTGCAGATCGATAGCGGAAGTTTCGCCGCTGGCGAGCAGGCGCCGGACCATTTCCGCGATTTCCCGCAACAGGGGCGGCGCGTTGCCGGACAGTTCGCCGGCGCGCAGGCCGGAGGGAGCGATGACAACCGGGATCGCATCAAGCGGCATGATTCAAGTTCCTGTAGGTGCGGGCTTGCCCGCGATTCCCTGCCCGCGATTCCAGTCCCGCAGCAACTGCAGGATGGCGGCACAGACCGGAGGGATGGCGGCGGCGACGGCGGGGGTGGGGTACTCGCCCCAATCCATGATTTGTGGCTGGATCGCCAGCATCGCCCGTGTTTCCGGCCAGTGGCCGGCGAGGATGGCGATGGCGCGCAGATCGGTCAGTCCAACTTCATGCACGGTGGATTTGCGATTGCCCAGCAGGAAGGCATCCATCGCCTCGCCCTCCAGCAACACCCAGTCACCCGGCGCGCCCTTGATGTTGGCGGCGTCGACCACGATCAGCGCCTCGGCGTCCTCGATCGGGCCGGCCAGCGTGAACGACAAGGTGCCGCCGTCGAGCAGGGTCAGATCATCAAACGGGGGATGTTCGGCATCGAGCGCGGCATCGAGCGCTTGTAGAACATGGATACCGACACCTTCGTCGGTAAGGAGGGTATTGCCTATGCCCAGGATCAGGGTTCGCATGATGTTGGTCAGGTTAGTTCGCACCTGCAGCAATTACAACTGAGGAAACTACTCAAGATATATTTCAAAAGTAATACTTCCAACCACCTGATCGATGCCCGCGCTCGCAAGGGCTCGCGCCGCGCGATGCGCTAGAATCACGCTCGCCTTGTACCACTAAACGCAACGATCAAAATGCAAAAAACCTGGCTGTTGTTCGCGCAGATCATCTCCGCCCTGGTGCTCGTACTGGCCGCCCTGCTCGCCCTGGATCGTCTGATTCCTGGCCTGCTGCCGGTCGCGGGTAACGGCGTCATCATTCGCGAGGCCGTGAATGGCGGCGCGGCGCGGACGGTTTCCAGCTACGCCGACGCCGCCGCCAAATCGCGCCCCTCGGTGGTCAACATTTTCACCAGCAAGGAAGTCCGGGCGCGGCGCAATCCGTTCATGGACGACCCGGTTTTCCGTCGTTTCTTTGGCGATCGTTTCAATGCCGAGAACCGGCCGCAGCGCGTCTCCAACCTCGGTTCCGGGGTGATCGTCAGCGCCGACGGCTACATCCTCACCAATCACCACGTGGTCGAGGCCGCCGACGAAATCCAGGTCGCCCTGCCCGATGGCAAGACGCTGCCGGCCAAGGTGGTGGGCACCGACCCGGAAACCGACGTCGCCGTGCTCAAGGTTCAACACGCCCAGCTGCCGGCCATCACCTTCGCGAAGCAGGATGGCATCAGCGTCGGCGATGTGGTGCTGGCCATCGGCAATCCCTTCGGCGTCGGCCAGACGGTGACCATGGGCATCGTCTCCGCCCTCGGCCGCAGCCACCTCGGCATCAACACCTTCGAGAACTACATCCAGACCGACGCCGCCATCAACCCCGGTAATTCCGGCGGTGCCCTGGTCGATGCCGCCGGCAATCTGGTCGGCGTCAACACCGCGATCTTCTCGCGCAGCGGTGGCAGTCTCGGCATCGGCTTCGCCATCCCGGTATCCATCGTCCGCCAGGTGATGGATCAGATCATCGCGCACGGCGGCGTTACACGCGGCTGGGTCGGCATCGAAGTCCAGGAAATCAACCCCGAGATCGCGGAATCCTTCGGCCTCAAATCCACCGATGGCGCGCTGATCGCCGGCGTTCTGCGCGGCGGCCCCGCCGACCGCGCCGGCATCCACCCGGGCGACGTGCTGGTGGCGGTCAACGGCAAACCGGTCACCGACTCCGTTTCGCTGCTCAACCTGATCGCCGCGTTGCCCCCCGGAAAAACCGCGCTGCTCCGCCTGATTCGAGAGCAAAAGGAATTGCAGGCCACGGCAACCGTGGAAAAACGGCCAGCCATGCCGAAACCCGCCCCGTAACACCCGCACTCTCGGCCAGCCACGCCTACGTGGTGCTTCGCTGCCCGTTGCCTCACGTTAAAGTTTCCTCGCATTCCGCCGATATGCGCGGCAGATACTTCACGCACAAGGAACGGTCATGCAGGTCATCATCGTCGACGACAACCCGGTCAATCTCAAGCTGATGGAGAGCCTGGTCAAACGGGCGGGTGAGTACACCCCCATCACCTTCCAGGATTCCGGCGAGGGGCTGGCCTGGTGCCTGAAAAATACGCCGGATCTGCTGATCGTCGATTTCATGATGCCGCCACCTGACGGCATGGAGTTCATCCGCTGTTTCCGGGAAAGCCCGCTCAACGCCGACATCCCGGTGCTCATGATCACCGCCGACCATGAGAAGGAAACCCGCTACGCCGCGCTGGAGGCCGGTGCCAACGACTTTCTGACCAAACCTATCGACAACGCCGAATTTCGCGCCCGCCTGCGCAACATGCTGGCCCTGCGGCGCAGCCAGAGAGCGCTTTCCGACCGTGCCGCCTGGCTGGCGGAAAAAGTGGCCGAAGCCACCGCCGAAATCCTCGACCGGGAACGGGAAATGATCACCCGCCTGTCACGCGCGGCGGAGTTCCGCGACCCCGAGACCGGCGCCCACATCCAGCGCATGTCCAATTATTCATACCTGATCGCACGACAGCTCGGTCTGCCGCAAGTGGAACAGGACCTGCTCCTGCGCGCCGCGCCGATGCACGATGTCGGCAAGATCGCCATCCGCGACGAAATCCTCCTGAAGCCCGGCCGCCTCGATCCGGCGGAGTTCGAAATCATGAAAACCCATGCCGAAAAGGGCTATGAACTGCTCTCCGGCAGCACCTCCAGCCTGCTCGATACCGCCGCGCTGATCGCCAGGACGCATCATGAAAAATTCGACGGCAGCGGCTATCCACACGGCCTCGCCGGCGAGGACATCCCGCTCTATGGCCGCATCGTTGCGGTGGCTGACGTGTTCGATGCCCTCACCACCGAGCGCCCCTACAAGAAAGCCTGGGAAATCGAGCACGCGGTGCGCTTTCTCGAAGAAGGGGCCCGCAACCACTTTGACCCTGTTTGTGTCGACGCATTCATCGCACAACTGGACAACGCGCTGGTTATCCGCGCCCGCTTCCAGGATGAAGGCACGAACCTCGCCCACCTTTGATGAGAACGCCCCCCATGATCCGTGTGTTCGTCCGTGCATTCACATTAGCCCTGTATTTCCTGCTCCCCTCCGCCTGGGCCGGACAGGTTTACACCCTGTCTGTGGTGCCGCAGTTCACGCCGGTGGACATCGGCCTGCGCTGGTCGCCCTTGTTGGCCCATCTGGAGAAGGAAACCGGCATCAGCCTGCAACTGCGCATGCAGGAACGCATTCCCAAGTTCGAAACCGATTTTCTCGCCGGCCTGCCGGACTTTGTTTTCCTCAACCCCTACCACGCGGTCATGGCCATGAAAGCGCACGGCTATGTCCCCCTGGTGCGTAGCGGCGACCAGCTCAACGGCATTCTGGTGGTGGATCGCAATGGCCCGATCAAGCAACTGGCCGACCTCGCCGGAAAAACCCTGGCATTCCCCTCCCCCAATGCCTTCGGCGCCTCGCTCTACATGCGCGCCCTCCTCACCGAGAAAGAAAAAATCGCCTTCACCCCTTCCTATGTCGGCACCCACCAGAACGTCTATCGCCATGTTCTGCTCGGCGAGGCGCCGGCCGGTGGTGGCGTCGCCGCGACCTTGGAAAAGGAGAACGCCGCCATGCAATCCCGCCTCGCCGTGCTCTACACCACGCCCGGGGTTGCCTCGCATCCGCTCGCCGCGCACCCGCGTGTTCCCGCCAAAGTACGCGAGCGTCTGGTGGAAGCGCTGCTCAAACTCGACCGCGACCCGGCTGGGCGCAAACTGCTGGCGGCGGTGGAACTGGACCGCACCCAACTCGCCGATTACGCGCGCGACTACGCCCCCCTGGAAAAACTGAAGCTGGGCCAATACGCGCAGATTGAAAAAACCGGCGACAAGTAATAACGCCCCCCCCCCGACCGATGCGCGTATTTCCGCCACACTTTTTGCAGCGCTTGCTGCCACGCCAGCTCACGGTACAACTGGCGCTATTCACCGCGTTGATGCTGGTCATCACCATCGTCGGCCACACCCTCTACACCGTGCTGGAGCAATCCAGAAAAGAGGAAGCCGCGCTGCTGAGCGGCATGGATACCCAGTTGCAGAATTTGGCGATCTCCAGCGCCGGTTTCCTGCTCACGCGCGACTACAGCGCGGTCGAGCGCCTGTTGCTGCTTTCCGCCCATCACAGCAACATCCGCGCCTTGCGCGTAGTGGGCCGCAACCATCAGGTCGTCACCCAGGTGCTACACACACCGGGCCAGGCGCCGCAGGCGGTGTTCGACTTTCTCACCCTGACCCCGCCCGCCAACCCACAGCCGATCTGGCTGGATGCGCAAGGACAAACCCTCGCCGGCCACGCATTCACCTGGAAGGCGGATCGCCTGGTGCTTTGGCGTTCGCTTTCCGAATACGGCTATGACGGCGCAATGCAAATCGAGGTCGGCACCGACGCCCTGAAGGACGACCTCGGCAACCTCATTCGCGACGGTGTTCTGATTGCGCTGATCGCGGGTTCGCTCAGCGTCATTCTTCTCATCGGCATCCTGCATCGCCCGGTTCGCGTGGTACGCGAGGCCGCCCGCTTCGCCGGCGAACTCACCAGCAAGCTGGGCGAGCAGATGCCCAAGTACAAGGGTGCCGCCGAAATCGAGGCACTGGTGAACGCCCTCAACGAAACCTCGCTCTGGCTGTACACCAAGGAAATGTCCTTGTCCGCCGCCAACCAGCGCATGGAAGCGGTTTTCAGCAACATTTCCGATGCCCTGCTCACGGTCAATGCCGACGCCATGGTGGAAAGCGCCAACGCCGCCGCCTGCAAACTGTTCGGCTATCCGGAACATGAACTGGTGGGCCTGCCCGCCACCCGCCTGTTGCCGGAATGGACACGCCTTGCGCCATCCGAAGGTAACGACAAGGTGCAGGCGGAAACCACGGCGCTGCGTCATAACGGGCGCAGCTTTCCCGCCGACCTCACCCTGTCCCGCTTCACCCTCTACGGCATGCCCTACCGCATTGCCGTGGCGCGCGACATCAGCGAACGCAAGCAGACCGAACTCCACCTCAAACGCACCACCTCGCGCCTGTCCGCCCTGATTGAAAATCTCCAGGCCGGCATCCTGGTGGAAGACGAGGAACGCCGCATCGTTCTGATCAACCGGGCGCAGTGCCGCCTGTTCGGCATCCAGGCCGCGCCGGAAACGCTGATCGGCCAGGACGGCGCGACCACGGCAGAAATCATGAAGACCCTGTTCGCCGACGCGGACGCCTTCTCGGCGCGTATCGACGACCTCCTCGCCGCACGCCGGAACGTGGTCGGCGAAGAGCTGCAACTGACCGACGGCCGCGTGCTGGAGCGCGACTTCGTGCCCATCCGGGTGGCCGGCGCCGACTATGGCCACCTCTGGCAATACCGCGACATCACGCCGCGCAAGCAGGCCGAGGAATCCATGCGCCACGCCCGCGACGTGGCCGAGAACGCCAACCGCATGAAGAGCGAATTTCTGGCCAACATGAGCCACGAAATCCGCACCCCCATGAACGGCGTCATCGGCATGACCGAACTGGCCCTGGACACCGAGCTCAACCCGGAACAGCGCGAATACCTGGACCTGGTCAAATCCTCGGCCAACCACCTTCTGGGCATCATCAACGACATCCTCGACTTCTCGAAAATCGAAGCCGGCAAGCTCACCCTCTCGCAGGAAGCCTTCTCCCTGCGCCCCATGCTGGAAGAAACCCTGCGCGGCATGGAAATCCGGGCCAAGGAAAAAGGCCTGACACTCATCCTGGAAATGACCGACGGCTTGCCCACGCACATCGCCGCCGACCCGGGGCGTATCCGCCAGGTGTTGATCAACCTGCTCGGCAATGCCATCAAGTTCACCGATGCGGGCAACATCCGTTTGAGTGTGGACCGTGTGGGCTGCGAACAGCCGGATTGCCTGCACCTGTGTGTGCGTGACAGCGGCATCGGCATCGCCCAGGAAAAGCTGGGGGCCATATTCGATGCCTTCACCCAGGCGGATGGTTCGATCACACGCAAATACGGCGGCACCGGCCTCGGCCTCACCATCTCCAGCAAACTGGTCGGCCTCATGGGCGGGCGCATCTGGGTGGAAAGCGAGGAAGGCCAGGGCACCCGCTTCCACTTCCTGCTGCCCTACACCCGGCTCGACCATAAGGAAGACGACGTCGAAGCCGTTTCCGGCACGGAAGACATCGCCATTACCGGCCTCAACATCCTGCTCGCGGAGGACAACCCGGTGAACCGCAAACTGGCCACGACTTTGCTGGAGAAACTCGGCCACCGGGTGCGTATCGCGGAAGACGGCGAACAGGCGGTGGCAGCGTTCAGCCCAGGCCGTTTCGACCTGATCCTGATGGACATGATGATGCCCGGCATCGACGGCATGAGCGCCATCGCCCGTATCCACGAATTGGAAGCCTTGAATGGCCAGGGTGGTCCGCGCACCCCCATCATCGCCGTCACCGCCCACGCCATGCGCGGCGACATGGAGCGCTTCCTGGACGGTGGCGCCGACGGCTACGTCGCCAAACCCATCCGCTTCGACGAACTGAAGCGGGAAATCACGCGGGTCATCATGGAAACGTGAGGCGCACCACGCCAACGGTGCGCACGGCGCACCCTACGCAGCCACGGAACCCACAAGGAGCAACACATGAAAGGCATGATCTTCACGGAATTCATGGAAATGGTGGAAGCCACCTGGTCGCAGGACATGGTGGATACCCTCATCGCCCGCTCACAAGTGCCTTCCGGCGGCGCCTATACCTCGGTGGGCACCTATCCGCATGAAGAAATCATCGCCCTGGTGGCTGCCCTGTCCCAGGAAACCGGCGTCGCGGCACCCAGCCTGATACGCACTTTCGGCCGGCACCTGTTCAGCCGCTTCGCCCTGGGCTATCCACGTTTTTTACAGGGCATGACCTGCACCCTCCAGTTCCTCGCCGGCATCGAAAACGTGATTCACGCCGAAGTCCGCAAACTCTACCCGGACGCCGAACTTCCCACTTTCGAAGTGGAACAGGCCCCCGGCAGCCTCACCCTCACCTATTTTTCGGATCACCCTTTCGCCGACCTCGCGCACGGACTCATCGAAGGCTGCATTGCGCACTTCGGCGAAAACATCGAGGTGCTGCGCGAAGCCATTGCCGACCTGCCCGGGGCGCAAGCCCGCTTCACCCTCACGCGCAAGGACTAAGCCATGAGCGATTCCGTCTGGCAGCCGCGCTTCGAGCGCGAGCGCACCGCCCGCAAAGAGGCCGAGCGCATCCTCGAAGAAAAATCCCTGGAGCTGTACCAGAGCAACCAGAGCCTGCGCCGTCTGGCCTCGGAACTGGACGTGATGATCCGCCAGCAAACCAACGAACTCTCCCGCGCGCTGGCCGAAGCAGAACAGCAAAAAATGGAACTCGCCGACCTCAATCAAAAACTCCAGGTACAGCACGCCGAATTGGCTCAGGCACGCAAGACCGCAGATATCGCCAACCGCCTGAAAGGCGAATTTCTCGCCAACATGAGCCATGAAATCCGCACCCCCATGAACGGCATCATCGGCATGGCCGATCTGGCCCTGGAAACCGACCTCAGCCGCGAACAACGCGAATACCTGACGCTGGTGAAAAACTCCGCAGACCACCTACTCACCGTCATCAACGACATCCTCGACTTCTCCAAGATCGAAGCCGGAAAACTGGAGATCCATGAAACCCCCTTCGACCTCATCGACTTGATCGGCGAAACCCTGAAATCACTCGCCCCGCGCGCTTCGCTCAAAGGCCTGGAACTCGGCTACGACCTCGGCGAAAACACGCCACGATTCGTCTCGGGCGACCCCGCGCGGCTCAAACAAATCTTCATCAACCTGCTCGGCAACGCCGTCAAATTCACCGAGCGGGGCAGCGTCGGACTCACCGTGACCGACTGCCGCCAAACCGCGGAACAAAAGGACCTCTGCCTGGAGTTCCGCGTCCAAGACAGCGGCATCGGCATCGCCCCGGAAAAACTGACCGACATCTTCTCCGCCTTCGCCCAGGCGGATGGCCAGGTCACCCGCAAATATGGCGGCACCGGCCTCGGCCTCACCATCACCAAACAACTGATCGAAATGATGGGCGGCCAGATTCGCGTCGAAAGCGAACCGGGTCGTGGTTCCGATTTCATCTTCCATATCCGTCTGCAAACAGCCAAGACCCCGGAAGACATCACCCGGCGCGAAGCCAGTCTCAAGGACGCGCGCGTGCTCGCGGTGGACGACCACCCCACCAACCTGCGCATCCTCAACCTCATGCTCGAACGCCTCGGCATCCGCCACGACCTCGCCGCCAACGGTGCCGAGGCCCTGCGCAAGACCGAGCAAGCGCGCACCCAGGACGACCCCTACCAACTCATCCTGCTCGATACCCGCATGCCCGGCACCGACGGCTTCGCGGTCGCCGAGGCACTGCGCGGCGACCCCCGGCACGCCGCCACCAGCCTGCTCATGCTCACCTCCGCCGGACTCCGGGGTGACGCCGTCCGCTGCAAGGAACTCGGCCTCAACGCCTACCTCACCAAACCCATCGCCCTGACCGAATTAAGGGAAGCCATGGGAGCCGCCATCAACCAAACACCCGAACCCAACGCGGACAACCGCCTGATTACCCGCCACAGCCTGCGCGAGGAACGCGCCAAATACGCCATCCTGCTCGCCGAAGACAACCCGGTGAACCAGAAACTCGCGGTCAAACTCCTGGAGAAACAAGGCCACACCCTCAGCGTCGCCGACAACGGCCAGATCGCCCTGGAAACCTGGCGTCGCGGCGGCTTCGACCTGATCCTGATGGACATGATGATGCCGGAAATGGACGGCCTCGAAGCCACCCGCCGCATCCGCGAGGAAGAGCAACAACAAGCGCCCCACAAGCCGCACATCGCCATCGTCGCCATGACCGCCAACGCCATGCAGGGCGACCGTGAACGCTGCCTCGAAGCCGGCATGGACGGCTACGTCTCGAAACCGGTCAAACCCGAAGTTCTATATGAAGAAATAGAACGCGTGCTCGGCGGTCGCCGCGACACCCGGACCGACCCCACCACAACGCCACCGGCAGCCCCGGCGGCGGCCGGCCTCCCAATCTATGATCGCGCCGACGCCCTCTCCCGCATCGCCGACGACGAAGAACTGCTCGCCACCCTCATCGAGATGTTTATCTCCGACGCCCCCAACTATCTCAACGAAATCGACACCGCCCTGGCCGCCACCGACTGGCCCCGCCTCCTCCGCGCCGCGCACACCCTCAAAGGCGTCCTCGCCACCTTCTCCGCCCGCCGTGGCGAAGTCGTCGCCCGCGCCCTGGAAAACACGGCCAAAGCCACTGATATCGAAGCCTGCCGCAAACATGCGACGCAAATAGGCATCGAAGTCGAAGCCTTCCTGCAAGCCATCAGGTAAACGCGGCAAGCCCCACAAGAAGCGCTGATTAATTCCCCCTCCATCGTTCCCGCCCTCGACTACCCATTCGAGGGCAGGCTGCGGCGGGAACCCAATTAAATCAACAATCTGGATGCCCGCCTACGCGGGCATGACGGAATAAATCAGCACTTCCCTCGCCGCGCCGGCCTCCACATCCGTGGATAGCGCCGCCGCCAAACCTGAACGCCGCGTTCGCCAGAACAGCCCGGCCACCTCACGGCAATATTCATCAAATCGCCCGCACCCCGCTGCCAAAGCGGCTTCACGACAGGCTCACCTGGTGAGCTACAAGCTATGGCAATATAAGTACAAATTCCACACCACTCCGATGCCGGAATCGTTTAAAAACCGATCCATGTCGCCATAGAAGCGACGACAACGATCAACAGGGAAAAACCAACATGGGAATGTTCGACACCTTTCACATCCAGGACCAAGGTAGGCGTCTTGCCGTCCAAAGCAAACAGTTCGCCCGCGTCCTGAACGACTACCGACTGGGCGACTTTGTCGAATATGAAACCGCCGCGCCGCGTGGCGTGCAGACCTACATCGAAGACCACAAGCAGGACTGGCACGATCCCGCCTGCCCACTGATATGGGTCGTCCTGTTGCTGGTAGACGGCTGCTTTCTCGATGCCTTCGTCGCCCAAGACGAAGCAGAGGCCCGCAATGCCGCCGAAGTCATGGGCAAACTATGGCAATCCCCCGAACGCCAGGCCGAAGCCTTCCAACGCCACGCCCATGCGCACTACCAGACGCGTCTATCCCAACAACACGCCCTGGACCGTGTCAGCCGGCTTCTCCATGACCACATCGAATGGCAAGAACGCGAAGCCAAGGGGGAAGCGGACACCCGCCTGTTCAGATTCATGCGCCACGACTTCGGCAAAGAAACTTGGGATTGGGCCATCGCGCGCCTGCTGCTGGAACTGCCGGAATATCGCGAGCATGTCCCGGCCTGCTATGCGGTGGGGGCGGAGTTGGAAGCGGTGAATCCGGAGAGTGGAGAGAAGCCATGAATGACAAGAACCGGCCAATTGCCCACGTTCGAGACAGTGACGGTGCCATCCAACTGTTAGTTGACCATTTAACCGGGGTATCCGCCTTGTCTTGCCGCCACGCTGGCAAGGTCGGACTGGCAACGCACGGCGAGTTGATCGGCCTATTGCACGATCTCGGCAAATACAGCGCGGAGTTCCAGAACTACCTGAAATCTGCCGTTGAACTGCTCAACCCTGACGAAGATGAATTTGTCGATGCGAAGGGACTCAAGGGCAAGGTGGATCACTCCAGCGCCGGCGCTCAATTTTTGTGGAGAGGACTCGCCAAACAGGGGCCGCTCGGCCTGATCGTCGGCCAGATGCTTGGTCTATGCATTGCTTCCCACCACTCCGGGCTGATCGACTGCCTGACGTCAGAGCCAAACCGCCCAGCGGAAGATACGTTCACCAAGCGCATGAACAAGCTGGATGCACGCACCCATCTGAATGAAGCACTTGGCAAAGCTGACCAGGCCATCCTCGCCAGGGCGCAAGAACTCCTCGCACAGCCGGAAATGCTCCAAGGCATTCAATCGGCGATCAGGAAAATCATCCTCAGCGCGCCGGAAAAAAGTGACCGGAGCATCGTCGCCCAGCAACAAATCGGACTACTCGCCCGATTCCTCTTCAGTTGCCTGATCGACGCCGACCGCATCGACACGGCCGATTTCGAGAGTCCCAAGCAAGCCAGACTGAGAATGCGCGGCAGCTATGCGGGTTGGGAGTCGTTGATCAACCGTCTGGAAAAACACCTGGCTTCCCTTCAACCCCGCCACCCCATTGACCAACTTCGGCAAGACATCTCCCGCCATTGCCTCGAAGGCGCATCCCGGAGCAAAGGCATTTACACACTCACCGTGCCGACCGGCGGCGGCAAGACCCTGGCCAGCCTGCGTTTTGCGCTGCATCACGCCAAAAAACACGGCATGGACCGGGTGATTTACGTCATCCCATTCACGTCCATCATCGACCAGAACGCCGAGGTGGTTCGCGGCATCCTGGAACCTGATGGCACCGATCCAGGCAGCGTGGTCCTCGAACACCATTCCAACCTCACGCCCGAGGCGCAAACCTGGCGCGGAAAAATTCTTTCGGAGAACTGGGACGCACCGGTGGTCTACACCACCAGCGTTCAGTTTCTGGAAACCCTATTCGGCACGGGCACGCGCGGCGCGCGACGGATGCACCAACTAGCCAATGCCGTGCTGATCTTCGACGAAATCCAGACCCTGCCGGTCAACTGTGTCCACCTGTTCAATAACGCAATCAACTTCCTGGTCGACCGATGCGGTAGCACGGTCGTCCTGTGCACAGCTACCCAGCCGCTGCTGGACAAGGTCGATGCAAGCAAGGGGGCCATCCGCATCCCAGAAGGCAACGAACTCATGCCGGATGTGAAACAGTTGTTCGATGATTTGAAGCGAGTCGAGGTCAAAAATCGCCGCAAACCGGGCGGCTGGGCAATGGAAGAGATCGCAGCTCTGGCCCAGGAAGAAACCGTGAAAGCCGGTAGCTGCCTGGTTATCGTCAACACCAAAAAGTCGGCGGCGCGGATTTACCAGCTTTGCAGTGCATTCCGATGGAAAGGCATCGTTCCGATTTATCACCTGAGCACCAGCATGTGTCCGAAGCACCGGAAAGCTGTGCTGGCGAAAATCCGGGTACTTCTCATTGATGGCTCACCCGTCCTTTGCGTTAGCACCCAGTTGATCGAGGCCGGGGTAGACGTGGATTTCGGCGCGGTCATTCGTTTTACCGCCGGCCTGGATTCCATCGCTCAAGCAGCGGGCCGCTGCAATCGAAATGGCCGGCCGAAGCCTGGCATTGTTCATATCGTCAATCCACGCGCTGAGGACGAGAAATTAGACATGCTGCCGGACATCCAGATTGGGAAGGAGAAGGCCGATTGGGTACTAGACGATTACGAAACTGATCCAGCGCGGTTTGGGTACAGCAGCATCGGGCCAGAAGCGATGAGCCTGTACTACGAGCGTTACTTTTTTCAGAGGAAGGCGGCAATGGAATACCCAGTGTCTGCACAAATGGTGGGGCGTCAGGACTCTTTACTCAACCTGCTATCAGCAAATTCGCAAGCGGTGGTTGCTTATGGTCAAAGGATGGGCCAAGCCCCGAACATCTACTTGCGCCAGTCCTTCATGGCGGCGGCCAAAGCGTTCAAAGCCATCGATGCACCCACACGCGGGGTCATCGTTCCGCATAAAAAAAAGGGGCGCGCCATCATCACCGCGCTCTGCGCAGCCTATTTTCCAGATAAAGAATTCGACCTGCTGCGGCGGGCACAACAATTCAGCGTCAATGTGTTCCCGCAAGTTCTCGAGCGGCTAATAAAGGCTGGCGCTGTGCAGGAAATCCAGGAGGGAACAGGCATCCTGTTCCTGGCCGACTCGCGCTACTACAGTGACGAGTTCGGTTTGAGCGAAACACCGGAGGGAAAAATGGAGGTTCTCTGTGGCTGAACGAAACAGCATCGAATTCAAAGTCTCGGCACGGCATGCCCTGTTCACCGACCCGCTGACCCGGATCGGCGGCGAGAAATGCTCGTATCACATTCCCACCTACGAGGCGCTCAAGGGTATCGCCAAGTCCATTTACTGGAAGCCCACGTTCATCTGGATCATCGACGAAGTGCGCGTGATGAAGCGCATCCGCACCCAGACCAAGGGCACCAAGCCGCTGGAGTTCGGCGGCGGCAACACCCTGGCCATCTACACGTTTCTGGCCGACGTGGAATATCAAGTGCGCGCGCACTTCGAGTGGAACCCGCACCGCCCTGAACTGGAGGACGACCGCAGCGAGGGCAAACATAACGCCATCGTCCAGCGCATGCTGGAACGCGGCGGGCGGCAAGATATTTTCCTCGGCACGCGAGATTGCCAGGGTTATGTCGAACCTTGCGCGTTTGGTTCATGTGAGGGGGAGTACGACGGTGCGGGTGAACTTGCCTACGGCCTGATGTTCCACGGCTTCGACTACCCGGATGAAACTGGAGAAAACCAACTGCACGCCCGTTTCTGGCGACCGACCATGGTTGATGGCCGCATTGCCTTCCTGCGCCCCGAGACCTGCACCATCCGCAAGTTTGTCCGCGAAATGCACTGCAAGAAATTTGGCAAGGGTACGCTGCGCGGCGTCGAAGACGAAGCAGCGGAATTGGGGGTCTGACATGAGCTGGATTCAGAAACTTTACGAGACCTACGAGCAATGCAAAGGCCACGAGCCGCCTGGCTCGGAACCGCTGATGCCGATCAGCCATACGCCGCAACAAGCGCATATCGAAATCACGCTCGATGCCGCTGGCAATTTCAAGGGCGTTGGCATCATTGAAAAGGTGGAGACGGTTATCCCCGCCACTGAAAAATCCGCCGGTCGAACGCGTGCGATCGAACCCCATCCGCTCTGCGACAAAGTTCAGTACTGCGCCGCCGATTACGCCGATCATGGCGGCGAAAAGCCCGCCTTCTTCAAGGAATATGAAGCCCAACTAAGCGCATGGTGTGGTTCCGAATTCAGCCATGCCAAAGCCAGAGCTGTCCTCGCGTATGTCCGCAAACGCAATGTCGTGGAGGATCTGATCAACGAAAAAATCCTGCATGTCGGGGCCGATGGAAAATTGCTGAAACGATGGCCTGGTGACACCCCATCGCCTGCGATTTTTCGCCTGCTGACCGCCAAGGAAGGTGAGCGCGACCAGGGCGATGCGTTCATTCGCTGGCATGTCCGTGAAGCCGAGAATCCATGCACGGCCGTTTGGGAAGACGGTACGTTGCAAGAGGCATGGGCCCGGTTCGACGCCGGCACAAGGGAAACAAAAGGGCTGTGCATGGTGACCGGCAATGCCGAAACCCCGTTGGCTTTGAGCCATCCCAAGCGCATTCGACACCCAGGCGACGGTGCCAAACTGATCAGCGCCAATGACAGTTCGGGCTATACATTTCGAGGCCGATTCACCGACGACACCGGCCAGCAGGCGTGCGGGGTGAGCTATGAAGTCACGCAAAAAGCCCACAACGCCCTGCGCTGGCTCATTCGTCGGCAAGCCCATCGGGCTGGCGAGCAAGTCATTGTCACCTGGGCTGTCGCAGGAAAACCCGTGCCTGACCCTGCCAGTAACACGCTCTCGCTATTTCTCAGCAGTGAAGAAATCGCCCAATCGACCACAGGGAAGATGCAATCCGATATGGGCGATGTCGGGCAAGCCTTCGCATTGCGCCTAAAGAAAGCCCTCGCCGGTTATCGCGCACAGATTGATGCCACTGAAGACATCGTCGTCATGGGCTTGGACTCCGCGACGCCGGGACGTATGGCGATTACCTTCTATCGGGAACTGAAAGGTTCGGAGTTTCTGGATCGCATTCAGAAATGGCACGAAAACCATGCCTGGCCGCAGAACTTCGGCAAGGAAGCCAGATTCGTCGGTGCGCCTGCGCCGCGTGATATTGCCGAAGCCGCTTACGGCCGTCGCCTCGACGACAAGCTTCGCAAGTCCACAGTGGAGCGGCTTTTGCCCTGCATCGTCGATGGCCGAGCGTTACCACGCGATCTTGTTGAATCTGTTGTTCGCAGAACCTGCAACCGGGTGGGCATGGACCACTGGGAGTGGGAGAAAAGCCTGGGCATCGCCTGCGCCCTGTTCAAGGGATTTTTCAAAGAAGGGGAGTACGAAATGACACTGGAAACGGGCCGGACAAGCCGGGATTATCTTTATGGCCGTCTTTTGGCCATCGCCGAGCACATCGAGGGCCGCGCGCTATACGTCGGTGGTGAGACGCGCGATACCACCGCCGCAAAGTTAATGCAGCGTTTCGCCGACCGACCCGCCAGCACATGGCGCACCATCGAACTCGCCCTGACGCCTGCTAAATCACGGCTGCGCGCCAAACGTGGGCCGTTTTTGCATGGAATGGAAAAACTGCATGACGAGGTCGTTTCCAGCTTTGTCGGAGACGACTTTCTTGACGACCGAAAGCTCTCTGGCGAATTCCTGCTCGGCTACCACTGCCAGCGGCAGATGCTGAATCCGCCCAAAACGGATAGCGCCACGCCCAATGAAGCCACCCCCGCCGAATAATTCAATTACGGAGACAACCATGACCACGCTGCAAAACAAAATCGATTTCGCCGTCATCCTTCGCGTCAAGAACGCTAACCCGAATGGCGACCCTCTCAACGGAAACCGGCCGCGCACCGACTATTCCAACTTCGGGGAAATGAGCGATGTCAGTATCAAGCGGAAGATTCGGGATCGGCTTCTTGAACGCTGGATCGCGGATGGCAAGCAGGACGACGGCAACATGATCTTTGTCCAGTCCGACGATCGAAAAGCGGATGAGGCCAAAAACTTACGAGACCGGGCCGAGAAGGCGCTGGGTAACAAACTCGGATCAAGCGAAACATACGGCCTCGCCTGCAAAACGTGGTTTGACGTGCGCGCCTTCGGCCAATTGTTCGCGCTGAAAAGCAACAAGAAAGCAGGCAAGAAAAAAGATGATGGCAGTGAAGATGAAGGCGATACCGGTGTCTCTATTGGTATTCGCGGTCCGGTCACCGTGCAATCCGCCTTCAGTGTCGAACCCATAGACATCACCAGTACCCAGATCACAAAGAGCGTCAGCGGCGAGGGTGATGGAACCAAGCGCGGCTCGGACACCATGGGCATGAAACACCGCGTCGACCATGGTGTGTATGTGTTCTACGGCAGCATGAACCCTCAGCTTGCCGAAAGAACCACTTTCTCCGACGAGGATGCCGAAGCCATCAAGAAGGTACTTCCCAAGCTGTTCGAGAACGATGAGTCATCCGCCCGCCCAGCGGGCAGCATGGAAGTGCTGAAAGTCATCTGGTGGAAACACAACTGCAAGCCGGGCCAGTATTCTTCAGCCAAGGTGCATCGGTCGCTGACTGTCAAGCCGGATGGCAGCTTCGAATTGGCGGGACTTGGTGGGCTTGCACCGGACATCATCGAAGGCTTTTGAAAGGGCATCACATGACCAACTGGAAAGACCACATCGTCGTCGACCCGGCCATCCTGGTCGGCAAGCCAACCATCAAGGGCACTCGGATTTCCGTCGAACTGATTCTGGACCGGGCATCCGACGGCTGGACGATGGAGGACATCCTGTCCGCTTACCCAACCATCACCCGTGAGGACGTGCTGGCCGCGCTTTCATTCGCCGCCGAATTGTTCAAGGAGGAGACCTTTGTCGCCATCAACAAGGTGGCGGCGTGAAGCCTCGTCTCCTGCTTAACGAAAACTTTCCTGTCCCAGCCACAGTGGTGTTGCGTGCAGCCGGCCTGGACATCTTAGCTATCGGCGAATGCTGTTCCGGCTGGGACGATGTACGGGTCATGGCGTTGGCGGTAGCGGAACAGCGTTGGTTGATCACGTTTGACCGGGACTATGGCGAGCTGATCTTTCGTCGCGGTTTGCCTGCACCACCCGCCGTAATCCTGCTTCGCCCACCGTCCTATCGACCGACCGAGCCCGCGCAGTGGATCTTCAGGATGGTAGAGGTTGCTGACATGCACGCAGGGAAGTTCGTCGTGTTCGATGGTGCAACATACCGCACTAGGCCGCTTCGGGCCGCTAAGCCATGAGTTCAGAGAGCGCACGTGCTCGCGTGCGTCCCAAGGAATCTCACTCGCCAGCCTTGCGTATTTTTTCTCGGATTTCCGCCATCACCAGTTCACTGGGTATGAACTCAACCGTGCCGGCGTCCATTTCTGCAACCCGTCTGGCGATTTCAGCATCCCAGGCGGCTTCCACCTCTTCGCGCGGGCAGGCACTGACCCAGAGCAAATCCGCCAGATCGGCGCGCTCTTCGGGTGAGAGTTTCATGGCCTCGGCCTTGATTTGCTCGAATGTGAGGGGCATGGCGATTCTCCAAGAAAGTGCGCGGCTAGAGGTATGGCGGCCAAAGGTACGCCATGCCTGACCCAGTGATCAACACCGACCCCGTTCCTCTCGCCGCGCTCCAGCACTGGGCCTACTGTCCGCGTCAGTGTGGGCTGATCCATCTGGAGCAGGCTTTTGAGGACAACCTTCACACCGCGCGCGGCCAGGCGGTGCACCACTTGGTGGATACCCCCGGCTACGAGATGAAGGCGGGCGTGAAGGTGGAGCGCGCCCTGCCCCTCTGGTCCGACCGGCTGGGGCTGATCGGCAAGGCCGATCTGGTCGAATTCCACCCGGACGGCACGGTGTTCCCGGTGGAA
This sequence comes from Pseudomonadota bacterium, assembly GCA_030653935.1. GTDB lineage: Bacteria > Pseudomonadota > Gammaproteobacteria > Burkholderiales > Thiobacillaceae > PFJX01. The sequence goes on from JAURYL010000059.1 coordinate 27,802, forward strand.
TTCAAGCACGGTCCCAAACGACAGAAGTTGTATGACGACCTGCAACTCGCCGCCCAGGCGATGTGCCTGGAGGACATGCTCGGCCGCCCGGTGCCGCGCGGCGCGATCTACCACGCCAGCAGCCACCGGCGGCGCGAGGTCGCCATCACGCCGGTCTTGCGCGAGTTGGTTATTGAAACCGCCAACGCCATCCGCGCCATGCTGGCTACCGGCCAGTTGCCGGCGCCGGTAAACGACGCGCGCTGTCGGGAGTGTTCATTGAAGGAAATTTGCCAGCCGGAGGCAATGGCGAGCCAGAACAGAATAAGCGGCTTAAGGGAGAGCCTGTTCAGTGACTTGGATTAAGTTGATGAAACAAACCAAAAACGCCCATCAGACTCCGCTCGACCTCAATCATTTCTTGCGCGGTCAGGGAAGCAAGTGGGCCGTCTCCGAAGCGATTCAGGTCAAGCGCGCGGGTTTGTTCCGGCATCACGAAACAGGGTTTAAGCAATTTATCGCGTGGTGTGATGGCGATGCGCAACCCTTCCATGCCCCTGAACAATTTGCTTGTCAGTGGAATACAGACCACGGGACTCATACCCGTAGCCAACAAATCATCATCGAGCATGACCACCACAGGCCTGACCTTGCCGGCTTCCGCGCCGACATTCGGGTTCAGGCGAGCCAACCAGATTTCTCCGCGTCGCATCATTTCCACCAGCGCTCGCCAAGTTCTTCAGGCCACGGATCACCCGGTTTGCGGCCTTCAGCAATATCAAGCACTTCATTCTCGAGTGGCAAAAACTCTTCCGCGATAGCGATGCTTTCCGCCCGCGCCTCCGGGTTGGTTGCCAGCACCCGGGCAGCAGAAACCATGTCGGCCATGAAACGCTTGCGTTCCAATTCACCCAGAAAACTATCCAGTGCAGTCCGCGCCAGTTCGGATCGACTGATATCTTCCAATGCGGCGCAGCGGTTCAAGCGTTCGTCCAGTTCATCAGGCAAACGCAAAGTCAGGGTCGACATATCAACACCTCTTCCTTACAAATCGTATTTCGTATCGTAATACAAAAATGCATAACATCCAGAACACCCTGTACGTCATGACGCCCCACGCTTACGCGCACCTGGAGAACGCCACCGTGCGCATCGATGTGGATCACGAGAAGCGCCTGCAAGTACCGTTGCACCACCTCGCCGGCCTGGTCACCTTCGGCAACGTCATGGTCTCGCCCGCCCTCATGCACCGCCTGGCCGACGAAGGCAAGTCGCTGGTGTTGCTGAACGAGCACGGCCGCTTCAAGGCGCGAATGGAAGGCCCGGTCTCCGGCAACATCCTGCTGCGCCAGGCCCAGCACAAAGCCGCCATCGACCCCGTCGCCACGCTGGAGCACGCCCGCGCCTGCGTCGCCGGCAAACTCAAGAACAGCCGCGTCACCTTGCAACGCGGCGCCCGCGAAGCCGCCGATAGCGAGGAAGCCGCGCAACTCGGCCGCACCGCCGACAACCTCGCCGCGTCCCTACGCGCAGCGGCCGGTGCCGGCGATCTGGACACACTGCGCGGCGTCGAAGGTGAGGCCGCGCGCGGCTACTTCGCCGCCCTCAACCGCATCGTCAAACCCCAGATGCGCGAAGCTTTCGCCCTCGACGGCCGTACCCGCCGCCCGCCGTTGGATCGTTTCAACGCCCTGATTTCCTTCCTCTACGCCATGCTCATGAACGACTGCCGTTCCGCTCTGGAAGCTGTCGGCCTCGACCCGCAACTTGGCTTCCTCCACGCCGTGCGCCCCGGCCGCGCCGCGCTTGCCCTGGATTTACAGGAAGAATTCCGCTCAGTGCTCGCCGACCGCCTCGCCCTTACCCTCATCAACCGGGGCCAGGTCGCAGCCAGCGACTTCGATATCCGCGAAGGCGGCGCCGTCATGCTGGGTGAAAAGGGCCGCCGCGCCGTCGTCACCGCCTGGCAAGAGCGCAAACAGGAAGAAATCACCCACCCGCTGCTGGAAAGCAAAATGCCCATCGGCCTCTTGCCCCTGGTGCAAGCCCGCCTGATGGCGCGCGCAATCCGGGGGGAAATGGAAGGCTATCTGCCATTCATTGCCAAATAAGCCATGCTCATCATCGTCACCTACGACGTCTCCACCGAAACTGCCGCCGGCCGAAAACGCCTGCGCCGCGTTGCCAAAGCCTGCGAAGCCATGGGCCAACGCGTGCAGAAGTCCGTATTCGAATGCCAAGTCAACGAAATGCAGTTCGAACAACTGGAACGCACCCTGCTCGCGGAAATCAACGAGAAAGAAGACAACCTGCGCTTCTACCGCATCACGGAACCCGTTGAAGTGCGGGTAAAACAATTCGGCACCTTCCGCTCCATCGACTTCGAAGGCCCCCTGCTGGTATGACGCGCGAACCCCAAGCAACGACAAAAGCCCAGACGTTTCGCGCAAACGCTAACCCCTTGTTCTTTAACAATTCAGCAGAAATTGATGTAAGCGAAACGCCCACCGCACTTGCCGCCGCAAGCCGGTTCGCGCAAGCTCAGCCCGTTCCGCAACCAAAACAATACGTTGCGAAAGCGGGGGGGGGGGCATCGCCCGGCCACCCGGCCGGGCGCGGGGATAAACCGCCGCCCGGATGCTGGTCGATTCCGGCGCGGGGGGGGCATCGCCCGGCCTCCCGGCCGGGCGCGGAGATGGGACTTAGTTGGCTTGCCGCGTCCCAAACCGGGGGGGGGCATCGCCCGGCCTCCCGGCCGGGCGCGGAACCGTCGCCAGTTCGGCCCGGGCCTGGTCCCGTTGGGGGGGGCATCGCCCGGCCTCCCGGCCGGGCGCGGAACCGGCGCTGCGTGGTACAGGCACGCCGCCTGGTGGGGGGGGGCATCGCCCGGCCTCCCGGCCGGGCGCGGATTACTTTTAATCGCTGCGTGCCCACCCATGCACCTAAGGGGGGGCATCGCCCGGCCTCCCGGCCGGGCGCGGATGTCGGCAAGGCGGATCGCCTCGGCGGGGGTGCGTTCTGGGGGGGCATCGCCCGGCCTCCCGGCCGGGCGCGGATGCGGTGTGCGCTGGTGTTCGACGACCAACTATTCAGGGGGGGGGG
>JAURYL010000060.1 GCA_030653935.1 Pseudomonadota bacterium
GCGTGAAATAGTATCCATTTGGCGGGCGTTCGATGATTTATAGAGAACTTCATCTTGCCAGAAATGGCACGCCCGCACCTCATAATTCGCCCCGAAATGCGAAAAATCAGACACGGTATCGGGGTTTTGCAAGTACCTCAAGTGATTTCCGATACATTGACCAACACCCAGTGGCCTGCTTGACCAATATTGAAAAGGACATAACGTATACCTCAATCACCGCATGACGACGTCATCCATATTCATGCTGATCAAGCGCTATCCGTCATATCCCCTTAGGCCATTCATTAACCCGGGGTGATTCGCAGGGTGGTGACAATATCGGATCGTAAGTGCACAATATGGCCTGTTTCCACTGCGCTCGGAGGCATTCTCGGCATTCTGTAGCGTTGAACCGTGCGCTACCCGGATCAACGCCCTGACGGACTTCAGAACATCGTGCGCCAATTATCACACCGGGTAGACAATATTACCTTGGTTCATTTAACCGCTTCGAGATTCAAACTAATCTTGAATTCACGGCCATCGAACGGGATGGTTCTGGAAGCCCAGTCCTCAAAATCGTGATGCTCACAGTTCTCAGGATCCCAACCACGCGCCTCGCGAAACCCACTCTCCAACATCGCGGCCCTGAGATACGCGTCATTAAATACAGCATAATGATAATTAAAGGGGTAATCCTGCCCCCCCATGAGAGGCTGCTCAATTGCGGCGATATTGTTACCGGTAGCCTGGTAAATGGTCAGAATATGATCAAAATCCGGAACCGAAACCCGCAGCACACCATTTGGCCTGAGTATTCTAAGAAATTCCCGCATGGTCGAGACCACATCCAGATGACTCACATGCTCCAGGACATGACTCATATAGATTAAATCCACGGCCCCATCCGGAATCATCGACAGCTTAAACAGATTGGTCGTAACAATGTGGACATGCGGTTGCGGCCTTGCGTCCAGATTAACAAACCCAGGCGCATCAATATCACCACAACCAATATGAAGCAGAATCTTTCCATCAGCACCCTGAGGCAGCCTTTCCAAATGCCTTGCCCATTGACGCCCGATTTGCCTTGACCTCCATTCCGCCATAATACGTCTGAGCAACTGCCTCAACCGCCACATATCACCCCTCCACAATCAATACGGCGCATTAAAAACATCCATTCACCATGAGACACCTCAGCACCCTTGATTTGCCGTATGCGAGCAGCCGAACACAGTATTAATTACACTTGCCCGTCATTCTGGCGAATGGCATTTTTTCTAGTTCCTATGCCAGGGATTTCAGCTGCCACTCGCCCTTCATTTCGACAAACCCCTCCTGCATACTCTGTGTGCGATAACGATTTGCCGTGGTGACCTGAAAGTTACACACGCCCTCCTGGTAGAATATATTCTTCGTCAACTCTCCGGTATTGATGCCCAGCCGCACAGAATACACGCCGGGCAGAAATGGAAAGTTCCGTATATGAAGGCTTACGACATATTCGCCCGGTTCGTAAGTCCTGTTCTCAAAAATATTCTCGCTGATTTCAGTACTCAAGTACAAGAAATCCACGGTATGAATACCCAGCCCAAATATGGGATTCACCAACCGCTCACCCACCCTGAATGTGGCGCAAAGGGTTACATCAGAATTAAACTCCACGCGCTCAATCGGCGTACCTTCCGCGTCCATGAAGGTAACGCTTAGCAGCTCAACATCACCACTCGACTCACCCTTGGAGGACGCGGATAATTTGGCCGCAGTATCCTTCCTTACCTTTTCATCATTCTGCTCATAAAAATGATCGCAGATCGGGCTAGGCTCCCCATCAGCCAAAATCCGCCCCTTATCAAACAGGATGACACGTGAACAGAGACGCTCTACCTGCCTGATGTTGTGGGATACCAGTAAAACCGTTTTACCCTGCCTCTTGATCAGATCTTCCATCCGGTCAAAACACTTTCTCTGGAATGCCAAATCCCCGACAGCCAGCACTTCATCGACAATCAATATATCTGCATCAATACTGGTCGCGACGGAGAAGGCCAATTTAACTTGCATACCCGAGCTATAGCGCTTGACCGGCGTATCGATGAATTCCCCCATTTCTGCGAAGGCGACGATCTCATCGAATTTCACGTCAATTTCTTTCCGTGAAAGCCCCATGATCGAACCATTCAAATAAACATTTTCTCGCCCGGTGAAATCGGGAATAAAACCAGCCCCCACCTCGATAAGCGGCGCGATCCGGCCGTTAACCTTGACGGAGCCATGCGTGGGAGTGCTGATTTTGGCCAGCATCTTCAGCAGGGATGATTTTCCTGCGCCGTTGTGACCGATGATGCCGACCACCTCGCCTGGCTCGATTGAAAAACAGACGTCGTCAAGAGCTTTGAAGAGCGGGCGCTCCGAAACCTGCCTGCCAGACAGTCGGGCAGCGGTGTTGAGCAGGGTCTGCTTGAGCCCCTGCATAGCGCCCAGGCGGTATTCCTTGGTGAGATGGTCAACTTCTATGATGGGCATTTCAGAACCGGTTGTTTGTTGTCGTGTTAGGTGGTCAGATTTTCGTGGGGGGCACATGCCACGGTGTTACTCATGGCTATTAGTCAGTTCGGGGCTAGGCGCATGCCGGCTTCGATGGCCTTATGCCGGGTCGAACCAGGCTTGAACGGGGCGGCTGCTACATTCATGAGGCACATGGTCAGATGACGTCCGCGAAGTACGCTTCGGCGCGCTTGAAGTAGAGGTAGCTCAGCGGCAACAGGATGGAGATCATGATTGCGCCGGGAATCATGGCGGTCAGATCCGGTGGCTGGCTTCTGAGGACGACATTCTGGAACGCGTCGATGATGCCGGCCAGTGGGTTTATCGTATACAGGGTGTACAACATGTTGGACCACTCACCCGCCGCTTGCTGCGTCAGCAGCTTGTCCTTGACCAGTTGCAGGGGATAAATGACCGGCGAGGCGTACATCAACAACGAGAGCAATACCGGCAGTGCCTGTCCCATATCGCGGAAATAAACGTTGATGGCGGCGCCGACGAAGGCGATGGTCAGCGCAGCCAGCATGGTGTAGGCAAGAATGATGGGTACCCACAGGACATGGGCGCTGGGCATCATTCCGTACCACACCATGAGGCCAGCCAGGATGATGAAATTGATGCCCAACTCCACCAGCTTGGTGAGTACTGCGGTAATGGGGAAAATTTCACGCGGGAAGTAGATTTTTTTGATCAGGGCGGTGTTGCTGACCACGCTGTTGACGCCATCGGAGGCGGACTCCTGAAAGAAGGTCCAGGGCATGAGCGCGGCGAAGACCAGAATGGGATAGGGAATATCACCACTCTCAATGCCGACGAAGCTCTTGACCAGTGTGAAAATGAGCATGAGTGTGACCGGCTTGAGAATGGCCCAAGCGATGCCCAGATAAGCCTGCTTGTAACGCAATGCGATGTTTTTCCACGCGAGCGTGATCATGAGTTCGCGGTAAGCGTAGAGGTTTGTAGCTACTCTCAGCATGTATTGGGGCTTGGGTGGCGTTGGGAAACGATTGTATTACGGCGGGAAAGCGGCAAATGTTTACCTTTTTTCTTGATCCGTCAAACCGGCAGTGAACGCGATGCCCGTTCTGAAACGCGCGAAGCCGGCATTGGGGCAAGCTCGGGGAGGGCATTATCATGTACCTCTTTTTTGTACGAATTCAGCCATGCAAACTCTTTCCGTCGACCTTGGCGACCGCGCCTACCCCATCCACATCGGCCCCGGCCTACTTGACCGGGGCGATCTGGTGCTTCCGCATTTGCGGCAGCAGCGCGCGGTCATCGTCACCAACACCACCGTCGGCCCGCTTTACCTGGAGCAGTTCACGCGCACCCTGGCCGGTACCGGTGTGCAGGTGGAGACGGTGGTGCTGCCTGATGGTGAGACCTACAAGAACTGGGAAACCCTCAACACCATTTTTGACGCCTTGCTGACCCAGCGCGCCGAACGCAAGACCACCTTGATCGCGCTCGGCGGTGGTGTGATCGGCGATCTCACCGGCTTCGCGGCGGCCTGCTATCAGCGCGGCATGCCTTTCATCCAGGTGCCCACCACCTTGCTGGCGCAAGTAGATTCTTCCGTGGGCGGCAAGACCGGCATCAACCATCCGCTCGGCAAGAACATGATTGGCGCCTTCTATCAGCCGCAACTGGTGCTGGCGGATATCGACACGCTGGCGACTCTGCCCGACCGCGAGCTTTCCGCCGGCCTGGCGGAAATCATCAAGTACGGGCTGATCCGCGACCTGCCCTTCCTGGAGTGGCTGGAGGCGAACATGGAAAAGCTGGTGGCGCGCGATACCGAGTCGCTCATGTACGCGATCTATCGTTCCTGCCAGAACAAGGCGGAGGTGGTTGCCGCCGATGAGCGCGAATCCGGGCAGCGCGCCCTGCTCAACCTGGGCCACACTTTCGGCCACGCCATCGAGACCGGTATGGGCTATGGCGTATGGCTGCACGGCGAGGGCGTTTCGGCCGGCACCATGCTGGCGGCGGATCTGTCGCGTCGGATGGGCCTGCTGGCACAGACCGATGTGGAGCGCATGGCCGACTTGTTCCGACGCGCAGGGCTGCCGGTGGCTGCGCCCGATCTGGGCTACGACGCCTATATGAACTACATGGCGGTGGACAAGAAGGTGGAGTCGGGGCGCATCCGTTTCGTCCTGTTGCGCAAACTGGGCGACGCTTTCGTGACCGCCGATTACGACCCGGCCGCGTTGCGGGCAACGCTGACGCTGTAGGAGCGGACCGCGTCCGCGATTGCCCACGCGAAAGATCGCGGACGCGGTCCGCTCCTACGATGGTTGCCAAACACTAAGAAAACGATATGTGCCATTAACGTTGTTAAGAGCACATAATGCACCTCATGTTTTCCGATAACGTGCATACACAGTTGACCCGAATGGGTGTTCGTCTGCGCGCCGAACGTCTGGCGCGCAACGAACCGCAGGCCCGCTTCGCTGCACGCCTGGGCATTTCCATCCCTACCTTGCGCCGCCTGGAGCAGGGCGATGCCAGCGCCCAGATCGGCCATTGGCTGGCGGCGCTGGAGGTGCTGGGCCGTTTGCCGGAGGCCGAGGCCCTGCTGGCACCGCGCTACAGCTTGTTCGATGCCGCCGCCGAAACGCCCAAGACCCGGCAACGAGCCAGGCGGCTGAAGTGAAACGCCCCCCTGACTCGCTCCGCTCGTTTCCCCCCGAGGGGGAGGTCAGTTCCTTCGGAACGGCCGTGCGGAACTGACATGATCCGCCTCGACATCTGGCTCACCCTGCCCACCGGCGAGCGCCTGCGCGCCGGCGAACTGGCCTGCACCGATGCCGACGGCCAGGGCCGCTACACCAGCGCTTTCCGCTACACCGCCGACTATCTCGCCGATCCGCGCGCCTTTCCGCTCGACCCAGCCGGCCTACCCCTGACACCCGGCGAATTCCAGTGCAACCGGCTGGAAGCACCGCTCATGGTTCTGGAAGACGCCCTGCCCGACGACTGGGGGCGGCGTTTGCTGATCCAGCGTCATGGCCTGCCGCGCAGCCAACAGGCGGAACCCTTTCTGCTGCGCGCCCTGGCCGGGCAGGGGCTGGGTGCCCTGGCCTTCCTGGCGCCGGGAGCAACGCCACGGCCACAGGATGATTCCGCTCCGCTGCTCGATCTGGAAACCCTGGTCGAGGCCGCGCGCCGTCTGGAACAGGACGGCGAGGTGGAACTGACCCATCGCCTCCTGCTCGCTGCCGGCAGTTCACCTGGCGGTGCCCGCCCCAAGGCGCTGGTACGCGACGAACACGGCCACTGGATCGCCAAATTTTCCAGCCGCCGCGACGCGGTGGACATGGTCGGGCTGGAAGCCGCCAGCCTGGAACTGGCCCACCTGGCTGGCCTGGAAGTGCCGGAGTTCCGCCTGGAAAACCTGGCCGGTGGGCGCCGGGCGTTGCTGGTGAAGCGCTTCGATCTGGCGCTGCAAGGCGGCCGCCGCCACATGCTGAGCCTGCGCGCCTTGTTGCAGGCCGGCGGATACTACGTGTTGCGCTACGCCGACCTGATCACCGCCCTGCGCCGCCACGGCGCGCAGCCGGAAATCGACGTGCCGCGCCTGTACCGGCAGATGGTTTTCAATGCGCTGCTCGGCAACACCGACGACCATCTCAAGAATTTCTGGATGCTGGGTGGCCCGGATGGCCATACGCTCTCACCCGCGTTCGACCTGTTGCCCGACGTCGGCGGCCGACGTGAACACGTCCTCATCTTCGACCTGTCGCCCAGCCCGCCGGGGCCGGATGGTCTCGCCGCGCTCGGGCGCAAATGGGGCGTTTCCGGCGCCGCCGGCATTTGCGGAGAAGTCGCGGCGGGCGTCGCCCGGTTCGGTGAAATTGCAGGCCAATATGCCGTCCCCAGTGAAGATGTAGCCCGCTTCGCCAGGGACATCGACCGTCGCTTGACCCGGCACTCGTAGGAGCGGACCGTGTCCGCGATTGCCCACGGAAAAGATCGCGGACGCGGTCCGCTCCCAAGAGCCACCTCAATAACGCATCGGATACGCACACCATGACCGACCTTGCCTCCTACGCCGCGCTATCCGCCCGCACCCAGGGCCGCCGCCATCCGGAGCCAGCCGCCGCGCCGCGTTCCGAATACCAGCGCGACCGTGACCGCATCATCCATTCCACCGCCTTTCGCCGCCTGGAATACAAAACCCAGGTGTTCGTGAACCACGAGGGCGACCTGTTTCGCACCCGCCTCACCCACAGCCTGGAAGTCGCCCAGATCGGCCGCACCCTGGCACGGATGCTGGGCCTGGACGAAGACCTCGCGGAAACGCTGGCGCTGGCGCACGACCTCGGCCACACCCCGTTCGGCCATGTCGGCCAGGACGTGCTCAACGACTGCATGAAGGAACACGGCGGCTTCGAGCACAACCTGCAATCACTGCGGGTGGTGGACGAACTGGAGCAGAAGTATGCCGAATTCGACGGGCTCAATCTCACCTTCGAGGCGCGCGAAGGCATCCTCAAACACTGCTCGCTGAAGAACGCGGCCAAGCTGGGCGATGTCGGGCGTCGCTTCGTCGAAGGCCGGCAACCCTCGCTGGAAGCCCAGGTCACCAACCTGGCCGACGAGATCGCCTACAACAACCACGATGTCGATGACGGCCTGCGCTCCGGACTCATCACGGTCGAGCAACTGGAACAGGTGGACATCTTCGCGCGCCACCTGGACAGCGTGCGGGGCCTCTACCCCGCGCTCAACGACCGCCGCCTGATCCACGAAACCGTACGGCGCATGATCAACACCCTGGTGGTGGACCTGCTTGAACAGACTCGCCGCAACATCGCCCGGCACCAGCCGGAAAGCCTGGACGACGTGCGCGCCTGTCCGCCGCTGGCCGCGTTCAGCCCGGAAGTGCTGGAACAGCATCGCGAACTGAAGCGCTTTCTGTTCCAGAACCTGTATCGCCATTACAAGGTGGTGCGCATGAGCGAAAAGGCGAAACGACTGCTGCGCGAACTATTCCAGGCATTCACCCAAGAACCGCGCCTGATGCCGCCGGAACACCGCGCCCGCGCCGACCTCGACTCGCACCGCGCTGTCGCCGACTACATCGCCGGCATGACCGACCGCTACGCCATCCGCGAGCATCGGCGGATTTACGACATCGAGGAACTGGCGTAACGGTCCAGGTAAAAGATCGCGGACGCGGTCCGCTCCTACGGGGTGGAATTGGCTCTCGTAGGAGCGGACCGCGTCCGCGATTGTTTCCACAAGGGAGGGGGTTTTGATGAATGACGCTCTGCATCCACATGGCGGCAATCTGCGCAAAGGCCGCGTTTCCGAACAGGGGTGCGTCTATCTGGTGACCTTTGTGGTGCGGGAGCGGCGCCCGATATTCCAGGATTTCGCGATGGGCAGGCTGCTGGTAAGCGAATTGAAGTCGGCCGATGCGGTGGGGCTGTCAAAAACCTGGGCCTTTGTCGTCATGCCAGACCATTGCCATTGGCTGCTGTCGCTGCAATCCCGTTCCTTGTCCTCGCTGATCGGCCGGGTCAAGGCGCGATGCGCCAAGGCCATCGGCCGGGGGCCGATCTGGCAGCCCGGCTTCCACGATCATGCCGCACGCCAGGAAGAGGACCTGCAAGCGATGGCTCGTTACATTGTTGCCAACCCGCTACGCGCCGGCCTCGCTACCCGTGTAGCCGATTACCCACTCTGGGACGCCGCCTGGCTGTAGGAGCGGACCGCGTCCGCGATTTACCACGCAAATGATCGCGGACGCGGTCCATGTAAAAAAATCGCGGACGCGGTCCGCTCCTACAGCCAGGCGGCTTGACAGTTTTCGGCGTTCATCCTTAACGTCCCGCCCCTCCAACCCTAACCTGACAAGCCGATGCCCCGTTCAGCCGAAGACCGCACGCACTGGCTTCTCCCGGGGGGCGCCACAACCTTTATCGTCATCGCCCTGATTTTGTTCACGCTCGCGGCCGGCATTCGCGGTCTCGGCGTCGCCAAGGGGCCGGCGGAATTCCAGCCGGTGCGGCAGTATTTCTCCATGATGATCGCGCGCTATCTTCAGCACAGCGGCGATCCCGGACTTTCCGCGGAACAGCGGACTTACCTCGAGAACACCCGGCAACCGATCCACGAGCCGCCGGTCACGGAATGGCTTTCCAACCAGGGTTTCAAACTGACCGGTAGCGAGAGCCTCTGGCTACCGCGGCTGATCACCTCCAGCGCCTGGCTGGTGGGCGGGGTATTCCTGCTGCTGCTACTGCGTCGCCTGGTGCCGCCCGAAGCCGCGCTGGCGGGTACGGCGTTCTACCTGTTTCTGCCCTTCGCCATCGAGCAAAGCCTGAGCATCCAGCCGGATTCCCTGATGATGGCTTCGGGCCTGGCGGGCGTGTACTTCATCCTCCGGCACCATCAAAGCCCAACCCGGCGCAATCTCATCATCAGCGGCCTGGTCTGCGCCCTGGCGATCACGCTGAAATCCCAGGTCGTCTTTCTCATCGCCGGCAGCTTCGCCGGGCTGTCGCTGCGGCGCATGCCGCTGTCACGCCTGTTCATCTGCGGGGATTCCTGGCTTTTCGGCCTGCTCGCCCTGACGCCGCCGGTCTTGTATCTGCTCGGCAACATGCTGTTCATCGGCGGCATCGAGGCCCAGCGCGGCATCATCCCCGGCGCCTTGTTGAGTCCGCATTTCTACATCGCCTGGCTGTACCTGCTGGAAAAGGCCATCGGTTTTCCGATCCTGGTGCTCGGGCTGCTGGGTCTCGTGGCGATGCGGGGCGACCTGCGCAGCCTCGCGCTGGGTATGTGGGTGGGCTATGCCCTGCTGGGCATGATGTTCACCTACCACTTCGCGACTCATATCTACTATCACAGCGCGGTGATTCCACCGATCGCGCTAGGCCTCGCCGCTTTGAGCGCCAGCCTGGTGCGAACCCTGCGCGACCAGTCCGGCGCCTACGTGAGCACCGGGCTCGCGCTGGCGGCCATTCTTGCCATCGGCCTGCCTTTGGCGCAGACCGCGCGCAGCTTCGACCGGCCCGGCGTCGAGGACAAGGCGCGCGCCTTCGCTGAAATAGGCGAGAGGGTGGCGCACAGCAACCAAGTGCTCATGTATGCGCAATCGGAAGGTCTGCCCTTGATGTATCACGCCCGGGTTTCCGGCTGGCTCTGGCCCACGGATTTCCACCTGGCTGTGGAACGGGTGGGATTGAAAGGCATCAGCGTCGGCGAGGGCCAGCCGGTCGGGCTCGGCACCGAGGAAATCGGACGGCGACTGGACGAGTACCGAGCGAAGGGGGCGCGCTACTTCATCGCCTCCTGGATGGAGGACTTCCAGCGCCATCCGGAACTGGAACGCTATCTTGCCGCGACCTATCCGCGCCTGACCGCCACGGCGGATTACCAGATCTACGATCTTGCGACCCCGCTCCGGGCACCGGTTACCACAACGAGCACGGCGAATCGCTAGGGAAGCACTGAGTAATTCCTCTTCCGTCGTTCCCGCGCAGGCGTGAACCCAGGTAAATCAACAATCTGGATGCCCGCGTTCGCGGGCATGACGGAATAAATCAGCGTTTCCCTAGCCCGCGCCCGCTTCCCGACGTGCATTACTCGCTCTGCTCCATGGCGAGCAGTTTGCGCAGCGACATGCCGCCCAGCCAGGTAAACAGCAGGCCCAGGGCGACGATGGGAACCACACTGACGGCGTGCAGCATGATCGCGTAGCTGAGCGCCTCCGGGCGGGGCACGGCGTAGATCAGCAACACTACCAGGGTCGCGTAATGAAAGGTGCCGACCATGCCGGGCGCCGAGGGGAGGCTGACGCCGACCGCCAGCGCGACCAGCACCAGCCAGCCGGCGATCCAGGGCAGCTCCAGGCCCATCCCCTGCGCCAGCACCAGAATCTGCGCGACGGTGAGCACCCAGATCAGCAGGGTGAGGCAACCCAGCCAGAGCAGCGCCGCGTATCCCCGGCCCCAACGCAGCCCCTGGGTAAAGGCGCTGATGCGCCATGCCTGCCGGGCAATGCCCGGCGCGATACCGCCAAACCAGCGCACCAGCAGGTTGGTGAGAAGTTCGGTATGGCGGCGGAACACCAGGATCATGACCAGCGCGCCGATGCCGACCAGCGACAACAGAAAAGCGCCGCCTTGCAGGATTTCCAGCAGTGGCCCATGCCCGTCCGGTAATGCCATGAACGGGCTGATACAGGCGAAGATCACCAGGATGCTGAGCACGTCGATGACCCGCTCCACCATCACCGTGGCCAGTGCGGCGGAACGGCTGAAGCCGCCGTAGGTGCCGACGAGATAAGCGCGGACCAGTTCGCCGACCCTGATGGGCAGGATGTAATTGATCATGTAGCCCAGCAGCGATGCCTCGAACACATTGCGCAGCGACACCGGGCCGACGCCGCCCAGCAGCAAGCGCCAGCGCACGGAGCGCAGCCAGAGCACGAGATAGGTCAGGGCGATGGACCAGAGCAGCGCCGGCATTTCCACCCGCCCCAGGGCGGTGCCGATCTCCCCGAGATCGGCACCGCGCAGCGCCAGCCAGGTGAGCAGGCCGCTGAGAACGAACCCCGCGATGATCTTGGGGTCGGTCCAGAGTCGGCGCGTGGCCGCGGGAACTGCCGGCATGTCCGTCAGGCGCCGGGCTTGCGCTTGGCGAACAAGCCGCGTTCGGTGAATTCGCGGTGCATCCTGAGAATGCCGAGGAATTGCTGGAAGCACAGGCCAAACAGCTTGGAAATGAAGAAGATGGTGGTGCTGCCGATCTTGCGCGCGTAGTGCGGGACCGGCACCTCAATGATGCGGGCGCCGTCATAGTGCGCGCGCACCACGAATTCGGCGGTAAAGAAGGACATTTGGCAAACCTGCGGGGCGATGGATTCGACCAGTTCGCGCTTGAGCAGACGGAAGCCGGTGTCCATGTCGCGATAAGGCAGCTTGAAGAAGATGCGCAGCAACCAGTTGTAACCGCCGGACAGCCAGACGCGGTAGAACGGGTCCTTGCGTGGCGACTTCATGCCGAGGATCACGTCGTAGTCCTTGCGGTAGGGCTCCAGGCGCCAGAAATCAATCACCGCGAACTGATAGTCGGAATCGACCAGGAAAATCCACGGCTTGGTGGCATGGCTGACGGCATCCATCACCGCCTTCTGGTAGCCCTTGCGCTCGTCGCTGGTGAACAGGCGGATGGGCAATTCCTCCGCAAGCCGCTCCAGCACAGCCTTGGTGTCATCGGTACTACCATCCTCCGCGACGATGATCTCCAGATCCGTGACACGGGGTCCCAACTCCGCGATGTAGTTACGCAGGGTCTGTTCAATGATGAAGGACTCATTGAACACGGGAAAAACCATGGAAATGCCGCCCAACTCGGGATCGGCCGGGCCGCGCGGTGAAGTATTGACGCGAGCGGTGTCGGTTTGCGGCATGGCGGGGATTCTCGTGGCAGGTTAAAAAATGTTTAGTTATTTCGGGTTGCCCGCGCGGGGCGCGAGACCGGCCGGCACGATACTACCGTGACGACACCAGGGCGATGAAATCGGATTCATCCAGCGCCGGTGCTTTCCTCCAGCATCGCCTTGATCTCCAGCGGCGTCATGCTTTGTCCGTTCAACTCGCGCATGAACCAGTCGAAATAGCCGCGCGTCTTGCCCAAAAAGCGTTCAAGGCCAGCCTCGTCGCGCACGTAGGGCGTGTAGCCGGGGTGGATCGAGGGGGAGTGGAAGCTGAACACGAAGATGCGCTGGCCGTCGTCCAGCATGGCGCGGGTCATGCGCTGCATTTCCGCCAGGGTGTAATCCTCCGGCGACAGGCGGATGCGCTCGAAGGCGCGCAGGCGCGAGGTGATGGCTGGCAGGCGCGCCCAGCGCAACCTGGAGTGGGTCAGCAGGCGGTAGAACGGCGCGCCGGCGCCCTTTAGCCAGCCGGCGTAGCAGCCGGCGCCGGGCAGGCCCAGCAGCTTGCGCTGACCGCCGAACCAGAACGGCGCCGCCGTATAGCCGGAGTAATCGGGGCCGCCGTCGGCGCTGTAGTCGATCGGTGGCGCCACGCTGATGTCGACCTCGTAACCCAGTTGTTCCAGGATGGCCGCGCTGTTGCGGCCATTGCCGTAGCGGCCGGCCAGATAGGTGAGGGGTCGCTTACCGAAGTTGGCCGCGATGGTCTCGCTGAGGATGCGCAGCTTCTCGTATTCCAGTTCGCGCGGCAGGTTGCCGGGATAGGTGTTGGCGCGGGTCAATGCTTCGCTCAACGGCGGCGACACCCAGGGATGCAGATGGGCGCCGATCAGGGCGCGGCCTTCGTCCTGGTAGCGGCGCAGGGTTTCGTAACCGAGCGGCTGGCTGGCGATGGGGTAGTCGATGACGTAATTGGGGACGATGCCGAAGGCGTCGAACACTTCCTGCGCGCGGCCGATGTGGCGCATGTGCTCGACGCCGACCTCCTCGCGCGCGTGTTCGCGGCTCCAGTCGAACTCTTCCTCGGTGTGGATCACCACCGAAAGGATGGGCCGGGTGTCCTCCGGCACCGGGATGTGCCGGGCGTTGGGGAACAGATCAGATATCAAGGGCCGCGCTTTCCGAATAGAGGTTCTGGACATCCGCCTCGGTGATGCCTTCGCCACGGAAAACCTTGTTGCGGTAGCCCTTCAACTCGGTATGCGGCCAGGCCGGCTTGCCCGGCAGCAGGCGGCTTTCCACCCGCGTCGTGACCATGCCGGAGAGCAGAAAGTGGCAGCCGAGCACGGGCAGGTAGTTGAGAAACACGTCGGGGTTGGTGAAGCCGATGATTTCCGCGCTGGGCAGGTGCTTCAGGGTGGCGCGCTTGTACACCACCAGGCTGCGCTGCTTGCCCTTGCCGACGGCGAGGCAGCGCAGCCAGGGGAAATGCTTGTGGTCCCGGTAGACCTTGAGCGACGCGGCATCCAGCACCGCCCCGATGCGCGCCGGATCGGTGATGACGCCGGCGCCGGTCAAGCGTTGGTGTGGCGCCGGCAGGTTGAACAGCACCGTGCGCGCCTCGTTCATCGGCTTGAACTTGAGGAATTTCAAAGACTGCTCGACCACGGCCGTGGGCGACAGGTCGGTGAAATGGAAACCGGGCTGGGAGATCACCGCCATCGCCAGACGCATGCTCTGGGTACGGAAGGCGTCCAGCACCATCCAGCTGGTGATGTTGCAGAACTGTTCGAGCCGGCCGCGCACCGGGTAGGCGGCGTAGATGGCGCCAATGCCGCCGACGACCTGGCCGGCATCGTCACGGATCAGGAAACCGTTGTTCGGCTTGTCCACACCCCAGTTCTGGCGGAAGGCGTCGGCCCAGACATCGGCCGGGTGGCTGGGGTTGAGGTGGGCGCAAAGGAATTCGCAGAACGCCGGAAGATCCTCGTCGCGGATGGGTTCGAGCTTGGGCAGGGCCATATCAGGGGAAGTCCGTGGGGGCGCCGGGACGTTAGCACAAAGGCCGGGAAAACTGGGTTAAGCTGCGCCCCAGCCCGTAGGAGCGGACCGCGTCCGCGTTAGCCCTACGCAAATGATCGCGGACGCGGTCCGCTCCTACACACCACGCTATCCGCCATGCCCAGCCTCTCGATTCCCGGTTTTTCCCGCGATGCCCACGGCAAGCCGATCATCGGCACGACGCCGGAAGATCTCTACGCCTACGGCCACCTGATTCGTTCCAGCGAGCAATTGGTGCTCGACCAGTTCTCGCGCGGCTTCGTCTCCGGCACCACCCATACCTGCCTGGGCCAGGAAATCTGCGCCATGGCGGTGGTGCGGGCGTTGACTCATCCGGAAGACGCGGCGCTGTCCAACCACCGCAACCACGGCCATTTCCTCGCCTATTCCGGCGAATTCGTCGGCCTGGTGGCGGAAATCATGGGCCGCGCGGCGGGCGCCTGTGGCGGTCGTGGCGGCAGCCAGCACCTGGTCTGGCGCCACTTCCATTCCAACGGCGTCCAGGGCGGCATGACCGGCATCGGTGCCGGTCTCGCCCTGGCGCGCAAGCTGCACGGCAGCGGTGCCATCGTCGCCGCCATGATCGGCGACGGCACGCTCGGCCAGGGCCTGCTCTACGAAGCCATGAACCTCGCCTCGGTCTGGTCGGTGCCCTACCTGGTGGTGGTGGAAAACAACGGCATCTCGCAGACCACCGAGCCGCACCAGAACCTCGGCGGCGACATCCAGGCGCGCGGCGCCGCCTTCGGCCTGCAAACCTGGCGGCTGGATGATGCCGATCCGGCATTCTGCGAGCGGGTGGCCGCCGTGGTGCAACAGGTGCGCGACAGCCAGCGCCCCGGCTTTCTGGTGATCGACACCCAACGCATGGGGCCGCATTCCAAAGGCGACGACCTGCGCGACGATGCCGTGGTCGCGGCCATCCGCGCGCGCGACCCACTGGAGGCGATGGGCCGCCGGTTGCCCGATGCACTGCGCGCCGGCATCGAAGCGCGCAACGCCGCTTTTATCGAAGCAGTACGGGAAGCCGCCAACGCCTCGCCGGAAGCCGTCTACAGCGACACCCCAGAACACATCTTCGACCGCGCCGCCGAACTGGCGGGCGCCCCCCCCAGCTATCCGGAAGTGGCGGCAAAAACCAGCGTGCGTCTGGCCATCAACGCCGCGCTGAATCACCTGCTGACCACCTGGCCGGAAACCCTCCTGCTCGGCGAAGACCTGCACGACCCCTACGGCGGCGCCTTCAAGGTCACCCAGGGATTGAGCACGGCCTATCCTGGTCGCGTCATCTCGACGCCGATCTCCGAGGCCGGCATCACCGGCGCCGCCATCGGCCTGGCGATGGACGGCTTCCGCCCGATCCTGGAAATCATGTTCGCGGACTTCCTTTCCCTGTGCATGGACCAGCTCTACAACCATGCGGTGAAGTTCCCCGGCGTCTTCCCTGAAGTCACGGTGCCGCTGATCGTGCGCACCCCCTCCGGCGGCCGCCGCGGCTATGGCCCCACCCACAGCCAGAGCCCGGAGAACATCTTCACCTCCATCCCCGGCCTCACTGTCCTTTACGGCAGCCAGCGCCACGATGTCGCCCGCCTGCTGGTCGATGCCGCGCGGCAATGGCCCTATCCCACCCTGTTCCTGGAGCACAAGCTGCTCTACGGCGAAACCCAGGATGGCGGCGACTATGAAGTGCTGGCGGCGGACCCGGACGACCTCGCCGCGCCCTTGTTTCCAACCCTGCTGCGCCGCCGCCCGGACGCGGACCTGACCATCGTCACCTACGGTGGCATGCTGCCAGTGGTGGAAGAAGCGGCGAAACGCCTGGAAGAGGAAGAGGAGTTGATGGTGGACATCGTCGTCCCCTCGCTGCTCTCGCCTCTGCCGCGCCGCACCCTGCTGGCGCACCTCATGAACAGTGAGCGGGTGGTCATCGCCGAGGAATCGCACCACGAATTCGGCGTCGGCGCTGAAATCGCCGCCAGCCTGCTGGAAGCCGGCTTCAAGGGCCAGTGCTTCCGCATCGGCACGCCGCCGGTGCCGATCGCCTCCGCGCGCAGCCTGGAACGGCAGATCCTGCCGGACGCCGACAAGCTGATCGAAGACATTCTGGACAACCTGTACTAATGGCGGAACCGCTTCGCGTTCCGCCCTACGACGCATCCAACCCATCACGGTAACGAGGTAGATCAATGGCATTCGCCCTCCACGCCCCGCGCGTCAACAACAACGACGACATCGTCCAGGTCATCGCCTTCCGTGTCGGTGTCGGCGATTTCGTCAAGCAAGGCGACATCGTCCTCGACGTGGAAACCGACAAGGCCATCGTCGAAGTCGCCGCCGAAAACGACGGCTACGTGCTCAAGCTGATGTGCGAAGTGGACGACAAGGTCGCGGTCGGCGCCATCCTGCTCTGGCAGGGTGAAAGCGCCGATGAGGCGGTGCCGGAAACGCCGGTCGCGGCGCCGGCCGCCGGTGGTGGCAACGCCCGCCCCACCGCCAAAGCGCGCGCCCTCTTGAAGGAACTCGGCCTCGACGCCGGCGCGGTCGCCGCCTCCGGTGACCGGCTGACACTCGCCGATGTGGAAGCCTACATCGCCGCGCATGGCATCCAGCGCCGCGACCACACCCCCGCCGTCACCGTCTCGACCCAGGAAAGCCTGCCCGACGTGCCCGGCCAGTTGGTCGACCTCAATGCCGAGGAACGCGGCATGCTGATCACCGTGTCCTGGCACCGTGACCACGCCGCCGCCACCTATCTGGAAGTGGAATACGACCCGAAGGCCTGGGAAGACCACGCCGCCGCCTATGCCGCCGAAAACAAGCTGATGCTGTCGCCGCTGCTGCCGCTGCTGGCCTATCGCTACGTGCAATTGGTGAAAGCCAGCCCCCGGCTCAACGCCACCGTGGTCAACGGCAAGCGCTTCCAGTACCAGCCGGTGAACCTCGGCTTCACCGTGCAGGCCGGGGAAACCCTGTATCTCACCGTGGTACGCGACGCCGACACCCTGGATACCAAGCAATTCATCGAGAACCTCGGCGAGGTGCAGCGCCACGCGATCCAGCGCAAGTTGAGCCGCGAGGAAACCAGCGGCGCCACCATCGCCTTCTCCAGCATGGCGCGCTGGAACGTCAGCCGCCACATTCCCATCCTGCCGCCCTACTGCTCGTTGATGATCGCCCACGCCGCCCCCAAGGGCAGCGGCCGCGCCGTGCTCGGCGCCAGCTACGACCATCGCGTGCTGTCCGGCTTCGATGTCGCGCGACTGTTGATGGAACTGGCGAAGCCACCCCTGTAGTAGCGCAGGCTTCCAGCCTGCGTTCTTCTCAGAACTCCCGAGCAGGCTGGAAGCCTGCGCTACATAAAAGGAAACCCGAATGAACCTCGACCGTGATGCCATCAAGGCCGCCGTGCGCGCCAAAGTGATCGAACTGGCGAAGAACCTGGGCATGGATGCCAGCGACATCGGTGACGACGACCTCATCCCCGCCACCGGTTACGTCGATTCGGCCGCCATCCTGGAACTGGTGGTCTGGTACGAAGACGCCTACCAGATGCCGCTGAAGCAGGAAGAAATCAACATCGACAACCTCGGTTCGATCAACTCGATGGCCGATTTCGTGATCAAGCGGAAAGGTTGACCGCGCCCCCGGCGCGACCGCCCGGCCCCTTCACATACAATCCCGCCATGTCAGACGCCACTCCCGACTTTCTTTTCGCCGCCGCCCTCAACACTGTGCTGGACAAGCAGCCGACCGCGAAAACGCGGCTGGAACGCCACGTCGGCAAGTGCGTGCGCCTGGTCCTGCCGCTGCTGCCGCTTTCCGTCCGCATCGAAGCTGACGGCGGTTTCGTCGCCGCCTCGCCCGAAGCGGCGGCCGACGTGCAGCTGTTTCCCGATCTTGCCGCCGTGCCGCAATGGCTCACCGGCGGCAAACTCGGCGATCTGTTCCGGGTAGCCGGCGACGGCGTGCTCGCCGCCGACCTGGCGCACGCACTGGCCGATTTCGACTGGGTGCTGGCGCTACGCCCCTACCTCGGCGACATCGCCGCCAGCCGCGTCGACCAGTTCATCCAGGGGCTCAGCGGCTGGCGCACCCAGGCGGTCGAATCCGCCGGCCGCAACCTCGCCGAATACGCCGTCTACGAACAGGCCATGCTCGCCGAACCGTTCGCCGTGCGCGAATTCATCAGCGAAGTCGACCGCCTGCGCGAGGACGCGGATCGGCTGGAAGCGCGATTGGCGTTACTCGAAACCCACCGCAAAACCTGATGTACTTCTTCCGCCTTCTGCGTATCTTCCTCACCGCCGCCCGTTTCGGCCTGGATGAGTTTTTCCTCGGCCACGAACGGGTGAAGCTCGTGCGCTGGGCGGTGCAGACGCTGTTCTTCTGGCGCCGCCTGTCGGCGCCGCGCGCCGTTCGCCTGCGCCTGGCGCTGGAATCGCTGGGGCCGATCTTCATCAAGTTCGGCCAGATGCTCTCCACGCGGCGCGATCTGGTGCCGCCGGACATCGCCGACGAACTGGCGAAGTTGCAAGACCGGGTGCCGCCCTTCCCCAGCGAACAGGCACTGGCGGTGCTGCGCCGCGCCTATGGCCGCGACGCCGCCGAGGTCTTCGCGGAGTTCGATCCGACCCCGATCGCCTCGGCCTCCGTGGCCCAGGTGCACAAGGCACGACTGAAATCAGGCGATGGGGTTGGCAAACTCGTGGCGGTGAAGGTGTTGCGCCCCGGCATCAACAAGGTCATCGGCCAGGATGTGAAACTGCTCGATGCCTTCGCGCATCTGGTCGAACTGCTCTGGTGGGACGGCAAGCGTCTGAAGCCGCGCGAAGTGGTGGCCGAGTTCGCCAAGCACCTGGGCGACGAACTGGACCAGATGCGCGAGGCCGCCAACTGCTCGCAACTGCACCGCAACTTCGCCACCTCTTCGCTGCTGGTGGTGCCCGAGGTGTACTGGGATTACTGCGGCCCGGAAGTGATGGTGATGACCTGGATGGACGGCACCCCCATCTCGCGCACCGACGAGTTGCGTCGACAGGGCATCGATTTCCCCCGTCTCGCCCGGGCCGGGGTGGAACTGTTCTTCACCCAGGTGTTCCGCGACGGCTTTTTCCACGCCGACATGCACCCCGGCAATATCCAGGTGACGCCCGACGGCAAATACATCGCCCTCGACTTCGGCATCATGGGCACCCTCACCGACGTCGATAAAAACTACCTGGCGCAGAACTTCCTCGCCTTCTTCCGCCGCGACTACAAGAAAGTGGCGCAGGCGCACCTGGATGCCGGCTGGGTGCCGGCGAATACCCGGGTGGATGAATTCGAGGCGGCGATTCGCGCGGTGTGCGAACCGGTATTCGACCGGCCGCTGAAGGAAATCGCCTTCGGCAAGGTGCTGTTGCGCCTGTTCCAGACCTCGCGCCGCTTCGGCATGGAAATCCAGCCGCAACTGGTGATGCTGCAAAAAACCCTGCTCAACATCGAAGGTCTCGGCCGCGACCTCGACCCCGACCTCGATCTCTGGTCCACCGCCAAGCCCTTCCTGGAACGCTGGATGAATGAGCAGATCGGCTGGCGCGGCTGGCTGCGCACGTTCCAGGAAGAAGCGCCCTACTGGGGCGCGCTGATTCCACAACTGCCGCGCCTCGCGCATCAGGCCCTGCGCGCGGACCGCCTGGAGCAACTGGAAGCCGGCATGGCCCTGATGCTGCGCCAGCAACAGGCGCGTAACCGCTGGCTGGGCGTGATCGCCGGCCTGCTGGCGGTGCTGGTGGTGACGGGCTGGCTGGCCGGGTAATCCCCCTGTAGCGCCGTAGGGTGTGGTGAGGGACGAACCGCACCGCGTTACGCGAATGTGGGTGATGCGGTTCGCTACGCTCACCACATCCTACGGGCTGATCAATACCGCCCCGGGCGGCCGATCAGCCACACACCGGCGCTCCAGTTTCGACTTACGCGGCCCGCCACAACCGGGATGTATAAGCACTCGCTTATAATCCGGCCCGACCTTCATAGACCGCGTGTGCCTCCCATGTTCCAGTTCTCTACATCCACCGCCGTCAACCTGGCGCTGACCGTCCTCATCCTGTTCTCCCTGATCACCTGGACGATGATCTTCGCCAAGGGCTGGCTGCAATGG
Source organism: Pseudomonadota bacterium (assembly GCA_030653935.1). Classification (GTDB taxonomy): domain Bacteria; phylum Pseudomonadota; class Gammaproteobacteria; order Burkholderiales; family Thiobacillaceae; genus PFJX01. Next base: position 20,136 of record JAURYL010000060.1, read on the forward strand.
CAGTTGCGCAAGTCCAATGCCGCCTTCGCCAGGCGTTTCTGGCAGGCCGCCGATCTGGAAGCGGCGGAGGTTGCCGCCAAGCAGGCGGACAGCCCGCTGGCGCGGCTGGCCAAGGCCGGCTTCGACACCCTCAACTCACTCGGCGACCGCCAGACCCTGGCGCATGCTGGCGACCGCCAGGCAGTACTGGAGCGCAGCCTCTCGCAGCAGGTAAGGAAGGAACAGCACAAGCTGGAAGCCGGCCTCATGCTGCTCGCCAGCATCGGCAGCACGGCGCCGTTCGTCGGCCTGTTCGGCACCGTCTGGGGAATCATGAACGCGATGAGCAGCATCGCCATCTCCGGCGGCTCCGGCCTCGAAGTGGTGGCCGGCCCGGTGGGCGAGGCGCTGCTCGCCACCGCCATCGGCATCGCCGCCGCGATTCCCGCCGTGCTTGCCTACAACTACGGCGTGCGCGTCACCCGCCTGATGGTTTCCGAGATGGAAGGCTTCGCCAACGAATTCCTGCGCCTGGCCTGCCAGGGCCAGAAGGAGTCCTGAGATGGCAATCCGCCAGGAGTCCGATTTCCAGCCCATGAGCGAGATCAACGTCACGCCGCTGGTGGACGTGATGCTGGTGCTGCTGGTGATCTTCATGGTCACGGCGCCGTTCATTCTGCAATCGGTGAAAGTGCGGCTGCCGGAAACCTCGCCGGTGGCGGTGCTGAAACCGACGCCGGCGCTGGTGGTCAGCGTGCAGGCGGACGGCCTGGTGTTTCTCGGCCGCGACGCGATTGACGTGACACTGCTGGAAGCGCGACTGAAAGGTGAAATGGACAAGAACGGCGAACTCACCCTGCAACTGCGCGCCGATACCGGCGTGCCCTACGGCCGCATCACCGAAGTGATGGCCGCCGCCAGCCGCGCCGGGGTAGCCAAGCTCACCTTCATCACCGCCGCCGCGCCGCGGGAGAAAAAGTGATTCCTGCCGTACTCGCACCGGTGGCCGCCCTGGCGGCGCGCCTCGGCCCGGCGCTGGCTCGTATGGAGACACGCCACTGGGTCGCCGTTGCCGGCAGCGCCGCCCTGCACCTGGGCGTGCTGCTCGGCTTCAACCAGGCGCCGCCGCCGTTGCCGCCGCCGCTGACCTTCGAGGTCAAACTGGAGCCGCCCCCCGACGCGAAGCCACCGAAACAACGCCTGGCCGAGGCCAAGCCCAAACCTAAACCCGAGAAGGCGAAGGCGAAAAAACGCGTGGAGAAAAAGAAGCCGGCCAAAACCCGGGCGCGTGAACCGCACACCCTGCAAGCGGAATGGAAAAGCGAAACGCGACCGGCCAAGGACACCCCGGCGGTCACCCTGCCGGACGCGCGCGCCCTCGGCGTCAACCTCGCCAGCGACATCGGCCGCGCCGCGCCCGCCAAGCTAGCCACCGCCAGCAACCAACCCGGCGCCGCCAGCCCCACGGCGGCGGCCCGCGCCAGCGCCGCGAGCGCGCTGAGCGAGCCCGGCGGCAAGTCCGGCGCTGGCCAGGGCGCGAGTAGCGGCACCGAACCCGGCATCACCCTGGCCGCCGCGCAGGGGCTGGGCAAGACCCAGGCGCTCGCCGCCAACACCGGTGCCGGCGCCCAGGGGAGCGACGCGCTGGCCGGCAGCATCGCCGCCTCCGGCAACCTCGCGGCCGCCGCACTGGCCGCCAGCAGCGCCGCCGGCACCAGTCTGAACCGCGCCAGCAGCGGCGGCAGCCAGAACGTGCAGGGCAGCGATTTCAGCAGCGCCAGCCCGGGCGCCCTGGCCAGCGGCGAACCGAGCGGCGTGCGCCTGACCATGGCCGGCGTGCTCTCCAGCCTGGCGGCCCTCACCAGCGGCGGCGGCAGCCTTGCCGGCGGCCAACTTGACGGCGCGGCCGGCGTCAGCAGCGCGACCGCCGGGCAGGGCAGCCAGGCCAGCCTGGCCACCGCCGCCGGCACTGGAGCCGCCGCCGTGGTGGCCGGCGCCGGGCCGACCCACGCCAGCAGCGGTGGCGAAACCCGCGCGGCCAGCGCGCATGGCGAAGCCGCGAGCGGTGTCGCCGCCGGCACCAGCCTGGCCAGCGCCGCGCACGCCGAGGTTGTCCCCACCCGGAAATCCGGCGGCGGCGAGAGCGGCAACGTTGCTGGCGGCGGCTTGGCCGGCGCCAGTAACGCGCCGCGCGCCGAGCAGACCGCCCTGGCTCGCGCCGCCGGTGCCGGCGACAGCGCCGGCAAGGCGCCGACGCAGCGGAAAACCCTTCCCGGCGGCGGCGAGGCCGCGAGCAAGACGGCCGCCGCCGAGTCCGGCCCCGCCAGGGACGGCGACAAGCTGGCTCGGACCACCGTAGCCGCCGCACCGGCCGCGGCCGGGAAGAGTGTTACCCAGGGCCGCAATGGTGCCGGTGGCGCGCCGGGCCAGGATGCCCTCGCCAGCGCGGGTGAAGCGCCGGGTATCAGTGACGGCGCGCGCGCGTCGGCTGGCGCGGGGCAAGCCGGCGCCGCCGGCATGTTCGCCGGCAGCCTCTCCCTGGGCGCGGCGTCACCGAGCCAGAGCCGCGCCGGAACCGGTTTCGCCGGCACCAGCATGGCCCCCGCCGCCCTCGCCCCCGGTGAGCCCGGCAGCGCGCCGGGTCTGGCGGTGGCCATGGCAACCGTGCCCGTGATCCTGGAAATGCGTGGCGGCGGCGCCCGTTCCAATTTCCGCGCCGACACCGGCGAAGGTGGCGGCGGCAGCCAGCGCGCGCCGACGCCGACACTGGCGCGGACCGATGCCGGCGCCGGCGAATCCCTGCCTGGCCGTGGCGGCGACTCGCCCGGAATCGCCTCGGCGCCGCGCCAGGCCAGCGCCGGGGGTGGCGGCAACAACCCCGCCGGCAGCGGTACCTTGCAAAGTGTGCGCGTGGCGGCGGTACAGCAGATGCGCGCGGACAGCCAGGTGCAGCCGCTCGACGTGTTGGCGCCCTCCACCTACTGCCCGCTGCCCGGCCTCACACAGCCGGACAACCGCCCGCACGACACGGCGCAACTGGCCAGCGAACAGCCGGCCTATGCCAACGAGAACCCCAGCTTTTCCTTCCCCATCCGCGCCTGGGCTTATGGCCACCAGGGCCGCGCCACGGTGCGCGTGCAGGTACTGGCCGATGGCACGCCGGGCCAGATATGGCTCAAGCAGAGCAGCGGCTCCGGCATACTTGATGTGGACGCGCGGGAACAACTCGCGAAATATCGCTTCAAACCCGCCCGCAAGAACGGCCAGCCGGTCGCGGCCTGGATCGACGTTCCGGTGGAATACCGCCTGAACGCCGACAAATAACCCTTATCTGAGAGGACTTCGCCATGAAATTACGCACCCTGCCCCTTCTGCTGGCGCTGCACACCGCCCCCCTGCTGGCCGCCGGCCCCGTGGTCGTCCCCGATCCCATGCAGGCCATGCAGATGGCGCTGCGCTATTACCAGATGGCCGCCAGCGCGGGCGACGCCGAGGCGCAGACCAAGATGGGCTGGCTGTTCGAGCAGGGCCTGGGCGTGGCCAAGGATCTCGGCCAGGCGGCCAAATGGTACGAACTCTCCGCCAAGCAGAACGAGCCGATCGGCCTCTACAATCTGGCCCTGATGCTGATGCGCGGTGACGGCGTCACCAAGGATGCCGAGCAAGCGGCGCGACTGATGACCGGCGCCGCCGAACTCAACCTCGCCGCCGCTCAATCGCAACTGGCCATCATGTACGAGAAGGGCATCGGCGTCCCGGCCAACCCGGAAGCCGCCTTCACCTGGACCCGCCGAGCCGCTGAACTCGGCGACGTGCCGGCGCAGAACAATCTGGGCATCAAGCTCGCCTATGGCATGGGCACCAAGACCGACTACGTGGAATCGGTGAAGTGGTTCACCAAGGCCGCCGAGGCCGGCAACGCCGAGGCCCAGGGCAACCTCGGCCTGATTTACAAGGAAGGCCTCGGCGGCGTCAAACAGGATCTCCTCGGCGCCGCCAACTGGCTGGCGCTGGCCGGTAGCCAGGGCCATGTGCAGTCACAGAACCGCCTCGGCTGGATGTTCGAGAAGGGCCAGGGCATTCCGAAAAACATGGCGGAAGCCGGACGCTGGTTCCGCATGGCCGCTGAAGCCGGCGACGCGCCCTCCGCCACCCACCTGGGCTGGCTGCTGGAAACCGGAGCGCTGGGCCAGGCCGACCTGAATGCCGCCCTGCCCTGGTACGAGCGCGCCGCCGCCGCCGGTGACGCCGCCGCCCAGAACAACCTCGGCCGCCTCTACCGCGAGGGCCAGGGCGTGGCCGCCGATTTCTCCAAGGCGCGCGACTGGCTGCTCAAAGCCAGCGCGAAAAACGAGCCGCTGGCCTGGTACAACCTGGCGCTGATGGCGGAACAGGGCCAGGGCCAGGCGCGCAACGAAACGGAAGCGATGGCGCTCTATAGCAAAGCCGCGGAAAAAGGCGTCGTCCTGGCGCAGAGCCGTCTCGGCTGGCTGTTGCAGAAGAACGGCAAGGCCGAGGAAGCCGTGAACTGGCTGACCCGCGCCGCCGAAGCCGGTGACATCACCGCCCAGAACAACCTGGGCGTGCTCCAGGAGCAAGGCAAGAACATGGCTGAGGCCGCGCGCTGGTACCGCAAGGCCGCCGAAGCCGGCGACAAGGTCGCCCAGCACAACTTGGGCGTACTCTTCCGCGATGGCCTGGGCATGGAGAAAAACGAAGCCGAAGCCCTCGCCTGGTTCCAGAAATCCGCCGAACAGGGCTACGCCAAGGCACAACTCAACCTTGGCCAGCTCTACGAAAAACTGGCGTCGCCGAAGAAGTAAGCGCGGCGATAATGCGGGCCTCCTGCAACTCACCGAGCCCCGCATGAAAGCCTTCCCATCCCTGTTCGCGACCGCCGCCTGCCTCGCGACGTTCACTTCCGCACAAGCCGCGGACGATTGGGGCGGCGCCGACAAGGCCCAGCACTTCGCGGTGAGCGCGGTTCTGGGCACGGCATCGGCCATGCACTTCGAGGATAAATGGGTCGCCTTCGGCGTTGCCATGATTCCCGGCGTACTCAAGGAAATCACGGACAGCCGGTTCAGCGGCAAGGACCTGGCCGCCGACGCCCTCGGCGCCGCGCTCGGCGTCCAGCTCGGCCACTGGATCGTGACCACCCGTGGCGTCGGCTACCGCGCCGCGTTCTGAACCCCCAGGCACGCTTGTAGCGCCGGCTTCCAGCCGGCTGTTTTTAAACGCGTGGCCCGCCCTCGAATGGGTCAATCAGGGCGGGAATGACGGAAATTCCGGACGCCGTCATTTATCCACAGACGCTCAGGGCTTCAGATAGACATAGCCTTCACGCGCCTGGAGCTTGCCGATCTCGGCGACGCCGGAAGGCACCACCTGGGCTTCCAGAATCACGGCGCTGTCATCCAGCTTGCGTCCGGTCAGGGTGTTGCGGCAGACATCGAAGATAACGCCGCGATCCTTCAGGCCGGCCACTTGCGGTGCGAAGGCGCCTTTCTCGTCCTTCGCCTCGTTGAGCAGGAAATCGATGCCCTTGCCGTGGGTCACCACCGTGATCTTGACGCCGGGGCTGGCATTGAGATGGTTCTCGATGTTGCGCATGGCGACACGAGCGACACTGGCGTCGTTGACGTGATAGACGACTTTTTCCTGTACCAACGGGTCCATGCCGGCGGCGGTGGCAGTGAGGGGAACGGCGCTCGCAACCGCCAACAGCGCGGCGAATAGGACTGATTTCATGATGTCTTCTCCAATGTCGGGTGACGAGCAAATCGCTCATCTGTGAGATAAGACGTCCCGGTTCACGGATTTATTCCATAAAGATTTCTGGAATAAATCCGCCCCCCGCACCGTCATACCTTCAAATGGCGAGGAGACGCTGGTGCATAACCCCTTATCTTTTCTGGATTTTTCCGCCCGACGACGGCTCACGGCCCTGCGCCCGCGCCTCTATCGGCTTGCCTATGCCTGGTGCCATGACGGCCATTTGGCCGACGACCTGGCGCAGGATGCGCTGGCCAAGGCGCTGGTGCGTGGCGGCCAGTTGCGCGAGGAAGAAGCCATGGAGTCCTGGCTGTTCTCCATCCTCAACAACTGCTGGCGCGACCACCTGCGTGCGCGGCGTGAATTCGCGGATATCGACACGCTCGATGAAGTGATTCTGTCCACCGAACCCGGGCCGGATCGACACTATGCCAGCCGCCAGACCACGGCCCGGGTGCGCGACGCCATCGCCGCGTTGCCCATGGCGCAGCGCCAGGTCATCACCCTGGTGGACATCGAGGAATGCGCTTACGCCCAGGTGGCGAAGATTTTGGAGGTGCCGGTGGGGACGGTGATGAGCCGTCTCTCGCGGGCGCGCCAGGCGCTGAAACAACGTTTATTGGCGGAAGAGGCGAAATGCCCGCCGCTGCTCAGGAGGGTGAAATGAACGACAAGACGAAAGAACCCATCTCCCAGGAATATCTTGATGCCCTGGTCGATGGCGAATTGACCGCCGACGAACGAGACCGTGCCTATCGCCGCATCGAGGAAGACGCCGATTTCAAGGCCCGCGTCTGCGAAACCCGAACCCTCAAGGAAATGGTCAAGGGCAGCTATGCCGACGTGGCCCCGGCGCACGCCGCGACCCGCCGTCGCAGTAACGGCTGGCCTCAGGCCATGGCGGCCGTTCTGATGCTGGCCGTGGGGCTCGGTGGGGGCTGGCTGGCCCGGGGTGAACTTGACCCGGCACCCGTGGTGGATCGCCTGGCCGGGCTGCCTAACGGGTACCAATCGGTGTCTTTGAGCAGCCAGGTTGATCCGGGCAAGGTCCTGCTGCACCTGGACTCCAACGAGCCGGCGCGTCTGGGAGCGGTGCTCGACCTGGCCGAGCGCATGCTCGCGTCGAGTGGCAATGAAGGCCGCGTCGAAGTGGTCGTCAACAGCTACGGCCTCAACCTGCTGCGCCAGGACACCTCGCCCTACCGCGAGCGCATCGAACGCCTCGCCGACCAACACGCCAATCTGACCTTCATCGCCTGCGGACAGACGGTGGCGCGACTCAAGCGCGAAGGCCTCGATGTGGTGCTGGTACCGGAAGCCAACGTCGCCAGCAGCGCCATCGGCGAAATCATCGGCCGCATGCGCGAGGGCTGGGTCTATGTGAAAGTCTGAGCGTCCCGCCCGGGACGCCTCCCGGCGGCGCCTCTGGACGGGGCTAGCAGCCTGTCGGACTTAGGAATCGTCGGCTGCAAATCCGGCAAAAACTGGCCTCGTCGGGGCCGATTTTCGCTATCGACGACCAAAGCCCGACAGGCTGCTAGATACGCCCTGCCCGGGGCCGCCCAGCCATCCGGGGCCGCCGGAACAAGCCCCTTCCAGCTTCACATGCCCAAGCGTCGAAACGCCCGCCCCGGGCCAGGGCAACGGCCATTGCAAAAAGCCATTCAACTTCCACGCCGCTGGCGCGAATTGCAATTTATTCGGCGCAGCCACCTGGAACATATTCTATCCAATTGATTTAATTGAATTAAGCAGGTTGGCATGCAACCTGCTTATCTCCTGACGTACGAAGCCGATTGCGCGAGGTGATGATGGGATGGCTGACAAGATGGCTGGACAGTGGCGACAAGCATGAGCCCTTGATGTCTCGCCAGGAGTATCTGCCTGGTATGGGTCGTGTGTGCATTGCCTACGTCGTCGATTGCATGGGTGCGATGTGCCCGCGGCCACAGTTGTTGACCATGAAAATCCTCGGGCAAATCGAAGAAGGTGAAGTGATCGAGGTGGTTTCCGATAACCCCGCCGCGGTCGAGTCATTCCCATCCCTGGCGGAAACCCTGGGGTGCGTGCATTTGCTGACGACACGGGTGGATGCCTGCTGGCAGATCTATCTGCGCAAGGGCCTGAAGGCGGCGCATTGATGCGTTTTATCAACGAAACAAGCGAATTACAGGAGATCAAGTCGTGAACGTGAAAGCAGGCACGCTGCAAGAGGCGGGATGGATGCAACTGAATCGCCAAAAAATCTATCCGGCCGGCATTCTGCTGGCTGTAGCGGTGGGGTCCCTCTGGGCCCTGTCCATCGACACGCGCTTTTTATACCTGCTGGTCTATGTCTGGTTTGGCGTGATTTACGGCCTTTTCCTCCAGTACGGACGTTTTTGCATGGCCGCCGCGGTGCGCGACCTGTTCGCGGTGAAAGTGCCGCGCATGGCCGTCGGCATGATGATCGCGGTTGGCTTGTACGCGCTCGCGGCGGCGGCGGTGACCCTGACCGGCCACAACACCTTCCACGCACATGCGCTGGGCTGGCACGTGTTGGTCGGTGGCCTCGTGTTCGGATTCGGTTTCGTCTTCACCGGCGGCTGTGCCTCCGGCTCGCTCTACAAGACGGGTGAAGGCAACCTCAACTCGGCCCTGGTGATTTTCTCGATCTCCTTTTCGCAAGCCCTGGTGGTCACCGCCGGCGGCTGGCTGGACGCGCTGGCCCCCTCGGCCTGGGCCGAGTCGGCCGCAGCCAAGGGCATGCCCGATGAGCTCTCCGTGACGCAGGGCTGGTTCGACATGTTTACCGCCGGCTACATCTGGGACCGCAAGGGCGCGACGCTGGCCGAGATGCTGGGCATGGGCGAGCCGGGCATGACGGCGATCTTCATCAACACCTTCGTGAACGCCATCTTCCCCGTGCTGATCATCCTGGTGGCGCTGTACTTCTTCTATTACCGCAAGAGCTACCTGCGCAAGACCGCGAAGACGGCGCCGACCCTGGCGGATGAACTGGGCGGCCTCTGGCACATGTGCATCAGCTCGAAGAACACCGCCATCGCCGGCGTCGGCCTCGGCATCTTCGCCGGCCTGCACATGTGGGTGACCGGCGTGCTGCGCGAGCACTACAACATCTTCAACTTCGGCGAGCTGCTCTCCGCCATGGGCTACAACAACGGTCTCTCCATCGACGGTTCCGTATTCGACCCGGGCTATTGGTACATCACCACCCAGGAAGCCCAGTGGGGCGGCTGGGTGCTGGAGAACCTGGGCTTCGAGATGCGTGACAACGTGTTCTTCGGCCTCGAGAACGGCCTGCCCAATCCCCTGCTCAACGCCCCCGGCTTCATGTCCATCGGCATCATCCTGGGCGCTGCCGTGCTGGCGCTCGCCCGGCGTGAGTTCAAGTGGAAGATGCCCACCGTCGAGACAGCGACCTTCGCCATCGTCGGCGGCATCCTGATGGGCATCGGCGCCCGTCTGGCGATGGGCTGCAACATCGGCGCCTTCTTCGCGACCGTGACCAATGGAGACCCCAGCGGCTGGATATTCCTGATCGGCATGGTGGGAGGCGGCTATGTGGGGGTGAAGGTGTTCACCTACTGGATGGACTGGAAGATGGCCCGCGATGGCGGCTGTGGCCTGTAATGGCATTGATTTGAAAAGAGACCCAGGAGACAACGATGGCAATGAGTTTTGAAAATACCGGCAACGGCGAATGGACGCTGAACGTAACCGGGTATTCCTGCCCGCATCCGCAGATGTACACCAAGAAAGCCCTGCAGAAGATCGCGAGCGGCGAGGTCCTGACACTGCTGTTCGACAACCCTTCCTCTGGCGAGTCGATCGCATCCATGTGCGAAGCGGAAGGCAATGACCTGATCGATCGCCAGGAACAAGACGGCAACTTCGTCTGGAAAATCAGGAAGGTTTGAGTGATGCGACTGGGAATTGTAGTGACCGACGCGGCTCATGCCGCCGCCGCCTCCGGCCTTATCAGCGCGGCACGCGCCCGCGACTGGGTGGCGGAGTGTTTTCTCACGGACACCGGCGTAATGCTGCTGGCCGACGCGCAATTCGTATCGCTGGCGCGCGCCGTACCCGGCAGCGTCATGGTCTGCGAGCACAGTGTCGCTCGCTTTGCGGGCGGCGCTTTCGATATCCATGGGCTATCGGACGACGTCGTGGTCGGCGGCCAGTACCAGGATGCCGAGCTCGTTCACCGCTGCGACAAAGTGCTGGTTTTCTGAGGGGACGACATGGCCGAAGCAAAACGCATTCTGATGGTAGCCATCGACAAGCAAGTCGAAGCCCTGCGCATGGCCAGCGGCCTGACCCTGCTCGACGACCAGGTGGCAATCGCCGCCTGGGGCGCCCTCCCCGAGGGCCCCGAGGTGGTGGAACAACTGGAGGCCCTGGATTTCGCGGATGTTCCCGTGGAACGGGTGGGTCAGGACGTCGAAGCCCTGGCCAACAGGATTATCAATAGTGACGTGGTGTTTTTCGTATGAGCGCCAAGAAGAGGATCGTCCTGATTCACACCTCGCCGGAGCAGACCGGCATGCCCGGCCTCGCGGAGGCGCTCAGTCGCGCGGGTGCCGATGTGACGCAGTTTGTCATGACGGGTGATTACGCCGCCTTGCTGGATGTACTTGAAGACGATGTGCTGCCGGTGGTGATCAAGGCATGAAGTGGGATTCAACACCGCCGTTTTTGGCGAAAACCGGTCGCGCGGCAAGGCGGTTCGTCTTGCGCAGCACGCTTAATTTGAGGGGACTGGAATGCAATATCGAATGAGTTTGAAACTGGCGGCATCGGCCGCGTTGGTGGCCGGAATAATCCTGGTCGGTTGCGGTGGTGGTGGCGGCAGCAGCGGCACCGTCAATGGCGTGACCTACACGATCAACAACGCGGGACAGATCGCTCAGGAATCCGATGCCAACTACAACAACAACCAGAACGGTCTGATCACGGCCACCACGCTGAAGAACTGGATCGCCGACTGGACCAACAACCGTCCCGCCGGCGTCACCGGCAAGCTGATCATCCTGCAAGTCGCTGCGGGACCGGCGGGCGCCGAGTACATCAAACCCAACGGCACCACGGTCTTCACCTACCTTTCCCCATCCTCGGAATGGATACAGACCCGGAACAACGGCGTCATCGAAACGTCGAGCATGGTCCCCGACGGCGGCCAGATGGACGGTCTGTTCAAGAAATACAACATCGACCCGACCAAGGACATGATCGTCGCGGCCATGGGCAACGGCAGCACCGGCAATGCCATGTCGCAAGGCCGCATCTGGTATGCGCTACGTTACTGGGGCGTCGACAAGAAGAACCTGGCGATCCTGAATGGCGGCAACCAGTGGCTGACCGGCAACGAGATCGCGCCCGCAGACTTCGCCGCCATCGCCAGCACGGCACCCGACAACGGCACTCATGCCGTCAAGGAACTGACGGCGGACAATACCCAGCTGCAGGCCACGGTGGGCGACCTGCTGAGCGTCTTGCCCGGCTCCGACAGCAACGTCCTGAATGACGGCATCATGATCTGGGATGCCCGCAGCCTGCGCCAGTACAGCGCCGGCGAAATGTCCGAAAAGGGCGAGGACAACGATCCGGATACGGCCGGCACCCAGGCATGCGCCACCGCTTACTGCGTCCCGACCAATACCAGCAACTATATCAACACGTTCCAGAGCAACGGCTCGCGCCAGGGCCACCCCTGGGGCACGCTGCAGTTGCAGTACACCCACATGCTCGACGCCACCAAGGGCTACAGCTACAAGCCCAAGGCCGAGCTGGCCGCCTACCTCACCGGCGCCAGCGACGCCAACGGCATCGGCTTCGTGGGCGCGGTATGGCCTGGTCGGCAATGGCAAGGCCTATCAGAACGGTGACACCATCTTCGTCTACTGCGAGACCACCTTCCGGGCCATGATCACCGGCATCGCCAGTGCCGTCATCCTCGGCAAGCCCACCCGCTTCTACGATGGCGCCATGGTGGAATGGAACACCTGTCCTACATCATGGACAAGGATGGCAAGTACATCCTGCCCAGCGACTCCCCGTGGCGCACCGATGTGAAGTCGTTCTTCCGGCCCTCCACCAGTACCGCCCTGGTCAACCCGCGCACCGTGACGGCCCCCTACGGTGCCAAGACCAATGCGATCATCACGGCCGACAAGGCGTACAAGACCGGGCAGAGTGTTCCCACCAGCGTTGGCAGCGGCCTCCCCGGCAATCCTTGTGGCGGCTGAACCGCTTCGCTCTCAAGTCAATCGCCGGGCCACCCCAAGATTGACTTGGCCCCCTCGGGGGGCGGCTCGGACGCTTTTTCCGAGCCGGGGGCACAGCTGATCCCTCAATCCAGGCCCATCTCAGCGTGATTGCATGATGCAAACTTTCGTCACCCGCGGCTTCGCGACATTGGGCAGGTATTCATTGTTGATCGGCGCTGTTTCACTGCTCGCCATGGCGGGCTGCCAGCGCCAGCAGCCACCGGAATCGATCGAGGCCTTTCTCGACAGCCATTGGCGGGACCCGGTCCCCGCGCAGGGGCAGCCCCCCGCCCACTTCAGCCCGGTCGAAGCCTCGCTCGACCCGGAAGCGTGCGCGACCTGCCACGCCTCGCAATACCAGGAATGGCGTACCGCCCTGCACAGTCACACCATGGGCGCGGGCATCCGCTGGCAATTCGAACTGCTCGGCCAGGAGGAGAGTAACCGCTGCCTGCGTTGCCATGCGCCGCTGGCCGAACAGAAGGCCCTGGTTGCCCGCGCCCAGGGCTGGGGCAATGCGCCCAGTTCGCCCCCCCCCCGCTTACGTTCCCGAATCGCTGGCCACCAGCGGACTGAACTGCGCGTCATGCCATGTCCGAGGCCATCAACGCTTCGGGCCACCGGCCCGCGCCACTGCCGTCAAGGATGCGCCGCATGGCGGCTTCACCGCCTCCGCGGCCTTCCAGGACAGCCGCTTCTGCGCCCATTGCCACCAGTTTCCCGAGGACGGCCCGAGCCTCGCCGGAAAACTTCGGGAGGACACCTACCAGCAGTGGCTGGCAAGCGACTATGCCGGCAAGCAATCCTGCCAGAACTGCCATATGCCGGAGCGCAAGCACCTCTGGCGCGGCATCCATGACCCGGACATGCTGCGTCGGGGCCTGGCGGTCGACCTCAAGCTGACACGCCTGGAGGCCGGCGCCTATCGCGCGGAAGTGGAAGCCCGCAACCAGGGTGCCGGGCACCACCTGCCCACCTACATGGTGCCGAAGATCGACCTCGTCCTCACCCTGCATCAGGCGGGCGCCGCCCCGGTCGAACTGGCGCGCGACGTGATCGGCTGGAAAGCCGACGTGACGATGCAGCGGGAAGAATTCGACACCCGCTTGGCGGCGGGATCGGCCAGACACTACGCCCACGCCTTCGTGGCGCCAGGCAAGCCCGGCTGGCATGTCGAACTGAGCGTGGAAGTGGCCCCGCGGGAACACTACGAACGGATGTTCCAGTACAGCCTGGTCAATGTCTCCATGAGCCGCGCCTCCTCGAATTTGCTGAAGACCGCCATCGCCGAAGCCGCCGCCACCCGCTACACGGCCCTGCGCCTGACGGCGAAGCCTTGATTGCAAATTGAAAGCGATAACGACGTGGAACCGGATATTGCAATCACCGCGCATCAAGCCATTGCCACAACCATATGATTCATATGAACAATATTGGTGGCACGAAGAATGCTTAAGGATGCGGGCAGTCCATGAACGGTTATCGGAGGGCGCTACAGAATGCAATCACTTTGGATCGTAGGCCTGACGATCATCACCCTGACCGCCCCCTCCGTGTCGGCGAGTGACCAGTCGCCGCGCCTGAAATACCGCTCGAAGGGCGCGCCGTGCGCCTGCGCTTCCGGGCTTGGAGAAGCGGAGATCAGCAAGGCCATGTCGCGGCTGGATGCTTTACGTGAATCCGGTCCGGCTGCACCACCCGATTCGAAACATTTCACTGAGCAACAACCTAGGAGAGAGACTGATGAAAATAGGAAATAAGGCGAGTTTGATCGGTAAGTGGCTGCGTGCCGGCATGGTGTTTTCCATCCTGGCGGTGGGCGTCGCCTTGTTTGCGGCGGGGGGAAAATCGATCGAAGGCACGACGACGGCCCAGTCACAGGCCTGGGGCTCGGAATCACTGGCCGACCTGCGCAGCGGTCTGGACATGATTTCGCCCATCGCGTTGGCGAACGCCTGTGGCATGGGTGCTTCGAGCTGCTTCAAATGCCATAACGGCAAGCGGGCCAGCGCACCCAACATGGACGCGGCCAAGGCACCCTGGCATGCCCAACACAAGAAGGTGAACAACTCCTGCGTCGGCTGCCACAAGGGCAACCCGCGCCTCATGAAGGAAGACATGGCCCATGCCGGCATGCTCAAGGGTCCTCGCGCTGGCGCCGACGCGTGCGGGGACTGCCACAAGAGCGACCTCGCCAAACTCGAGGCCGTCTATCAATCCGTAACCGGCAGGAGCAAGTGAAATGAACAAGACAGCACACCAGATCAACAAGACCCTGCTGGCAGCTTTGTTGGGCAGCGGCTGTATCGCGATGGCGACGCCGGCGGCGCAGGCCGGCCCGACCATCCAGTTCGGCGACGAAGGCTCCATGACCTTCACTTATGCCGTGCAGGGCTGGTATCAGAACCGCGAATACAGCGCCGCGAACACCAAGACGGAAAACGATTTTTTCCTGCGCCGCAACCGTCTGGCCTTGTCCGGTCAATTCAACGATTACGTGGGCTACTACTTCCAGGTCGAAGGCGGCGGCTTCCCCGGCGCCGACAACAGCCTGTTCGTCCGTGATGCTTACGTCACCATCGACTACAAGGATGAATTGCGTTTCATGGTCGGCGAATTCAAGAACACCTTCTCCCGGGAAAACCTGGAAGCCTGCCTTGAACCCCTGACTCTGGATCGCTCCGGAGTGCTGGCCTACACCCCCTTCGGTGGCACCCGCGACAAGGGCGTGGCGGTCTGGGGCAACCTGTTCGACGCCAAGCTGCAGTACCGGGCCATGCTGTCGGAAGGTCGCGACGATGCAGCTAAACCGGAAGACAAGCTGCGCGTTACCACCCGCGTCCACTACAGTTTCCTGGACCCGGAATACAACTACGGCTACCTGGGCACCTATCTGGGCACTCAAAAGGTGTTCACCATCGGCGCCGCCTATGACTATCAGCCGGACGTGGTCTACGCGGACTACCTGATGCGCAGCGACCCGAAGGATTACAAGGCCTGGACGCTGGATGCCTTCTTCGAGTACCCGACGGCGAGCGGCGTCTACACAGCCTCCGCAGCCTATTTCAAGTACGACTCCGGTGACGTGAGCAACGCCGCCCCGGATGCCAACTACCCGGTCAACGGCGACCTCAAGGGCTACTACGCGAAGGTGGGTTACATGCTGCCCAACAAGGTCGGCATGGGCCGTCTGCAGTTCTTCGCCCGCCACGACAAGGCCGATTATGGTATCAAGACAGCCAACACCGAATACTATGACCGCAGCATCAACAGCATCGGTGCGAACTACTACATCAACGGACAGAACCTGAAATTGACCGTGGAGTATTCAGATATTGATTTCGATACCCCGCACCCTTTGTTTGCACAGCTCCAAGACCAGAAGCTGCTAACCCTTGGGCTGCAATTCGTCTTCTGAAACAGCGGTGCCTTGTCCTCGGGCAAGGCCTTCATTTCCCCACAGACAGCGGCCCACAAGGCCGTTTTTCGTTGGTATCGGCTCGTCATGATCACTACGCTCTTCCTGGCCGTTCTCGCGCTGGGATGCCTCACTGCCCTTGCATCCGGGAACGTACCGTGGAACCTGCCCGAAGCCGTGCCCTGGCTGATCCTGGCCGCCAGCATCCTGGCCCTGCTGACGGGGCAGCTCGCTGAGCGACTGGCGATGCGACGCCTAACCCGGGGGGTGCTGAACGCCCGCGAAGGCTTGCTTGACCCGATCTCGCCAGGCTTGCTCGGATGGACCGCCGCGGGCCGCGCCCTGGGCGAATACAACATCACCATCCATGCCTTGCAAACCATGTTCCGCACCGTTGAAGAATGCCAGGGGCGCTTTCTCAACCAGCGCAACAAGATGAACACCATTCTGCAAAGCCTGCCCGCCGCCCTGCTGAGTCTGTCCGACGACTTGCAGATCATCCTGACCAACAAGCATGCCGAGGACATTTTCGCCGTGACCGGGCGCGGGCTCATCGGCACCAACCTGTTCGAACTCATCCAGCTGCGCGAGCGGGATCGTGAATTGCTGCGCGACGCCTTCCTCTACAAGCAGGTGATCCAGAACCAGGAAATCAGCCTGGATCTGGGCGGAAGACTGCGCTACTTCTCGCTCAACCTGGGCTTCTACAGCGACGAGGATGCCGACATGGCGGGCGTGCTCATTCTCCAGGACATCTCGGAATATCGCGATCTTCAAACCAGCATCGCGATGCGGGAAAAACTGGTCGCCATGGGCCAACTGGCCGCGGGCGTCGCCCACGAGCTGAATACCCCATTGGGCAGCATTCATGGTTACGCGCAACTGCTCAGCCGCACCACGGGCAGTCACGAAAAACTGGGGGAATATGCCAGCATCATCGCCGACGAAGCCCGGCGCTGTTCCCGCATCGTCCAGGATCTGCTCAACTATGCCCGGGACGAACCCTGCAGCGGCGAAACCTGCGAGGTCAATCAACTGGTCCACGACCTGATCGAGACCTTCCTCAACTGCCGCATGAGACGCTACAAGATCGAGATCAAACTCGATCTCACCGAAACCGCCCTGCTGGTGGAAGGCAGCTGCGGCCAACTGGATATCGTTCTGAACAACCTGGTCACCAATGCCATCCATGCCCTGGATGGCATCGCGAACCCCACCATCGTCATCGACAGCCAGATAGAGGACACCTACGCCGTGATCAGCGTCGCGGACAATGGGCCGGGCGTGCCCCCGGAAGCGCGCTCCCGCATCTTCGATCCCTTTTTCACCACCAAGCAGGTCGGCCAGGGCAGCGGCCTGGGGCTGGCCATCAGCCAGGCCATCCTGGCCAAACGTGATGGTTACATCGTATACGACAGCGAGTACACCGAAGGCGCCCGCTTCCGGATCAAGTTGCCCATGGTAGATCTACGCCGCGCGGGTTTGTAACGTCCACGCCACGCCCCGCCTCCCGGCGCCTGATTCACCCAGTCCAGGTCGACATCCCACGGAATCCCCATGACCCCCAAGAAAGCCCCGACAACGCCCGAACCTGCCTCCCAACGTCCGACCTTGCTGGTCACCGAAGACGACCGGAACATGCGCGAGCTGATCATCACCGTACTGAAACAATCGGCGATGGAATTCGATGTCGTTGCCATGGATAACGGTAACGACGCCATGGACTACATCGAGTCCAATGAAGTCGCGGTACTGGTCTCGGATCTGCGCATGCCCGGCACGGACGGCCTCGAACTCCTCAAGTTCGCGCAGAGCCATTCGCCTTTGACCCAGGTGGTGATGGTCACCGGACACGCCACTGTGGAAACCGCCGTGCAGGCGCTCAAATGTGGCGCGTACGACTATGTCCTGAAGCCTTTCGACATGGATGAGCTGCGTTGCATCGTCGAACGGGCATTGGAACGCTATCTGTTGGCCACGGAAAACCAGCGCTTGCGGCATCGCCAGCGCCTCTACTCGGAGTCGGGGGAATTGATCGGCCAATCCCAGGGGCTGGAGCGGGTGCGCCGCCTGATCGACGCCGCCAGTCAGCATGATTGTGGCGTCTTCATCTACGGCGAGAGCGGCTGCGGCAAGGAACTAGTGGCGCGCCAGATCCACCTGCGCGGCAAGCGTCGCGACAATCGCTTCGTCGCCCTCAACTGTGCGGCCATCCCCGACAATCTGATCGAAAGCGAACTGTTCGGCTACACGAAAGGCGCCTTCACCGGCGCCGACAAGAACAAGGCCGGGCTGTTCGAAGTCGCCAGCGGCGGAACCTTGTTCCTGGACGAAATCAACAGCGCCTCACTGGCGTTGCAGGCAAAGCTGATGCGCGTCCTGCAAGATGGCAGCTACTACCCGATGGGCGCCACCAGCCCGGTCAACGTCGATGTACTGGTGCTCGCCGCCACCAACTGCCCCATCCGCGAACTGGTAGACCAGCGGGAATTCCGGGAAGACCTCTATTTCCGCCTGGTGATCATGGAAATCAATGTCCCGCCCCTACGCGAGCGGCCCGAGGACATCGCCCTGCTGGCTTACTTCTTCCTGAGCAAGCACACCGCCCGGCTGAACAAGCCGGTCTCCGAAATCAGCACCGAAGTGCTGGCCAGCCTGATGCGCTACGAATGGCCCGGCAACGTGCGGGAGCTGGAAAACATCATCCAGCGCATGATCATCATGACCGAAAGCGAACGGCTGGACGTGGATTGCCTGCCCGACAGCCTGCTCGCCCAGCGGGTTTCCAAGGGGCGCGCGCTGGATCACCTCCCCCCCAGCAGCCTGGACGACATCGAAGCCTATTTCATCCGGAAAACCCTGCGCGAGACCCAGGGCGACCGGGCGCTGGCGGCGGAAATCCTGGGCATCGACAAATCCACGCTCTGGCGCAAGATCAAGCGCTATCAGATCGAATAAGCCCGGCGTCGGCGGGAGCATCCCGCATTGCCTCCACATCCAGCTTGACCTGGTACACCACGTCACCGACCTTGACCAGGAAGGACACGACGGCCAGCGCCGGGCCCAGCTTTTCGAAGCCCGGCACCACATCCTGCACCAGCTTGAGCAGGTCCAGGGCCGCCGACGAAGTCGTCAGCACCGCCTTGGTGTATCCCTTCTCGCCGACTTCCGACCACGCCTTTGCGGCGGCGATGCCGAGCAGCGCGACCTGGACGCCCTGGATCGCGCCGCCCAGTTGCGGGCTGATGCCGGGAAGCTGCGATCTGGCGAAATCCAGGGTGAGCGCGCCGATCTTGGTGACATGCCCGGTCATGTCGAGCACATCCCTGGCCCTTACCGCCGTCGCGTCGGCAGCCGCCGGTGCCTCCATCAGCGCCTGCAACACCAGCCCGCCTGGCAAGGCAACCGGCTCGCACGGCGCGAGCCCCAACGCCGCCGCGATATCGGGAGATGCCGCGACATGCTGACCGGGATCGACGATCAGCGCGCTCAACCCGGGCGCGACCTGGCTGTTATGTGAGGTTGTGATCTTCATCCGGCACTCCTTGTATAGCGGTTTGCGTTTCCGCACATGGGCGGGTCAGCAATATCCAAGATAGGTGAAGCCCGCGCCCAGCCGTACATTATTTCTCTCACGTCGCACTTGAAATAGCCTTGTCCCATCCCTACCATTAGCACTCGCTGGAGGTGAGTGCTAATCACACTGATTGCGGCACCCCGCCACCGTCCCCTGTTAAACACGGATACCTGTTAGGAGCAAACAATGAAGATTCGCCCGTTGCACGACCGCGTTGTTGTCAAGCGCATGGAAGAAGAGCGCAAAACCGCCTCTGGCATCGTTATCCCCGACACCGCTACCGAGAAGCCCGATCAAGGCGAAATCGTCGCCGTCGGCACCGGCAAGAAAGATGATCAAGGCAAGCACATCGCTCTCGACGTCAAGGTCGGCGACCGCGTGTTGTTCGGCAAGTACTCCGGGCAGACCGTGAAGGTCGATGGCCAGGAACTCCTCGTGATGCGCGAGGAAGACATCATGGGCGTGGTCGAGAACTGATACGGATGTCCGCGCGCTAGCGCGGAAACAGCCGCGTCATCCCGGCGAACGCCGGGACCCGATTCCAACAGCAAATATTCTGGATTCCGGCCTGCGCCGGAATGACAGTTCAAGCAATTCAGGAGATTCAAACAATGGCAGCTAAAGACGTACGTTTTGGTGATTCCGCCCGTGCCCGCATGGTCACTGGCGTCAATATCCTGGCCAACGCGGTCAAGGTCACCCTCGGCCCCAAAGGCCGCAATGTGGTGCTGGACCGCGCTTTCGGCGCCCCCACCGTGACCAAGGACGGTGTGTCCGTGGCCAAGGAAATCGAGCTGAAAGACAAGCTGGAGAACATGGGCGCACAGATGGTGAAAGAGGTGGCTTCGAAGACCTCCGACATCGCGGGTGACGGCACCACCACCGCCACCGTGCTGGCTCAGTCCATCGTCAACGAAGGCATGAAGTTCGTCGCCGCCGGCATGAACCCGATGGACCTGAAGCGCGGCATCGACAAGGCCGTGATCGCCATCACCGCTGAGCTGAAGAACATCTCCAAGCCCTGCACCACCAACAAGGAAATCGCCCAGGTCGGCTCCATCTCCGCCAACTCCGACTCCACCATTGGCGACATCATCGCCAACGCGATGGACAAGGTCGGCAAGGAAGGCGTCATCACCGTTGAAGACGGCACCAGCCTGGAAAGCGAGCTGGAAGTGGTCGAAGGCATGCAGTTCGACCGTGGCTACCTCTCCCCCTACTTCATCAACAACGCCGAAAAGCAAATGGCGGTGCTGGAAGACCCCTTCATCCTGCTCTACGATAAGAAGGTCTCCAACATCCGTGACCTGTTGCCGGTGCTGGAACAGGTTGCCAAAGCCGGCAAGCCGCTGCTGATCATCGCCGAGGACGTCGACGGCGAAGCCCTGGCCACCCTGGTGGTGAACAACATCCGTGGCATCCTCAAGACCTGTGCCGTCAAGGCGCCTGGCTTCGGCGATCGTCGCAAGGCGATGCTGGAAGACATGGCCATCCTGACCGGCGGCACCGTGATCGCTGAAGAAGTCGGCCTGTCCCTGGAAAAAGCCACCCTGGAAGACCTGGGCCGCGCCAAGCGCATCGAAATCGGCAAGGAAAACACCACGGTCATCGACGGCGCCGGTTCTCCCGACGACATCAAGAACCGCATCATCCAGATCAACAAGCAGATCGATGAAGTCTCTTCCGACTACGACAAAGAAAAGCTGCAAGAGCGCAAGGCCAAGCTGGCCGGCGGTGTTGCCGTGATCAAGGTCGGTGCCGCGACCGAAGTCGAAATGAAAGAGAAGAAGGCTCGTGTGGAAGACGCACTGCACGCCACCCGCGCCGCCGTTGAAGAAGGCATCGTGGCTGGCGGCGGCGTTGCGCTGCTGCGCGCCCGTTCCGTCATCACCGAGCTGAAGGGTGACAACCACGACCAGGACGCCGGCATCAAGATCGTCCTGCGCGCCATCGAAGAACCCCTGCGCCAGATCGTCAACAACTGCGGCGAAGAAGCTTCCGTGGTGGTCAACAAGGTGCTCGAAGGCAAGGGCAACTATGGCTACAACGCCGCCATCGGCGAGTACGGCGACATGATGGAAATGGGCGTCCTCGACCCCACCAAAGTGACCCGCATCGCGCTGCAAAACGCCGCTTCCGTGGCTTCCCTGATGCTGACCACCGATTGCATGGTGGCCGATCTGGCGGAAGACAAGAAAGGCGGCGGCCCCGATATGGGCATGGGCGGCGGTATGGGTGGCGGCATGGGCGACATGGGCTTCTGAGTCCGGTTGCTTTACCGGGCGCATTTGCCAGCAACTGCCCCGGTTGCCACACAGCAAAACCCCGCTTCGGCGGGGTTTTGCTTTTGTAGCGCCGGCTGAGCGTGGTTGTTGCCGCTTCAGCGGCTTACAACCACGGCCTACCCCTCGCGGGTATCCAGCCTGCTCGCACCGCGCCAACTACGCCGTAGGCACAACCACCCTTGGCGTGATGTCGAGACGCCGGGCGCGGCGCGCGAAGCGGCGGTCATCAAAGCTCAGGAATTCGGTGCAGTGGCTGCTCGCCAACAAATGCAGCGCATCGGCGAAGTCGAGTCCTTGCAAATGCCAGCCCAGGGCATCGGCAACGCGAGCCCATTCCTCGACGCTGACGTTGGGCAGCCCCAGCAAGTGTCTAATGACGCGCACGAAATCCTCGGCGGTGAAGCCATAAAACGCCCGCAACACCCATTCGAGTTCGAGAATCACCGTCAGGGGCACGAAAACCTGCGCCGATTCACTCAGGATGCGGCGAGCAATCGGACGCTGCGCGGTGGCTTCGGGATCGGCCGGGTCATCAACGTAGAAACGCGCCAGGATGTTGGTATCAAGCGCGATCATCTTCAGCTTCCCGCATGGCAAGCGCCACATCGAAATCAGCCAGCCGGCGCTCACCCGGCCGCCGGCAAACCAGCATGCCGAAGCCGTCATCGACCTGGGTTTGAACAACCTGACGCTTCACCTCGGCATGAATGACGCTCCCTTCCAGGCTGAAATCGAGCTGGCAACCCGGTGTGATACCCAGGCGTCGGCGAATCTCCACAGGAATGACAACCTGGCCCTTATCGGAAACAGTAACAGTCAGCATGTTGGTCTCTTTCTCTTACATGGTAAGAATAATGTAGCACAGGGCAGGGCGGACGACGCTGATCACAGCGGCAGGGGGGATGTGCCGGCTACTTTATGGCGGTGCTGGAAGATATGACCATCCTTTGCAGGCGGCATGGACTCCCAAGTTCGGTTGGCTCGGCTGGGCTCGCGCCTTGATTGGTCGTACAGCAAACCCCGCTTCGGCGGTTTTGCTTTTGTAGCGCCGGCTTCCAGCCGGCTATCTCACCTTCATAAGACATCAGCCACCGTGCTAATCTACATTTATGTAGATTTTCCTAGGACAAGGCCATGCAAATTTCCGCCGTCGTCTCGGACGACACCCAACGCCTGCTCGATGCCACGGTGCAGAAGCGCGGTCTAAAGAAGGGTTTCGTCATTGAAACTGCCCTGCGCCACTATCTTCTCGCCCTCAATGCCTTCCCCGGCGAATTCATCGTCCCGCCGGTGCTAACGGTTACCCCGGAAAGCTGGCAAACCGTCACCGATGCCCTCGCCGATACCTCGGAACCCACCCCGGCGCTGCGTCAATTGTTGAGCGATGCTTGAACTGCGCACGCTTCGCCCGGAAGACGAGCGCGGCCAGTTTCGCTCGGGCAACCCGGCGCTGGACTATTTCTTCCAGCAATTCGCCGGGCAAAACAAGTTTCGCCACCACATCGGCACCACCTATGTCGCCGTCGAGGATGGGCTGATTCTCGGCTATGCCACGGTCAGTCCGGCGCATCTGGAATGTGCCGAGCTGGCCGAGTCGGAACGCAAGCGCCTACCCAACTACCCGCTACCGGTTCTGCGTCTCGCGCGCCTCGCCACCCATGAGGAGGCCCAGGGGAAAGGCATCGGAAAGGCCTTGCTGCACCACGTCTTCCTGCTGGCTACCCGAATGAGCGCGGATTTCGGCTGCGTCGGTCTGTTGGTGGATGCCAAGCCGGAAGCGGTGGGCTATTACGCGACATTCGGCTTTCTGCCCTTGCACCCGGTCACC
This sequence comes from Pseudomonadota bacterium, assembly GCA_030653935.1. Taxonomy (GTDB): domain Bacteria; phylum Pseudomonadota; class Gammaproteobacteria; order Burkholderiales; family Thiobacillaceae; genus PFJX01. The sequence continues at coordinate 43,267 of JAURYL010000060.1, forward strand.
GGCGAGTCGCCCATGCAGCCGCTGCCCATGTTCCTCGCCATCCAGAAATTGACTCGATTGTTGGCGAGTGGCCAATAGTTGCGCGGAGTGAGACAGGGGATGGGGAAATACCACATCCCGGGCAATACGGTTACGGTAGCGGCGGCCTTGCGATGTGGTTTTGACCACCAGGGTAATGCCGTGGACACTGCCCAGAGCAATGAGGATTTTCTTGGCTTCTTCGCCGTCGTGAAGAGTGAAGTGTTGATCGACGAAGAGGGTGCCGGGAGTCATGCGTGGCGGAAGTGGGAAACGAATGCTTGCCGTTCGGCGATCACCTCATGCATGACTTCCACCTCTTGCTTGCGCAAGGCGAGATCGTAGGGGATGTGTTGCTGCCGACCGCCTTGTTCAACGTAGATATTGTGCCAGGGTTGATTTTCGAGATGGGTCGCCTCGATCATGTCGTCGGCGCGGGTATCGCGAAACTCTTCCGCCAGGCCCTGCATGATGCGCAGTTCTCGCTTGCTGAATTGACTGTCATCAAACTCAGCCACCGGCCTGACCACCAGCATCGTCCCATTGCGTGTGGGTTTCTCGACGAATTCCACTTTATCGGCCAGGTCAGGTTCCGGCATGTCGACTTCCTCGTAGAGATCGACCGGCACAGGCCCCATTTTCCAGGCGAAATACTCCATGCCCGTCACCGACCGCCCTGTTTCCTTGAAGTGCTCGAAGTCGAGGAAATAGAGCAGCTTGCAGAGCTTGATCTTGCCCAGAAAGCGGGTGTTCTTGGCGAAAAAGATGATGGCATTGATCAACTTATCGCGTTCGTGGGTAACTAGCATGGCTCTCTATGTTGGCTATTTGGGCATAAGCCGTAGACCGCCGCACTCTACCATGTGCGGTTGTTTTCTCGGTCTGATGCCGGCATGCGCATACGTGTGTATCTGTCGTTGATGTGCGGGGGCGCAATACCTCAGATACCTGCGTTTTAAACGTATTACATCCGTTGCCCTCTCCACGCGCTCCCTCTCCATCTGCCTCGACGAACAGACCGATGCTCTCCCGCGCGCCTTCCGCCCGTGCCCGCATGGCTGCCGGTTTGCCGGCTGGAAGCCGGCGCTACAAGTGCGCGTCACGTTGCCGGTCAGTACCATCGGCTTGCCGCCGCGATGGTTCCTGCCCTGTCTGTTACGATTTGACGCGATTGCCCGCGCGGCCGATTCACGGCGCGGCGTGGCGGTCCATTTCCCAGGAAAGCTTCATGCACACCCCGAACACCATCCATCTCAAGGACTACACGCCGCCGGCCTGGCTGGTCGATACGGTCGATCTCCATGTCGCGATTCATGACGGTTATGCCGAGGTGCGCGCGCGGCTGGCTTGCCGACGCAATCCGCTGGGGGGCGGCGGCGAGTTTGTGCTCGATGGCGAGGAACTCGCGTTGCGCTCGATCAGTTTCGACGGCGTGGCGCTCGCGCCCGACCGCTACGCGCTGGCCGACGACACGCTGACCATCGCCGCGCCCCTGGCCGATGCCTTCACCCTGGAAACCGTGGTGCGTATCCTGCCGGACGCGAACACCCAGCTTTCCGGTCTGTTCCGTTCCCGCGACGGTTACTTCACCCAGTGCGAGGCCGAGGGCTTCCGCCGCATCACTTATTTCCCGGACCGGCCCGACGTGATGGCGCGCTACACCTGTACCGTCGAGGCGGAACGCGCGCGCTTTCCGCAACTGCTGTCCAACGGCAATCTGGTCGCTTCCGGTGAGGTCGAGAGTGACGCCGCACGCCACTGGGCGCGTTGGGAAGACCCGTTCGCCAAGCCTTGCTATTTGTTCGCCCTGGTCGCCGCGAAACTGGATGTGCTGGAGGACCGTTTCGTTACCCGCTCCGGGCGCGAGGTGCGTCTCGCGGTCTATGTCGAACCCGGCAAGCTGGACCAGTGCGGCCATGCCATGGACGCGGTGAAGAAGGCGATGCGCTGGGACGAGGAACGCTTCGGCCTGGAAATGGACCTCGACCACTACATGATCGTCGCGGTGGGCGACTTCAACATGGGCGCGATGGAGAACAAGGGCCTCAACATCTTCAACACCAAGTACGTGCTGGCCCGCCCCGACACCGCGACCGACAGCGATTACCAGAACATCGACCGCGTCGTCGCCCACGAGTATTTCCACAACTGGACCGGCAACCGCGTCACCTGCCGCGACTGGTTCCAGCTTTCGCTGAAGGAAGGCCTCACCGTCTTCCGCGACCAGGAATTCGGCGCCGACACCCATTCGCGCGCGGCCACCCGCATCCAGGAAGTACGCAACCTGCGCATCGGCCAGTTCCCCGAGGACGCGGGGCCGATGGCGCATCCGGTGCGGCCGGCCTCGTATGCCGAGATCAACAATTTCTATACCGCGACGGTGTACGGCAAGGGCGCCGAGGTGGTGCGCATGATCCACACCCTGATCGGCCGCGAGGCGTTTCGTGCCGGCATGGACCTGTATTTCCAGCGCCACGACGGCGAGGCCGTGACCTGCGAGGATTTTGTCGCCGCCATGCGCGACGCTTCCGGCATCGACCTGGGCCAGTTCCGCCGCTGGTATGCCCGCGCCGGCACCCCGCGCCTGCAAGCCGTCGGCAACTGGGAGGCGGCGAGCCGCCGCTATACCCTGACCCTGACGCAAAGCCTGGCGCCGACCGCCTATGAGGCGCGTCTTCAGGACGCCGGCATGGCGATCGACATCGGCCCGCTGCACCTTCCGGTGGCGCTCGGCCTGGTGTTGCCCGATGGCACGGATGCGCCGCTGCGCCTTGCCGGCGAAGTCGCGCCCCAGGGTGGCACGCGCGTGCTGGCGTTGACCGAGCCGGCGCGGACCTTCGTGTTCGAGGACATCGATGCCGCACCGGTCGCCTCCCTGTTGCGCGACTTTTCGGCGCCGGTGCATCTCGATTTCGACCAGACGGATGCGGAACTCGCCCATCTGATGGCACACGATTCCGACCCCTTCAACCGCTGGGAGGCCGGCCAGCGTCTCGCCACCCGCGTGTTGCTCGCCGGCATCGATGCCGGCGGCGAGGGCACGGCCTGGATTCCCGAGGCCTTCGTCGCCGCCTGCGGTCGCGTGCTCACAAGCGGCCTCGACGAGGATGCCGCGCTCGCCGCCGAAGCTTTGATCCTGCCGGCCGAGCAGGTGCTGGCGGAGGAAATGGTCGGCTGCGGCCAGGTCATCGACCCGGAGGCGATCCACTGCGCCCGCGTCGCGCTGCGCCGCCAACTCGCCGCGCGGCTGCGCGACCCGTTCGAGACGGTCTGGGCGGCGTTGGCGCCGGTCGAACCCTACGCGCCGGACGCCGCCCAGGCGGGTCGCCGCGCCTTGCGCAACGTCTGCCTCGGCTATCTCGCGGAATCTGACTCGGCCGATCTGCGCGCTTCGGTGTTGCCGCGCCTGCTGGCCCAACTCGAACACGGCGGCAACATGACTGATGTGATCGCCGCGCTCTCCAGCCTCGCCAATCTCGACTTGCCCGAACGCGAAACCGCCCTCGCGGCGTTCTACGCGCGCTGGCAGGATGAGGCGCTGGTGGTCGACAAATGGCTGTCGGTGCAATCGACTTCGCGCCTGCCCGGCACCGTCGCGCGGGTGCGCGAACTGATGCGGCACCCGGCTTTCGACCTGAAGAACCCGAACAAGGTCTATTCCCTGGTGCGCGGTTTTTCCGGCGCCAACCCGCGCCAGTTCCACGCGGCCGACGGTAGCGGCTATCAGTTGCTTGCCGATGTCATCATCGAATTGCAGGCGATGAACCCGCAAGTCGCCTCACGCCTGGCGCGCGGCTTTGACCGCTGGCGCCAGTTCGACGGCCAACGCCAGAACCACGCCAGGGCGGCGCTGGAACGAATCGCGGCCTGTGAACGTTTGGCCAAGGATGTTGCCGAAGTGGTCGGCAATGCCTTGAAGTAAGGAGCCGAGAAACCCCCACGACAGGCTTCGCGGCCGCCGCCAGCCATCCCCATCACGACTCACGATTGACCCTCTGGAACCTCATGCAACTCGAAAACACAACGAGCGAAAGCTTTATCTCCGGCAAGGATGCCTCGCTGGAATCCTCCATTCTCTCCATGCGGGCCAAGCTGGCGGCGCTGGGTTTCCAGATCGAGGAACGTTCCTGGCTGAACCCCATCGCCAATGCCTGGTCAGTGCACATCCGCGACAGCGACTGCCCGCTGTTGTTTACCAATGGCAAGGGCGCCTCGGAAAAGGCGGCGCTGGCGAGTGCCCTGGGTGAGTTTTTCGAGCGTCTTGGCTGCAATTATTTCTGGTCGCATTACTACCTGGGCGGCACCCTGGCGGCGCGCGCGCATGTTCACTACCCACGGGAACAATGGTTTCCCATGCCGGACGACGATGCCTGGCCGGAGGGCTTGCTGGATGCGGAACTCCGCGCTTTCTACAACCCGGATGCGGCGGTACCCGCCAGCGCCCTGGTTGATCGCAACTCCGGCAACGCCGCGCGCGGCATCTGCGCCTTGCCCTACCAGCGGCAGCGTGACGGCGCGACGCTGTGGTTTCCGGTCAATCTGATCGGCAATCTGTATGTCAGCAACGGCATGTCGGCGGGCAATACGGCGGCCGAGGCGCGGGTGCAGGCGCTCTCCGAAATCTTCGAGCAGCAGGTCAAATTCCGCATCATCGGTGAGGGGCTGTGCCTGCCCGACGTGCCGGAGGCGGTGATCGCCCGTTACCCGAAAATCGCGGCCGGCATCCGCGATCTGCGCGCCGCCGGCTTCGGCATCCTGGTCAAGGACGCCTCGCTCGGCGGCCGCTATCCGGTGATGAACGTGACCCTGCTGAATCCGCATGACCAGGGCTGTTTCGCCAGCTTCGGCGCGCATCCGCGATTCGAGGTCGCGCTGGAGCGCGCGCTCACCGAACTATTGCAAGGCCGCGCGCTGGACGCGCTGGGCGATTTTCCGGAGCCGGGTTTCGACCTCGATGAAATCGCCGACGCGCCGAATCTGGAGATTCATTTCGTCGATTCCAGCGGCATCATCAGTTGGGAATTCCTGCGCGCGACGCCGGATTTCGAATTCGCTGATTGGGATCATGACGGCGGGGTTGGCAAAACCACGGAACAGGAATTTGCCTGGTTGTGCGAGGCGATCCATGCCGACGAGCGCGACATCTACATCGCAGATTTCTCCCACCTGGGCGTTTACGCCTGCCGCATCCTGGTGCCGGGCATGTCCGAGATCTATCCGCTCGACGACCTGGAATGGAACAACAACAGCGTCGGCAACCAGTTGCACGCTGCCATCCTGCATCTGCCGCAACTCGATGACGCCGCGGTCCGGGAACTGCTCGATACCCTGAACGAACTCGGCCTCGACGATCAGCGTCTGGTCGCCGCGCTGATCGGCCTGGCCGCCGATGCCGGCTCGCTTTGGCAAGACCTGCGCGTGGGCGAATTGAAGACGCTGCTCGCCCTCGCCCTCCAGGACGCCGATGCCACGCGCGAGGGCTGCCAATGGGTCCGCCATTTCGAACAACTCGACCCGGCGCGCCGGTTGGTCTACCGCTGCATCGAAACGCTGCTGGAGATGGAGCAGGCCGGGAATTACAACGCCAGCCTGCTCTGCCTGTATGGCGCCGACACCCTGGATACGGCCCAGGCCATGCTGCGCGGCGAGCGCCGCTATTTCGGCCTGCAAGCCCCCGGCCTCGACCTGGCCGGCTGCGAGATGCATCAGCGTCTGCTCGCGGCTTATCGCAAGCTGGACTTCAGCGCTCCCGGCAACGGCGTTTGACCCGCACCCCGTCAAAAGGATGAAACCCATGCACCCGCGCAGCCTGCTCATCGCCATGCTCATCACCTGCGCGACAACGCCCGTCGCGGCCGAAACCGTCGGCTGCGTCACCACCGCCTGGAAGCTGATCGGCGCCAATCACAAGGTTTGTGTCGAAGCCTTCGCCGACCCGAGGATCGCGGGGGTGACCTGCCATGTCAGCCAGGCCAAGACCGGCGGCGTCTACGGCTCGCTCGGCCTGGCGCAGGACCCCTCCCAGTTTTCCCTGGCTTGCCGGCAAACCGGGCCGATCACCCTGCCCGCCAAACTGCCGGAGGAGGAGGAAGTGTTTTCCGAAGACACCTCCATCCTGTTCAAGGAAACCCGGGTCATCCGCCTCTGGGACGCGGCCAACCGCACCCTCGTCTATCTCGCCATCAGCCGAAGACTGATCGAGGGCGCCCCCGCCAACAGCATTTCCACGGTTCCGGTGATGCCCTGGGGCGGGCGATAGGCGAGGGGCGGGGTTCGGCACCTCCCGGCACCTGTGGCCGTCGCCTTCGCGGGACGGCTTGCGGCGGTTCGGCAGACGTAGGATGTGGTGAGCGCAGCGAACCGCATCAAACACGGTCGCGTGCGCTGAACCTGAACGTTCCGACCGCGCCGATGTGAACAACCCCGGTCAGGCCCACGAGGCCGGCGGGACGCCGGCGCTACAGGTGCCGTTGCGGCGGTTCAGGGGTAGAGCAATACCGCAGCCCTTTCCTCAAGCCAGGCGACTTCGTCGGTTTTGGCCAGGGCATCCAGGTCGTCCGGTGTCGCGCTGGGGTCGTCCACCCAGTGTCGCAGCAGCTCACTGCCGTTGATCAGGTCGATGGCGAGGCGGTCGTGTTCGTATTCGTAGCCGAAGTCGCGCCATAGCGGGTAGTCGGGCTGGAGTTGTCGGAGTGCCTTGAAGGCGAGGGCTTGCAGGCGCCAGGGGCGGAAGGCGGCGTGGTCGTAGGCTGCGTCCTCGACGTGAATCTGCACCCCGGCGCAGAGCTTTCCGGCGTGTTTGTGGAAGGTCGGCTCGAACCAGCATTCACGCAGTCGGCAGCCTCGCAGCCAGTGCGGCGCCAGCTCGAGCATGGCGGCGAGCAGGGCGCGGGCGTCAAGGTCGGGGGCGCCGAACAATTCCAGCGGCCGCGTGGTGCCGCGCCCCTCGGACAGGGTGGCGCCTTCGAGCATGACGGTGCCGGCGTAGGCGCGCGCCATCCACAGGTTGGCGGCGTTGGGGCTGGGGTTGACCCAGGCGCGTTCGCCCAGCGGCCAGCCGTAACCCGGCGCGGCGTCCGGTTGCCAGCCGTGCATTTCGATCACCCGATAATCCACATCGAGTTTCAGCGTCCGGATAAACCAGTGCCCCATCTCGCCCAGGGTGAGGCCGTGGCGCATCGGCATGGGGCCGGCGCCGACGAAACTCTCCCAGCCGGGGCGCAGGATCAGCCCTTCCACCGGGCGGCCGACGGGATTGGGCCGGTCCAAAACCCAGACACTTTTCCCAGCCCTCGCCGCCGCTTCCAGCACATAGCGCAGGGTGGTGATGAAGGTGTAGATGCGGCAACCGAGGTCTTGCAGATCGACCAGCAGCACGTCGAAGGTATCCAGCATCGCCTGAGTGGGACGGCGCACTTCGCCGTAGAGGCTGAATACCGGGATGCCGTGGACCGGGTCGAGGAAGTCGGGCGATTCCACCATGTTGTCCTGCTTGTCGCCGCGCAGGCCGTGTTGCGGGCCGAAGGCGGCGGTGAGCTGGAGGTCGGGCAGGGCGGCGAGGGCATCGAGGGCATGAGTCAGGTCTTCGCTCACCGAGGCGGGGTGGGCCAGCAAGGCGACGCGACGGCCGCGCAGGGGTTGCCGCAGGGCGGGATCGGCAAGGAAACGGTCGAGGCCGAATTTCATGGGCGTATCAGCTCCAGAGCGAAGCAATCGGGATGGTGGAAATCAGGCTGTCCGGGCGGGTGGCGCAGCGCCCAGTAAGAGAGGCTGCCGTCGGCCGTCTCGATAACGGCGGAGAGGCCGAGGCGCAAGCGCGTACCCGACGGCAGTTCGGACGCCGGCAGCAGGACATCGAGTCCTAGTCCCACTTCGTCGACGCGGACAATGCGCGGCGCAATCGCCTCCGCCAACGGCCCGCCCTGGCGATAGGCCTGGAAGCCGTAGGCCTGCCAGGCGCCGGTGGGGGAAAAGTTGAATTCCCGATAGGCGGGCCCGTCGCCGGCCATGACGAAAACCTCGAAGCAGGTGTGGCGCCAGAGGCCTTCGACCCGTTCCGGCGCGGCGCTGGCCGGGAAGCGCAGGTGCTCGCGCTCGCCGAGGAGGCGGTAACGCAGCGCCAGCGCGCCATCGCCGGTCCAGGCCGCGCCGACGTGGATGGCCCGCGTGGCCGGCGCCGGGTCGCGCGGGTGACGGATCAGTTCGAGCATGCCGTGCCCGGTCTCGGCGGCGGAAGTGAAGTCTTGGTGGTGCTTGGACATGGCGCGGATAAATACCATGAATTCAGGGAATGAATACGCTGCGGTGGCGGCCGCATGCCCGCGCGCGGTGGCTACAAGCCCAGCATTTTTTCCAGGTGGTGGGTCTCGATGCCGAAATAGGCCTTGGCGGCCTTGATCCTCTCCAGAATGGCGGGGTCCGACGCGGGCAACTTCTTGTTTCTGGCGCCGACGATCAGAACGTTCTTCGGCGTGTGGGCATCCGAGACGAATTCGAAAACCTTGGTGGAATAACCGAAATACTCCAGAACCAGCGCACGCAGGGCGTCGGTCACCATCTCGGCCTGGCGCTCGACGAATATGCCGTGTTTCATCAGGAACGCCAGGTCGTTGTCCGCCCTGGATTTCTCGATTTCGCGGCGAATCTGTTTATGGCAGCAGGGGGCGACGACGATCAACTCCGCGCCCGCCGTGATGCCCTTGTAGATCGCGTCGTCGGTCGCGGTGTCGCAGGCATGGAGCGCGATCAGGATGTTCGCGTCGGCACAGTCGTAGCCGGCGATGGAGCCCTGGGCAAAGTGCAGACTGTGAAACCCGGCTTCCGCCGCGACCCGGTTGCACAATGCCACCAGGTCGGCGCGATATTCCACCCCGATCACGTCGGGGCGCAGGCCGATTTCACTCAGATAATCGTAGAGCGCGAAGGTCAGGTAGCCCTTGCCCGAGCCCATATCGACGATCTTCTTCAGGCGATCAGGCGCGATGCCTTGAATGAGGCCACTCAGAATTTCGACGTATTTATTGATCTGGCGATATTTGTCCTGTGCGTTCTTGTAGACCTCCCCTTTGCCGTCGGTGATGTTCAGGGCATGGAGATAGGCTTTGTTCTGTGTGCCGATCAGGCGTTTTTTGTCTCGGTCATGGCTGGATGACACCGGCGCGGTATGGCTCGGCGCCTTTTTCTTCAAGGACCGGTTTTCCAACACGAGGTCAAACGCGGTGGTGAACAGCGTCGCGGCGTGAAAGCCGTCGGTAAAAGCATCCCGAATCAGGATGATGCTTTGGTCGAAGGCATGGTTTTTCACGATGTCGCGTGTTTGATAGCGATACGTGAAGCTGAGTTTTTCTTCTCGCTTGATCAGAATTTTCCGGACATGGATGCTTTTCAGGCTGGCGTCCGCACCCTGGTAATTAGCCAGGGAAAGTTTCACAAAACTGCCGTCACCCAGGCTTTCTTCCAGGGCGGACAACAGGTTTTCAATGTTGCTGGTGGGGGTCATAAGAGGATCACCGCGAGTGATGCAGGGTCGATTGACGCCAATCTTGCCACGCTGGAGACGAATCGCCGCCAGCAAAGCGGGCGACGGCTGTTTCCAGGAAGAAAAAAGGCCGCCCGATGGGCGGCCTGTTCCACGCGCGGACTCGAACTCAGTTGAGTGAGCGCAATTCGACGCGACGGTTCTTCGTGCGGCCGGGTTCCAGATAGTTGCTGGCGACCGGTTCCATCTCGCCGTAGCCCTTGGCGCTGAGTCGGTCGGCGGCGATGCCGCGAGCGATGAAGTAATCCATCACCGCCTGGGCGCGACGCTGGGACAGTTCGAGATTGTGCTCGTAGCTGCCGCGGCTGTCGGTATGGCCGGCCACTTCCACCTTGAGCGCCGGGTAGCGCTTCAGGGTCGCGGTGGCCACGTCGAGGATGGCGAGACTGTCCGGGCGCAGCACATCCGCGTTGTAGTCGAAATTCACACCTTCCAGCGTCAGGTTTCTGGGCAGGGAACAACCCTTGTCATCGACGCGATCTCCGGCGGGCGTATTGGGGCAGGCATCAACGGCATCGAGCACGCCGTCGCCATCGCTGTCCAGTTCGCAGCCCTGACCGTCGACCTTGCGGCCGGCGGGGGTGGTCGGGCAACGATCGAGTGCGTCGACGACCCCATCACCATCGCCGTCCAGCTCGCAGCCCTGGGCGTTGACCTGACGGCCAGCCGGGGTGGTCGGGCAACGGTCGAGTGCGTCGACGACACCATCGCCGTCACCGTCCAGCTCGCAGCCCTGGGCGTTGACCTGACGACCAGCCGGGGTGGTCGGGCAACGGTCGAGCGCATCGACGACCCCATCGCCGTCACCGTCCAGCTCGCAGCCCTGGGCGTTGACCTTGCGGCCGAGCGGAGTGGCCGGGCAACGGTCGAGGCGGTCTACGACCCCATCGCCATCACTATCGAGCTCGCAACCCTTGGCATCCACCCGCGCGCCCTTGACCGTGCCGGGGCAGCGATCCAGCGTGTCGATGATGCCGTCGCCGTCGCTATCCAGAGGCGGCGCGACGGGCGGCGCGACTGGTTTGGCGACCGGCATCGCGACGGGCGCCGCCTTGGCCGCTGTCGGCACCGCGCAGGGCGCCTCCAGGATGCCGCGTCCGGGACAGCCGATGGTCTTGTACAACTCATAGCCGCTGGTCATGCCGCTGGGGCTGGCCGGGTTGGCCGGGTTGTAATAGGGCGCTTCCGCCGCCTGGGCATTGATGCTGGCAACCAGCGCCACGCCGAGGGCACTCAATACGGTCATACGCATATTCGACTCCTGTGCAAATGTGGGTATCAAAACACTTTGGCACGCTCGACCCGCAACCCGAACACGCCAGTGGCGTGCTTATTGGGCAATGCGCGCAGGGCGTGTTCTTCCGCGGCGATCAGGGTGTAGAACCCGTCCAGCGCCTTGCGGCTTACATAATCTTCTACCGTGGCGAGCTCGCTCTTGAGGCCGGCCAGCTTGAGCAGTTTGCTCGACAGCGCGTTGTAGGCACGCGCGAGGTCACTTTGTTCCGCGACACCGTGGATGAGCGGCAGCATTTTCGCGGCAAGCTGGTCTTCGCTGTGCTCGCGGAACCAGGCGCTGGCGGCACCGTCAGCGGTGGAGAGTAACACCCTGGCATCGACCGGCGGCAGCTTGCGTACCGCGTCCAGCACCGCTTCGAGCAGTTGCGGGATGGCCGCTTCGGCGGCGCGGTTCATCGCCAGGATCAGATCATCGACCCGCCCGCCCATGCCCAGGGCGCGCAGATAACGGTCGGCCTTGGCGAAGTTTTTCGGCAGTCCGATCTTGATCCGGGCATCGCCGAAATAGCCGTTTTCACGGCCCAGCCTGGCGATGGCGACTTGCGCGACTCGGCCAAGATTGTCGCGCAGCGCCCGAATCGCCTCGTCGACGACGCCGGCGGCCAACACCCTTGGAGCAAGGGCGAGGCCGACCAGTACGAGGGTGAATTGGCGGCGGGACGAATTCATTTTTTCAGGGAATCGCGAATTTCCCGCAGCAGGGCGATGTCCTCGGGTGTCGGCGGCGGCGCGGCGGGAGCTGCGACTTCCTGGCGCTTGAGGCTGTTGATGCCCTTCACCACCAGGAAAATGGCGAAGGCGATGATGATGAAATTCACCGTGCTGTTGATGAACAGACCATATTTGACCAGCGGCGCGCCGGCCGCTTCGGCGGCTTCCAGGCTGGCGTATGCCTCACCGCCGAGATTCAGGTAGAGGTGCTTGAAATCGACACCGCCAGTGAGACTGCCGACCACCGGCATGACGATGTCCTTGACCAGCGAGTCGACGATCTTGCCGAAAGCGGCGCCGATGACGACCGCCACGGCGAGATCGACAACGTTGCCACGCATGGCGAATGACTTGAATTCCTGGACGATGCTCATGGGTTTCTCCTCACATTGACAGGTGGCTGGATGGAAACACGGTGACCAAGGGCCGATCTATGAAGCAACTCACTCGCGGGCCTGGAAGATGTACCAGACGCCGAGCAGGAGATATGGGTGCCTGAGGCTCGCTATTGATTCAAACGGGCAAGGATCGTCGCCGCTCAATCCGCGCTCCGCCCGGCGAGGGCGATGCCGCTCTGGCCGGCGAATGCCAGCATGCGGTTGATGGCATGCACGGCGCGGGCGCGCGTAGCTTCGGCGACCTGGATTTCGTTGCCGCCGTGTTCCAGCACGGCAAGCAGGTTCTTCAGCCCATTCATGGCCATCCACGGACAATGGGCGCAGGACACGCAGGTGGCGCCGGTGCCGCCGGTGGGGGCTTCGAGCAGGTGCTTGCCGGGCGCGGCTTCGCGCATCTTGTGGAAGATGCCGTTATCGGTGGCGACGATCAGCACCGGGTTTGGCAGTTCGGCCGCCGCGCGAATGAGTTGGGTGGTGGAGCCCACCACGTCGGCCATGGCGATCACCGCTGCGGGTGATTCCGGGTGCACCAGCACGGCCGCGTTCGGATATTCCGCCTTCAGCGCCCGGATGCCGTCGGCCTTGAAACGCTCATGCACCACGCAGGAGCCTTGCCAGAGCAGCATGTCGGCGCCGGTGGTCTTTTGCACGTAATCGCCGAGGAAGCGGTCCGGTGCCCAGATCAGTTTTTCGCCGCGCGCCTTCAGGTGTTCCGCCACTTTCACGGCGATGCTGGAAGTCACCATCCAGTCGGCGCGCGCCTTCACTTCGGCCGAGGTGTTGGCGTAGACCACCACGGTGCGGTCGGGATGGGCATCGCAGAAGCGGCTGAATTCGTCCGCCGGACAGGACAGGTCGAGCGAGCATTCGGCGTGGAGGTCCGGCATCAGCACGCGTTTTTCCGGGTTGAGGATCTTGGCGGTCTCGCCCATGAATTTGACGCCGGCGACGATCACCGTCTTCGCCTTGGAGGCATGACCGAAGCGGGCCATTTCCAGGGAATCGGAGACACAACCGCCGGTTTCCTCGGCCAGCCGCTGCAAGTCGCTCGAGACGTAGTAATGCGCCACCAGCACCGCGTCCTGCTCGCGCATGCGTTGCTTGATGCGCGCGATCAACGACTCCCGCTCGCCGGGAAGCAAGGTCTCTTCCAGCACCGGCGGGACATCGGTGACGGGATGGGCGGGTGGAATCAGTACGGCGGACATAGCTGAACATTGAACAAGTAGAGGGAGGAATGGTTTATGGGGTTGGGAATGGGGACTGTCAAGCCGACACCTGACCGCCGCCGCGTTTCGCCGCTTCCGTTAGGGCTCGTTAATGAATAACCTGGGCGATTATGGGTACGTTGGCGGGATGCGATGCAAGGCGCCGGTTGCGCGCATGGCCACTCCCTGCAAGCGACCGACAGCGGAGTCGTTGCGCTTCAGCGCTTACGAATCCGGCGTGCCCCTTGCGGGTGCAACGCGGCAGCGTGCCCGATGGCGCAGCCAGAACGTTCAGGTTATTCATTGACGAGCCCTTATAGTCCCGATGCCCCTCCAAACCGGAGCCGACGTGCCCGCGACGTTATTGCTTTCCACCCTTTCCGACGCTTATCTGAACGCGCTCAAGGCGCGCCAGTACAGCCCGGCCACGGTCTCCACCTATGCCATCGACCTCGCGCATCTGCTGGAACTGGTCGGCGATGTCGATCCCGCCGGGCTGGCCGTCCACGACATCCGTCGCGCCCTGTCCAGCCTCCACGCGCGCGGCCAGAAAGCGAAAACCCTGGCGCGGACGCTGTCGGCCTGGCGCGGTTTCTATCACTACCTGGCGCGCCAGGGTTGGGTCGCCGCCAACCCCTGCCTCGGCCTACGCCCGCCCAAGGGTGAGCGGCGCCTGCCCAACGCGCTCTCCGTGGACGAAATGGCGAAATTGCTGGAAGGGCCGGCGGAGGATATCTGGGCCTTGCGCGACCAGGCCATGTTCGAGCTGATGTACTCCTCCGGCCTGCGCCGCGCCGAGTTGATCGGCCTCGATCTGGGGAGTGTCGACCTGAGCGCGGCCGAGGTGACGGTGACCGGCAAGGGGCGCAAAACCCGCATCGTGCCGGTCGGCCAGCAGGCGCTGACGGCCGTGCGCGCCTGGCTGGAGCAACGCGGCACGGTGGCGAAGGCGCCGCCGCTCGATACGGCGGCACTGTTCCTGGGGACCCGCGGCGGTCGCATCTCGGCCACGGCGATCCGCCAGGCGCTGAAAACCATGGCCGCGCGACATGGGGTCACGGCCCATGTGCATCCGCATGCCTTGCGCCATTCCTTCGCCTCGCATGTGCTGCAATCTTCCGGCGATCTGCGCGCGGTGCAGGAAATGCTGGGCCACGCCAGCCTCTCCACCACCCAGGTCTATACCCATCTTGATTTCCAGCATCTGGCCAAAGTCTATGACCTGGCCCACCCGCGCGCGAAAAAGAAGCCAGGCAATTGATAAAAACATACTGACACCAGGCCGGGGTAGCGCAATAAAATCAACGCATATCTATATATACAACGGGAGTCGCCATGAAAAAAACGGCGTTCATCATCGAAGGCAGCGACCACACCCTCGAACGCATCAACGAGATTCTCGGCGAAGCCGGCATCACGGCCCGCTTCATGCCCTGCGGCCTGGAACATGCCCGCGCCCATTTTTCCGGGCCGGTGGATTGCGTCAAGCTGGCGCACAAGGCCAACGAGTTGGAGCATGCCCACGAACGGTTGAAATGGAGCGAGGCGCGCATGCGGCATTTCGCCCGGATCGCCGCCGACTGGTTCTGGGAGACCGACGAGGATCACCAGATCATCTGGTCCAGCGATGGGCCGATCCGCGAGGGTGACCGCCTGAGCGATGCCTTCAGCGGCGGTCTGCCGGGCTTGCTGCCGGTGGATCACGACATGGAAGCACTGGCCTCACTCAAGGAAGGCCGGCCTTTCCAGGAGGCCGTTCTGGAAGTGGAACTGGAATCGGGCGAGCGCGCAGCCTTCCGCCTCTCCGGCGAACCGCTGTTCGATTCAAACGGTCATTTCGCCGGCTATCGCGGTGTCGGCCACGACATCACCGAGGCGCTACAAATCAGCCGCCAGATCAGCCACGAGGCCAACCACGACACCCTCACCGGGCTGGCCAACCGGCGCGAGTTCCAGCGCCGCATGCAGCGCGCCTGGCTGCGCTCGCGCCAGGAGGGCGCGGTCCATGCCTTGTGTTTTCTCGATCTCGACCGTTTCAAGGCGGTGAACGATCATGCTGGCCACGCCGCCGGCGATGCCTTGCTGACGCAACTGGCCACGGTCATGCGCGGCCATGTCCGTGGCGCCGATACCCTGGCCCGCCTTGGCGGCGACGAGTTCTGCGTCCTGCTGGAGAACTGCGCCCTGGAGTATGCGATACGCGTCTCGGACAACCTGATCAGTACCTTGCGCGAGCTCGAATTCGAGTGGCAGGGCCAGCGTTATTCGGTCGGCGCCAGCGTCGGCATCACGCTGATTACCCCGCAGACCGAGGACGCGACCCGCGCCCTGGCGGAGGCCGATGTGGCCTGCTACGCCGCCAAAAAACTCGGCCGCAACCAGGTGCAGGTCTACCATGCGGCGGAGAGCGGCGGCCAGGTCGTGGGTGGCTAGGGGCTCGTTAATGAATATGTTGGAGTTATATGAGTGCGCTGGCGGGATGCGCTGCAAGGCGGCGGTCTGTTCGACCGCCGCCGCGAGTCGCACAATGGAGCCATTTTTTGGAGCACACGCATGGGCCAATATTCTTTCGATGTCGACGCCGGCGATTTCCAGCATAAGGTGGTCGAGGCTTCGCGGCAGGTGCCGGTGGTGGTCGATTTCTGGGCGGAATGGTGCGGCCCCTGTCGCGCGCTGAAGCCCATCCTGGAAAAACTGGCTGAGGAGTTCCAGGGCAAATTCATTCTGGCCAAGGTGGACTCCGACAAGAACCAGGAGATTGCAGGGCAGTTTGGCGTGCGCGGCATTCCCAGCGTCAAGGCCTTCTTCGGTGGCGAGATCGTCGACGAGTTCTCCGGCGCGATTCCCGAATCCGAAGTCCGCGCCTTTCTCCAGCGCCTGATTCCCTCGCCCGCCGGTGAATTGCACATCGCCGCCGGCCGCGCCCGTGATCAGGGCAAGCTGGCGGAGGCCCTGCAACTGCTGGGCGAAGCCGCGAAGCTGGATCTGCAAAACGAGGTGGTGCGCCTGGACGCGGCCGACATTCTGGTGGAACTGGGACAACTGGACGAAGCCCGGAGCCTGTTCAACAGCCTCTCGCCCTTGCTCCGCATGGAAGCACGCGCGCGGCAGGTCGAGGCGCGCCTGACCTTTGCCGAGGCCGGTGAGGGCGACGAAGCGGCATTGCGTGACCGTCTCGTGGCGCAACCGGACGATATGGAAAACCGCATGCAACTCGCCAACCTGCTGATCGCCAACGGTCGCCATCAAGAGGGGCTGGAGCAGTTGCTGGACATGGTGCGGCGTGATCGCGCCTGGAACGACGAAGCGGCGCGCAAGGCGATACTCGCGGTGTTCAGCCTGCTTGGAGACCAGGGGCCGCTGGTAGCCGACTATCGGCGTAAGCTGGCGCGCGCCTTGAATTGATTTCTTTTCAGCGGGGAGCACTGCATGAACCTGCATCGTCTGGACAAACTGAAAGAGCTCGCGGGCTTCGAGCCCAACGGTCGATTCGAGGACAACCTCTACCGCCTGACCTGCATCACCGGTGACGCCATGGCCGCGCGCCGGGTCTCATTGATGTTGCTGGATACCGACAGCGGCAAGGGCGTGCGCCTCAAGCTCGCCGCCGTCTATGGCGAATTGCCGGAAGTAGCCTGGCGTGACGACACGCCCGCCGAACAAGGCATCGCCCAGCATGTTCTCGAGCTGGGCCAATGCCTGCATGTTCAGGACATCGGCCATTCCCGCTGGCGGTCGCTGGCGCGGCGTCTGGGCGGCACCGCCAGTTTCATCGCCTGCCCCATCCAGATCGCCGGCAAGGTGGCGGGCGTGCTCAACGTCAGTGAGCCGATCGAGCGCGCGCATTTCACCCGATCCGACCTCGATACCGCCGAATTCGCCGCCCGCCTGATCGGCCGCAGCATCCACGCCGCGCGCCTCGACCGCATGCTCGACTCGCGCTTCGCGCAGATGGCCTTTACCCTGGAAGGCCGCGCCGATGCCTGTTCGGTGGTGTCGATGTCCAGCCACGAACCGGACAAGGTGGCGCGCATGCTGGCGAAAGCGTTCTTCAAGGAAATGCGCCACTGCGGCTTCACCCCCAACCAGATCATCCGCGCGGCGGGCGAAATCATCTCGGAACTGACCGGCAGCCTGAACCGGCACAAACACCGCCTGGATCGGGAGTAGGTCGGGTTAGCGCGGCGTAAGCCATCATGGCGGTATCAGCCGCTTCGCAAGCGTGAAACGGGAGAGGTAGGAGCGTCCGCTTGCGGCGCGCATCTCGGCACGTGGAATATCGCGCCGCAAGCGGACGCTCCTACCTCATGCGCGGGTGCACAGCTAACCCGCCCCGCCCAGATACTCCCGCGCCAGACGCACGTAATTGCCGGCCTGATAGGCAAAATAGTCCAGTTCTTCCGGCGTCAATCGACGCACCGCCTTGGCCGGCCGCCCCAGATACAACCAGCCAGATTCCAGCACCCGCCCCTCCGGCACCAGGCTACCGGCGCCCAGCAGCACACGCGGCTCCAGCACCGCCTTGTCCATCACCAGGGAACCCATGCCGATCAGGCATTCGTCGCCAATCACGCAACCATGCAGGATCACCGCATGGCCAACGCTCACGTCGCGGCCGATCAGCAGCGGTGAACCTTCCGGATTGGCGGCGCGGCGATGGCTGACATGCAGCACCGAGTTGTCCTGGATGTTGCAGCGGGCGCCGATGCGGATGTGGTTCACATCGCCGCGGATCACGACGCCGGGCCACACCGAGGCTTCGTCACCCAGTTCCACATCGCCGATGACCGTGGCGCTGGCATGTAGAAAGACGCCCTCGCCCAGCTTGGGATGGCTATTCAGGTAGAGCTCGATCAGCATGGCGACATTCAGGCGGGAAAATTGCTGGTAAACCCGAGTATATCGGTCGGATTCGCCTTGACCACTGCGCTTTGTCCCTCCCCCCATTGCGTATAAAATGCGCAGCCTTTTTCCCGTTGGCCCCCTCATGCGCATCGGCCCCCACCAACTGAAGAACAATCTGATCGTCGCCCCCATGGCGGGCGTGACGGATCGGCCGTTTCGTCAGTTGTGCAAGAAAATGGGCGCTGGCATGGCGGTGTCGGAGATGGTTACGTCCAACTCCCTGCTCTATGGTTCCGCCAAAACACTCCGGCGCGCCAATCATGAGGGCGAGGTGGAGCCGATTTCCGTGCAGATCGCCGGCAGCATTCCGGCCATGATGGCCGAGGCGGCGCGCCACAACGTTGACAACGGCGCCCAGATCATCGACATCAACATGGGTTGCCCGGCGAAGAAAATCTGCAACGTGATGGCCGGCTCGGCGCTGTTGCAGGACGAACCCCTGGTGGCGCGCATCCTCGAAGCCGTGGTCGCCGCCGCGAAGGACACGCCGGTCACCTTGAAAATCCGTACCGGCTGGGACAAGGCGCACAAGAACGCGCTGGCCATCCTGCATATCGCCCAGGAATCCGGCATCCAGGCGCTGGCCATCCACGGTCGCACCCGGGCCTGCGGTTATTCCGGCGAAGCCGAGTACGAAACCATCACGGTGGTGAAAGCCGAAGCGCGCATTCCCATCATCGCCAACGGTGACATCACCACCCCGGAAAAAGCGCGTTTCGTGCTGGCCGCGACCGGCGCCGACGCGATCATGATCGGCCGCGCCGCGCAGGGGCGGCCCTGGCTGTTCCGTGAGATCGCGCACTACCTGGCGACCGGGGAGCACCTGCCAGCGCCCGAGGTGGCGGAGATTCACGACGTTCTGCTCGCCCATCTCGACGACATTTACCAGTTTTACGGCGCGATCAGCGGCGTGCGCATGGCGCGCAAGCACATCGCCTGGTACACCCGCGGCCTGGCCGATTCAGCCAGCTTCCGCCACGCCATGAACCGCCTGGAACACACCGCCGAACAACTCGACGCGGTCAATGATTTCTTCTGGCGCGCACGCGGCCGTGACAACCGCCTGGTGTACCTGGACGCAGCCACCGGCGAACGCGCCGCCGCATAAAAACGACAGACGAGACAAGTACCCAATGGCAAGCGAACAACATATCGACGAAAGCGAACTGGCGGCCTGCGTGCGCCGTGTTCTGCTCGAATACTTCAAGGATCTCGACGGCGAAGCGCCTGCCGGCATTTACGACATGGTGCTGAACTGCGTGGAACGCCCGGTTCTCGACCTGGTTCTCTACCACTCCGACGGCAATCAGAGCCGCGCCGCGGAATGGCTGGGCATCAACCGCAATACGCTGCGCAAGAAAATGCAGCAGCATGGAATCAAGTAGGAGCGGCCTTGGCCGCGATTCGCGAGCAAGCTCGCTCCTACCCCCTCACACCTCAGCCTGACGACTTGAAATCATGATCAAACGCGCTCTCCTCTCCGTCTCCGACAAGACCGGCCTCATCGACTTCGCACGCGCGCTTTCCGCCGCCGGCGTGGAACTCCTTTCCACCGGCGGTACTGCCAAGGCCATCCGCGATGCCGGCCTGCCGGTGATCGACGTTGCCGATTACACCGGCTTTCCGGAAATGCTCGACGGCCGGGTCAAGACCCTGCATCCCAAGGTCCACGCCGGCATCCTGGCGCGACGCGACCTCACCGCCCACGTCGAGACCATGAGCGAGCACGGCATGGGCTACATCGACCTGGTCTGCGTCAACCTCTATCCCTTCGTGGAAACGGTGTCGAAGCCGCACACTCTGGACGACGCCATCGAGAACATCGACATCGGCGGCCCGGCCATGGTGCGCTCTTCGGCCAAGAACTACCGGCACGTCGCCATCGTCACCGACCCGGCCGATTACCCGGCGCTGGTCGCGGAAATGCAGGCCAACGACGGCGCGCTGCTGGATGCCACCCGTTTCGAGCTGGCGAAAAAGGCGTTCACCCACACCGCCCAGTACGACGGCCACATCAGCAACTACCTGACCGCTTTGAACGCGGAAGGCGCCAAGGAACAATTCGGCGAGAAGCTCACCCTGCAATTCAGCCGCGCGCAGACCTGTCGTTATGGTGAAAACCCGCATCAGAACGGCGCCTTCTACGTCGAAGCCAACGCGCCCGCCGGCACCATCGCCACGGCCCGCCAGATCCAGGGCAAGGAGCTTTCCTACAACAACATCGCCGATACCGACGCGGCGCTGGAGTGCATCAAGCTGTTCGACGCCGGCCCCGCCTGCGTCATCGTCAAGCACGCCAACCCCTGCGGTGTGGCTTACGGCGCCAGCCTGATGCAGGCCTACGACCGTGCTTACCAGACCGATCCGGAATCCGCTTTCGGCGGCATCATCGCCTTCAACGGCCGCCTCGATGGCGAGACCGCGAAGGCCATCGTCGAGCGCCAGTTCGTCGAAGTGATCATCGCCCCCGAGGTGAGCCCGGAAGCCAGTGAAGCCGTGGCCGCCAAGAAGAATGTGCGTCTGCTTGAATGCGGCGCCTGGACGGGTAGCGTGGCGCAGATGGACATGAAACGGGTGGCCGGCGGCCTCCTGGTACAGGATGCCGACATCCTGCTGCACGGCGACCTGAAGGTTGTGACCAAGCGCGCGCCGACTGCGAAGGAAATGGAAGACCTGCTGTTCGCCTGGCGCATCGCCAAGTTCGTCAAATCCAACGCCATCGTCTATTGCAAGGACGGCATGACCATCGGCGTCGGCGCCGGCCAGATGAGCCGCATCAACTCCGCCCGTATTGCCGCCATCAAGGCCGAGCAGGCCGGCTTGAAAGTACCCGGTTCGGTGATGGCCTCGGATGCCTTCTTCCCGTTCCGCGACGGACTCGACCAGGCCGGCGCCGCCGGCATCGTCGCGGTGATCCAGCCCGGCGGTTCGATGCGTGACGAGGAAGTCATCGCCGCCGCCGACGAGCACGGCATCGCGATGGTATTCACCGGCGTGCGGCATTTCCGGCACTGAGCGTTACCCGCATGGCCTTGCCTGTTGCCGCCGATCTGCTCGGTCACATCGTTCAGGTGCGCGAGCAGCGAGTGATGCTCAGCAGCGACCTTGCCCTGCTTTATGAGGTTGAGCCACGCGCGTTGATGCAGGCAGTCAAGCGTAATAGCGAGCGGTTTCCCGAAGACTTCATGTTCCAACTGAGCCGCGACGAGTGGCTGAACTTGAAATCACATTTTGTGATTTCAAGTTGGGGCGGCAGCCGCACGCCGCCTTACGCCTTCACCGAGCAGGGTGTGGCGATGCTCTCCAGCGTGCTGAAAAGCCCGCGCGCGGTCTCAGCCAATATCGAGATCATGCGCACCTTCGTCCGGCTGCGCCGCATTCTGGCCGAAAGTGCCGACCTCTCGCGTCGACTGGACGAGCTGGAACAGCATTACGACGAACAGTTCAAAGCCGTTTTCGACGCATTGCGTCAGTTGATGGCTCCACCACAGAAACCAGGCTGTCGCATCGGTTTCATTCAGGACAGAGATACCCCATGAAACTCCTAGTCATCGGTTCCGGCGGGCGCGAACACGCGCTGGCCTGGCGTTTGTTGCAGTCTCCCCGCATCCAGAAAGTCTTCGTCGCCCCGGGTAATGGCGGTACCGCGCGCGAGGAGGGCTTGGAAAACGTGGCCATCACGGCCATCCCCGATCTGGTTGCCTTCGCGCAACAAGAAAATATCCAGCTCACCGTGGTTGGCCCGGAAGCACCGCTGGCCGCCGGCGTGGTCGATGCCTTCCTGGCCGCCGGGCTGAAGGTGTTCGGGCCGGTCCAGGCCGCCGCGCAACTGGAAAGCTCCAAGGATTTCGCCAAGCAATTCATGGCGCGCCACAAGATTCCCACCGCCGAGTTCGCTACCTTCACCGATGCCGCCGCCGCGCACGCTTATCTCGATGAGAAAGGCGCGCCCATCGTGATCAAGGCCGACGGGCTGGCCGCCGGCAAGGGTGTGGTGGTCGCCACCACGTTGGAAGAGGCGCACGCTGCGGTCGACGCCATGCTTGACGGCAACAGCATGGGTGAAGCCGGGCATCGCGTGGTGATCGAGGAATGCCTGTTCGGCGAGGAAGCCAGTTTCATCGTCATGGTCGATGGCGAAAACATCCTGCCGCTGGCCACCAGCCAGGACCACAAGCGCCTGCTGGACGGCGATCAGGGTCCCAATACCGGCGGCATGGGCGCGTATTCACCGGCGCCGGTGGTGACCCCGGAGATTCACGCACGCGCCATGCGCGAGGTGATCCGCCCGGTGGTCGCCGGGATGAAGGCGGAAGGCACGCCGTTTACCGGCTTTCTCTATGCCGGCCTGATGATCGACCCGCAAGGCCGGATCAAGGTCCTGGAATTCAACTGCCGCATGGGCGACCCGGAAACCCAGCCGATCATGATGCGTTTGAAAAGCGACCTTTCCCTGCTGCTGGAAGCGGCGGTGGAGGGCAGGCTTGATCAGGTCGAGGCGGAGTGGGACCGGCGCTATGCCCTGGGCGTGGTGCAGGCAGCCGCTGGCTACCCGGAATCCCCACGGAAGGGGGATGCGATCACCGGACTGGGCGTCGCCAGCGACGACTTTCATATCTTCCACGCCGGCACGGCCATAGAAGGCGATCAGGTCGTGACCGCCGGAGGACGTGTTCTCTGCGTCACCGCGCTGGGCGACACCGTCAAGATCGCGCAGGCACGCGCCTACGAGGCGGCTGATGGTGTTGAATTCTCGGGCCGCCAGATGCGCCGGGATATCGGCTGGCGCGCCATTTCACGCAAAAAGCCATAACCTCACCCGTGCCTGGAGGCCGCCCGTCGTTTCCGGACAGGCGACCCGCTTTCGGCCAGATCAATAAGCGATCTGTGGGATCACATCGAGGATATCGTGGGTGTTGCGATTCACCAGGATCACATCGGCGCCAAGAATCAAACGGGTGTAGGGATCGGCAAGGTAAACCAGCTGCTTGTTGAGATCGTCCGGCAAGCGGGTCGGACGCTGTCCGGAATCCAGTTTCTCACCTGGCTTCGCCCGTTGCGCCGGCACCTGCCGACCGGGCTTGCGAGCGCCCTGATATTCGTAGAAACCGATAATCAGCTTTCGCTCCGCGTCACTGAAGCGCATACCCGAGGTATCGCCGCTGGTCGCAGCCGGCTGACCCGCGCAACCGGTCAACACCAGCGCGGCCAGCGCCCCGGTAGAAATCAGAAAACCCCTGCGTTCCATGATCCAACCCTCCCAACCAAATGGACAAGGCTGACTGTTTAACAAATGCCGCACCGGGAAACTTTGAGCGCAATCAATAATTCGCGCATTAGCGGCAGGCGCTGGTGCGCGCCTGCTTGCGGCCTCGCAAGGGTTGCGTCCCGACCTCGGGCCAGAGCCGCGTCGCCGTGCGTAACCAGGCTTGCGGATCACCACCTACGGCGATCTCCGGCAATCCGAGAAAAAGCCCCGCCAGGCGCAGGGCGGGGAGCGGCTCAGCATCGACCAGCGCCGCCGCGAGGGTCTGCTTGCTGAGCTTGAAACCGCGCGCATCGAGCACCACGGGTAGGTGCAGGTAGGCCGGGGTGGGGTAACCCAGTGCTTGCTGCAGGACGATCTGACGGGGTGTCGAGGTCAGAAGGTCGGCGCCTCGAACCACATGGGTTATCTCCTGCTCGGCATCGTCCACAACCACCGCGAGCTGATAGGTGAATACGCCATCGGCGCGCTTCAGTGTCAAATCACCACACTCCCGCTCAATATCGCAGGCAACACGGCCAAGCCAGGCGTCATGGAAGACCACGCGTCGCGCCGGTAAAAATAGACGCAGGGCACCCGTGGCTTGCGCATCCCTGCCGCGACAGCTTCCCGGGTAAACCGGCCCATCGATGCCTGGCAACGCCAGCTCGCTGACGCGCTTACGGCTACAAGCACAGGCGTAGACGTCACCCGCCCCGATCAATCGCTCCAGCGCGCTCTGATAGGCCTCGCCGCGCCGACTCTGATAGACGACCTCGCCGTCCCATTCGAATCCATGCGCCAACAGCGTTCGCTGAATGCCGACGCTGGCGCCCTTTGCCTCCCGTGGCGGATCGACATCCTCGATCCGCAGCAGCCACTCCCCCCCATGAGATCTGGCCTCGAGAAAACTCGCCAGCGCCGCCACCAGGGAGCCGAAGTGGAGAGGACCGGATGGCGTGGGCGCGAAGCGGCCACGATAGGAAAGCTCACTCCTGTTCCGCATGGACTCGGTGTTCTTGTGAAGAATAAGCACGGCGCCAGGTTGACGCGGGAAAATGCCGGCAATTATAGTGCGGGCATGCAGGCTGAACTGGACGCACTCGAAAGCAAACTCGCGCAGATACTCGAACGCTATCAAAGCACGCGAGCGGAAAATCTACGCCTACGCCAACAGGTGGTAGCCCTGGAAAACGCCAACAAGCAGCTTTCCGAACGGCTAGGCGCCGCTCGTGACCGTACCGAAGCGCTGCTCAACACGATCCCGGACTAGGATGACCAGCCAAACCAACGTCAGCCTCGATGTCGCCATCATGGGACGAGAGTTCCGTGTCGCCTGTCCCGACGAGGAACGTGAAAGCCTGCTTCAGGCGGTCACCTACCTTGATCGCAAGATGCGAGAAATTCGCGACCACGGAAAAGTCATAGGCCTGGAACGGATCGCCATCATGGCCGCGCTCAACATTACTCATGATTACCTCGCGGCGAAGCCGATCAATCCTGATGACCATCTGCATCGCGCGCAAGTCGGTCGTTTGATCGAGCTACTTGATCAAGCGCTGGCGCCGCAAGATAATCTGTTCTGAGAGGACTGGTTGCATCGGCCCCCTTCTTCAATCTCCCTGCTGCGTTCGCGAAGGTTGCTCATTCTTTGAACCGATAAGCGTAAGCGACGGCTGCGACGATCAAGTCTGTTGTTGTGCGCCTGGCTAGTCCAGGTGCCTGAAATGGATGCGTTGTGGCCACTCTTGGACCCCTGGGTTCAGGAAAGCAACCCGAACGGCGCGAGCGGGGAGACCCCTCCCTTGAATATGCCCCAGGCGCAGGATAAGTCCGCGATTCGGCGACGGCTCCGCGAAATACGCAGAGCCCACGCCGCCGCCGCGCGGCGTACGGCGAGCCAGGCCTTGGTCCGGCTGGCGCTAAGGCATCGCCTTTTGGCAAAAGGCCGCCGCGTCGGTCTCTACATCCCCAGCAACAGCGAAATCGATGTTCACCCGCTGTTGAGCCGGGCGCGGGCCATGGGTTCATCCTGCTTCCTTCCCATTGTGCCCAGGCCAGGGCGCAAGCGAATGTGGTTCTCGGAAATGGGTCCGTATCCCATCTGGGTGCTCAATCGCTATGGAATCCCTGAAAATCGGCACCCATTAGCCAAGCGGGTACGAGCGCAAAGGCTGGATCTGTTGTTTATGCCCCTGTTAGGCTTTGATTCGCGCGGCTTTCGCCTGGGCATGGGCGGAGGCTACTACGACGCCAGCCTCGCCTACCTCAAACGCTTCCGGCACTGGAAAAAACCTCGTGTCGTGGGCGTGGCTTTCTCAGATCAAGAAGTGGAATACCTGCCTAATGACGTTTGGGATATTCCGCTTGATGCCGTATTGACCGAACGCGAGTACTGCGTCTTCCCCCGCGAGCCGACCTGATCGACCCGAGGCCGACTCAATACCGGTAGGTATTGCTGTTGAGCAACCAGGGGTTGGCGCCAGGCTTTCGTGTGGGAAGCTGCAACCAGGATCGAGACGGAGACGCGTCGTCGCCTGAACGAGCCCGCGCAACCAAAGCGTTCTGGCTTGTTTCCCTTGATGCAATGGCCTCACCCCGGGGATTGCCCGGATAGGCAGCCCAGCGCAGATATTTGTCTGGGTTGAACATGTGCTGGAACACGGCTTGGTAGAGCTCCGGGTCCATCCCCGCGGCCACCCAGCGCATGAATATTTCGGGATCGATGAATTCCGCCCAGTTACGCGCCGCGGCGGGATCCAACATGTGATTCAAAGTGCGGGGATAACTGTTCGGGTCCAATGCGACCGTCGCCAGCGCGGTCATGAAGCGGGGTTCGGTCACGGCATTCAGCCATTCGGCGAAGAGTTTTGGATGCTTCAGGATCAGACCATTCCGGGTCGGATCGATCATGCGTGACAGCCACTCCTCCGGTGTCACGGGAACGCGCTCATCTCTGACAGCTTCGGGTAGCGCCAAGGCATCCAGGCGCTCGATGACACTCCCGTCTTTTTGTCTGACGACATTGATGCCGGGCTTGGCCGATTTCCTTTTCTGCGCCCAATCTTCACCCGGATCAGCCCGAGTACTCCAGGCCCACCCAAATAGCAGCAGCACAGCGATCAAGCGGAAACCGAGCATCATCAGAAATTCGTCATTAATTCATGTAGTTAAAATACATGAAAATTCTAACATGCTTCTATTCCTCACAATAAAAAAGGGGTGGAACCTGAGTTCCACCCCTTTTCCAACACGATCTGCCGAATTACTTGGCGGCGGGAACGGTCGGGAAGAAGCCGGCGAACGGGTTCGCGATATTGCCGTAGGTGGCGGGGTTAATGAAGCCGCCCCAGGTGCCGTAGGTCTTGGGATCAGCAGCAGCGCCGGCCCACTGGGTGTACAGGTTGGGGTTCAGGGGGGCCATCATCAGGTTCAGGTTGGCCGGGTTGACAGGAGACAATGCCCAGTTCATGTACATGTTGGGGTTCAGGGGAGCCATCATCATCTGAAGCGCGCGGGGATCCAGAGGAGCACCCAGCCACTTCATGTACATGTTGGGGTTCATCAGGGGAGCCATGGCGGCGGTGTAGAAGTTGGGGTCCATGGAAGCAGCAAGCCACTTCATGTACATGTTCGGGTCCATGAAGGCCATGTAGGCCTTCAGGATGTCGGGAGACATGCCGGCCTGCATCATCTTGGTGAAGGTGGCGGGGTCCATGCTCTTCTGCATCAGGATCAGGGAGGTGGCGGGATCCATCAGGTTGGTCATGGCGGCAACAGCAGCCTTGGGATCAGCGGCGATGTTGGCAACCTTGGCGGGATCCAGCAGGTTGGCGGCGGTTTGTTCCGGGGTCTCGGCGACAGCGGCGGTGGCGATCATGGCCAGGACCAGGGCAGAAATCATCTTCATGGGACTACTCCTAAAACGTTGATAAGAAAGAGAAATCGGTGAATCGAACTTGAGCGCTCAGTATATTTGCGAATATTAGAACATTCGACTACTGGAACAACTGCCGCAGGTCCATCTCATCATTCCGTTGCGATATTGCAACAACATTTTTCGCAGCATTCAAAGAGGGGGGGCTTCCTGCACCTGTCTGGTTGAACGGACAAGTTCGGCCAGTGTAGCGCGCCATGGTTTTCATTGACGCGCTTGCGCCCTGTTCGCTTGACGACTGCCTTGGCGACAGTAGCAGCAGAACCACACAGGTTTACAGCAAGGAGGCCTGCGGCAGACGTTCGACTCGCATACTGTGCACACGACGGCTATCCGCGCGTAGCACCTGGAAGCGCAGGCCATCGATCTCAACGGCCTCGCCTCGTTTGGGAACCCGGCCGAAGGCATGGGTTACCAGGCCACCCACGGTATCGAATTCATCGTCGGCAAAGCTCGCGCCCATGGCCAGGTTGAAGTCGCCGATCTCCGTGTGCGCCTTGACCCGGAAGGCGCTGTGGTCGAGTTTCAGGATATTGTCCTCATCCTCGTCGTAGTCGTATTCATCCTCGATGTCGCCGACGATCTGCTCCAGCACATCCTCGATGGTCACCAGGCCGGCGACGCCGCCATACTCGTCCACGACGATGGCAATGTGGTTGCGCGAAGCGCGAAACTCGCGCAACAGCACGTTCAGCCGTTTCGATTCCGGGATGAATACCGCCGGCCGCAACTGGTCGCGCATGTTGACTTCCTCATTGGTGCACAACCGCAACAGGTCCTTGGCCAGCAGGATGCCGACAACGTTGTCACGTTCGCCATCCACGGCGGGAAAACGCGAATGCGCGGTCTCAATGACGTAGGGAAGAATTTTTTCCGCGGGCTCGTTGATGTCGACCACATCGAGCTGCGCGCGCGGAATCATGATCTCGCGCACCTGCATTTCCGAAACCTGCATGACGCCCTCAATCATCGACAGCGCATCGGCATCCAGCAGATTTTTCTCATAGGCGCCATGCAACAGTTCGAGCAATTCGTCGCGGTTGTCAGGCTCGCGGGACAGCCAGGAGGTGAGTCGTTCGATCAGCCCAGGTCGGTGATTACTGTCATCCATCTTGGTATGGGTCAGGGAATCCCAGTCGCATCATGATAAAACTTTCGATCGCTTCCATCGCAATCGCCTCGTTCTCGGCTACATGGTCGTAGCCTTGCAGGTGCAGCATGCCATGAACCGTGAGATGGGCGTAATGCGCCAGCAGCGTCTTTTCCTGCTCCACCGCCTCGCGCTCGACCACGGCGGCGCACAGGACAATATCGCCGCACAGCGGGCCATCATCCAGCTCAGCGCCGTAGGCAAAGGTAAGCACATTGGTGGCGGCGGGCTTGTCGCGGTAGTCCTGATTCAACTGCATGCCTTCGGCCTCATCCACAACGCGTAGCGTGGCCTCCACATCATGCAGGAGGGCGGCCTTGGCCCAGTGGCGGAACTCCGCGCGGCTCGGCAAATTGGCGGGCTTGGTAGCGAATTGAATGGTGAGCGCCAGCTTGTTGAGTTGCTTCATGCCTGACCTTTGGCATAGGTGTCATAGGCCTCGACAATACGGGCAACCAGGGGTTGCCGCACCACATCCTCGTTCTGGAAGTCGGTGAAGGCCAGACCGCGCACGTTCTTCAATATCTCGCGCGCCTCGATCAGGCCGCAGCGGTGGCCATGCGGCAGGTCGATCTGGGTGACATCGCCGGTCACCACGGCACGTGAGCCGAAGCCGATGCGGGTGAGGAACATCTTCATCTGTTCCGGCGTGGTGTTCTGGGCTTCGTCAAGAATGATGAAAGCGTGATTCAGGGTGCGCCCGCGCATGAAGGCGAGTGGCGCCACTTCGATCACCCCTTTCTCGAACTGGCGCGTGGTCTTGTCGAAGCCCATCAGGTCATAGAGCGCGTCATAGAGCGGGCGCAGGTAGGGATCGACCTTTTGCACCAGATCGCCGGGCAGGAAACCGAGCCGCTCACCGGCTTCAACCGCCGGCCGCACCAGGACGATGCGCTTGACCAGATCACGTTCCAGCGCATCCACCGCGCCGGCCACGGCCAGGTAGGTTTTGCCGGTGCCGGCGGGGCCGATACCGAAGGTGATGTCGTACTCCTGCATCTGCCGGATGTAGCTGTTCTGGCGCGGTGTGCGGCCATGCAGCCCGACACGGCGGGTCATCAATACAGGGATGTCGCCGTCGTTGGTGTCAGGGAGGTGTGGCGTGTGCACCACTTCGACCAGTGCCAACTGGATCTCGTCGATGTCCAGCGGCTTGCGCGCGCGCTGGTAGAAATCCTTGAGCAGTTTGATCGCGTGTTGCTGCTTGTCTCCAGACACCTGAAACAACTCGCCGCGCCGGGAGATCGTGACATTGAGCGCGGTTTCTATCTGGCGCAGGTTCTCGTCGAGCACACCGCACAGGTTGGCCAAACGGGCGTTATCGACCGGTGTGAAGTTGACCTGCATCAGGTCTTGACGACGACTTCGCCACGCAAACTATGCGGCATGGCCTGGGTAATCAGCACATCGACAAACTGCCCGATCAGGCGGGCCGGCGCGGGGAAATTGACGATGCGATTATTCTCGGTGCGGCCCATTAGCTCGTTGGGGTCTTTCTTCGAAGGTTTTTCCACCAACACCCGTTGCACAGCGCCGACCATGCTGGCACTGATGGCGGCCGCCTGCTTGTTGATCAACTCCTGCAGCCGATAGAGGCGCTGCATCTTCACTTCATGGGGCGTGTCGTCAGTCATACCGGCGGCTGGCGTGCCGGGGCGTGGACTATAGACGAAGCTGAAGGAAGCATCGAAACCCACGTCTTCGATGAGTTTCAGGGTGGCCTCGAAATCCGCCTCGGTTTCGCCAGGGAATCCGATGATGAAGTCCGAGGCGATGCTGATATCGGGGCGCGCCTCCTTGATGCGGCGGAGGGTGCTCTTGTATTCCAGCGTGGTGTAGCCGCGTTTCATCGCGGCCAGAATCCGATCCGAGCCCGACTGCACCGGCAGGTGCAGGTAGGACACCAGTTTCGGAATACGCGCATAGGCGTCGATCAGGCGCGGTGTGAATTCGCGCGGATGGGACGTGGTAAAGCGGATGCGCTCGATACCCGGTACCTCGGCCACCAGTTCGAGCAGCAATGCGAAATCCGCGAGTTCACCTGCATCCATCTCACCCCGGTAGGCATTCACGTTCTGGCCGAGCAGGGTCACTTCCTTGACGCCCTCGCGGGCCAGATGGGCCACTTCAGCCAGCACATCGGCCAGGGGACGTGACACCTCTTCGCCGCGGGTATAGGGCACGACACAGAAAGTGCAGTATTTGCTGCATCCTTCCATGATCGAAACAAAGGCGGTGGCCCCCTCGACACGCGAAGGCGGCAGGTGATCAAATTTCTCGATTTCAGGAAAGGAAATATCGACTTGCGGGCGGCCGCTGGCGCGACGCTTTTCCATCATGGCCGGGAGGCGATGCAGGGTCTGTGGCCCGAACACCAGATCGACATAGGGCGCGCGCTGTACGATGGCCGCGCCTTCCTGGCTGGCCACGCAGCCGCCGACACCAATGATCAGATTCGGGTTGGCCTGTTTCAGGTGCCGCACCATGCCGAGATCGGTAAACACCTTTTCCTGTGCTTTTTCCCGCACCGAACAGGTATTGAACAGAATGATGTCGGCGTCCTCTGGCTTGTCCGTGACGACATAGCCATCATCGGCGGCGAGCACGTCGGCCATCTTGTCCGAGTCGTACTCGTTCATCTGGCAACCGAAAGTGCGGATGTAGACCTTGCGTGGCATGCCTGAATGAGCGACCGGTTGTTTGCGAACCGGTGGGGGGAGGAATAGGTGGTGGTGATGGGCGGAATCGAACCGCCGACCTGTGGGTTATGAATCCACCGCTCTAACCGTCTGAGCTACATCACCGGGTACAAAATGAGGCGCGGATTATCCCGGCCGGGATAAGCTATGTCAATGATTAATCGAGAAAAACCGGCCGGCGCGGAGACCCGCGCCGGCGCCTAATCTCAATGCCCGACCTTGCGCAATTTGGCGATGGCGGACAACTGCGCCACCGCTTCGGCGAGTTCCACCTGGGCCTGTGCGTAATCCATCGCCGAGGTCCGGTTGCGCATGACTTCCTCGGCCTTGGCCTTGGCTTCAAGGGCACGGGCCTCGTCGAGATCATGGCCGCGAATCGCGGTATCGGAAAGGATGGTGACCACGCCCGGCTGCACTTCAAGAATGCCGCCGGAGACGTAGATCAGATCTTCCTCATCCTTGTCCGGAGCCTTGATGCGCACCGAGCCGGCCTTGATGCGGGTCAGCAGCGGTGTGTGGCGCGGGTAGATGCCGACCTCGCCCATCTCGGCGGGGATTACGACGAACTCCGCGAGTCCGCTGTAGATCGCCGCTTCCGCGCTGACGATATCGACGTGTAGGGTCATGGCCATGAGGGCGCGTCCTTACTGAAGGGTCTTGGCTTTTTCGACCGCTTCGTCGATGGTGCCGACCATGTAGAAGGCCTGCTCGGGGAGGTGGTCATATTCGCCGGCCACGATCGCCTTGAAGTTGGCGATGGTGTCTTTGAGCGTGACGTACTTGCCGGCGGCGCCGGTGAAGACTTCCGCGACGAAGAAGGGCTGTGACAGGAAACGCTGGATCTTGCGAGCGCGGCCTACGGCCAGCTTGTCCTCGGGAGAGAGTTCGTCCATGCCGAGAATCGCGATGATGTCGCGCAGTTCCTTGTAGCGTTGCAGGGTCGCTTGTACGGAACGCGCGACACTGTAGTGCTCCTCACCCACCACCAGGGGGTCGAGTTGGCGCGAGGTGGAATCGAGCGGGTCCACGGCGGGGTAGATGCCCAATTCCGCGACCTGGCGACTCAGCACCAGGGTGGCATCCAGGTGGGCGAAGGTGGTCGCCGGGGACGGGTCGGTCAAGTCGTCGGCGGGCACATACACCGCCTGAAACGACGTGATGGAACCGGTGCGGGTGGAGGTGATACGTTCTTGCAAAGCGCCCATTTCCGAGGCCAGGGTCGGCTGGTAGCCCACGGCGGAGGGCATCCGCCCCAGCAACGCGGAGACTTCGGTACCGGCCAGGGTGTAGCGGTAGATGTTGTCGACGAAGAACAGCACGTCGCGGCCTTCGTCACGGAAGTGCTCGGCCATGGTCAAGCCGGTCAGCGCGACGCGCAGGCGGTTGCCCGGCGGCTCGCTCATCTGGCCGTAGACCAGGGCCACCTTGTCGAGAACGCCGCCTTCCTTCATCTCGTGATAGAAGTCGTTGCCCTCACGGGTACGCTCACCAACGCCGGCGAATACGGAGTAACCACTGTGCTCGACCGCAATGTTGCGGATCAGCTCCATCAGCGTCACGGTCTTGCCGACACCGGCGCCGCCGAACAGGCCAACCTTGCCGCCCTTGGCGATGGGCATGATCAGGTCGATCACCTTGATGCCGGTTTCCAGAATTTCCACCGACGCCGCCTGATCCGCGTAGGCAGGCGCCTTGCGATGGATCGGCATACGCGCTTCCGCGTCGACCGGGCCCATTTCGTCCACCGGCTCACCGAGTACGTCCATGATCCGGCCCAGGGTCGCCTTGCCCACCGGCACGGTGATCGCCGCGCCCGTGTTGCGGGCAACCGCGCCGCGTCTCAGGCCATCGGTGGAACCCATCGCGATGGTCCGGACGATGCCGTCACCCAGCTGCTGCTGCACCTCGAAGGTGAGCGGGGGAGTTTCCATCTTGATCGCGTCATAGACCTTGGGCAGAGCCCCACGCGGGAACTCCATGTCTACCACCGCGCCGATGATCTGTACGATTTTTCCTTCGGTCATGGCATTCATTCCTAGCTAGTTCGAATCTGTTAAACGGCGGCTGCGCCCGCGACGATTTCGGATATTTCCTGCGTAATGGCGGCCTGGCGTGTCTTGTTGTAGACCAGCTTGAGCTCATCGACGACGGTCTTGGCATTGTCCGAGGCGGCCTTCATGGCCACCATGCGGGCAGACTGCTCGCAAGCCAGGTTTTCCGCCACCGCTTGGTAAATCAGTGCCTCGATGTAGCGCACCATCAGGCTGTCCACGACGCTCTTGGCTTCCGGCTCGTAAATATAGTCCCAGTGGTGTTCGGCCTTCTCACTGGCTTCTTCCGCGGTGAGCGGCAGCAATTGCTTGAATGTGGGCTCCTGCTTCATGGTCGAGATGAAGCGGCTGTAGACCAGGTAAAGCGCGTCGATGCGGCCTTCCTTGTAGGCGTCCAGCATCACCTGCACCGGGCCGATCAGGCGCTCCATATGCGCCGTGTCGCCGAGACCGGTGATCTGTGACGCGATATTGATGCCGAGCCGTTGCATGAAACCGAGGCCCTTGTTGCCGATCGCGCAGATATCCACTTCGATCTTCTGCTCGTCCCAGGCCTTCAGCTTGCTCAGGGACATGCGTAGCGCGTTGGTGTTCAGACCACCGCACAGACCCTTGTCGGTGGTGACCAGAATGACGCCGACACGCTTGATGGTTTCACGTGAAACCACGAAGGGGTGGCGATATTCCGGGTGCGCCTGGCTGAAGTGGGCGGCGACGCGACCGATTTTCTCGGCATAGGGGCGGGCATGGCGCATCCGATCCTGCGCCTTGCGCATCTTCGCGGCGGCGACCATTTCCATGGCGCGGGTGATCTTTCGCGTGTTTTCAACGCTCTTGATCTTGCTGCGTATTTCCTTGCCGGCTGCCATGTTTTATCCGTCCTCAGTAAGCCGCGCTGGCCTTGAAGTCTTCGATAGCGGCGGAAAGCTGCTTCTCGGTTTCGCCGTCGAGATCACCCGTGCTCTGAATTTTGTCGATGATGGCGGCGTACTTGCCCTTCATGAAGGATTGCAGCGCGGCTTCGAAGGCCAGCGTGCGCTTCACCTCGACGTCATCCATGAAACCGCGGTTGACGGCAAACAGGGTGACGGCCATGTCGGCGACATTCATCGGCGAATACTGGAACTGCTTCATCAGTTCGGTAACCATCTTGCCCCGCTCCAACTGCTTGCGGGTGGCTTCGTCGAGGTCCGATGCGAACTGCGCGAAAGCAGCGAGTTCACGATACTGCGCCAGCGCCAGACGAATACCGCCGCCCAGCTTCTTGATCACCTTGGTCTGCGCGGCGCCGCCGACGCGGGACACCGACAGGCCGGCGTTGATGGCGGGACGAATACCGGCGTTGAACAGGTCGGATTCCAGGAAAATCTGGCCGTCGGTAATCGAAATCACGTTGGTCGGCACGAAGGCGGAGACGTCGCCGGCCTGGGTCTCGATGATCGGCAAGGCGGTCAACGAGCCGGTCTGGCCTTTGACCCCGGACATCTTCTCGACGTAGTCGGCGTTGACGCGGGCGGCGCGCTCCAACAATCGGGAGTGCAGATAGAACACATCGCCGGGGTAGGCTTCGCGGCCCGGCGGGCGGCGCAACAGCAGCGAAATCTGGCGATAGGCCCAGGCCTGCTTGGTCAGATCGTCATAAACGATCAGCGCATCACGGCCGGAGTCACGGAAGAACTCGCCCATGGTGCAGCCGGCATAGGGTGCCAGGAACTGCATCGCCGCCGGATCCGAAGCGGTGGCGGCGACAATTATGGTGTGCGCAAGGGCGCCGTGCTCTTCCAGTTTGCGCACCACGTTGGCGATTGAGGAGGCCTTCTGGCCCACCGCCACATAGATACAGAGAACGCCGGTATCTTTCTGGTTGATGATGGCATCGATGGCCACAGCGGTCTTGCCGGTCTGACGGTCGCCGATGATCAGTTCGCGTTGGCCGCGACCAACCGGCACCATCGCGTCGATCGCCTTGAGGCCGGTCTGCATCGGCTGCGATACGGACTGGCGTGCGATCACGCCTGGAGCGATGCGCTCGATTGGCGAGCTGGAAGGGCAGTTGATCGGGCCCTTGGCGTCGATCGGCTGGCCCAGCGCGTTCACCACGCGACCGAGCAACTGGTCACCGACCGGCACTTCAAGAATACGGCCGGTGCACTTGACGGTGTCACCTTCCGAAATGTGTTCGTACTCACCCAGCACCACGGCGCCGACTGAGTCGCGCTCCAGGTTCAGCGCCATGCCGAAGGTATTGCCGGGAAACTCCAGCATTTCGCCCTGCATGACTTCGGCCAGGCCGTGCACCCGCACGATGCCGTCGGTAACGGAGACCACGGTCCCCTGGGTACGCAATTCGGAACCGGATTCCAGGTTCTCGATGCGGCTCTTGATCAGCTCACTGATTTCGGAAGGATTGAGTTGCATGTGAACTCCAGATAATTAAGCTTTCAGGGTGACGGCCAGGCTTGCCAGCCCGCCGCGCACCGAAGAATCCATGACTTCGTCGCCCACCTGGATCACCACGCCGCCGATAAGATCGGCATCCAGCGACTGGGTGGCGGTGATCTTGCGGCCGAGTTTGGCCTCCAGCTTGGCGACCAGGCCGGCCAACTGTTCTTTGCTCAGTTCGAAGGCGCTGGTGATATTCGCGGTCAACTCGCCTTCCTGCGCGGCCTTGAGCACCTCGAACAGGGCGACGATTTCCGGCAGCAGTGTCAGACGTTTGTTCTCGACCAGCAGCTTGACCAGATTGCCGCCTTCGGCGCCCAGCTTATCGCCACACACCGCCAGAATCACCTCGGCGACGCGTTCCGCGGGCACGGCCGGGTTGCCCGCCAAGTCCCGCATCTGTACGTCATCGGCGACGATGGCCAGAAGGGCAAGGCGCTCGGACCAGCGATCCCAGGCTTTGCCCTCGGCGGCCAGTTTGCCGACAGCTTCCGCGTAAGGGCGGGCTAAGGTTGCGCGTTCCATCTCGATTTCATCCTGACAGTTGGCTCACAGCTCGTTCTTGATCGCTTCGAGCAGGTCGGCATGCGCCTTGGCGTCGACTTCGCGGCGCAGCACCTTGCCGGCACCGGCGATGACCAGGGCGGCGACATCGCCGCGCAGCGCCTCGCGGGCACGATGCGATTCCTGCTCGATTTCGGCTTTGGCGGCGGTGATGATGCGATCACCTTCAACCTTCGCCGTGCCCTTCGACTCTTCGACGATCTGGCTGGCGCGCTTGTCAGCCTGGGCGATGATCTCGGAAGCCTTGATCTTGGCATCGTGCATGGTTTCGCTGGCGCGCTTGGCGGCCAGTTCCAGCTCATGCTTGCCACGGTCAGCGGCCGCCAGACCATCGGCGATCAGTTTCTTGCGGGCCTCAAGGGCTCCGACGATCGGCGGCCACACGAACTTCATGCAGAACCACACGAAGAAAGCGAAAGTGATGGACTGTCCGATCAGGGTCATATTGATGTTCATGACCGCTCCTCTTGCGTGTTATCGCGTTGATTGATCAGGCCGCGACCGCGAAGAGAACATACATGGCCAGACCGACGGCAATCATCGGCACGGCGTCGACCAGACCCATGACGATGAAGAACTGGGTACGCAGCATCGGGATCAGTTCCGGCTGACGCGCGGCGCCTTCCAGGAAGCGGCCACCGAGAATGCCGATGCCCACGGAGGCACCGAGCGCGCCCAGGCCCATCATGATGGCGCCGGCGATAAACAAGAGAGCTTGTACTTCAGTCATGGTTTTCTCCTAGAGACAATTCAGAAAGCACTAAATACGAAAAATCAATGATGTTCCTGATGCGCCATGTCCAGATAGACGATGGTGAGCGTCATGAAGATGAATGCTTGCAGGGTGATGATCAGAATATGGAACACGGCCCAGGCCCATTGCAGGACGCCGCCAGTTAGTGCAAGAACAGTGCCGCCGGAGAACATGATCGCGATCAGGATGAAGATCATTTCACCCGCGTACATGTTGCCGAACAGTCGCAGCGCCAGGGAGACCGGCTTGGCGATGAGGTTGACGCCTTCCAGCAGCAAGTTCGCGGGCATGCCCCATTTTCCGAAGGGTTGCAGCGTGAGCTCGCCGACGAAACCGCCGACACCCTTCATCTTGATGCTGTAGTAGATCACCAGGGCGAACACGGCCAGTGACATGCCGAAAGTGGCGTTAGGGTCGGTGGTGGGCACTACTTTCAGGAATGGCAGGCCCAGCGCGCCGGCCAGACCGGGCAGCCAGTCGATGGGCACCAGATCCATCAGGTTCATCAGGAAGATCCAGATGAAGATGGTCAGGGCCAGGGGCGCGACCATGGGGTTGCGCGATGTGAATGAACCCTTGACGCTGGAATCGATGAATTCAACCACCCATTCCACGAAATTCACCAGACCACTGGGCGCGCCTTTCGCGGCCGCCGTGGCTGCCGACTTCGCGACCCGGTGAAAGAGGAACAAAAAGAGCGCGCCAAGGAGAATGGAGAAACCCATGGTGTCCACATTGATCGCCATGAAGCCCATATCCTTGGCTTCCCGCGCCGTGTGGGCCAGCGTCCAGGTACTTTCCTGAAGCATTTCGCCATCGCCGCGTTCATAGCCGGCGGGCAGCTGCCCATAGGTCAGGTTCTGGAGGTGGTGCTTGATGTATTCCGTCGAGGTGTGCGCTTCCGCGGACATGGCTCTAACTCTTCAAAGCGCCCGGCGGGCGTCAATCCGTCTTCAGGGTAGCGGCGGCAACCATCCACGCGCACTGCCCCACTATAAAACCCAGCAACATCATCAACGGCTCAAGATTCAGGCCGCCAATACCCGTCGCCAACATGATTCCAACAACAAAAAACCGTTCCAACATGGAACGGTGAAACTGCCTCAGATGCCGATGGCCATCGCAGTGGTAATCATACCGACCACGGCGCCAGCGCCAGACCAACATGCCCACGTTTGCCAATGCCACAGCACCGCCATATAGAGCCGCAACCGCCGGCTCCGGCCCACGCCACAACAACACCAACGCGGCCATGACCAAGATCAAGGCACATTGCAAGACATAAGCTAACTGCATTAGCCGATTATCATATATGAATTAGTGAGCCTGATGCAATCATCAAATGCTTTGATGATTGCTGCTTCGCACAATCTACCGTATTCGCCGCAACAGGTCATCCAATTGATCGAGGCTGTTGAAATCGATACTGAGCCGGCCCGCACCCTTGCGGTTGCTGCTGATCCGCACACTGGCGCCCAGTTTCTCCGATAACTCCTCTTCCAGGCGCGCGACATCGCGATCCTGGCTCGCCACTTTCTTTTCCTGTGGCTTCAGTGCCCGCGCCACCAGCCGCTCCGCCTCCCGCACCGAGAGACCACGCTTGACGACCTCGGCGGCGGACTCGACCTGCTTGGCGTGAGTGAGCGCAAGCAACGCCCGGGCATGGCCCATGTCCAATTCACCGTTCATGAGCAATGCCTGCACCGGCTTGGCCAGATTGAGCAAACGCAGCAGATTGGTCACCGCCACGCGTGAACGGCCCACAGACTCAGCGGCGGTCTGATGCGTCATCGAGAATTCCTGGACCAGTCTGTGGATACCCTGCGCCTCTTCCAGTGGATTCAGATCTTCACGCTGGATATTCTCGATCAGTGCCATCTTCAAGGCGGCATCGTCGGGTACATCGCGAACCAACACCGACACCGCCGCAAGGCCGGCCAGCTGACTGGCGCGCCAGCGGCGTTCACCGGCGATGATTTCGTAGCGTCCTCCAGGGATGGCGCGCGCGAGAATCGGCTGCATCAAACCCTGTGACTTGATCGAATCGGCCAGTTCCGCAAGCGCCTCCGCGTTCATGCGGGTGCGTGGTTGATACTTCCCCGGCACCAGGCTTTCCACGGGAAGCGTGAGCAGTCGCTCGCCATCCGCCGTTTCGCCTTCTCCCAACAGGGCATCCAACCCGCGACCCAGTCCCTTGAGCTTAGCCATTACCTTTTCCTTCCCGCTTGTCGATGAGTTCCCGCGCCATTTGTA
Source organism: Pseudomonadota bacterium (assembly GCA_030653935.1). Taxonomy (GTDB): domain Bacteria; phylum Pseudomonadota; class Gammaproteobacteria; order Burkholderiales; family Thiobacillaceae; genus PFJX01. Next base: position 82,436 of record JAURYL010000060.1, read on the forward strand.
AATAAGACTGCGCACCCTTCGAGGCGCGGTCATATTGCAACGCCGGCAGACCATGGCTGGGCGCCTCAGCCAGTCGTACATTGCGCGGCACCACGGTATCGAACACCTTGGCGCCGAAGTGCGCCTTGAGTTGGTCCGAGACATTCTGTGCCAGCGTATTACGGGTATCGAACATCACCCGCACCACGCCATCGATGACCAGCCCGGGATTCAGGCGCGCCTTGATTTTCTTGATGGTGTTGACCAGGTCGGCGAGGCCCTCGATGGCGAAATACTCGCATTGCATCGGAATGATCACCGCATCCGCGCAGGTCAAGGCATTGACGGTCAACAGGTTGAGCGCGGGCGGGCAGTCGATCAGGATGAAGTCATAGTTATCGGAAGACGCCCGCAGACCCTGGCGCAGGCGAAATTCGCGCTCCTTCTCCTGCACCAGTTCCACCTCCGCGCCGGCCAGGTCACGGTTGGCAGGCAGCAGGTCATAACCGCCCTGGGGCGACTTCACACGCACGTCAATTGCCGTCTCAGTGCGCAACAGCAAGTGATAAACCGTTTTTTTCAGACCCTGCTTGTCGATGCCGCTTGCCGTGGTGGCGTTGCCCTGTGGGTCCAGGTCGATCAACAGCACGCGCCGACCCAGGCTGGCCAGGCTGGCCGCGAGATTGACGGCGCTGGTGGTCTTGCCGACCCCACCTTTCTGATTGGTTATTGCCAGGATGCGCGCCATGAGTTCAGTCCGTTTCCATGATGATGAGATGGCGCTCGGCATCCAGGCCGGGAACCCGCAACTGTTGATCTTGCTTGACGCGCGCGCCCGAGAGCTGCGAGATCTCCTCATTGGGATAGAGGCCTTTCATCGCCAGCCATTCTCCACTTTCCGCCAGCAGATGACGCGTAACCTTTACGAATTCGCTCAAATCCGAGAAAGCTCGGGAAACGATCTGCCCGTATTTTTCGTCGCTTTGGAAATCCTCGGCCCGAGCGTGCAGCACCCGGACATTTGCCAGCTTAAGCTCGATAGCCACCTGTTGCATGAAGCCACAACGCTTCTGGCTGGCGTCGAGCAGGGTCACGCGCAACTCGGGCCGCGCGATGGCGACGGGGATGCCCGGAAGGCCGGCGCCACTGCCCACATCGAGCAGGGGGCCGCTGGAAAGCATCGGCAGGATGGCCAGGCTATCCAGCAGGTGGTGGGTCAACATCCGCTCCGGCTCATGAATCGCCGTCAGGTTGTAAGTGCGATTCCACTTGGTCAGCAGCGCCAGATAATCCAGCAGATGAACTTCCTGACGCGCCTCCAGATTTACACCCATCGCGCGCAACGCTTCACTCAGGTGATAGGACAGATTCATCCCTTGGATTCCTTTCGCGCCAACTCGCCGCGTTTTAGATACACCATCAAGACCGACACGGCGGCAGGCGTCACACCGGAGATGCGCGAGGCGAGCCCCAGTGTCGCGGGCCGCATCTTGTTCAGTTTCTGGCGGACTTCGATGGAAAGGCTGGTCAAGCTCAGGTAGTCGAAGTCGTCGGGCAAGGGCTGATCCTCCAGCCCTCGTTGGCGATTTATCTCATCCAGCTGGCGCGCAACATAGCCTGCATATTTCGCCTCGACCTCCACCTGCCGACTGAACTCCATGTCATCCAGACCGGTTCCGGCGCCGGGCAGAGTCATCAAGCCGGCGTAGCCGACCTCGGGCCGGCGCAACAGGTCGAACAGGCTGTACTCCCGTTCAATCCCCTTGCCCAGCACCCGCAGGGCGGCTTCCTCCGGCAGGAGGGTGGGATGGACCCAGGTTGATTTCAAGCGTTCGACTTCACGCGCCATCGCCTCGCGTTTGGCATCAAATCGAGCCCAGCGGTCATCACCGACCAGCCCCAGACGCCGCCCCGTCTCGGTCAGGCGCTGATCGGCGTTGTCCTCTCGCAGGGAAAGACGATACTCGGCGCGACTGGTGAACATACGATAGGGCTCGGCGACGCCGCGTGTCACCAGGTCATCCACCATCACCCCCAGGTAGGCTTCATCGCGACGCGGCCACCAGGGCTCCTTGTCTTGTATCTGAAGACCGGCATTGAGACCCGCCAACAGCCCCTGGGCCGCCGCCTCCTCATAGCCGGTCGTGCCATTGATCTGACCGGCGAAGAACAGCCCGTTGATGGCCTTGGTTTCCAGGCTGGGCTTCAAGCCGCGCGGGTCGTAGTAATCGTATTCGATGGCGTAACCCGGTCGCAAAATATGCGCACCCTCGAGGCCAGGGATCGAACGCACCACCTCAAGCTGGACATCGAAGGGCAGGCTGGTGGAAATGCCGTTGGGGTAGAACTCGTTGGTAGTCAGACCCTCCGGCTCGAGAAACACGTTGTGCCCGCTCTTGTCCGCGAAGCGACTGATCTTGTCTTCAATGGAGGGGCAATAGCGCGGTCCGACACCCTCGATCACGCCGGTATAAAGCGGCGAGCGATCCAGCCCCCGGCGGATGATCTCGTGGGTACGCTCATTGGTCTCGGTGATCCAGCAGGGTAACTGGCGGGGATGCATGCGCTCGGCACCCATAAAGGAGAACACCGGCTCGGGCGTGTCACCCGGCTGTTCCCGCATCCGTGAAAAGTCGATGCTACGACCATCGATGCGCGGTGGCGTCCCGGTCTTCAGCCGCCCCACCGGCAAACTCAATTCACGCAGGCGCGCCGCCAACGAGACGGCGGGTGGATCGCCCATGCGACCCGCCGCGAAATTCTCCAGGCCGATATGGATCAAACCAGCCAGGAAAGTCCCCGTCGTCAGCACCACGGCGCGCGCCTGAAACTCGACGCCTAGCTGGGTACGCACTCCGGTGACCCGGTCACCCCGCAAAATCAGATCATCCACCGCCTGTTGAAACAAGACCAGATTTGCCTGGTTTTCCAGGCGTGACCGGATTGCCTGTTTATACAGGTGGCGGTCGGCCTGGGCGCGCGTGGCGCGCACGGCGGGGCCCTTGGAGGAATTGAGAATACGGAACTGGATGCCGGCCTCGTCTGTTGCCAACGCCATCGCGCCACCCAGGGCATCCACTTCCTTGACTAGATGGCCCTTGCCGATGCCGCCGATCGAGGGGTTGCAGGACATCGCCCCGAGGGTCTCGATATTGTGCGTCAGCAACAAGGTGCTCGCGCCCATGCGGGCGGCGGCGAGCGCCGCCTCGGTGCCGGCATGACCGCCACCGACAACGATGACATCGAATTGTTCGGGATAGTGCATGGTGGTTGTTTCCGGCTGGCGCCCGGCGCGGCTACGGGCACGCATTCTACGTCAGCGGCGCGCCATGTTTCACGTGAAACATCCCGGAAGCTGATGTTGTGCCGGAGCGTGGCTCAACGTCGTCGTATAACGGACACGCGGCCGCTCACGCGGGTGCGTACAGCTTGTGGTAAAGGCCGCCTTGCGACATCAGGCTGGCATGGTCGCCTGATTCCACCACCCGGCCATTCTCGAACACCAGGATGCGATCCGCCTGGCGCACCGCCGAGAGGCGATGGGCGATGATCAAGGTACTGCGATGCTTGAGGAAGGCGGCCATCGCCTCATGCAAGTTGCGTTCTGTATCGCTATCCAGGGCCGACGTCGCCTCATCGAGAATCACCACACTAGGTTGTGCCAACACCATGCGTGCAATCGCCAGACGCTGTCGTTGTCCACCGGAAAGGCGCACGCCATTCTTGCCGATGAGTGCATCCAGACCGTCAGGGAAAGCGGCCACGAAGTCACCGAGTTGGGCGATTTCAAGGGCCCGCCAAAGTTCAGCGTCGTCTTTATCGCGCCCGAGGGTGAGATTTTCCCGCACGCTGGCGTTGAACAGTACCGGGTGTTGCAACACAACGCCGACATTGTCGCGGATCACTGGCCAGCCGATCTCGCTCACCTCCGCGCCGCCGTAGCGAATTTCCCCAGATTTCAGTGGATAGAGCCCCAGCAACGCCTGAACCAGTGTCGACTTACCGCCGCCGGAGGCGCCCACCAGCGCAACCTTTTCCCCGGGCATCATTTCAAGATTGACGTCATCGAGTATGGTTTCTCCCTCGCCATAGGCGAAGCTTGCCCCGCGCAGACTAAGGCCGACTGATTCATGGCCGGTAAAGGGGTTGATCCGCGACGGGCTTTCCTGCAACTGCTTCAGGTCAAGCAGACCATTGATTCGAGTTAGCGCCGCGTTGGCGGCGTACCAGGCGTACTGGATGTTGATGATCTCCTGCACCGGCGACATCATGAACCAGAGGTAGCCGTATACCGCCAGCATCTCGCCGATGCTGAGATCGGAATACACGACCATGAGCATGGCCCCGGCGCGGAATGCGTCGAAACCGGCGAGGAAGATGAAGAAGGCGATTCGATTCATCGCGTCCGACTTCCAGGCATAGGCGGCCGAATGGGCGCGGATATCGGCCGCCTTATCCGTGACGCGTGCCAGGTAGTGTTTTTCCCGGTTCATCACGCGGATCTGATTAAGCGCATCCAGCGTCTCGGTCAGGGCTTCCTGAAATACCTCGAAGGCCGAGTTTTCCCGACGCTTCAATTCCTTCACCTTCTTGCCCAGGCGGGTGGAAAAACCAATCACCAGCGGATTCAGCAGGAGAATGAACAACGCTAGCTGCCAGTTCATCCAGAGCAAGACGATGGCCACCCCGACAAGCGAGAGTACCGCCACCAGAAAACCAGAGATGGAAGCGCCGAGGAAACTGTCCACGGCGTTGAGGTCGGTGACGAAGTGCGAGGTCACCCGGCCCGACCCAAGGGTCTCGTATTCCGACAATGCGATCTTGGACAAGCCATCCAGCATGCGCGCCCGGATGCGGTACACCACCTCCTTGGACATCAAGGAAAAATTCCGTGTCTGCCAGACGTTGAGCAGAATCGACGCGAGACGCAGGCCGAGGATGAACAGCAACGCAATCGACACAAACAACACCGGACCATGCCAGGCCTGAGGAAACAGCGGGCCGATATGGTTGATGAAAAACCCCGGCTTACCCAACAGCACCTCATCCACCAGGATGGGCAGGAACAACGGCACCGGCACGGCGCAGGCAACCGCCATCACGGCAATGAGATTGCCCTTGATCAAAGCCGCCCGATGTTGGCGCAACTCCGCGAGGATGCCGCGCCAGGTCAGCGGTGGAGCGGAAAGTGGCGTCATGATTTCGTCACAGATGATGGAAATATGGGTTCAATTATTCAACATCTCGTCGCTGGCGTGCCTGATATCACGCTAACTCATTGATTAGTATTGATATGGTAAATTCTACAAATATGGCATAGTACTTGCGAATTTAGAGGTATCCAGGTTCCATAGAGGCAACCCGCCATGTTCACCAATGTTTTCGAATTCAAACCTCGGCATTCCGGGGTCAAGCGTGGGAAATGGGATGAGCTATCCATTATCGAGCGGCAGTTTTCGCGGATCGCCGATGAACTCGTGATCCGCTGGAAACGCGCGGACATCGATGCCTACTTGAATGGTCTCATGCTCGATGATCGCGGCAATCGCCAGGGCTTCCCGCCTGAAGTGCTGGACGATCTGATGTTTCTCTCCAACCTGCGCTGGCAGATGCAGCATCCCAGCTATAACCGGGCCGACCAGGGTCTGGTCGAACAGTTCAGTTTCAACACCCTGCCGCGACTGGATTCCCGTTACTGCGAACCTGGCCGAACCTGGGTACTTGCCTGAGAAGCGATAGGGTATCCCGCTATAACCACAGGCGCTCGGGCGGCGGCAACATCGGCCCGGGCGTGTGCGAGCGCGGCAGTCTACTTGCCGATGCAAAACTGGCTGAATATCACCCCCAAAAGATCATCGGAGGTGAATTCGCCGGTTATTTCCGAGAGCGCGTCCTGAGCCAGTCGCAATTCCTCCGCCAGGAACTCGAGTTGTGTCCCGCACGCCTCGGCAGCCTCAAGATGGCCGCCGGCGCGCTTCAGCGCCGCAATGTGCCGACCGCGCGCGATGAAGGTGTGCTCCCCCGTCGCTTGCCAGCCTGCAAGCTGCAACAACTGCTTTTCCAGAAGATCGATGCCCAGACCACTACGGGCAGATAGCCAGAGTTCCATGCCATCCGCCGAGACCCGTGGCGAACCGTTCGCCAGATCGATCTTGTTGTGGACGGTGAGTACAGGAATCCCGCGCAGACGTGAAAGCATGGCGGCCTCCCGCGGGCCGACGCCGTGTTGGGCATCGATCAGGAGTACCGCGATATCGGCTTTGTCAGCGGCCGCCCAGGTACGTTCTATGCCCAGTTTCTCCACCAGGTCATCGGTATCGCGCAAACCGGCGGTGTCGATGATGTGCAGAGGGACGCCGCGCAACTGAATCGCTTCACGCACCGTGTCGCGGGTGGTTCCGGCAATTTCGGTGACGATGGCGGCATCATAGCCCGCAAGGCGGTTGAGCAGGCTGGATTTGCCGACATTAGGCTGGCCGATCAACACCACATTCAGGCCATCCCGCAGCAGGGACCCCTGGCGGGCTTGCGCCAGGACGAGTTCCAGTCTGGCTTTGATGGCGGCCAACTTTCCCCAGGCATCGGCCTGTTGCAGAAAGTCGATTTCCTCCTCGGGAAAATCGAGTGTGGCCTCCACCAGCATGCGCAACTGGATCAGCGCATCCTTGACCGTGTTGATCAGGCGGGAAAACTCACCGTCCAGAGAACGCAACGCCGAACGCGCCGCTTCCCGGCTGCTGGCGTCGATCAAATCGGCGATGGCTTCCGCCTGGACTAAATCGATCTTGCCATTGAGGAAGGCGCGACGGCTGAATTCGCCCGGTTCCGCCAGACGCGCGCCCAGTTCCAGGCAGCGTTCCAGCACCCCTTGTAAAACTTGAGGTCCACCGTGGCCCTGTAGTTCGAGAACCTGCTCGCCGGTAAAGGAATTTGGCGCAGGGAAGTAGAGCGCGATGCCCTCATCAAGGCGATCACCCGCAGCGTCGAGGAAGTGGCAATAAGTGGCGTGGCGCGGCGCCAGTACCTTGCCGGTCAGCGGCTGGATGAAATGCTCAATCGCGCCGCCGGAGAGCCGTACCACCCCGATGCCGCCACGCCCCGAGGCGGTGGCGATGGCGGCGATGGGCTCACTACTCGCGGCCATGCGGCCCGCTTCAGCGCTTCGCGTCGTTGGCGGCGCCTTCAATCACCGTGTTGATGCGCCACTGCTGCAGAATGGACAGCACGTTGTTGACCAGCCAGTACAGCACCAGGCCGGCCGGGAAGAACAGGAACATCACAGAGAAAGCGATCGGCATGAACATCATGACTTTTGCCTGCACCGGGTCGGTGGGTGCGGGCGAGAGTTTCACCTGGATGAACGACGTGATGGCCATGACCACCGGCAGCACATAGAACGGGTCCGGCTTGGACAAGTCGGTGAGCCAAAGGGCGAACGGTGCCTGACGCAACTCGACGGCGCCCAGCAGTACCCAGTAGAGCGCGATGAAGACCGGAATCTGCACCAGGATCGGCAAACAGCCGCCAAGCGGATTGATCTTCTCTTCCGAGTAGATTTTCATCATCGCCTCATGCAGCTTCTGGCGGTCGTCGCCATAACGCTCCTTGAGGCTTTGCAGGCGCGGCGCCATCTTCTTCATCTTGGCCATGGACTTATAGCTGGCGGCGGAGAGCGGATAAAACGCCAGCTTGATCAGCACGGTGAGCAGGATGATGGCCGTGCCCCAGTTCTGCACCAGCTTGTGCAGCCAGTTCAGCAACACGAAGATGGGATAGGCAAGCACGGTCAACCAGCCGTAATCCACCACCAGATCGAGACCGGCGGCCAGATGTTTGATTTTCTCCAACTCCTGCGGGCCGGCGTAGAGAGCCATGATGGTGGTCTTTTCCTCGCCTGGCGCCAATTTCACCGCCGGCATGATCATGCCGGCGGAAAACTCGTCGTTACCCAGGCTGCGCGTATAGAACTCCCGAGCGGAAGCATCGGCGGGATCACGCGTCAACCAGGTAGAGAAGAAATGGTGCTGCACCATGCCGATCCAGCCATCCTTGGCTTCCTTGACATGCTCCTGCTTGCCCTTGGCGATGTCGTCGAAGGCCACCTTCTGGAATTTCCCGGCTTCGGTATAGATCGCCGGGCCGGTGAAGGTGTGAATCATCATGGATTCACCTTCCGGCGGCTGGTTATGGCGGAGGTACTGATAATAGGGATAGGCGTCGAGCTCAGTCTGGCCGAGGTTCTTGATCTGGGTATCGACTTCCACCAGGTAACTACCGCGTCGGAAGGTGAAAGTCTTGACCACTTCGGCCTCGGGCGTGGTCGCCTTCATGCTTACCTTGATCTCGTTCTGGCCATCCTTCATGCGGTAATCACCCGGCTCCAGGACAAACAGCGTTTTGTGATTGGGCAAGCCCTGACCGATCAAACCGCTCTGCGCGAAGAAATTCCGCCCGGATTTTTCCTCGAACAGACGGAATGGCGCCTCATCGTTATCGTTTTCACGATATTTGCCGAGTATCAGCTCGCGGATATCGCCGCCATTCGCGTCGATCTCGGCGGTCAGCACATCCGTCACCACCTTGGCGCGTACACCCTTGACCGCCTGGGTCGTCGCGATCGGCTGCGGCACACCCTTGAGCGCCTGGCCCGGCGCCGGTGGCAGGGCGTCGCTGGAAGTCGCCTGCCCGTTCGAACTCACCGGAGCGCCGGCAACCACAACCACGTTCGGGTTTGTGTATTCCTGCCAGGCCTCCCAAAGCATCAGAAGGGAGAAGGAAAAAATAACGAAGGCGATTAGACGCTGGGTGTCCATGGGAAGCGAGATCAGGTAAGAGGTGAGGTGCGTGACAGCACGCAGGTCTTGCAGGCAACGATACCGGCCAGAAAATCAGATTTGAGCATTCGCTCATTGCCTGGCGCTTTCAAGCGCGCGATTACATCGATCCCGGGAAAGTCCGCCTGACCCAGGCGGAACCATTCCCGCAACAAGCGCTTGACGCGGTTTCGGCCCACGGCGGTGCGGATCACTTTCTTGGGAACAATCATTCCCAGACGGGGAATATCCAGCCCATTCGGGGCGGCAAGCAAATCGAGCGCGCCACCACGATGAGAACAGCGGAAACGAAAAACGGATGAAAACTCATCCGTTTCGCGCATTTTCAGCATCCAACCAAAGCCGTAGGGCCTGGTTTTGGATGAGTCCGACAGGGCCGGATACTGCGTCGACAAAGTCAAACGGCCAGACGCTTGCGGCCTTTGGCACGGCGGGCATTGATGACGGCACGCCCGCCCACGGTCTTCATGCGCGCGCGGAAGCCATGGGTCCGCTTGCGGCGGACAACGGAGGGTTGATAGGTGCGTTTCATGGGGAAAACCTCGGTCGCGAAAAAACGCCGTATTAGACGTGTAAGCCCCTAATTTGTCAAACTTTTCCGGCGAATCAGGGGCCGGTGCTAGAATGCACCGCTTGCCTTTCCATTGCCTAGACTATCCCGCCAAATGGACGAATTCTGGAGTCACTGCCTCGCCCATTTCGAGCGAACCCTGAATACTCAGCAGCTCAACACCTGGATCAGGCCGCTCACTTCTGAAACAGTGTCAGGTCTTGTCAGCGTCACCGCGCCCAATGGTTTCGTGGCGCAATGGGTACGCGACAAATTCCTGCAAGAGATCGAACAGCTAGCCCAGGATTACTTTCCCACCACGACCAAGGTCGTGATGAAGATCAGTGGCGGTCGCGCCGCTCGGCAACACGATACCGAGGTTCCCAGGCCAGCCAAGGAAGAAGCACCGGAGGCCGTTGCGGAGTCAGGATCGGTTCAGGAAGCGGAGAAACCTGCAGCAAGGAAAAAATCAGCGCCGGCCAAGCCCGAGAAAACCAGCGTCCCCGACGAAAGCCGGATCAACCCCCTGTTCAGCTTCGACACCTTTGTGGCCGGCAAGGCCAACGACCTCGCCCGCGCCGCCGCCTTGCAGGTGGCCGATAATCCCGGCTCCGGCTACAACCCCTTGTTTGTCTACGGTGGCGTCGGCCTCGGCAAGACACACTTGATGCACGCCATCGGCAACCGCATGGTGCAGACCAACTCCAGTGCCAGGGTGAAATACATCCACGCCGACCGCTACGTCTCCGACATGGTGCGAGCAGTTCGCTCGAATTCCTATGATGATTTCAAACGCCGCTACGACTCGCTCGATCTCCTGATGATCGACGACATCCAGTTCTTCGCCGGCAAGGAAGGCACCCAGGAGCAATTCTTCTATACCTTCAACACGCTGATCGAGGACCACAAGCAGGTCATCATCACCAGCGACACCTTCCCGAAGGATATGGCCGGCATCGAGGAACGCCTGAAATCACGTTTCAGCTGGGGTCTCACCGTCATGCTGGAGCCCCCCGAGCTGGAAATGCGCGTCGCCATCCTGCTCGACAAAGCACGTCTGGAAAAAGCCAACCTCGATGAAGGCACGGCCTTCTTCATCGCCAAACAGATCCGCTCCAACGTGCGTGAGCTGGAGGGCGCGTTAAAACGCGTGATCGCCTTTGCTCGCTTCAACAAGCTGCCTATTTCCATCGAGCTGGCCAAGGAAGCGCTGAAAGACCTCCTGGCCGTGCAGAACCGGCAGATTTCAATCGAGAACATCCAGAAGACCGTGGCCGACTACTTCAAGATCAAGGTCGCTGACATGTACTCGAAGAAACGCACGCGAAACCTCGCGCGGCCCCGGCAGATGGCCATGTATCTGGCGCGTGAATTGACCGACCTGTCGTATCCGGAAATCGGTCAGGCCTTTGGCGGCCGCGACCACACCACCGTGCTCCATGCCTGCGGCAAGATCGAAGAGCTGAAAGCGGCCGACCAGAACCTGCGGCGCGATTACAACCTGCTGATTCAGGTCCTGACCGGATGAGCCGCGAAGGGATATCACTGTGTACAAGCCCGGGAAAGGCTGTGCATGAAATGTTCATAAGTCATATGGAACAGTCATGCGAAAAACTTATCCACAATCCGTACCCATTTGCCCAACAGTCTTTCACACCTATTTTTCAACAGCATAACTCGATGATTTTGATAAACTTTCCGGGCTTATCCAGAGCTTGATACTCCACCTATCATTACTATCAGGAATATTTAAATGCTTGTACTGAAGACACCCAAGGATGCTTTGCTCAAGCCCCTGCAAGCCGTGGCGGGCGTGGTGGAACGCAAGCACACCCTGCCCATTCTTTCCAACGTGCTGATCGAAGTCATGGGTGGACGCGCTACTTTCATCGCCACCGATCTGGAACTCCAGATCAGCACCACCGCGGACGAGGAAGGCGCGACCGACGCATCGTTCACCGTTTCCGCGCGCAAGATGCTCGACATCTGCCGCTCGCTTCCGGATGCCGAGCCCATCTCGCTGGAACTCTCCGGTGAGCAGCAAATCAAGATAAAATCGGGCAAGAGCCGCTTCAATCTGCAAACCCTGCCCGCGCGCGATTTCCCGAGATTGCAGCTTCCCGATGGCGAGGGTTTTTCCTTCAGCCTGCCGCAGCGCCAGGTCAAGCGATTGCTGGCCAGCGTGCAGTACGCCATGGCGGTGCAGGACATTCGCTATTACCTCAACGGCATGTTGCTATCCGTACAGGGAACCCGCCTGACCGTCGCCGCCACCGATGGCCATCGGCTCGCGGTTGATGCCATCGACCTGCCGGAAGTGGCGGCGGAGGGTGTCGACATCATCCTGCCGCGCAAGACCGTAATGGAACTCGGCAAGCTACTCAGCGACGACGATGAGCCGGTCGACATCCAGATCAACCAGAGCCAGGTGGTCTTTCGCCGTCCCAACTTCGAACTGCGTAGCAAGGTGGTGGATGGCAAGTTTCCCGATTGGCAGCGCGTGATCCCGGTGGGCCACGACAAGGTTTTTGTTCTTTCTCGTCAGCGCCTGTCACAATCCCTTACCCGCGCGGCCATCCTCACCAACGAGAAGTATCGGGGCGCCCGTCTGGCGCTCACCGCCGGCAGCCTGCGCATCGCGTGCAGCAACAACGAGCAGGAAGAAGCTCAGGAAGAACTCGACATCGACTACGATGGCGAACCGCTGGATATTGGTTTCAACGTCCAATACCTGCAGGACGCCTTCAACAACCTTCCGAGCGACATCGTGCAATGCTCGTTCGGGGATGCCAGCAGCTCCATGCTGATCACGATTCCGGGAGACGAAAACTTCCGTTATGTGGTCATGCCCATGCGTATCTGAACTCAAGCGATCAGTTTGCAGTTGGTAGTCGGCGGAGTCGGCTGGTGACTGCCAACTGCCAACTGCAAACTAAGCGAAAAGGTTTCACGTGGAACATCCCAGCGGTAACGGCGGCTACGACGAAGACAGCATTCAGCAACTTGAAGGCCTAGAGGCGGTACGTAAACGTCCCGGCATGTATATCGGCGACACCTCGGATGGCTCCGGTTTGCACCACATGGTGTTCGAGGTGCTGGACAACGCCATCGACGAGGCGCTGGCCGGCTACTGCGATGACATCAAGGTCATCATCCACCCCGACAACTCCATCTCCGTATCGGATAACGGTCGCGGCATTCCGGTCGGGGTGAAGATGGATGACAAGCACGAGCCGAAACGCTCCGCCGCCGAGATCGTCATGGTGGTGCTGCACGCCGGTGGCAAGTTCAACCAGAACAGCTACAAGGTATCCGGCGGCCTGCATGGTGTCGGCGTCTCCTGCGTCAATGCGCTGTCCAAGTGGTTGCGCCTGACCATCCACCGCGACGGCAAGAAACACTTCATGGAATTCCACCGTGGGGCGCCGGCAAACCGGCTGATCGAAATCCACAACGGCATCGAAGTCTCACCGCTGAAAGTGATCGGCGACAGCGTGCGGCGCGGGACCGAAATCCACTTCTCCGCCGATGAGGAAATTTTCGGCAACGTCATCGATTTCCACTACGACGTATTGTCCAAGCGCATCCGCGAACTCTCGTTCCTGAACAACGGCGTCAAGATCGAGCTGATCGACGAACGCGACGGTCGCACCGAGAACTTCGCCTTCTCCGGTGGCGTCAAGGGTTTCGTCGAATACATCAACCGCGCCAAGACCGTGCTGCACCCCAACGTCTTTTACGCCACCGGCGAATCCAAGGTGGGCGACAGCGGCGTCAGCATCAGCAGTGAAGTGGCGATGCAGTGGAACAGCGGCTATCAGGAGCAGGTGCTCTGCTTCACCAACAACATTCCGCAGTCCGACGGCGGCACCCACCTCACCGGCCTGCGCGCCGCCATGACCCGGGTGATCAACAAGTACATCGAAGAACACGAGATCGCCAAGAAGGCCAAGGTGGAAATTACCGGCGAAGACATGCGCGAAGGTCTCGCCTGTGTGCTCTCGGTGAAGATGCCCGATCCCAAGTTCGGCTCCCAGACCAAGATGAAACTGGTTTCCTCGGAAGCGCGACCGGCGGTGGAAGAAACCGTCTCGCAGAAGCTTTCCGAATACCTGCAAGAGCGCCCCGCCGACGCCAAGCTCATTTGCGCCAAGATCGTCGAAGCGGCGCGCGCGCGTGAAGCAGCGCGCAAAGCGCGGGACATGACCCGGCGCAAGGGCGTGCTGGATTCCGCCGGCCTTCCCGGAAAATTGGCCGACTGCCAGGAGAAGGACCCCGCCCTCTGCGAGCTCTACCTGGTCGAGGGTGATTCCGCTGGCGGTTCCGCCAAGCAAGGTCGTGACCGCAAGTTCCAGGCCATCCTGCCGCTCAAGGGCAAGATCCTCAACGTCGAGAAAGCCCGCTTCGACAAGATGCTTTCCTCGCAGGAAGTGGTCACCCTGATCACCGCGCTCGGCACGGGCATCGGCTCGGGCCTCGGCAAGGACGACTACAACCCGGCCAACCTCAGATACCACCGCATCATCATCATGACCGACGCGGACGTGGACGGCTCCCACATCCGCACCCTGCTGCTCACCTTCTTCTATCGTCAGATGCCGGAGCTGATCGAACGTGGCCACATCTACATCGCCCAGCCACCGCTCTACAAAGTCAAACAGGGCAAGCGCGAGACTTATCTGAAGGACGATTACGAGTTCAAGCAGTACCTCCTGCGCGAAGCCCTCAACGGCGCTGAACTGATCCCCGCCGCGGGCGCTGAAGCAATGAGCAAGGAAAGCTTCGAACGCATCGCCCGCGAATTCCTGCTTGCCGAAGCCATGATCGAACGTCTGGCCCGGCGCATGGACCCGGACGTGCTCTACACCCTGCTCAAAATCCCCACCATCAGTCTCAACAGCGAAGGCGAAGCCGCGACGGCGGCACAACTGTTGACGGCGGAAATGAGCAAACTCGGCGCGGTCAAGATCAAGCCGCTGCAATACGAAGATGACCTCGGCTGGCGCCTGGAAATCACCCGCAGTCGCCACGGCATCGGTCACACCAGCTACCTCGACTACAACTTCATCGAAGGCGGCGATTACGACCAGCTCCGTCGCACCGCGGAAATCCTGGTCGGCCTGCTGCTGCCCGGCGCCGAAATCCGCCGTGGCGAAGCCCGCACCCCGGCTTATGACTTCAAACAGGCCCTCGATTGGCTGCTCGGCGAGGTCAAGCGAAACCTCGGCGTACAGCGCTATAAAGGCCTGGGCGAGATGAACCCGGAACAACTCTGGGAAACCACCATGGATCCGAAAGTCCGTCGCCTCCTGCGTGTCCAGATCGAAGACGCCATCGCCGCCGACGGCATCTTCACCACTTTGATGGGTGAGGAAGTGGAACCAAGAAGGAAGTTCATCGAGACCAATGCTCTGGGAGTAAGGAACCTGGACGTGTAAGGTTTTCAGCCCCACAGCCATGAAGATCGTTGGCGCGATATCGGCTATAGAGACAATTGCGGAAGGTCGCGGCATCCGCGAATTGGCGAGCCTTCGTGAACGCTTTGGTGGCGTCAACTGGAAGAAGAAAAAGGGTACGGCAACCTTGCTGCTTCCAGATGGGGCCATGGTGTTGGCTGAGATTCACTGGTACGAGGCTCATGGCATAGGCAAGGTGAAAATGAAGGTGAAGCGATGGCTCTGAAATTCGTCGTGTGCGTTCAAAAAGAAGGGCTCGGTGACTTTGATGGTGACGACCTGACCATCGGCCGCCTGTATGAAATTATGGAAGAAGATGCGGGACATGGCATGGCCCGGGTAATCGACGACTCGGGGGAAGATTTCCTTTACCCCACTGCTTGTTTTGAAGCTGTATCGGTATCGGAGCCTACCGCGCATCGATTGCATGAAATGCTGGCTCTGGCCGCGTGATGCGAGCGTAGAAGGAGTTAACCCGGATTTTCATGAATCCTCGCGCGCCCTCGCTGGCCCCTTGTCCGCACAGGAAACCTTGCTCAGTCGGGCGTATCAATCACTACGCCGCTCCTTCGCAAAACTCCCCGTACAAACAATGGACTGCGCGATCATCACGCGAATTCATGAAATATCCGGGTTAAATAACAGCTTGGAAAAATGGCAAACAACGAACAGCCATCGAATAGGCAGTCCTGAATCTTTGTGCACGTGCCTTCCAAACTAATCCTCATCACCGGCGTCACCCGTGGCCTCGGTCGCGCCCTGACCGCTGAATTCCTCGCTCAAGGCCACCGGGTAATCGGCTGCGGCCGATCTCAGGCCGCCATCGCCGAGTTGAACCAGACTTACGGCCCAGGCAGTCGTTTCGATGTCGTCGACGTCGCCGATGATGCCGTCGTGGCGGTATGGGCGAAATCCATCCTGGCCGAAGTCGGCCCGCCCGACATGTTGCTCAACAGCGCCGGCATGATTAACCGCAACGCGTCGTTGTGGCAGGTGCCGGTGGCGGAATTCGACCAAGTCATCGACATCAATATCAAGGGCGTGGCCAACGTCATTCGCCATTTCCTGCCCGCCATGATTGCGCGCCGTAGCGGTGTGATCGTCAATTTCAGTTCCGGCTGGGGGCGGGGTACGGACCCGAATGTGGCGCCGTATTGCGCCAGCAAGTGGGCAATCGAGGGTCTGACCAAGGCATTGGCGCAGGAACTTCCAGCGGGGATGGCTGCGGTTCCGTTGTCGCCGGGCATCATCGATACCGCCATGCTGCGTTCCTGCTTCGGTGCTGATGCCGGCCTGTATCCGTTGCCGGAGGAATGGGCGAAGACAGCCGTGCCCTATCTGTTGGCGCTCGGCCCCGAGGACAACGGCCAGTCCCTCACCGTCGGCGACCGTTAACTCGCCATGCGGGTCTACCTGGTCCGCCACGGCGAAAGCGAAGCCAATATCGGTGGCTATATCAATGACGATCCCAGCAAGCCGGTTACGTTGACCGCCAAAGGTCGGGCGCAGGCAACCACGGCTGCCGAAGCGTTGCGCGCTGTCGCGATCACCCATGCCTATGCTTCGCGGTTCCCGCGCGCGCGGGAGACCGCCGAGATCATCCTGGCGGGCCGCGAACTTTCCCTGACCATCGACGCCCGCCTCAACGAACGTCGATCCGGCCTCGATGGCCAATCAGTGGAAGCTTTCAACAGCCTGGTATGCGCGGACCCGGTGCGAATCAAGCCGGAGAATGGCGAGTCGTTTCTTGAGCAGATGGCGCGGCTGAGGGCATTTCTCGATGAAATCGCACAGCGCCATCCCCAAGGCGTGGTGCTGGCGGTATCCCATGAGAACCCGATCCTGGCGGTGGCGGCGCTGGCCGGGCGGGAAGCCGAAGTGGCCGCGCGCGGCGCTATCGGCAATTGCGAATGGCTGCTTCTGGAGTGGCCGAGTGAGTCCTTACTTACGCCGCAGGTGGCTTATCTTGAGGATGAGCACCATTCCGGAGAGGGCCAGCGTGATGCTGTTGGCGAGGATGATCGGCCAGCTTGAAAGCGCGATGCCATAGGCCAGCCACAACGCAACGCCCAGGGTGAACAGGCTGTACATGGACAGCGAGACCCCGGAAAGGTCGCGGCTGCTTCATGATTTCAGCGCTTGCGGCACGAAGGCGGCGGTGGTGAGCACGGCGGCGCCGTAGCCGATCAGATCGGGCGTCATCCGGCTTGTCCCAGCAGACGCACTTCGCGTTGCGGGAACGGGATGTGGATGCCTTTCGCGCGGAAGGCTTCCAGCACGGCCTTGTTGATTTCGCTGGGGGTGGTGAGGAAGGCGTCGACTGAAACCCAGGGGCGGATGCTGATGTTGACCGAGGAGTCCGCCAGGGTGGCGACCTGCACCAGCGGCACCGGATCGCGCAGGACATTGGGATTGGCGGCGAGAATGGCATCGATGTCGGCCAGCGCCATGTTCAGATCGGTGTCGTAGGCGACACCGACGCTGACGTGCAACTGACGGATCTGGCCGTAGTTGTGCATGATCTCGCCGACGATCTTGCGGTTGGGTATGACCACATGCGAGCGGTCGTAGTGGCTGAGGATGGTGGTGAACAGGCTGATGGATTCGACCTGGCCTTCCTCGCCGGCGATGGAGACATACTCGCCAACCCGGAACGGCCGCGTGAAGATGATGGTCAGCCCCGCCGCCAGGTTGGACAGGACGCCCTGCATCGCCAGAGCGAGACCGGCACCGGCGACGCCGAGACCGGCGACCAGGGGCAGCAATTCCACCCCCAGGTTCTGCAAGGCCATCACCACGAACAGGCCCAGCACCAGTACCCGCGCCAGGCGCACCAGAAGCACGCGGATGGTGATGTCCAGATCGAGCTTGGTCAGAACCCCCTCGAACAAGTTGCCCAGCCAACGACCGGCAAAGTGTCCCGCCAGGATGATCAGGCAGGCGACCAGCACCTTGGGCCCGAATTGCAGGCCCAGATCGATGGCGGTGCTCTGAACCTGGTTCAGCGTGTCGAGTTGGGTGTTCATGGCGGTCTCCGGTCGAACGAATCGTCTTGGATTCTATGTCCCGTCGGGTCGCTCATGTGGCACAGGGTAGAATCAGCGACTTGCCTCCCGACGACGGAGGCAGTCATTCGTTCACACGCTTTGCCCCCATGCTGCGATTAACCGAAGTCAAACTCCCACTCGAACATCCCGAAGCCGATCTGCCCGCCGCCATCCTCAGGAAACTGGGCATCCCGGCGGATCAGTTGCTGCGCTTCGAAATCCACCGGCGTGGCTACGACGCGCGCAAGCGGTCCGCTATTTCCCTCATCTACACCCTGGATGTGGAGGTGAAGCACGAGGCGGCCGTGCTCAAGCGCCTGCGCGGGGATGCCCATGTTCAGATCACGCCGGACATGACTTACCGCTTTGTCGCCAAGGCGCCGGCGGGCCTGACCTCACGTCCGGTCGTCATCGGCAGCGGCCCCTGCGGCCTGCTCGCCGGCCTGGTGCTGGCGCAGATGGGATTCCGCCCGATCATCCTGGAGCGCGGAAAGTCCGTGCGCGAGCGGACCAAGGACACCTGGGGCCTCTGGCGCAAGGGCGAGCTCAACCCGGAATCGAATGTGCAGTTCGGCGAGGGCGGTGCCGGCACCTTCTCCGACGGCAAGCTCTACAGCCAGATCAAGGACCCGCAACACCACGGCCGCAAGGTTCTGGAAGAATTCGTCAAGGCCGGGGCGCCGGAGGAAATCCTCTATGTCAGCAAACCGCATATCGGCACCTTCCGTCTGGTGACCATGGTCGAACAGATACGTGGCGAAATCGAGTCGCTGGGCGGCGAGATCCGCTTCCAGAGCCGGGTGACGGATGTGGAGATCGAAGCGGGACAAATGCGCGCCGTGATCCTGGCCGACGGCGAACGCATCGCCGCCGATCACGTCATCCTGGCGGTCGGCCACAGCGCCCGCGATACCTTCCGCATGCTGCATGAGCGTGGCGTTCACATCGAAGCGAAGGCGTTCTCGGTGGGCTTCCGCATTGAACACCCGCAGGCGTTGATCGACGCCTGCCGCTTCGGCGACCACAGCGGCAATCCCATCCTCGGCGCCGCCGATTACCGACTGGTCTACCACGCCGGCAATGGCCGCTCCGCCTACAGCTTCTGCATGTGCCCGGGCGGCACCGTGGTCGCCGCCACCTCGGAGGCGGGGCGGGTGGTCACCAACGGCATGAGCCAGTATTCGCGCAACGAGCGCAACGCCAACGCCGCCCTCGTCGTCGGCATCGAACCACGGGACTTCCCCGGTGACGTGAATACCAATCCGCTCGCCGGCATGGATTTCCAGCGCCACTGGGAAGAGGCCGCCTTCATCGCCGGTGGCGGCGACTATCGGGCGCCGGCGCAGAAAGTCGGTGACTTCCTCGCCGGCCGTCCCTCCAGCGGCCCTGGCTCGGTGGCTCCCTCCTACACTCCCGGCGTCCGCTGGACCGACCTCTCGGGCTGTCTGCCGGACTACGTCATCGCCACCCTGCGCGAGGCCCTGCCCGCCTTCGACCGGCAGATACGCGGCTTCGCCATGGACGACGCGGTACTCACCGGCGTCGAGACGCGCACCTCCTCGCCCATTCGCCTCACCCGCGACCCGGGTTGCCAAAGCCTCAACACGCGCGGCCTCTACCCCGCCGGCGAAGGCGCGGGTTATGCCGGCGGCATCCTCTCCGCCGCCGTCGACGGCATCAAGTGCGCGGAAGCGCTGGCTTTGAGCATGGTGAGGCAAGGCGCGTGAGCGCATGGTCAGCGCGCTTTCCAGCCGTGGGTGGGTACGGAGTCCGCTCCGCGACCGGCCGTGCGCGGCTCATGACCAGCCGCGCCGCCGGCGCTCGGGAAAAGCCATGAACCGTCGCTTCTCCCTGGCCGCACGCGGCAAAGGCTTCGTCCACGCCTGGCGTGGCGTCGTGTACCTGATCGCCACCCAGCACAATGCCTGGATTCATCTATTCGCCGCCGCCTGTGTCATCGCGGCCGGGCTTTACCTCGAACTGAACCGCTGGGAATGGGCCTGGCTGATCCTCGCCATCGGTCTGGTGCTGGCGGCGGAGGCCATGAATACCGCCATCGAGGCGCTCGCCGACGCGCTCTCCCCTGAATTCAACGCGGGCATCGGCCGCGCCAAAGATGTCGCCGCCGCCGCCGTGCTGATCCTCGCCCTCACCGCCGCCGCTATCGGCGCGCTGGTGTTTCTGCCGCATTTCGGATGCCTATGACCTCCTCACTCCTCGCCGGTCTCAACCCCGAGCAACTCGTCGCCGTCACCACGCCCACCTCCGCCCTCGTCCTGGCCGGCGCCGGCTCCGGCAAGACGCGGGTGCTCACCACCCGCATCGCCTGGCTGATCCAGCAACAGCAGGTCTCGCCCATGGGCCTGCTGGCGGTCACCTTCACCAACAAGGCGGCGAAGGAGATGCTGACGCGGTTGACCGCCATGCTGCCCATCAATACGCGCGGCATGTGGATAGGCACCTTCCACGGCCTCTGCAACCGCCTGCTGCGCGCGCACCACCGCGAGGCCGGGCTGCCGTCGCTGTTCACCATCCTCGATTCCTCGGATCAGCTTTCCGCCGTCAAACGCGGCTTGCGCGCGCTCAACGTCGACACCGAGAAATACGACCCGCGCAAGGTGCAGAGCTTCATCAACCAGAACAAGGAAATGGGCCTACGCGCCGACAAGGTTGAAGCCTGGGACCCGTTCAGCAGCCACCTCGCCGAGTACTACGCCGCCTACGACGCGCAATGCCAGCGCGAGGGCGCGGTGGATTTCGCCGAGCTGCTGCTGCGCGCCTACGAGCTGCTGACGCGCAACGCCCTGCTGCGTGAGCACTATCAGGAACGTTTCCGGCACATCCTGGTGGACGAGTTCCAGGACACCAGCAGCCTGCAATACGAATGGCTGAAACTGCTCAAAGGCCCCGAGAGCGATCAAGGCGGCACCCTGTTCGCGGTGGGCGACGACGACCAGTCGATCTACGCCTTCCGGGGCGCCAACGTCGGCAACATGCAGCAGCTGATGCGTGAGTACGGCATCGCCGAGCCGATCAAGCTCACCCGCAACTACCGCTCGCTCACCACCATCCTCGACGCCGCCAACGCCGTCATCAGCAACAACGAGGGCCGCCTCGGCAAGGACTTGTGGACCGACGCCGGCCAGGGTGAACCCATCCGCCACTTCCAGGCCTACAACGACGGTGAGGAAGCGCGCTTCATCGTCGAGGAAATCCAGCACCGCCGTCTGGAGGGCGAAAAATATATCGACATGGCCGTGCTCTATCGCGCCAACGCCCTCTCGCGCGGCCTTGAACATGCACTGTTCTCCGCCGTCATCCCCTATCGCGTTTACGGCGGCCTGCGCTTCTTCGAGCGCGCCGAGATCAAGCACGCCCTCGCCTACCTGCGCCTTGCCGCCAGCCCGGAGGATGACAACGCCTTCCTGCGCGTGGTCAACTTCCCGACCCGAGGCATCGGCATGCGCAGCGTCGAGATGCTGAGCGAACAGGCGAACGCGGCGGGCACCAGTTTGTGGGCGGGCGCCTGCGCCGGTGGCAAGAAATTTGCCCCCTTCGTCCTGCTCATCGAAGCCCTGCGCGAGGAGATCCGCGACCTGCCGCTGGCCGAGAAGGTAGACCACGTGGTCGAGCGTTGCGGCCTGCTGGGGTACTATCGCAACGAGAAGGACGGTGAGGATCGCGTCGAAAACCTCGGCGAACTCGCCACCGCTGCTGCTGCCTATGCCCAGGAAAGCGACGACCAGAGCCTCGAAGGTTTCCTCGGCCATGCCGCCCTGGAAGCTGGAGAGCACGAAGCCGCGCAAGGCCAGGACGCGGTGCAATTGATGACCATCCACGCCGCCAAGGGCCTGGAATTTAATACCGTATTCATCACCGGCCTGGAGGAAGGCCTTTTCCCGCATGAGAACGCGTTAACCGAAACCGATGGCCTGGAAGAAGAACGCCGACTCATGTACGTTGCAATCACGCGCGCGCGCAAACAGCTGTACCTCAGCCACGCGCAGTCCAGAATGCTGCATGGCCAAGTGCGCTATGGCCTGCCTTCCCGCTTTCTGGAAGAAATCCCGGAGAAACTAGTGAACTCGCTATCCAACCGCACCACCCCAGTCGTGCCGAAACCACAGGCAACCGGCACCAACTTCGTCACCCGCAAGATCACCCCGGCGCCGCCGCCGCCACCACGCCGCCTGGCCGACGTTCCTTTCAAGGTCGGCAGCCGCGTCAGCCATGTCCGCTACGGCGAAGGCGTGGTCGCCGGCTACCAGGGCCAGGCGCCGAACATGGAAATCAAGATCAACTTTCCCAAGATCGGCGAGAAGGCGTTCCTGCTGGAATACGCCAAGCTGGAGGCGGTATAGCGTTTTGCTCAGTGCCGGATAAGCCCGTTTGAATGGGTCTACAAGCCGCAGCTTGATGGCACGCACGACATAAGCCTTGGAATATGACCCCGTGAGGCGCGCATGCCTGTGTGGCTCACGCGGGTGTGTGGTTAGCGCTGAGCGGCTGTGAAGAAATACGGGCACCCATCATGACCGTCATTCCCGCGCAGGCGGGAATCCAGTTCGTGGGGCTGACTGCCTTGAAAATCAATCAGATATACAACCTGGATTCCTTGTCACCCCTACGGAAGCGGGGCTGCGCGGGAATGACGGTGGGTTTTTCCACCGGTCTCAATTAATTCACAACCGCTGAGTCGAACTATGAGTGCTGGAATGCAAAAACAGCACTTACAACTACGGGTGGAATAGCCAGGCCACCTTGCAGGTTTTCGAGACATTGCCCATGTGCGGCCGCTACGCCTTCAATGCCACCCCGGCCCAGGTCACCGAGCACTTCAGCCTGGCTGACGTTGCCACCGACGTTGCCACATTCATGCCGAGATTCAACATCCCGCCCGGCACCGACATCCCGGTTATCCGCCAATCCCCAGAAGGCCGGCGCGTGCTGCACCTGTTGCGTTGGGGCCTGGTGCCGCACTGGGCCAAGGATGCCGCCATCGGCAACAAACTCAATAACGCGCGCGCGGAAACCGTGGCCGAGAAACCCTCCTACCGCGAAGCCTTCAAGCGCCGCCGCTGCCTGATCCCGGCCAGCGGCTTTTATGAATGGAAGGCGGAAGGCAAACTGAGGCAGCCTTACTTCATCAGCCTGAAATCCGGCGAACTCTTGGCGATGGCCGGGCTCTGGGAAACCTGGCAGTCACCCGAAGGCGACCTGCTGCGCAGCTGCGCCATCATCACCACTGGCGCCAATGCACTGATGCAACCCATCCACGACCGCATGCCGGTCATCCTCGCGCCGGAACACTGGCAGGCCTGGCTGACCGCCTCGGTGGATCAGGTGACCGGGTTACTCACACCCTACCAGGCCGAGGCCATGCAGGCCTGGCCGGTCGACCGGCGGGTGAGTAAGGCGGTGGGAGACGATGCGGGGGTGATTGAACCGCTGAGTTGAATCCACGGCCCGGCCGCGACGTATCAGTCGATTTCGTCGCGCAGGACCTCGGTCATGCTGATGCCGACGAACAGCCGTTCTTCCAGGACGTGGCGCATGGAGCGCATTCTTTCGAAACAGGCCGGGCAGATATGTTGGCCGTCATCTGCGATTACCCAGCCGGAGAGTTTGGCGTCGCCGTCGCCGCCGTCGTACCAGGCGCGGCCGTCGGACAGGCGCCGGCCTTCGCGCTGGTCGCGGCTGTTGACGGTACGGCGCATTTCGATGGAACGCAGGGCCAGCGGGTTGCATATGTCGCAAAAAATGAAGCTGCGGCGCGCCATGTTCGTCTCTCGGAGGGGTGACTGGCGGCAAGGATAGTCCGTACTCGCGGGACGGGCAAAGTTGTTTCACTGCCGGCCGCCGGCGGGAATATGGCCCGCATGCCGCGCGCCGGCGCCGGCGCCTTGTCCATACTGGAACGATCATGGGGCGGATATATCGATAACCACGCCAGCGCATAGAAAAATTCCCATTACAAACAATGGCCTGCGTAGGGCTCACGGGAATATATGAAATATCCGGGCTAGAATCGCGGCTCTTCCAATAACTAAGAAAGAATCAGCCGTGGAACTTCCCATCCTAGTCGTCGCCTTGCTGCTCGGGATTCTCGAGGGCCTGACCGAGTTTCTTCCCATTTCCAGTACCGGGCATCTGATCATCGCCGGCAGCTTGTTGGGCTATACCGACGAGCAAAGCAAGGTGTTCAAGATCGTGATTCAGTTGGCGGCGATACTCGCCATCTGCTGGGAATACCGGGCGCGTCTGGGGCATGTGGCCGCTGGCTTGAACAGCGATCCCGCCGCCCGGCGTTTCGTCGGCCACATCCTGCTCGCCTTTCTTCCGGCCGCGGTGCTGGGGCTGATGTTCTACAGCACGATCAAGGCCTATCTGTTTAACCCGCTCACCGTGGCGGGCGCGCTGATCGTCGGTGGCGTGGTGATTCTCTACCTGGAAAAACGCGCTTATAACCCGCGCATCCAGGAGGTCGACGCGATGTCCTGGCAGTTGGCGCTGAAGGTGGGTTTCGCGCAGGCGCTAGCCATGTTTCCCGGCGTGTCACGCTCGGGGGCGACCATCATGGGGGGGCTGATCTTCGGCCTCAGTCGCAAGGCTGCGGCCGAGTTCTCCTTCTTTCTCGCCATCCCCACCATGCTGGCGGCCACGGTCTACGACGTTTACAAGAACTGGGCGTTACTGCATCTGGACGATCTGCCGGTGTTCGCGGTCGGCTTTGTGGCGTCGTTCTTTGCCGCGATGTTGGCGGTGCGCGTCTTCATCCACTACATCTCCAACCACAGCTTCACGCCATTCGCCTGGTACCGCATCTTCTTCGGATTGGCGGTGCTGGCGACGCATTACATGGGGGTCATCCACTGGGCGGCGGATTAAGCGGGCCGTGGCGCCGGCAAGGATGCCGGCGTTACAAGTCAGTGTCTGACCTGCTGGTAGCCCGGCGGCACCAGGAAGAATTCGTCAGGGACCGGGTCGGTCGCGATGCTTTCGTAGACCAGATGGAGGCGGGTGCCCATGCGCCGAGCGAGTTCGGCCATGCGGCCGCCGCCTTCATATTTCAGTTCCACGTCGATGGCGCAGACCATGCCTTGATTGAACAGGCGGCGCAGCACTTCGCCGAGGGCGCGGGTGTGCGCCGGCGAATTCTTCGCCAGGGCGGGAATGCCCACCAGAAAATCCGGTGCGTCCATCGCCTTGAAGAAGGCCTGCAAATCTTTCTGTTCTCGTGAGTTGCGCGCCAGCCAGACTTTGCCGGCGAGTTGCAGCGTGACTTTTTCCGGGCCCAGTTCGGCGGGCATGCTGGCTTCCAGCAGGTTTTCCGCGCAGGTCCAGGCGCCCAGCGCGTGTTTCTCCCCGGTGGGATCCAGGTCCAGTTTGAGGTCCTTGTATGAGGCCTTGGCTTCCGGCACGTTGTCCAGCGCGGTCATTTCATACACCTTCAACTGTCGCGCGGAGTGGTCGAGGGCGCTGATGTCGCGGCCCTGCAGGTCGTAGATGTAGGTAAACGCCTTGCCGCGGTCGATCTGATCGCGGCGCAGCCAGGATTTCTTCAGGTAGACCCGCTCCTGGCTGGTGGAGGGCATGTTCATCGACACCACCGTGCTGCGGCCGTTGAGGGTGAGATCGGCGGTCGCGGCCAAAGGAAGGAGCAGGGCAATGAGGCCGAGGCCGAGACGGTAAGGGGTCATTGTTTGTCCTTGGGGGGAAACATACGGGGATCGACTTCACTGAGATGAAATCGTTCGTAGATCATCAGGAGCGGCTTCGGTGCCCACCAGTTGAGGCGGCCGAGCAGACGCAGTGAGGCGGGCACCAGCAGCATGCGTACCAGGGTGGCGTCGACGAAGACCGAGAGTAGCAGGCCGAGGCCCATCGCCTTCATGAATACCACCTCGCCCATGGCGAAGGTGCCGAGCACGATACCGATCAACAGCGCGGCGCTGGTGATGATGGGGCCGCTCTTCTGGATGCCGGAGGCCACCGCGCGCATGTTGTCGCCGGTGGCGACGCACATTTCCTTGACCCGCGAGAGCAGGAAGACTTCGTAGTCGATGGACAGGCCGAAGGCGCTGGCGAAGATCAGCACCAGGATGGTGCCGTCCATGC
The DNA here is from genome assembly GCA_030653935.1 of Pseudomonadota bacterium. Lineage (GTDB taxonomy): Bacteria > Pseudomonadota > Gammaproteobacteria > Burkholderiales > Thiobacillaceae > PFJX01. The sequence goes on from JAURYL010000060.1 coordinate 108,420, forward strand.
TGCCCTGCGGGGTGAAGTTGAGCAGCCCGGAGAGATTCCCGTCCTGGAATATCCAGACCAGGATGCCGAAGGTGGCGGAGAGTGAGAACAAGTTGGTGAGCACGGCCTTGAGCGGCACCAGCACACTGCCCAGCATCAGGAACAGCAGCACGAAGATGACGCAGACGATGGCGAGGATGACCCAGGGCACCCAGTCGCGCAGCGATTGCACGTAATCCAGGTGGAAGGCGGGAAAACCGCCCACCTGCACTTCTTCCAGCCCCGTCGGCAGGCTGATGGCGCGTACCTGGCGGACCAGGTCGCGCGCCTCCTGCGAGGTCGGCACCGGCTGGTAGTAGACGAAAATCAGGCTGTCCGGGCCCTTGGCGTATTCCTGCAAGCCCAGTTGGGCGACGGGGAATTGGTCCGGAAACTCATACATGAGTTGATAGTCGGCCAGGCTCAGGGCGCCCGCCTGATTATTCGGCTCGGTGAGGCTGGTCAGGCCGGCCACGCGAGTAACGCCGGGCAACGCCTGGATCCGCTGCGTCAGTTCGTGCAGACCGGCCAGGCTGGGGGCGGTCTGGGCCGGCCCGGTGGCGCGCACCGCCAGCACCAGGGGGCTCAGTTCGGCGTGACGGAAGTCCCTGTCCAGCGTCTCCTGGACGCGCCGGCTCTCGGCGCTGGTGGGCAGTGATTTGCTGTCGGAGGGGCCGACTTCCATGTGCAGCACTGGCAAACCCATCGCCCCCAGCAACAGGAAAGAGCCGATCAGCACCACCACGGCATGGCGCATGACGAATTGGCTGAAGCGATACCAGCCGCCGCTGCCTTCCTCGCACACGACGCGTTTGGCCAGGCCCGGCAGCGCCAGGCGGTTGACCCGCGGCCCGAGCAGGGCGAGCAGGGCGGGCAGCAACAGCACCGAGGTGATCATCGCCGAGGCCACAGAGATGCCGCCGGCCAGACCCATGTTCTGGAAAAAGCGCTGTGGCATCAGCAGCAGGCAGAACAGACTGGCCGCCACCGTGAGGCCGCTGTACGCAACGGTGCGTCCGGCTGTGAAAAGGGTGGTTTGGAGGATGAGTTCCGGGCTGCCGCCGCGCGCCAGTTCCTCGCGATAGCGGGAGACGATGAACAGGCCGTAGTCGATGGCCAGGCCCAGACCGAGCATGGACACCACGTTGGCGGCATAGACGCTGACATCGGTGAACAGGGTGAAGAATTTGAGCAGGGCGGCGGAGAGCACGATGGTGACGCCGCCGATGACCAGCGGCAGCGCCGCCGCCACCACCGAGCCGAACACCCAGACCAGCAGCACCGCGAGCAGGATGAAGCTGACCACTTCCGCGTTGAGGATGTCCTTCGCCAGTTGTTCTCGGACATCGACATAGGTGGCCAGTTCGCCCCCGAGCTCGATGTCTACCTGCTCGCTGTGCAGTTGTGTGCGCAGGCGTTGATAAGCGCCCATGCCTTCGTCCGCGGCGAGTTTCAGCTTGATCAGGGCGTAGGTGAGATCGCCGTTGGCGGAGCGCAGGCGGCTGTCGCCACTACCGTAGTAGCTCTGCACGCCGCTGACATCCGAGTTGTTGCCGATGCCGGCCAGCGCCGCTTCCACGGCGTCGCGGAAGGCCGGATCGTCGACTTTCGCGGGTATGCCCGGCTTGGCGCGGAACAGCACGATGACCGGGGTTTCGTCCTTGCCCAGGCGATCGCGCAGGTGTTTGAGGGCCAGTTCCGAGCCGCTATCGGGTACATCCCAGCCCGGTGCCAGCGTCAGATGGCGAACCACGTCCGCGCCGAATCCCGCCGCCAGGCCCACCACGACGGTGGCGATAGCGACGAACAACCAGGGGAAACGGCAAAGCAGGCGGCCTAGAAGTTCGAACATGAACCCATTTTTATTAAAAATCAGCGTCGCAGGATAACACCCGGAGGCACTGACCGGGGTGGCGCTCGCCTCCGCGTAGGATGTGGTGAGCGTAAGCGAACCGCATCAATCCTCGTGGCTGTTGGCGATGCGGTTCGCTTAGCTCACTGCCTCCTACCGATTCACGTCCACCAGATAACGCCCGACCACTTGCCCCGCGAGCATGGCGGCGGCGGCGGCAATCGTCTCCTCCAGGGAGATTTCTCGAACGATACCGCCCAGCAGGGTGCTGTCGAGATCGGTGGCGAGCCGATTCCAGGCGGCCTGGCGGCGCGCTTGGCTGGCATAGACCGAGTCGATGCCATGGAGCGCAATGCCGCGCAGGATGAACGGCGCGACGCTGGTGGGGAAGTCCATGCCCATCGCCAGGCCGCATGCCGCGACGGCGCCATTGCGCTTCACCTGGGCGCAGGCATTGGCCAGGGCATGGCTGCCGAGGACGTCCACCACCCCGGCATAGCGTTCCTTTTGCAGCGGCTTGCCGGGTGCCGCGAGTTCGTTGCGGTCCAGCACACTCGCCGCGCCCAGGCTTTCCAGGTAGGCGTGATCCGCCGCTTTGCCGGTCGCCGCCACCACCTCGAAACCGGCGCGCGCCAGCAAGACCACCGCGATGGAGCCGACGCCGCCGGTGGCGCCGGTGACCAGGATCGGCCCATCACCCGGGGTCAGGCCATGCCGTTCCAGCGCCTGCACGCACATCGCGGCCGTATAGCCGGCGGTGCCGATGCTGGCGGCTTCACGCGGGGTGAGCGGTGATGGCAGTTTCACCAGCCAATCACCCGGCGCCCGCGTTTTCCGCGCCAGCCCGCCCCAACGCGTTTCCCCCAGCCCCCAGCCATTCAACACCACGGCGTCGCCGGGTTGAAAGCCGGGATGCGAGGAGCTTGCCACCACCCCCGCCGCGTCGATGCCGGCGACCATTGGCCAGGTTCGCACGACGGGGCTCTTGTTGGTAATGGCCAGGGCATCCTTGTAATTGAGGGTGGAATAGTCGACGCGCAGCTCGACATCGCCCTCCGGCAGTTTGTCCAGCTCGGTGACACGGGCGGAAAACTCGGGGGCGTTGTTCAGCAACAGGGCTTGGTAACTCATTGGGACTCCTTGTGGATGCCGCCTACACGCAACAATGGTTCGATTTCCGCCGGCGGCAGCGGTCGGCTGAAATAGTAGCCCTGCGCCTGCTCGCAGCCGAGTTCGCGCAGGAAATCCAGTTGTTCGCGCGTCTCCACGCCCTCGGCGATGACGCCGATGCCCAGGCTGTGCGCCAGGCTGACGATGCCGCGCACGATGGCGGCATCGTTGCTGTCATGCGCCACGTCGCGCATGAAGGACTGATCCACCTTGAGTTTCTGGATGGGAAAGCGTTTGAGATAGGACAGGCTGGAATAGCCGGTGCCGAAATCGTCGATGGACAGGAGGACGCCCAGGGCGTGCAGGCGGCCGAGGATGGCCACGGTTTCCTCGGCCTGGTTCATGACGATGCTTTCGGTGAGTTCCAGTTCCAGCAGATGCGGCGCCAGGCCGGTGGCGGCGAGAAGGTCGCGCAACAGGGTTTCCAGGCCGGGCTTGCGGAACTGCACGGCGGACAGATTCACCGCGATCGGCACGGCGGGCAGTCCGGCCGCCTGCCAGGCCAGGCTTTGTCGGCAGGCCTCGTGCAGCACACCCTCACCGATGAGCACGATCAGGCCGCTGTCCTCGGCGATGGGAATGAAGCGCCCTGGCGGGATCATGCCCTGTTCCGGATGGCGCCAGCGCAGCAGGGCTTCCAGACCGATGATGCGGCCGCTCGCCAGTTCGATCTGCGGCTGGTAGTGCAGCAGCATTTCACCACGCTCCAGCGCCTGGCGCAGGCCGATCTCCATGGACAGGCGCTCGGCCGCGCGCTGGTTCATGTCGCCGGTGTAGAACTGGTAGGCGTAGCGCCCGCTTTCCTTGGCCTGGTACATGGCGATGTCGGCGCTCTTGATGAGCTGTTCCAGGTCCGTGCTGTCATCGGGGTAGAGGCTGATGCCGATCGACGGCGTGATGCGCAGCTCATGCCCGGCGAGTACGCAGGGCTCGGACAGGGTATCGAGCATCTTCTGCGCCACCCGCCCCGCGTCCTCGTTCTGTTCGATGTCGGCCAGGAGAATCAGGAACTCGTCGCCGCCCTGGCGGCTGACCGTGTCGGAGGCGCGTGCCGTGCTCTGGAGCCGATGCGCGACTTCCTGGAGGAGCGCGTCGCCCACCGCGTGCCCGAGGCTGTCGTTGACCAGCTTGAAGCGGTCCAGGTCGACGAACAACAGCGCCAGGCGGGTGTGTTCCCGTTCCGCCCGGGTCATGGCCTGGCGCAGCCGGTCCTGCAGCAGCGAGCGATTGGGCAGGCCGGTGAGGGCGTCATGTTCGGCCAGATGGCGGATGCGTTCCTCGCTGCGCTTGCGCTCGCTGATGTCGGTGAACAGGGCGACGTAATGCCGCAGTTCGCCTTGGCTGTCGCGCATGGCGCTGATGGTGAGCCACTTGGGATAAATGCCGCCATCCCGGCGCCGATCCCAGATCTCGCCTTCCCAGGCGTCGGTTTCCGCCAGGCTGTGCCACATGGCCAGGTAGAACGCGGCATCGTGGCGGCCGGACTTGAACCTTGCCGGGGTCTCACCCAGCACTTCCTCGGCCGCATATCCGGTGATGGCGGTGAAGGCCGGATTCACCTTGACGATGCGGTTGTCGGCGTCGGTGACCATGATCGCTTCGCCGGCATGCTCGAACACCCGCGCCGCCAGGCGCAACTCCGCTTCCGCCGCGCGCGTATCGGTGACGTCGATGCCGGTGGCGATGACGTAATGCACCTGTCCGTTCGCATCGACGATGCAGGTGTTCGACCAGGCGATCAGGCGGCGGCCGTCGTCGCGGGTACGCCAGTGGTTCTCGTGTTGATTGGGGAAGTGGCCGGCGGTCAGTTGCGTGAACACCTGGCTCACCCGTTCGATCTGCTCGGGCGGAAGCAGTTTTTCCCAGAAGTGGGTACCAACCAGCTCTTCGGCGCGGTAACCACTGACCTCCTCACAGGCGCGGTTGAAACGCACCACGCGGCCGTCGCGGTCCATCACCAGGACGATGGCACCCACGGTATCCAGCACCGCGTCGATGAAGTCGTGCTCCTCGCGCAAGGCGCGCTGCATGGTGATGAGTTCGCTGATGTCCTCGTTGACCACCAGGCCGCCGTTCAGGGCACCGTGCTCGTCATGGGTGGGCACCGCCGAAAACAGCACGTTCTTGCGGCGGCCGTCGAAACTTTCGATGTCGAGAATCTGGTTGAGCACCGCCTCGTTCCGACCAAGCGCCCTCGCCAGCGGCCATTCGTCGTTGGCGACCCGCTTGCCGGTCTCCGGCCACCAGGCCTTGTATTCGTGATAGCGCTCCTGGCCGACCAGCCGGGCCTCGCCCCAGATCCGTTGGGCCGCTGGATTGATGGACAGAATCTGTCCCTTCGCGTCGGTGATGGCCACGCCCACCGGCAAGGTGTCGAGCACGTTGCGGAACAAGGCTTCGTTCCGCGCCAGTTCATCCGTCGCCCGGCGTGAGGCGCGCACGCTCACCACCACGCCGGCGAATAGATAGAGGATGGCCAGGGTCAGAGCCAGCATGCCGGCGATGTTCCAGCTGAGCTGATGTTTCAGTCGTTCCTGACGGGCGCGTAGCGATCGTTCAGCCAGAACCAGGGTGCGGTCGAACAGGGCGTAACCGCCGCTGATCGCCACGCTGGCTTGCTTGAAGAACGTTTCGGTAGCCAGTTCCGAACCGGGCGCAACCACATGTTCGCGTACCAGATGGCGTAGCGTGCGAGTCGATTGTTCGAGCCGGGTCGGCAGGTCACCGAGTTCGGCCGCCAGGTCAGGCCGGTAGCGCAGTATGGCTGCGACATGATGGCTGACCAGTTTGCGTTCGTCGTCCAGCGCGGTCGCGCACATCACCAGTTCACCGCGCAGGCGCGTGTTTGTGCCATTGCTGGCAAGCAGGGCGGCATAAAGGCCGCGCAACTGTGCCGCGCGCTCCAGGGTGAAGCCGAGCATGACATCGAGCACGCCGACCAGATGGTTGGTGCCGGCGTCGGCATCCAGGGTCAGGCCACTGTCGTCGATGATCCGGCGCGCGACTTCCAGCAGACGGTCGATCAGCGCGCTGTGTTGCTCGAACCGATTCAGATCACCTATGGCATTTTTCAGTCTGTCCCAGTCTGCTCGTCCCTGGGTAACAATGGCCGCGTGCTCGGACGCCAGCGCCTGCCGCGTCAACAGTGCGGTGAAAGCAGCATCCACTCGCTTCTCGCTGGCTGTGAGCTGCGCCTCCAGCACCGGGTCGCCGAAAGGAATCGCATTGTCGAGCCCACGATGTTCCTGCAACGGTTGCAGCACCGCGCGCAGGCGCGCCACGCTGGCGAGACCAGCGATTTCCCGCTTGTTGGCCTCGGTCTCGGCGAGGAGGTGGCCAAAAGTCCCCTGCGCCAGCCCCGCCAGCAGCCCCGCGATCGCCAGCCCGCACGCGGCCACCACCCAGGGATGGTGGAACCGGGACAAGAGCAGGCGAACGGGGTGAAACAGAGGCTGCACTAAGACCTCCTGGCGGAGAAGAGGATGCCATTATCCAGAAAACAGGGTTATGTGCGCCGCAATGTTCGCCTTATGGTTTCCCCCGCTCGACTAGACCGGCAATGGCCCCGCGCATGTACCAGACCATATAAATTCCCGGCACGGCGGCGACGGCGGAGAAGAGAAAGAAGGCCGGCCAGCCGACCGATTCCGAGAGCACACCGGAGACCGGGCTGACATAGATGCGCCCCACCGCCGCCAGCGCCGAGAGCAGCGCGTAATGAGTGGCGGTGTATTGCCGGTTGCACAGGCCCATGAGCAGGGCAACGAAGGCGGCCGTGCCCATGCCGCTGGTGACGTTCTCGGCGGCGATGGCCGCCATCAACAGGCCGTCGATCTCGGACGCGGTGTCGAGCGCGACGAAACCGAGGTCGAACGGCGCCAGGGTGAAGCTGCCCCAGGCGCCGCGGCCGAGCACCGCCAGGGCGTAGAAACCGAAGTTGGACAGCAGTTGCAACACACCGAAGCTCAGCAGCGCCTGATACAGCGACAGGCGCAACATCAACGCGCCGGCGAGGAGAGCGCCGAAGATGGTCAGCCAGATGCCGATGATCTTGTTGACGATGCCCACTTCCGCCTGGCTGAACGCCATGCCCTTGATCAGGAAGGCGGTGGAGAGGCTGCCGGCGAAGGCGTCGCCCAGCTTGTAGAGCACGATCAAGGCGAGAAAGGCCCAGGCGCCGGGCGTGCTGAAAAAACTCGAGAGTGACTGGTTGAGGGTGGCGAAGCCCACTTTCCGCGCCGCCCAGGCACCCAGCGGCAGCGCCCCGGCGATGCCGGCCAACACAAACAGCAGTTGAATCCACTTGTTGGCGTCGTTGGGGTCGAGGCCGAGACCGATCAAAATCCAACGCGAGGCGAAGGCGCCGGCCAACACCCCGGCGAGCATGGCGAGAAAACCCAGCACCTCGCGCCCGGCATCGCTGGCCAGCGGCTTCGAGGCGCTGTTGATGCGCGGCAGGGTCAGCAGCGACACCGCCGCCGCGGCCACCATGATGCCGGCCATCACCCGGTATACCTGGCCCCAACTGCCCCACTGTTCCGCCCAGATCAGGGCGATGCCGCCGGAAAGAATCATCGCGATGCGGTAGCCGAATACCGACATCGACGCGCCCAGGCCACGCTCGCGCGGGTCCAGGACATCGGTGCGATAGGCGTCGATCACCACATCCTGCGAGGCGGAAAAGAACGCCAGCGACACGGCGGCGGCCGCGAACAACAGCGGCGTCTGCGATGGTGAGATCGAAGCCATCCACCACAACACCGCCGCCAGGCCGAGTTGCGTCAGCACCAGCCAGCCACGGCGCCGCCCGAGGAAAGGCGGCTCGAAGCGGTCCATCAACGGCGCCCAGAGGAACTTGAAGGTATACGGCACGCCGACCAGGCCGAGAAAACCGATGGTGGCGATATCCACGCCATCGACACTCAACCACGCCTGCATCGCCTGCCCGGTCAGCGCGAGCGGCAGACCGGAGGCGAAACCGAGGAAGAGAACGGCGATGAGGCGGTGACTGCTGCTGAAAGAAGACGGCAACTCGAACTCCTGTGTGGCGCCGGCTGACCGCCGGTGGGTTTGGATCAACTTAACCCGGATATTTCATGAATTCGCGTGATGATCGCGCAGTCCATTGTTTGTACGGGGAATTTTGCGAAGGAGCGGCGTAGTGATTCATACACCCGACTGAGCAAGGTTTCCTGTGCGGACAAGGGGCCAGCGAGGGCACGCGAGGATTCATGAAATATCCGGGTTAGGGGCTGTCCATGAATAACTTCAGACTTCCTGATCCCCCGCGCATTGGCAATGGCACTGTACCGTAGCCCGGTACAGGCGTGCGGCGCGCTGACTCCCCCCTTTGGAAAAGGGGGGCTGGGGGGTTTTTAGCGGGCGTTCAGTGGCGGCTCGACCTTGGGTAAATCCCCCCTGCCCCCCTTTGGAAAAGGGGGGTTCCCGCTTGAACCTTCTGTGGGCGGCCTGCATCCGGGGGCTACCTGGAAACGCTCGTGCTTCGTGCCATTCATG
>JAURYL010000090.1 GCA_030653935.1 Pseudomonadota bacterium
CCCCTTTGGAAAAGGGGGGTTCCCGCTTGAACCTTCTGTGGGCGGCCTGCATCCGGGGGCTACCTGGAAACGCTCGTGCTTCGTGCCATTCATGTTTCCTGAAAGCACGGCCATAACCCGGCCGGGATCAGGAAGTCTGAAGATGGAGGGGAGGCCCAGACGCCAGCCCAGCCACTGGGCGAGGGTGCCCAGGGCCATCACGGCGGCAAGGCCGACCAGCAGGTGTTCAATTATTGCGTTTTTCCGTGCACTGGCTCCCGTCTCGCGGGGTCAATCCAGTTCCTCAACATCACCTTCGACACAAAAGATGATCTGTTCCGCGATGTTGGTGGCGCGGTCGCCGCAACGTTCCAGGTTGTGGGCGATCCAGAGCATCCGCGAGCCATTGTTGACCAGCGTGGAGTCCGCGCGCATGGCGGCCATGATCACCTCCACGATTTGATGCATCAGGGCATCGAGCTGATCGTCCATGGCGCCGACCTGGCGGGCAAGCGCGGCATCATCTTGTTGATGCGCGGCAAGGACATCCGCCAGCATCCGCCGGCAGAGTAGGGACATCTCCAGCACCGTATCCAGGCCCACCCCTTCCAGGTTGGCGTCGTCCATCCGCTGGATGCTGGCGGCGATGTCGCTGGCATAGTCCCCCATCCGTTCCAGTTCCGAGGCGATCCGCATGTCGGTGATGAGTTCGCGCAGATCATGGGCCACGGGTTGCTGCGAGGCGATGACCACCAGGCAGTCCTGCTCGACCGCCCGGCGTAGTTGATTGAGCTCCTTGTCGTCCCGCACCAGGCGCTCGCAGGCTTCCAGGTCATGGCTGCCGAGGTAGTCCATGGCTTTGATGATCGCGTTTTCAACCCGTTGAAACAGGATGCCGAGGTCGGCCTCGATCTGTCGTTTTCGGATATCCAGAATGTGTCGCGAGTCCCGCATGTATTTCTCCGTCTGTATAAAACCGGGCGTAGCTTAACCAATAACAGCCGTGAACATGGCGGCCGCCACGCTGGCGTGAAGCGGCGCGGCTCAGGCGTCGGCGTCGGGTTTCGGCCCCAGAGCCACGCTCAGGAGGTCCTCCAGAAGCTGCTTGTGCAGGCTGAGATAGCCGGCGGCGGGCGAGGAGGACTCGGGACGGCCGGCATAGCGCAGGGTGATGCCGGTGGCGAGGCGAATGGGGTAGGCGGCGTAGCGCCAGGCACCCTGGTTGAGCGGTTCGTCCTGCGCCCAGACGATGTCATCGACGTTGGGATAGCGCGCCAGGAGCACGTCGAGTTCCTGATCCGGCCAGGGATAAAGCTGTTCCACCCGGATGATGGCGATGTGCTCGGTTTCCTGCGCCCGGCGGGTGCGCAGCAGGTCGTAATAAAGTCGACCGGAGCAGAAGACAAGGCGGGTGATCCGGTTCGGATCAAGCGCGTCTACCTCGTCGATCAAGGGCTGGAATGCGCCGCGCGTGATTTCGTCGAGGCTGGAACTGGCGTCCGGGTGGCGCAGCAGGCTTTTCGGCGTGAACACGATCAGCGGCTTGCGGTAGGGGCGCACCACCTGGCGGCGCAGCAGGTGGAACATTTGCGCCGGCGTGGTGGGCTGCGTGATCTGGATGTTGTCGTGCGCGGCGAGTTGCAGGAAGCGTTCGATGCGCCCGGAGGAGTGTTCCGGCCCCTGCCCTTCATACCCGTGCGGCAGGAACAGGGTAAGACCGGAAAGCAGGCCCCACTTGGTTTCGGCGGCGGCGATGAACTGATCCACCACCACCTGGGCGCCATTGACGAAGTCGCCGAACTGCGCCTCCCAGATCACCAGTTGATCCGGCGCCGCGCTGGCATAACCGTATTCAAAGCCAAGTACGGCCTCTTCCGAGAGCACCGAATCGACCACCAGGAAATTCGCCTGGCCGGGAATCAGGTTCTGCAAGGGGATATAGACGCCGGAGTCCCAGCGTTCACGCTTCTGATCATGCAGCACGGCGTGGCGGTGGAAGAAGGTGCCGCGGCCGGAATCCTGGCCGGTCAGGCGAACCGGCGTGCCTTCGCTGAGCAGACTGGCGTAGGCCAGGCATTCGGCCATGCCCCAGTCCAGCGGCAGGATGCCCTCCCCCATCTGGCGGCGATCATCCATGATTTTCTCCACCCTTGATTGCAGGACGAAATCGGCGGGAAGGGTGGTGAGGCGTTGCGCCAGGGCCTTCAGCCGCTGCATCGGAATCGCGGTGACGGTGGCATCGCGCCAGTGGGTGTTCTTGTAGGGGCTCCAATCCGGCGCGAAAGGGCTTTTCGCGTCCGCCTGGCGGCCGATGCGCGCATCCAGGCTGGCGCGAAAAGACAACACCATGGCTTCCGCGGCGCTCGGCTCCACCACGTCCAGTTCGGCGAGACGCTGCGCGTACAGGGTGCGCGTGCTCGGCAGCGCCTGGATGCGGCGATACATGAGCGGCTGCGTGACCATCGGCTCGTCCTGCTCGTTATGGCCGAGGCGGCGATAGCAGATCAGGTCGATGGCGATATCACGCTGGAACGTCATGCGATATTCCAGGGCAATCTGCGTCGCCCGCAGCACGGCCTCGGGATCGTCGCCGTTGACATGCAGCACCGGCGCCTCGACGATTTTCATCACGTCGGTGCAATACAGGCTGGAACGGGAGTCGCGCGGATCGGAGGTGGTGAATCCGATCTGGTTGTTGATGACGATATGCAGGGTGCCGCCGGTGCTGAAGCCTCGGGTGGCGGCCATGTTGATGGTTTCCATCACCACGCCCTGGCCGGCAATGGCGGCATCGCCGTGGATCAGGATCGGCATCACCTGTTTGCCTTCGTGGTCACAGCGCCGCTGTTGCTGCGCGCGCACCCAGCCTTCCACCACCGGATTAACGATCTCAAGGTGCGAGGGATTGAACGACACCACCGCGCGGATCGGGCCGCCGGCGGTGTCCAGTTCGGCGGCGAAGCCCTGGTGGTATTTCACGTCGCCGGTGCGCTGTGTGTTGTCGGCATGGTGCGTGCGTTCGAACAACTCGATGACCGAACGTTGCAGGACGTTATGCAGCACGTTGAGACGGCCTCGATGCGCCATGCCGAGGCCGACTTCCCGCAATCCAGCGCGCGCGGACAGTTCCATCAGGTAATTGAGCAAGGGGATCAGCGATTCGCCGCCTTCCAGGGAAAAACGCTTTTGCCCGACATAGCGGGTATGCAAGGTCTTTTCCAGCGTCTCGGCGGCGGTGAGTTGCCCCAGCAACCAGCGTTGCAGGTGCGGCTCCATCTCCAGGCCGCTTTCGCCCTCGACCCGCTGTTGTAGCCAGCGTTTCTGCGCGGTACTGGTCAGGTGCATGTATTCCAGGGACAGCGTGCCGCAATAAGCGCGCCGCAGCCGCTCGATGATGTTGCGCAGAGTGTCGCGCGCGGGCCCGACCAGCGAGCCGGTTTCGAACTCCTGATCCAGTTCGTCGGCGGTGAGGCCGTGATTGGCCGGGTTCAGCTCCTGGACAAGCGGCGGCGGCAAGCGATTCAGCGGGTCCAGATCCGCCACATGAAAACCGCGAAAGCGGTAGGCGTTGATCAGTTGCAACACCCCGACTTGGCTCGCCTCGCACTTCAGCAGCGGCAGATCGGAGACCTCCAGCGCTTCCTTCATCGGGAACCGCGAAGTGATCGGCGCGGAAGCTGGCGACGACGATGTCGACGGAATCAACTCCGGCCGCGCGGCCTCAAGTGCGTCGAGATAATCCGCGCTTCCTGAGTACAGGGCCGTAAAAGCCAGAGGATCATGCTTCATGTCGCATTCATCGAAAAGTAGGAGCTGGCGCGCACGCTAACGGCTGCCGTGTTGCGGTGCAAGGTGATTTTTACAGCCGCTGATGGCGTGTTTCACACGACTATCACCCCGCCAAGCGCAATGCCTTGTTTACCTTCTCACCCCGCTTCGCTACCCTGAGAGCAAAATTCGACGGCGGATAACATTCAAGCCATGCAGCAGGATCTGCTCTCAGCCTTCAACCAATACTTTGAACTGGTTCATGCCGACACCGATGAACTGAGAGCGCAGGTTTTTCAACTGCGCTACCAGGTCTATGTGCTGGAAACCGGGTTCGAGACCGAGGCCGACTGCAAAAGCGGCGTCGATGCGGCGGGCGAGGTCATCCTGCTGGAAGAAGACGAATTCGATGCCCGTTCCGACCACTACCTGCTCCGACACCGCCGCACCGGCATCTATGCCGCCACCACGCGATTGATCCTGCCCCAGACCGGCACATCGGCAGCGAGCTATCCGATCGAATTGCACTGTCAACTGGACGAACCGGTCACGGAGGCCTCGTTGCGAACGCACCTGGGGGAAATCTCCCGCTTCGCCGTCTCCAAAGTCTTCAAGCGGCGTCTCGGCGAATCCAACAGCATCGCCGGCGTCGCCGCCGATATCGACGTGTATTTCGAGGACCACGAGCGCCGCGTGCTGCCGCATATCTCGCTGGGCCTCTTCGCCGCGGTGATGCGCATGGCGCACGCGCATCACGTCAGCCATTGCTACGCGGTCATGGAACCGGCGCTGGTGCGCCTGCTCGGCCGTTTCGGCGTCGTTTTCCGGCGCATCGGGCCGGATGTCGAATATCACGGCCTGCGGGTGCCCTGCCTCACCACAGCGGACGAGGCCCTGCCGAATATCCGGCAGATCGCGCCTCAAGTCTGGGACCTCATCACCAACCGCGGCGAACTGTTCATCGAAGCCGCCTGAACCACGCTTTCTTTCAACACTTACCCACTGCAAACCATCATGACGACATCCAACAACATCCGCACCCTGGCCTTGGTCGGCCATGGCGGTGCCGGCAAAACCAGCCTGATCGAAACCCTGCTCGCGACCGCCGGCGCCATTCCCGCCGCCGGTTCCGTGGAACGCGGCAATACCGTCTGCGACTACGACGCGCTGGAAAAATCGCATCAGCACTCGATCAAGGTGGCGGTTACCCACCTCGAACACCAGGGCGCCCAGATCAACCTGCTCGACACCCCCGGCTACCCAGATTTCATGGGCCAGGCCATGTGCGCGCTCGACGCCATCGAAACCGCCGTGGTGGTGATCGACCCGAAGAAGGGCCTGGAACTCACCGCTCACCGCATGATGCACTGGGCGCAGACGCGCAAGCTGTGTCGCATGATCGTGGTCAACAAGATCGACGCTTTCGAAGACGACCTGCCCGCTCAGTTGCAAACACTCCTCTCCGAAATCCAGACCGCCTTCGGCCGCGAGTGCCTGCCCATCAACCTGCCGGCCGGCGGCGGCAGCAAGGTTACCGACTGTTTCTTCAACCCCGGTGGCGAGTCTGATTTCTCCTCCGTGGCGGACGCCCACAGCGCCCTGGTCGATCAGGTCGTGGAAGTCGACGAAGAGCTGATGAATATCTACCTGGAACAGGGCGAGGTCGCGCCGGAACAATTGCACGCCCCATTCGAGAAAGCCCTACGCGAAAACCATCTGGTGCCGGTGTGCTTCGTTTCCGCCAGCACCGGCGCCGGCATCCCCGAGTTGCTCGATGTGATCGCCAAGCTGCTGCCCAACCCCACCGAAGGCAACCCGCCCCTGTTCGTGCGCGGCGAGGGTGAAGCGGCCGTACCCCTGCGGGCCGAACCCGACCCGGACAAGCATGTGCTCGCGCATGTCTTCAAGGTGGAAATCGACCCCTATGTCGGCAAGACCGCCGTGTTCCGCGTGTATCAGGGCACCATCACACCGGATTCTCAGCTCTACATCGGCGAATCACGCAAGCCGTTCAAGGTCAGCCACCTCTACCGCCTCCAGGGCAAGCAACTGGAAGAAGTCAAAGCCTGTGTTCCCGGTGACATCTGCGCGGTGGCCAAGGTGGATGACCTCGGTTTTGACGCCGTGCTGCACGACGCCCCGGAAGACGACCATATCCACATGCAGCCGCTCGACTTCCCGCATGCCGTCTACGGTCTGGCGGTGCGGCCGAAGAAGCAGACTGAAGTCGACAAACTCTCCGACATCCTGCACCGCCTGCAAGCGGAAGACCCCGGCCTGCACGTCGACCACGACCCCACCACGCACGAAGCCGTGATTCGCGGCCAGGGCGAAAACCACCTGAAATTCGTGCTGGAAAAAATGCGTGAACAATTCCGCCTGGAAGTGGAGACCCACACGCCCACCATTCCCTACCGCGAAACCATCTCCCAGAAAGCGGAAGGCCACTACCGGCACAAGAAACAGACCGGCGGCGCCGGCCAGTTCGGCGAGGTCTACCTGCGTATCGAGCCGATGGCACGCGGCGCCGGCTTCGAATACGTCGATGCCGTGAAAGGCGGCGCCATTCCCGGCCCCTTCATCACCGCCGTGGAGAAAGGCGTGCGCCAGGCCATGGAACTGGGCATTGTCGCCGGCTTCCCGATGCAGGATGTGCGCGTCACCGTCTACGACGGCAAGAGCCACGCGGTCGACGGCAAGGAAATCGCCTTCGTCAGCGCCGGCAAGAAAGCCTTCCAGGCCGCCGCCGCACTGGCCCGTCCGGTGGTACTGGAGCCCATCGTCCATGTCGAACTGACCACACCGGAAGACGCCATCGGCGACGTCAGCGGCGACTTCTCCGCCCGTCGCGGCCAGATCACCGGCCACGAGAGCGGACGCGGCGGCATGCTCGTCGTCAGCGGCCAGGCCCCCCTGGCCGAGTTGGAAAACCTGCAATCACGGCTGAAAGCGCTCACCGGTGGCCAGGGCTCCTACACCCTGGAATTCAGCCACCACGAACAAGTGCCGCCCAGCGTCCAGCAACAATTGGCTGTCGCGTTCAAACCGGAACAGGACGAGCAGTAAGCGCGGTGCCGGGCTGGTTCGTCTACATCCTGCGCTGCGCCGACGGCACGCTCTATACCGGCGTCACCACCGACCCGGAGCGCCGCCTGCGCGAACACAACGCCGGCGGCAAACTGGGGGCGCGCTACACCCGCGCGCGGCGCCCGGTGGAAATGGCCTACCAGGAACTCGCCGCCGATAAAGCGGAAGCCTATCGGCGCGAGGCGGCGATCAAGAAACTCAAAAGAGAAGCCAAACTGGCTACCCTTTTCCCCTCCCCCTCCGGGGGAGGGGGAGGGGGAGAGGGAGAGGGAGATGGGAGAAACCAGCAATGAACCCTGATCCAGACACCCATTTCATGCGCGCCGCTCTGGAACAGGCGCGGCTCGCCTGGGCCGCCGGAGAAGTACCGGTGGGCGCCGTGCTGGTGATCGACGGCGAAATCGTCGGGCGCGGCTGGAACCAGCCGATCAGCGCCCACGACCCCACAGCGCACGCCGAAATCATGGCCTTGCGCGACGCCGGCCGCCACCTGGGCAATTACCGCCTGCCCGGCAGCAGCCTCTACGTCACCCTGGAACCCTGCGTGATGTGCGCCGGCGCCATCATGCACGCCCGAGTCGGCCGCCTGATCTACGGCGCCCGCGACCCCAAGACCGGCGCCCAGGGCAGCGCCCTCGACCTGTTCGGCGATCTCCCTGGCGCGGTTCCCCGCCTCAACCACCACTGCGACGTCACCGCCGGCGTGCTGGCGGAGGACTGTGGCGGCATGCTCTCGGCGTTCTTCGCGGAACGACGCGCACGCGCACGGGGCGAGGCATGAAGCTCCATATCGACCTCGCTCGCCAGGAACTGGCCCTCCTCGACGACAACGGCGCCGAACTACACCGCTACCCGGTCTCCACCGCCGCCAACGGCCCCGGCGAGGAGGCCGGAAGCTACCGCACCCCGCGCGGCCGGCACATCGTCCGCGCCAAAATCGGCGCCGGCCTACCACTCAACACGGTATTCAAGGCGCGCCGCCCAACCGGCGAGGTCTACACCCCGGAACTCGGCCAGGCGGAACCGGAACGCGACTGGATCCTGACCCGCATCCTCTGGCTTTCCGGCACGGAACCCGGCTTCAACCGCCTCGGTGAGTGCGACAGCATGCGCCGTTATATCTACATCCACGGCACCCCGGATGAGGCCTTCGAGCAGGCGCCGCGCTCGCACGGCTGCATCCGCATGCGCAACGCCGACCTGATCGCGTTGTTCGACCTGGTTCCGGCCTATACGCCGGTAGACATCGAAACGGCGTGAAAGCCGCGTGGGGAAACCATTCACCGGACGCGAGTGGCAGAAGGGCCCCTCGAATAACTCCTGATTCGTCGTTCCCGCGAATGCGGGAACCCAGTGGAATCAACTCTCTGGATTCCCGCATGCGCGGGAATGACGGGTTTTTCGAGGTGTCCAGAAGTTGCCTATTGCCCAACCAGCTTGAAGCGCTTGCGGCTGGGTAGCCGCCAGGTCTCGAAGTCGCGGCGATCCAGGGTCCATATCTGGGTGTAGCCAGTGGCAAGCGCGGCGACCACCAGTGAGGCATCGGCCAAGTCCATCGGCTGATCGGCGTAGCGCTCGATCCAGTCCACCGCGCGCACAAGTTCATCGCGGCCCAGTGGAAATAGCTCCAGCCCGCCGTTATCGATCCAGCGATACAACGGCAGCGTCGCCTCGACCGAGGGCGCCAGGTGCGAGAACTCGGTCAACACCGCCCAGGTGGTGAGCAGACGGCCTCGATAGTTCTTCAGGAAAGACTTGCTGGCTTCATGAAACTTGTCGCGCTTGTCGGACAAGGCCACCAGCGGCCCGGTATCCACCAGGATGGTGGTCATGCGCTGCCGTGTTTGGCCGCATGTTTGGCAACCATCGCCGCGCGCGCCCGTTCCTTGTAACTGCCCGCCGTCTCACCCCCATCGACGCAGCCGATAAACCCCGCCGCTTCGGCGCGCTCGAACGGCGTGGCTTCCGACTCGGCCAGGCTGAACCGCTGCTCCAGCAGTTCGATGATGACCTCCGACTTGCTGCGCTGGGTTTCCACACAATAAGCCGCCAGCGCCTGTTCGACGCGATTGGGTAAACGAACGCTGGTGGTCATGAACGGCTCCTTGCTTTTTGATTTGTATTAACGGTAATACATAACAAAAACAATGGCAAGCTCAGGCTTTCTCGCGCCGAATCGCCGCGCCCAGGGCGGTGAGTTTGGCTTCGATGTGGTCGTAGCCGCGATCCAGGTGGTAGATGCGTTCGATGTGGGTCTCCCCTTCCGCGACCAGGCCGGCGATGACCAGGCTGGCCGAGGCGCGCAGGTCGGTGGCCATGACGGTGGCGCCCTGCAATTTTTCCACGCCTTTCATCACCGCCGTGTTGCCGTCGATCTGGATATCCGCGCCGAGACGCTGAAGTTCGACGGCATGCATGAAGCGGTTCTCGAAGATGGTCTCGCGGATGATCGCGGTGCCATCAGCCACGGCGTTGATGGCCATGAACTGCGCCTGCATGTCGGTGGGGAAAGCCGGATAGGGCGCGGTACGGATCGAGACGGCTTTGAGGCGGGCCGGGGCGATGATGTGGATGGATTCGCGGCCGGGGATTTTTTCGCCGACGATCTCGCAGCCGGCATCCATGAGCTTGTCGACCACGGCGTCCAGATAGCCGGTGGAGGTGCCGGTGAGGCGAATCTCGCCACCGGTGGCCGCCGCCGCGCACAGGAAAGTACCGGTCTCGATGCGGTCCGGCATGATGCGGTGGGTTGCGCCATGCAGGCGCTCGACCCCGCGAATGCGAATGACATCGGTGCCGGCGCCGCTGATCTGGGCGCCCATGCTGACCAGGCATTGCGCCAGATCGACCACTTCCGGCTCGCGCGCGGCGTTTTCGATAATGGTTTCGCCATCAGCCAGGCAGGCGGCCATCATCAGGTTTTCTGTGCCGGTCACGGTGACCATGTCGGTGAACAGGTGCGCGCCTTTCAATTTGCCGTTGCCGGCCGTGGTTTTAGCGACCACATAGCCATGCTCGACGCCAACTTCCGCGCCCATCGCCAGCAAGCCCTTGATGTGTTGATCCACCGGCCGGGCGCCGATGGCGCAGCCGCCAGGCAATGACACCTTGGCCTCGCTACAGCGCGCCAGCAGCGGCCCGAGAACCAGGATCGAGGCGCGCATGGTCTTCACCAGCTCGTAGGGCGCCAGCGGGTTGTTCAGCCCGGAAGCGTCCAGGGTGACGCGATTCCCCTCGCGTTCGATCTTGACGCCCATCTGGGCGAGCAATTTCAGCATGGTGCCGATGTCGTTCAGCCCCGGCACATTGGTCAGGGTGAGCGGCTCGGCGGAAAGTAGGCTGGCGCAGAGGATGGGCAGCGCGGCATTCTTGGCGCCGGAAATGGCCACCTCGCCGGAAAGGCGGGCGCCGCCGGTGATGACGAGCTTATCCATTGCGGGCTTTCCACTCTTCCGGAGTAAAGGTCTGCATCGACAGTGCGTGGATTTGTGAATGCATGCGATCCCCCAGCACCTTGAACACCTGTTGATGGCGCGCGACCGGCAGCTTGCCGGCGAATGCCGAACTGACGATGACGGCTTCGAAATGCTGGCCGTCGCCAGCCAACTTGATGAATTCGCACTCCAGGCCGGCCTGGATCCATTCCTGAATGTTTTCTGGGGTAACCATTTGAATATCCTGAAAAATTAGTGACGTAGTTTATAGCCGGACTTGAGCATCGCCAAAGTCAGGAGTGAAAGCAGCAGGACGAAGGGCATGACCACGGCCAGGCCCAGCCAGGGATCGACATCGCCCTGGCCGAAGAAGCCGTAACGGAACCCGTCGATCATGTAGAAAACCGGGTTGAAGTGGGAAACAGCCTGCCAGAACGGCGACAGGGAATGAATGGAAAAGAACACGCCGGAGAGAAAGGTGAGCGGCATGATGATGAAGTTCTGCACGGCGGCGAGGTTGTCGAACTGGTTCGCCCAGATTCCCGCCAGGATGCCCATGCAGGCGAACACGGTTCCTGAAGCCAGCGCGAAAGCCAATATCCAAAGCGGATGACGCATTTCGATGTCGGTAAAAAAAAGACCGACCAGCAATACGCCCAACCCTACCGCGAAACCGCGCACCAGCGCCGCGATCAGGTAGGCGAGAAAAAACTCCAGGTAGGACAGCGGCGGCAGCAGGACGAACACGATGTTGCCGGTGATCTTCGACTGAATCAGCGACGAGGAACTGTTCGCGAAGGCGTTCTGCAGGATAGCCATCATGATCAGGCCGGGCATCAGGAACGCGGTGTAGTGCACGCCGGGGTAGACCTGAACGTGGTCTTCCAGCACATGCGAGAAGATCAGCAGATACAACAGGGAGGTGAGCACCGGCGCCCCCACGGTCTGCACCAACACCTTCCAGAAGCGCAGGATTTCCTTGTATAGCAGGGTGCGGAAACCGCTCATGAAGGGGCCCCTTGACCGTCATTCCCGCGCAGGCGGGAATCCAGTTCGTTCATCAAACTGCAATCAGGCCTACGATCTGGATTCCCGCCTGCGCGGGAATGACGGCGATGCCTCAAGACGTGCTCCCATGCATGATTTTCAAGAACACCTCTTCCAGATCGGCCTCGCCCAGGCTCATGTCGCGGATGCCGATGCCGGCCGCGCGCAGATTGGCGAGGATGACTTCGAGATCGCCATAGTCGGGCAGGTCCAGGATAAAACGCCGCCCATCCCGTCCCTTCAGGCGGGATTGCAGAAAAACGGGCAGTTCAGGGGGATCGAGTTCCAGTAGCAAACGCCGCTCGGCGCCGGCGCGCAGCAGGTTCTCAGTGCGATCCAGCGCGACGACACGGCCTTCCTTGAGCATGGCTACCCGCTGGCACAGCGCCTCGGCCTCTTCCAGGTAATGCGTGGTCAGAACGATGGTGTGGCCCTCGAGATTGAGGCGGCGGATGAAGGCCCAGAGCGATTGCCGCAATTCCACATCGACGCCGGCGGTGGGTTCGTCGAGGACGATCACCGGCGGCTTATGCACCAGCGCCTGCGCCACCAGCACCCGCCGTTTCATGCCGCCGGAGAGGCGGCGGGTGTAGTCATCGGCCTTGTCGGCCAGCCCCAGGTTGGCGAGTAACTCGTCGATCCAGTCGTCGTTGCGGCGCAAGCCGAAATAGCCGGACTGAAGGCGCAAGGTTTCGCGCACGGTAAAGAAGGGGTCGTACACCAGTTCCTGCGGCACCACACCGAGGGCGCGGCGCGCCTGACGATAATCGCGGGTCACGTCGAAGCCCATGATTTCCACCGACCCGGCACTGGCGCGGGTCAGGCCGGCGAGGATGCTGATCAGGGTGGTCTTGCCGGCGCCGTTGGGACCGAGCAGGGCGAAGAACTCGCCGGGTTCGATGTCGAGGTCGATGCCGCGCAGGGCATGCACACGCGGAAAGCGCTTTTCCACGCCGCGCAGGCGAACCGCGATCGTCATGAGGAGAAACTAGCCCGGATAGTGCATGAACGCGTGTGATGCCCAAAGGACTACCGGGCAAGCCCATAAACACGCAGGCCATTGTTTGCAATGAAAATCTTGCGAAGGAGCTGCGTGGTTATTCATACGCCTGACTGAACAAAGACTTCCAGGGCGAATAAGGGGCCAGTGAGGGCGCGCGAGAATTCATGCCATATCCGGGCTAGATTTGATCAGTCACGCCATAGAGTTCGGCGAGACTGGCAAGACTTTCCGGGGCATTGTGGAACTCGATGGCGGATCCCGCCGCCTGGGCGCGGCGACGCAGCGACAACATCAGACTGAGGGCGGATGAATCGAATTGACCGATCTCCGCCAGATCAAAAACCGTCACCCCGTCTTTCAACGCGGCTTCCCCCTGAACCAACCACTGGCTGGCATTGGCCAGGTTCAACTCGCCCTCACAGCGGGCGACACCGCCTTCCACAAGCAACATGCGAACCTCAGGGCCGATTGTTGCGACGAGACAGGGCGGCGATCAGACCGTCGATACCGCCCTTGCGCACTTCAGAGTTGAAGGAGTTGCGGTAAACCGTGACCAGACTGACGTTGTCCACGACCACATCGAACACCTTCCAACCATTGCCGCCATTTTTTTCGAGACGATAGTCGATCAGAATCGGCGGAGCGCCCGGCTTGCTCACTTCGGTGCTTACCGTGACATCGCTGTCAGCGGGAGACGCCCGGAAAGGCTTGAACTCGATCTTGTAGTCGGCCACGCTGGTCAGCGACGAGGCATAGGTACGCACGAGCATGACGCGGAATTGCTCGGTCAGGTTCTCCTGTTGTGCCGGCGTCGCCCTGGGCCAATGCTTGCCGACCGCCAACTGGGTCATGTGTTTGAAGTCGAACAGGGGCAGAATTTTCTGCTCCACCAGCGCATTGACCTTGGCGGTATTGCCGTTGGCGATGTCCTTGTCCTGGCGAACGATTTGCAGGACATCATTGGTGACGTTCCGCGCCAGCGCATCGGGGCCGAGTTCCGCAGCCATCGCCGGGAGGGCGAGGCAGCCTGCGGCCAGCAGTGAGAGAAGATATTTCAACAACGAATGCATGGTTTTTCCCAATTGATTCAAGCGGTTTTACTGTGCGGCGAGTACCACCGAACGGTCAAGCGTATGTTCCTACTGTCGAGCCAAGCGACGTTGCGCGGGGAAGCCACGCAACACCTTCGCGATTATTCCATCTTGCCGAGGTCCGGGGCGCTCGTCTCACTGTCCGATTTGCTGTAGAGGAACTGGCCGATCAGGTTTTCCAGAACCACCGCGCCCTGGGTGAGCTTCATGGCGTCACCATTGGCCAGCATCTTCTCCTCACCACCGGCCTCCAGGGCGATATATTGCTCGCCCAACAGGCCGGAAGTCATGATCGAGGCGCTGGTGTCCTTGGGGAATTTGTATCGGGCATCCAGATTCATCGACACCGTGGCTTCATAAAGCGTGGTATCGAAGCTGATATCAGAGACACGCCCCACCACCACACCGGCGCTCTTGACCGGCGCCCGCGCCTTGAGGCCGCCGATATTGTCGAACGAGGCCTTCACCGTGTAGGTCGAGGCGCTGTCGAAGCTCCCCATGTTGCCGACCCGAAGGGCCAGAAACAGAACGGCGGCGAGACCGGCCACCACGAAAATGCCGACCCAGAGGTCGAGTGTCGCGCGCTGCATGGATCAGACTCCACGGAACATGAAAGCGGTCAAAATGAAATCCAGGCCCAGAATGGCCAGGGAAGATGTCACGACGGTGCGGGTGGTGGCGCGAGACACGCCCTCCGCGGTCGGTGGCGCGTCGTAACCTTCGAACAAGGCGATGGCGGTCACCGCGACACCGAACACCACGCTCTTGAGGACACCATTGAGGATGTCCTCGCGGAAATCAACCGCGGCCTGCATCTGTGACCAGAACGCGCCTTCATCGACACCGATCAATACAACGCCGACCAGATAGCCACCGAGGATGCCCATCGCCGAGAACATGGCCGCGAGCAAGGGCATGGAAATGACTGCGCCCCAGAAACGCGGGGCAACGACACGAGCGACCGGGTCCACCGCCATCATCTCCATCGCCGCCAACTGCTCGGTCGCCTTCATCAGGCCGATCTCCGCCGTGATCGCCGAACCGGCGCGGCTGGCGAACAACAGCGCGGCCACCACCGGGCCGAGTTCTCGCACCAGGGACAGGGAAACCAGGACGCCCAGGGCCTCCTCGGAACCATAAGTCTGCAAGGTTTCATAGCCTTGCAAACCCAGAACCATGCCGACGAAAAGGCCGGAGACGAGGATGATGATAAGCGAGAGCACGCCGGCGCTGTATATCTCGCGAATGATCAGATGGAAGCGGCGGAAACTCTGCCCGGATTGCAGCAGGATCATCAGGAAAAAACGCGTCGCCACGCCCATGCGCCAGATGCCGTCGATCACACGGGCGCCGATGCCGCGCAGGCTGTCGAGTAGGCTGTTCATGCCGCGAGTTCCAGTTCTTCGGCGTAGGAGGGCGCCGGGTAATGAAAGGGGACCGGACCATCCTCCTCACCGTGCACGAATTGATGCACGAAAGGTTCGTCCGAGGCCTTGAGTTGCTCCGGCGTGCCTTGCGCCGCGATCACGCCATCGGAGACGAAATAGACGTAATCGACCATGCGCAAGGACTCCTGGATGTCATGAGTCACGACGATGGAGGTTACCCCAAGCGTATCGGTCAGGCGCCGGATGAGATTGCCGGTAACCCCCAAAGAAATCGGATCGAGACCGGCGAACGGCTCGTCATACAGAATCAGGCTCGGTTCCAGCGCGATCGCGCGCGCCAGCGCCACCCGCCGCGCCATGCCGCCGGACAATTCCGATGGCATCAAATCGGCGCCGCCGCGCAAGCCCACCGCGTTCAATTTCATCAACACCAGATCACGGATCATTTCTTCCGGCAGATCAGTGTGTTCGCGCAAGGGAAACGCCACATTGTCAAAAACCGAAAGGTCGGTGAACAGGGCGCCGAACTGAAACAACATGCCCATGCGCCGACGCAATTGATACAACGACTCGCGATCAAGACTGCCCATGTCGACGCCATCCACCTTGAGCACGCCACTGGTCGGCCTGAGCGCGCCCCCGATCAGGCGCAACAGCGTGGTCTTGCCGCCACCGGAGATGCCCATGATGGCAACGACCTGACCACGCCTGGCGCTGAGTTCGATGTCCTTCAGCACCAGGCGCTTGCCGTAGGCAAAGGACAGATCACGGATTTCAATAAGATTGTCTGACACGAGGAGATCGGTTTTTTCTTGTGAACGTCTATACGCGGGGCATTCTATGACCTGCGCGGCGCGGCTCAAAGTGCCATCAACTCCAGCAAGGTGCGTACCCGCTCGATCTGGCCCAGATCACCATCGGCGCTGAGCAGAAACAGCGGAGACGCGGCTTCACCCTCGGCCAACCGCCCGGCAAGCAGTTTCAGGGAGGTCTCGCGATCAAACCAGAGCAGCCGCGCATCTTCCTTGCCGACGCCCAGCGCCTTGTCCGCCAAGACCGCCGGCACCTCATCCGGACGCGCGTCCTCCAGCAGGAACACGAATCGCTCGTGGCTATCGCCCGCCCAGGCGGCATAAGCCTCAGGCCCGGCGCATCGCCAGACATCGGCGGTCAGGAACACGCACTCGAACTGAGTATTGAAATACGTCAGACGCCATTCTTCAGGCATGTCCGAAGGATAAAAGGAGTCGCTCCAATCCGGCCGCTCCCAGCCGGCGGAGCCAAGTGCGATGTGATGTGACATGAGGTTCTGGTGTGATGGATTTCGGAAATCGGCCATTGTCGCGGAAACACAACAGATGAAACCCGGGGGTAGAACAAACGTATACGGCGTTAGAACGCATCAGGATATCTTGATATTCTTCTGTACACCAAGTCACACCCGAACATCTGATCCAGTCTTTTCCACTAATCAAGGAGCTTGAAATGAAAGTGAAATCACTCGTCGCCGCCCTGCTGGTCTGTGCCGCCCCCGCCGCTTTTGCCGATACTACCGCCAAGCAGGTTCCCCAGACTCCGGAACAGTGGCTGGCCCGCATGACCGACATGACCCAGAACATGTCCGCCTACAAAGACCCGAAGGTTTTCATCCCCTGGTTGAACGCCGTCACCGAACCCGGCTTCTACACCGCCATGGGCAACAACATGATGGAGCCGGGCAACTGGCTGAACATGATGAACTCCATGACCCAGCCCGGCGCCTATACCAACATGGCCGCTTTTGCTGATCCGAACGTCTACATGAAGTGGCTGGCCGCTTCCATGGACCCCAACTTCTACACCGCCGCGCTGACCCAACTGTCTGATCCGGGCAAGCTGATGCGCTGGGCCATGTCCCCGATGGACCCCAAAGTCCTGCAAATGGTCATGAATAGCGTCAACCCCAACCTGTACATGAAGTGGCTGTTGTCCCCCATGGACCCCCGCGCCCTTCAGCTGATGATGGCGCCGGTCAACCCCAACCTGTATATGGGCTGGGCGGGCGCCACCCTGAACCCGGCTTCTTACGGTGACATGTGGAAA
This sequence comes from Pseudomonadota bacterium, assembly GCA_030653935.1. Taxonomy (GTDB): domain Bacteria; phylum Pseudomonadota; class Gammaproteobacteria; order Burkholderiales; family Thiobacillaceae; genus PFJX01. The sequence continues at coordinate 16,880 of JAURYL010000090.1, forward strand.
GGCTTCGTGACCCCGGGCGCCACCACCGCGCTGCCGACCCTGCCGGCCTTCCCCACCTACGCAGCTCCGGCTGCCGGCGCTGCCGCGCCGTTTGACCTGAACGCCTTGAACCAGTTGTTCCAGGTTCCGGCCGGCCAGCCCTTCGCTTTCCCGTTCCCGACCGCGCCGGCCGCTCCCGCTGCCGCTCCTGCCAAGTAATACGGGCTTGCCTCAAGAAAAACGGCTGCTTCGGCAGCCGTTTTTTTTCGCACTTCTCAAATGAACTCAGAGGCTGTGAATTAATTGAAACCGGCGGGAAGACCAACCGTCATTCCCGCGCAGCCCCCGCTTTCTCGGGGGTGACAGGGAATCCAGGTTGGATATCTGATTGATTTTAAGGTCAGACTTCCTGATCCCGGCCGGGTTATGGCCGTGCTTTCAGGAAACATGAATGGCACGAAGCACGAGCGTTTCCAGGTAGCCCCCGGATGCAGGCCGCCCACAGAAGGTTCAAGCGGGAACCCCCCTTTTCCAAAGGGG
>JAURYL010000064.1 GCA_030653935.1 Pseudomonadota bacterium
CAACGTAGCCAGACGACTCAAAAACCGTGCAATCGGGCGCGTAGCGGACGTCACCCAACCGGTGAACGTCATCGAAGGCTCTGAACGTATCGTACATGCGGGCTCTCAAGGGTTGAGGAGCGGTCAACTGAGGTTTCCAGGTTCAACGCCATGCCAGGAAATCGATTTTCGCCAGCGCCGAAAGGATCACATCAAGGTCCTCCCGATCCAGGCCACAGGCATCGGCCAGAATCGCCTCCTCCTGTTCGCCGCCCTCCAGCAGACTCAGCAGCACGGCGCCGGCGGCTTCCGAGAGGCGATGGGTGTCATTGGCGAGCGCGTGGTGGAAAACATATTCGCCGTCCCAGTAACGCCAGACGAGGCCGGCCTCGTCAGCGATGCGCCAGAAACGGGGTGGCACGACCATGGTGGCGGTTATGCCAGGGATTCGATGAGGAGGTTGCGATTGGTATAGATGCACAGATCAGCGGCGATCCCCAGCGATTCGCGCACGATGGCCTCGGGCGCGAGGTCGGTATGCTCCAGCAGCGCGCGCGCCGCCGACTGGGCGTAGGCGCCACCGCTGCCGATGGCCGCGATACCGTACTCCGGATCGAGCACGTCGCCGGCCCCGGTGATTATCAGTGAACTGCCGCGATCAGCCACCACCAGCATGGCCTCAAGGCGGCGCAGCATGCGGTCGGTGCGCCAATCCTTGGCCAGCTCCACGGCGCTGCGCACGAGATGGCCCTGGTGTTTTTCCAGCTTGGCCTCGAACCGCTCGAACAGGGTGAAGGCGTCGGCGGTACCGCCGGCGAATCCGGCCAGGATGCGATCCTGATAGAGCTTGCGCACCTTGCGGGCGGTGGACTTGATGACAATGTTGCCGAGCGTGACCTGACCATCGCCGCCAATGACGACATCTTCGCCGCGACGCACGGAAATGATGGTGGTGCCGTGAAACTGCTCCATATGCTCAGACCCGGGTGCGGCCAAGCACGGCCGCGAACTGGTTGGAGCCGACGATCTTCAACAGGGTATTCACCATCTCGTTGCCTTCGACGAACTGAATCTTGCGGTCGCCCTGGGCGAGGTTGATCAGGGTTTCCAGGAGGAGGCCCACAGCGGCGAAGTCGATGCGGGTAACTTGGGACAGGTCGATGTCGAGCTGCTTTCGGCCTTCGGCGAAACGCGCCAATTCGGCCAACTGGGACTCGGTTCCCGGGCCGATGATGCCGGACAAATGGAAGGCCGGGTCGGTCCCACTCTGCCGCGCCGCGCCAGGCGTTTCGCCGCCTCGCGTGGGCAGGGCCAGAGGTGGCGTATACGACGGCGGCGAAACTTCGAAGGTGACCGCATAACCCACCGCCGTATCCTCGAAATCCGCTTCCTTGCCGAGCAGACGCAGCGCGCAAAGCCACAGCAGCCAGCCATTCTCGTCGAGGCGCCCCCCCTGGTGCGCCGCGCCGAGGCGCACCGCGAACCCGGGGCCACCGATCAACTCGACCGGCTTGCGCATCTTGTCGACCTGGGAGAGGAGATCGAACATGACCGCGGCCAGTTCCGGCCCCGGCGCCGGGCATTTGCTGACCTCGATACGAACAAAGGGCGCGACCCGCGCTTCGTTCATGAACCGTTGCAACTTGACCCGCTCGATGTTGCCGAATTTCTCGCCGAAGCTCATCAGCGGCACCGGCATGGCGGCGGTCTTCAACTGGCCGCGCGGCGCCCAGGTCGGCGGCGAATGCTCGAACTTCACGGCGAAATCCACCGCCGCGTCCTCGAATGGCTCGGGCTGGTTGCTCGCCTCATAGAGGTCGAACAACATGTACCAGGGCAGGGGATCGCGGTTATCCGGGTGGTCGAGCAAATAGCGGTTGAGCAAGGCGGCGGCTTCGCCCACCTTGCCGTTGGCGTAGAGCACCGCCGCCTCCTCGAACTCCGCCACCAGGCCGCCACCCGCCTCGCTCACCTCGATCCCTTCCTCGCTGGCTTCGCTGTCCGCGTTGGCCAGCATATAGGCGGGGCCGGAAGCGAATTCCGGCTGTCCCTCCTTGAGGAAGGCCATCAGATCTTCGGGTTTGCCCTTGCGGAAGAAAGAAAACACGAGTGGGAATTACCGAGCGGAGAGAAGGAGGGCGATAGTAGAACCTGCAAGTAAGGGCGGCAAGCGATCAAGGCACCGGGTCGTGACCGCCGGAATGCCAGGGATGGCAGCGGGAAACCCGCCGCGCCGCCATCCAGCTCCCCTTGATCGCGCCATGTTTTTCCACCGCCTCGCGCGCGTAGTGCGAGCAGGTGGGTGTGAAACGGCACTGATTGCCGATAAACGGGGAAAGCAGAAGCTGATAGCCGCGGATCAGGCCGACGAGCAGATGTTGAGCCAGATTCATGAAATCTCCAGGGATGGCAGCCTGTCGGACTTTGGGCGTCGATAGCGAGAAATGGCCCCGCCGAGGTCGGTTTTTGACGGCTTCGCCGGGGAATAGCCGGGACTATTGTCCAAGAAGCCGGCGAAAAACGGGCCGGCGCGGCCGTTTCGCAGCCGACGATCCAAAGTCCGACAGGCTGCTGGGAACATCAACGCAGATAACGCCGCGCCAGGCGCTCCGCCGTGCGCAGGTCGTCCGGCGTGTTCACATTGAGAAAGGCGTAGGGATCGCCGTGGAATTCCACGGTTTCGACCGGCTGCGTGTCCTGCCAGGCGCGCACCCGGCGGCCGCCGTCCAGGACGAAGCGCTCGAGATCCGGCAGCAAAGCACGGTGCATCAGCATGACCGCATAGTGAGTGCCGGTTTCATCGGCGGCCCGCACCATGCGCACCTCGTTTGCCAGTGCCTGGGCATGCAGATGCATGGCGAGATCCAGCGGCAGAAACGGCGCGTCACAGGGCACCGTGAGCAACCATTCCTGACGCGCGGTACGTCCCGCCGCCAGCAGACCGGCGAGCGGCCCGAGATTGCCGGGCAGATGATCGGCCACCACAACATGGCCAAGGGCCGCGTATTCGCTCAGATTGCGGTTGGCGTTCACCAATACCTCGGCCACATGCTCACGCAATCGTTCCGTCACCCAGGCCGCGAGCGGACGCCGGGCGAGCTGGATCAGACCCTTGTCCTCGCCCTTGAAGCGGCGCGCGAGACCGCCCGCGAGGATGACGGCGGTGACGGGCAGCGGGATAGCGGGTTTCATCGTGGAAGGTAATAGAGACGGTAACGTTGCCACTTCAGGCGCGGGCGGGCGCCCTCCCAGCGCGGTTCGCCGGCCGACTCCGGCGCGCGCGCCGCTGAAACCAGCAACCAGGGACAATTCGCCTCCCGCCGCGTCGGCAGGTGGTAGCGCAACATCGCGCGCATGGCCGGGTCGACATCGACATTCAGGCAGGCATCCGCCGGCAACTCGCGGCGCAGCTCGTCGATCAGCGGCCGGTAAGCCCAGCCGGCTTCCATCCAGGGCCGGAACAACGCGGTGAGCAACACCCAGACCAGCACCATGCCGCTCGCCCAGACCAGCACGGGACGAATTTTCGCGCGGGGAAACAGGGGAATGGCCAGCAACCAGAGCGCGCTGGCGAGCAGCGCCAGCAACACCCCGCCCAACGCCACCGAACCGCGCTGATAGGAGGGTGTCAGGCGCGCCAGGTGCGCCGCCAAGCGTGTCGGCAGTCCCCACTCCAGCGCCGCGAAATAAGTCCAGAAGGCGATGATGAAAAACAGGAAGCAGACCACGCCGAACCAGTAGAAGGCCTGCGCGGCGCCACGTTTCATGGTGTCGACGCCATGGGCGGCGAGCAGCGCCAGCGGCGGCAACAGCGGCAGCAGGCCGCCGTCGCGCGACCAGGATGGCCAGAGCGTGGACAACAGCGCGGCAAGCAGGGCGAGCAAGGGCAAGTGCAATTCCCGGGCGCGGCCGAAGCGCCGATGTTCATGCCAGAGCGCCGCCAGCGCCAGCGGCCAGAGTGGCCAGGCCACCCAGGGCAATTCGGAATACGCGCGGAAGGAGGTGACGCCCGAGGCAAGGCGCTGGAAGCCATGCTCGTGCCACCAGCCCTCGAACAGGCCGCCGGCATGCAGCATCAGCATCGTAGCGGCGCTCAGCGTCGCGGCCAGGCCGAGTCCGAGGAGCAGGGCGCGACGGTAGCCGGAGCGCCGCCAATCCGGCAACAGCAGAGGCAACAACAGCAATGTCAGGCCGGCGGCGAGATCGGGCAGACCGTGCAAACCGAGGAACAGGGCACTCAGCGCGAGGCCGATCAACGCCCCCCCCAGGCGAAGCGAATCGCGGCCACAGGCGACGCCGGCGATCAAGACGGACCAGGCCGCGAGCAGCGCGGTCTCCGGCGCCAGCGCATGCATGCGCAACATCAGGCCAAGGCAGCCGATCAGGGCGAGCACCGCCGCCGCGGCAAAACCCGGGCCAAACAGCCGGCGCGCGGCCAGCGCGGTAAACAACAGGGAAACCAGCGTGAAAACGCCACTGGTCAGGCGGGCGCCATCCTGAAGCGTGACCCAGGGCGCGGCGAACTTCGCCAGCAACGTCGCCGCCCAGACATGCAAGGGAGCGGGCGCCAGCCAGGCCCGGGAAAGGTCGGCTTGCGCTTCCAGGATCGGCGCCAGCGCCAGCGCCTCATCCGCCTTCCAGGCGTCACGGCCGGCAAGGCCGTAGAACGCCCAGAACGTAGCCAGCAGAAGCAGCCAGAACAGCTTGGCGGGCTGGGTCGGATTCATCGGATCTCGCGGGTCTGAAACAAAAAAGGCAGCCTAAGCTGCCTTTGTCCTGCCAGACCGCCCTCGATTACTTCTTGAGGTTGTACTTCTGACGGAATTTCTCGACCCGACCGGCGGTGTCCACGATCTTCTGCTTGCCGGTGTAGAAAGGGTGGCAGGCGGAACAGACTTCCACGTGCAGTGCTTTCTTCATGGTGGAACGGGTGGTGAAGCTATTGCCGCAACTGCAGGTCACGGCGATGTCGTTGTATTCGGGATGAATGCCGGCTTTCATGATGAGTACCTGGGCTAGAAACCTGGAAAGCGCGGGATTATCCACAAAAACCCTCGACCAGGCAAATGGTTGCTCATATCCCCGCGCCGCGCCCCCGCGCTCAACCGGATTCCGCCAACAAACGACCGATCATGGCCTCGGCCTGGGCGGCGTAACCAGCACCGAACAGATTGAAGTGATTGAGCACGTGATACAGGTTGTAGAGCCGGGCGCGGGTGCGATAACCGGGATCGAGCGGCCAGGCTGCCCGATAAGCGGCGTAAAACGCCGGCGGGTAGCCACCGAACAACTCGGTCATCGCCAGATCCGCCTCGCGGTCGCCGAAGTAGACCGCCGGATCGAACAGAACCGGCGCGCCGTCGGCGTAACCGTGGTTGCCGCCCCAGAGGTCGCCATGCAGCAGCGAGGGAATGGGACGATAACCGGGGAAAAACCCCTCCAGACACGCCAACAAACGCTCCCCCTGTCGCAGCAGAGTGCGCGGCGCCGCGTTATCGCGGGCAAGCTCGAACTGGGGCCGCAAGCGCCGCTCGCGATAGAACGCGACCCAGTCGGACGAGGGCGCGTTGTGCTGCGACGTGGCGCCGATGTGATTGTCGCGCCACCAACCGAATTCGCCCTGGCTGTGGCGATGCAGCCGCGCCAGTTGTTCCCCGAGTTGCTCGGGCCGCCCATCCCCGTCCAGGTCCAGCCATTCCAGGATCAGAAACGCCGCGTCACCGCCGCGACCACTGACCAGCGGCTGTGGCACGCGGATGGCGCCGCTGGCGGCAAGCGCGCGCAGGCCATCGGCTTCCGCCTCGAACATGTCCAGCTTGTCGAGCCCGTTCAACTTAACGAAGAAACGCCGGCCATCGTTGCCAACCACACCGTAGCCGCGATTGATGCAACCGCCCCCCTGGATCGAATGCCCTGTGCTAACGAAAGCCCTGCCGCTGGCCGCGCCGATGGCCGCCTCGATCTCGGCGAGATTCAACCTAGAAACCTCAGTTGAACGCGCCCGAGTGTGCGGTTTTCGAGTCGGCTGGCAAGGCGCGCTCAGTTGCCAACGCGCGCTGCGGGCCGGGGCCCGCAAGGAGGAGCAACGCTGCCAGACGGCTCGAAAACCGTGCAATCGAGTGCGTAGCGGCGCCACCCAACTGGTGAACGCCATCGAAGGCTCTGAACGTAGAGCGCATGCGGGCTCTCAGAGGTTAATGAGCGGTCAACTGAGGTTTCTAGGTTCAAACCATGGCTTTCGATTCGCGCGATTCGCCGGCCTGTTCCATGCGCATCAGATAGGCCTTCCAGTACGCCTCCTGATGGCGGCCCAGGTCATACAGGTAATCCCAGGAATAGATGCCGGAATCATGGCCGTCAGAAAACACCAGCGCGACGGCGTAGTGCCCCACCGGCTCGACATTTTTGATCTCAACATTTTTCTTGCCGACCTGCAAGGTCTCCTGCCCGGGGCCGTGACCACGCACCTCGGCGGAGGGGGAATAGACGCGCAGGTACTCGAATGAAAACTCATAGCGGTCGCCATTGTTGAAGGCGACTTCGAGAATCCGTGACTGCTGATGCAGCTTGATCTCGGTGGGGATGGGGGTATCGGCGGAAAGGCCACCCATGATGCGTCCTTTATATAAGTGATCGATGATGGAGACGTAGTGTGCCAGCCAGCATGGTAGGCGACAAGCCCGAGTTTTATTGTCGGGTATTCACAGCCTCTCAGCCGGTGCCCTGGCGAAATTCGCGCACCACGTTCAGTTGCCGCCGCGAGACCAGCAGTTTTTCCGGCCAATCCTTGAGCAGCGCCTGCCAGGCCGACTCGCCGCCGCCCTCGATGCGTTCGAAACCCGCCAGATGCCGGCGCGCGACCAGGCAGTTGCGATGCAGGCGGAGAAAATCGCCGGCGAACTCCTCTTCCAGTTTCACCAGGGATTCATCCAGCAGATATTCGCGTTCCCGCGTGCGGGCGGTGACGTAGCGTTGCTCGGCGCGCAGGTAGAGCACATCGGCCACCGCCACTTGCAGGATGCGGTGGCGTTCCAGCACGGTGAAATTGGCGCGACGCGGCGCGAGGCCGGCTGCGGTATCCGGCGACAGCGGCCGGATGCGGCTCAACGCCTCTTTCAAACGCGCCAGACGCACCGGCTTCAGCAGGTAATCGACGGCGCGCAGCTCGAAAGCGGCGATGGCGTGTTCGTCGTGCGCGGTGACAAAAATGATGGCCGGCGCGGGTTTGCCATGGCCGCCCAATGCGGAAAGATGGCGCGCGGCTTCGAGGCCGCTCATGCCGGGCATCTGGATATCCATGAGGATGACATCGGCGGGCGTGTCGAGGACGCGGGCCAGCACCTCGCCGCCGTTCGCGGCCTCCGCCACCACCGCCACCGGTAGTTCCGTATTCAGGTCGCCGAGCAGGCTGCGCAGGCGGCTGCGCGCCAGCGACTCGTCGTCGGCGAGGATGACCTTAATCGGCATGACGGACATCCATGCGCAAGGCGGACAGGTAGCGCGGGCTTCCAGCCTGCTCGTTCATCTGATCAGAAGTACGAAGCAGGCTGGAAGCCCGCGCTACAGAGAAAGCCATCTCAGGATGCCTTCCCCACCGGCAAGGTCTTCAACGGCATCACCACCTGCACATGAAATTCACCGCCGGCTTCGTGGGTGGACAGGCGCGCTTCGGCATCGAAATGCAGCCGCAGACGTTCGCGGATGTTGGACAGCGCCATGCTGTTGCCGGGGCGGACGGCGCTGCCGAGGGGGTTGCGCACCACCACGTGCAACTGATGGTCACGCGCGAAGATGTCGATGCCGATGCGGCCGCCTTCGGGATTCGGCTCGATGCCGTGATAGACGGCGTTTTCCAGCAGCGGTTGCAACAGCAGCGAGGGCAACAGGGCGCCGGGCGGGGCGTTGTCGGTGCGCCAATCGACATGCAGGCGCTCGCCCAGGCGCATGGTTTCCAGGTCGAGATAAGCGCTCGCCAGCTCCATCTCGCGTTCCAGGGGCGCGAGTTCCTGGTTATCGGCCATCAGCACGCGATAGAGGTCGGCCAGATTTTCCAGCGCGGTTTCCGCGCGCGCCGGCTCGGAGCGGATCAACGACAACACGCTGTTGAGACTGTTGAACAGGAAATGCGGGCGAATGCGCGCTTGCAGGGCTTGCAGGCGCGCTTCCGGCAACGCCGGTGACAGCCGCCGGGCGCGCCAGTCATGCCAGGCGAGCAGCGCCAACGCCAGCAATGCCGCGAGCAGGGCGGTGCGCGCAAGACTGCCGTCAACGGCGTCGGGGTAGTTGATCTCCAGGATCAGCCGCCACAGCACGGCGCTGGCGCCGGCCGCCAGCACCGCCACCACCACGCCCTGGCGCGGTGGGCTCTGCGCCAGCCACGGCCCGATCAGGAACAGCAACAACAGGGTGATCAGCAGCGGCGGTTGCAGATAGGCCGCGTTGTCCAAAAAAAAGGCCACGGTCTCCGCCGGACTGGACGCCGCGAGCAGGGCCGCGACCAGGCCCAGCGCCTCGGCCGCCAAGATCAGGCGCAGCAGGATACCGAGATTGCGAAAATCCGGCAGCGAGAAGTCCTGGGTCGTCTTTGTCATAATGCGCGTCTCCTGAGCCACACCGCGAAAGCTACCACCCCATGAGCACCACCGAAACCACTTCCCCCGCCCAAGCCTGGTCCGGCCGTTTTTCCGAGCCGGTCTCCGAGCGCGTCAAGCGTTACACCGCCTCCATTCCCTTCGACTGGCGCCTGGCGCCGTTCGACATCCAGGGCTCGCTGGCGCACGCGGCCATGTTGCAGAAAGTCGGCGTGCTCTCGGCCGAAGACCTGGCCGACATCCGCCGCGGCCTCGGTGAAATCCTGGCCGATTTCGAGGCGGGAAACTTCGTCTGGAATCTGGACGACGAAGACATCCATTTCAACATCGAGCGCGCCCTGACGAAAAAAGTCGGCGACGCCGGCAAGCGCCTGCATACCGGTCGCTCGCGCAACGACCAGGTCGCCACCGACGTGCGCCTGTGGCTGCGCGACGCCATCGACAGCATCCTCGCCCTGCTGCGCGCCGCCCAGGTGGCGCTGCTGGATCTGGCGGAACGCCACACCGAGACGGTGATGCCCGGTTTCACCCATCTCCAGGCGGCGCAGCCGGTCACTTTCGGCCACCACATGATGGCCTGGTTCGAGATGCTGGGGCGTGACCATGAACGTCTGATCGACTGCCGCCGCCGCGTCAACCGCCTGCCTCTGGGTGCCGCCGCCCTGGCCGGCACCAGCTACCCAATCGACCGCGAATTCGTGGCGCGGGAACTCGGTTTCGAGGGGATTTGCGAGAACTCGCTGGACGCGGTATCGGATCGCGACTTCGCCATTGAATTCCTCGCCGCCGGCGCCCTGATCATGACCCACCTGTCGCGCATGTCCGAGGAGATGGTGATCTGGATGACGCCGCGCTTCGGCTTCATCGACCTGCCCGACCGCTTCTGCACCGGCTCCTCGATCATGCCGCAGAAGAAAAACCCGGACGTGCCGGAACTGATGCGCGGCAAGACCGGCCGCATGAACGGCCACCTGATCGCGCTGCTGACCCTGATGAAGGGGCAACCGCTGGCCTACAACAAGGACAACCAGGAAGACAAGGAACCCCTGTTCGACGCCGCCGACACCCTGATCGACTCGCTGGCGATCTACGCGGAAATGGTGCCCGGCATCCAGGTACGCGCCGATCGCATGCGCCAGGCCGCCATCGAAGGTTTTGCCACCGCCACCGATCTGGCCGATTACCTGGTGAAGAAGGGACTGCCCTTCCGCGAAGCCCACGAAGTGGTGGCGCGCACGGTGCGGACAGCGGAACAGAAAGGCTGTGACCTGGCCGACCTGCCGCTGGCCGAATTGCAGGCGTTCTCGCCGCTGGTCGGGGAAGACGTCTACCTGGTGCTCACCCTGGAAGGCTCGCTGGCGCAGCGCACCCACCTCGGCGGTACCGCCCCGGCGGCGGTGCGCGCGGCGGTGGAACGGGCGCGCAAGCGGCTGGGGTGACTGCTCCCCCCTTTCCCAAAGGGGGGCTGGGGGGGATTTTCAGGCGCTCGTACATATCCACACCTTGGAGCCCCCCTTTGAAAAAGGGGGAAGTTGCCCAGGCCCCGCGTTACGCGACGATCTTCCCGCTCTTGTCCCCGTAAACCTGCGCCAGCAGGCCGCGCAGGGCGTCGTGGCGGTCGTGCAGGTCGCGCGCCAGTTGGCTGGCGATGACGTGCTGGAAGCGGCAACCGATTTCGGAATCCGGCTGGTAGAGCAACAAATAGGCGGAGAACGGCAGGCTGGCCACTTTCACCGGCCCGCTCGCCTGGCAACTGGCCAGCGCCGGCTTGCCCTCGGAAAGCGAGGGCAAGCCGAAGAATTCTCCGGGCTGCAAGGTCTTCAGGCCGTAGTAGCGACCGCCGTTGCCGTAGTGATTGACCTTCACCTTGCCGTCCAGCAGCAGGAACAGCTCCTTGTTGAGACGCCCCTGGTAGATGAACACATGCTGATCCGGATACTCTTCCACACGCATGGCGGCGGCGACATGATCGACATCGGCTTCCGACATGTACTGAAAGCTCGGCAGGTTGCGCAGATAGTTTCGCAATAGCATCAGTGCACTCCCAGCAGCTTTTTCAGAAAGTCGATCATCCCGTGTGGCTGCTGCGCCAGCTCGCTCCAGGGCACGGAGAGATCGCCGAGGAGCAACATCTCGCCATGCGGATCGATGACTGGATTGTTCGCGGTCACCGCCAGTCGCCGCATCAGCATCTGGATGAAGCCATGTGTGAGGCGACACACCGCGACCGAGTCCTCATCCAGGAGCGCGTCGAAATCCCGGTAGCTCAGGCGCGCGATCTCGCTGTCACCACAAGCCGTCACCGTGCTGGAGGCGAGATGCACACCGCTGAAATAGCCGAGCTCGCCGACCCAGTTTCCCGGGCCGACCTCACCCAACTGGACGGCATGCTCGCCAAACTCCACGGACAGGCGCAGGCGGCCCGCGAGCACCAGATACAAGGCATCGATCGGCGCCTGGTCACGTACCAGCACCTCGCCATCCGCCAGGGAGCGCAGACTGAGGCGTTCCAACAGCGGTTTCACATGCTCCAGGCCCAATTGGCTTTCCAGCTCGGGCAACTGCTTGAACAGGGCTTGCTCGTCCATCTTCGGCTCCGTCATGGCGTTTTCCTCGGATTGGCGCGGTGCATTCCTGATCACGCCAGTTCAACCGGTCGGCCCGCCTGCGCCGATGTCAGACGGCTGAGCGCGGCGAACAATTCCTCACCGCCACGGGTGTCAACCCAGACGGCGCCCTCCCAACGATAGTGGAAGCCGCCGCTTTTCGCCGCCACCCAGATTTCCTGGGCCGCCGCCTGTTTGTTCACCACGATCACCGAGGCGTCGTCGAACTCGATTTCCAGAACGCCGCCCCCCGCCCGCTCGTAGTCGATCTCGGCCGCGTCCAGCGCGGCCTCCAGACGGCTCAGGGTGGCATCCGCCAGGTGGCTGTACTCGCTCTCGGTCATGTGCCGCTCCATGCTAGACTTTTCGCCATTTTAAGGGCTTCCCATGCGCATTCTCACCATACTCCTCGCGCTGTTTTTTCTCGCCGGCTGCGGCAAGAAAGGGGCCCTGTATCTACCCGACAGCCCCGCCCAGTCGCAACCCACCCAATCCACGAAATAATGAACCCACTGACCCGTCGCGGCGGCGCCCTCCATGTCGAGGGCGTGCCGCTGCAAGCCATCGCCAGCGAATTCTCCACGCCATGTTACGTCTATTCCCGCGCCGCGCTGGAAGCGGCGTATCACGCCTATGACCAGGCCCTGGCCGCGCACCCGCACCTGATCTGCTACGCGGTGAAGGCCAATCCCAGCCTCGCCATCCTCAACCTGTTCGCGCGCCTCGGCGCCGGCTTCGACATCGTCTCCGGCGGCGAACTGGCGCGGGTGCTGGCGGCCAGCGGCGATGCCGGCAAGGTGGTGTTTTCCGGGGTCGGCAAGGCGGCCTGGGAAATGCGCGCGGCCCTGGTCGCCGGCATCCATTGCTTCAACGTGGAATCGGAAAGCGAGCTGCTGCGCCTGAATCAAGTGGCCGGCGAGCTGGGCGTGACGGCGCCGATCAGCCTGCGCGTCAATCCGGACGTGGACGCCAAGACCCACCCCTACATTTCCACCGGCCTCAAGGGCAACAAGTTCGGCATCGCCCATGATCAGGCCCTGCGCGTTTACCGCGAGGCGGCGGCGCTAGCGAATTTGCGGGTGATCGGCATCGACTGCCACATCGGCTCGCAACTGACCGAGATCGCCCCCTTCGCCGAGGCGCTGGAGCGGGTGCTGGAACTGGTCGATGCGCTGAATGCGAGCGGCATCCACCTTGAACACATCGACATCGGCGGCGGCGTCGGTATTCGTTATCGCGACGAAACGCCACCGGCCCTGGATGACTACGCCCGCGTGCTGTTGAAGCGTCTTGCCCACCGCGCCGAGACCTTGATCGTCGAACCCGGCCGTTCCCTGGTCGGCAACGCCGGCTGGCTGCTCACCCGGGTGGAATACCTCAAGCACGGAGAGACGAAGGACTTCGCCATCGTCGATGCCGCCATGAACGACCTCATGCGTCCGGCGCTCTATGACGCCTGGCACGACATCCTGCCGGTTCGCGAGCGCCAGGGGGAGAAGCACAGCTACGCCATCGTCGGCCCGGTTTGCGAAAGCGGTGATTTTCTCGGACACGACCGCGAAATGGCGCTCGCCGAGGACGACCTCCTCGCCATCTGCTCGACGGGCGCCTACGGCATGAGCATGAGCTCGAATTACAACACCCGCCCGCGCGCCGCCGAAGTCATGGTGGATGGCGGCGAGTGCCATCTGGTGCGAGAACGCGAGCCCTTGCCGTCCCTGTTTCAGCACGAAAGCGTGCTGGGTGGGGGAAAACCAGGATAAATCGGCGTAAAAGCCCGGAAACAGCGCGTTCCGGCCTTGCCGGGCGCGCTTTTTTTTGTTCACAATCGGCGCACGCCTCAAAATCGTGGAAATGCTTGAGGCATAAGGCTTTTCAGACGTTCCCAGTCATCCAGAAAGAGGAGTCAGATATGCCCGCCGAGAAATCCGCGAAATCCGCCGCCAAGACAACCGCCAAGGCCGCCGTGAAAGCCGCAAAATCCGCCGCGAAAAAATCCGCGCCCACGGAACCACCACCGATAGCCGCCGCCGCGGCGGCCAAGGCTACGGTGAAGAAAGTGTCCGCCAAGAAGTCCGCCGCCGTGAAAGCCGAGGCCGCTCCAGCCAAGAAAGTGGCCACCACGCCAAAAGCAGCCCCAGCCACCGTCGCCAAAAAAGCGACCACGGTGAAGGCCGCCGTCGCGCCCAAGGCCAGCCCGGCAGTGAGGAAGCCCGCCGCCAAGGTGGCCACCACACCGAAAGCAGCCCCAGCCGCCGCAGCCAAACCGGCCGCTGTCAAAAAGCCAGTCGCGGTGAAGGCCGCCGCCGCGCCCAAGGCCACGCCAGCAGCGAAGAAGCCCGCCGCCAAGGTAGCCGCCACACCGAAAGCAGCCCCAACCGCCGCGGCCAAACCGGCCGCCGTCAAAAAACCGGTCGCGGTGAAGGCCGCCGCCGCGCCCAAGGCCACACCAGCAGCGAAGAAGCCCGCCGCCAAGGCAACTCCGGCCAAGAAATCGGCCGCCACGCCGAAAGCAGTCCCAGCCATCGCAGCCAAACCGGCCGCCGTCAAAAAACCCGCTGCGATAAAAGCCGCCGCCGCGCCCAAGGCCACGCCAGCAGTGAAGAAGCCCGCCGCCAAGGCAGCTCCAGCCAAGAAATCGCCCACCACGCCGAAAGCAGTCCCAGCCGCCGTCACCACCAAAAAGCCGGTCGCGAAGAAGCCCCCCGGAAAGTAGTACCGCCGGTACTTTGTGCTTGGCGGACAAGGCGGGCTGGTCCAGCCTTTTTCGTCGCTACGTGAATCGTAGTAGGGGCGGGTTTAAAACCCGCCCCTACTCGCGATGCAACGGTGGCTATCCATACGAAGCCTCTTTTTCTTTCTTGCGCGCTTTTCCCAAGAAAAAACCCTGACGAAAGCCCGACAGGGCTGTCGAGCGAGTGCCGTGGCTCGCCGCCCGGAGAAGACGCGAAAACCCACAAATCCCCGGATTTCCCGGGGATTCACTCGTATTTTTGCCGAATTCCGCTTGGCATGGATTCTGCTGATCAGTACGCAGTTACCACTGCCAAGGGAGCAGCAAATGAACCACAGCGCAAACCACCCCAACAGCGAGGCCCTCTTTGTTTCCCTGATTTCCGGCCCCGAAAACGCGGATTGCGTCGCGATCGAACTCGCCGGCGGCGAGATCGTGACGATGACTCCGGCTCAGGCACGCAGCCTCGCCACCCACCTGATCACCGCGGTGAATCGCGCGGAAGTGAAAGCCAGCCTGCGCGTGAGCACCAATTTGTGGCGGCGCATGGGTGAATCCGAGGAACGTTTCGCCACCGCGGCGGGCTGAAGCCCGCGCGATCCCGCCAAATGACACGGCGCCGACATCGATGAACGACTCGCTTCGACCTCCCACTGTGTCGCCCAGACTGGCATGCAATGCCAGTATCTCGCGGGCGAGGCCGTGCCAGCGTTACCGGCCCTTCCCCGCGACACACACAAGCCCGCCCGGCGCGCCGTGCTCCAGCCAGCCGCGATATTCCGCAGCCAGCTCCGGAAGCAGTTTGCGACGCACCCCGACAAAGTTGGCGAAATAAAAAAGAGCGAAGTCATCGGCCATCTGCCGTAAATCGCGTCGAAGAAACACGGCCAATGCACCTCGCGTGTAGCGCCGGCTTCCAGCCGGCGTCTTTTCAGAGTACGTAGGATGCGGTGAGGGACGAACCGCATCAAGCAACCCGACCGTGATCGAGGCGGTTCGCCATGCTCGCCACACCCCACATGTAGTTCAACGGAAGGCGCCACGCGCGCGGCCCCATAAACCTCTCCCATCGCCCCATAAACAAAGCTTCGCTGACATGGGGCGGTCGCCTCGGTAAACTCGCGCGCTGACCCCGGTTTTCCGCTTTCCTAAAATTCTCAAGGAGTTGTCTCATGGCTACCCGTGACACCCTCGCCACCCGCGTCGCTTCCGCCGCCAAAGCCGCCGATCTGTTCGATCTCGCCCGCGAATGCTTTGAGGCGCCAGCCGATATGGCCTACGCCAAGGAAATCCTGGGCGCCGCCGCCTTCACCGGTGACGCCGCCGCCAAGGCCGCGCTCGACAAGGTGGCGGGTGACGCCATGTTCACCAAGGACTTCGTCACCCTGGCCATCGGCTATCAGGCGCTGGGCGATGCCGGGAAAGCCAAGGAGATGCTCGGCCAAGGCGCCGACTTCGCCATGGACGGCAGCGAGAAAGTGGCCGTCGGCATGGGCCAGTGGCTGGCCCTGAACGACGCCGCCGCCGCCGGTAAGGCACTTGCCGGCGCCCTCAAGGAAGTTTCGGTTACCGAGGAACTCTACGGCCTCGCCGATGTGGTGGCGGAAATCAACGACGCCACCCTGTTCGGCCAGATCACCGACAAGATCAAGACCAAGTGCGGCCGCGCCGCCGACTTTGCCCGCCTGGCAAAAATGCTGGCCAAGGCCGACAAGGCCAAGGGCGTCGAGGTCATCAACGAGGGCGCCGCCAAGTTCAGCAGCCCGGCCGACCTGATCACCCTCTCCGGCGCCATGGGCGAGATCGACCCGGCCGCCGCCGGCGCGCTCTACGACAAGGCGCTCGACTCCGCCAAGGACTTCACCGCGCTGATGCAGGTGCTGGCCGCCGCCGCCGGCAACGAGGCGTTCGCCAAGGCCGTGCTGGCCAAGGGCAGCGCCATCGCCCAAAGCACCGGCGAATTCCTGCAACTGGTCGAGGCCAACGCCGCTGTCGGCAACGCCGCCGGCGTCACCGAGTTGCTGGGCAACGCCGAGGACGCCGTGAACAACCTCGACGACATGCGCAAGATCGTCGATGCCGTGACCAAACACGCCGCCAACGACGCCGAGCGCGTGACCCGTCTCAAGGATCGCCTGACCAAGCGCGAGGCCAACCAGGCCATCTATGTCGCCATCCAGAGCGAGGAAGAGAAGGCCAAGACGGTCAAGCAGTTCATCGGCCTCGCCGACCGCATCATGGCGGAACTGGACGACGCCTCCTACGCCTCCAAACTGCTGACTTCCGCCGAAGACCAGATGCGCGGCGAGGGCGCTTTCCACTTCGCCCGCTTCAAGAACCTGATCCTCGCCGTCGACCGCCTCGGCGACAAGCACTGGCTGGGCAAACTACTCGACGAGAGCGTCGCATCCGCCACCGACTTCGTCTGGTTCCGCGAAATCATCATGACTTGCGCCACCGAACTGAAGGACCACGAGTACGGCCGCGCCCGCGCCCTGGTGTTCGTGGATGAGCGCGAACTCGGCAACAACCCCTACGACTACACCAAGATGGCGGAAACCGTGCAGACCGCGCTCGGCGAATCCGCCATGGCCGCCAAGCTGCTCGGCGACGGCGCCAGCCACGCCAAGGATCACTACGCCCTGGCCCACATCGCCAAGCTGTACCGCGACATCGGCGACAACGCCGCCGCCAACGCGCTGTTCAACAAGGCGGTGGATGCCTGCGCCAGCGGCGACGCCTGCGTGCAACTGGCCACCCGCCTGAAGTCCTACGAACTGCCCGCTTCCGAGATCGGCCCGTTGATGACCGACTGCGGCGGCAAGCTCGCCTCGGCCAACGACAAGCTGCGCTGGGCCGAGGGCATCTCCGACCTGCTGCTCGACAGCGGCTGGGCGAAACAGGCCTTCGACGCCATTGCGGGCAGCTTCGCCGGCGGCGCCGACAAGAAGCGTTTCGAGCGCAGCCGCCAGATGCGCATGGGCTACCGTTTCTTCGGCCCCGGCGTCCAGGCGCACTAAGCGGGATTCGTTCCACGAACAACGGCTGGCCTAGGCCAGCCGTTTTCTTTTTCGCCCACTACAATCCGGCATGACCAATCAAACCTCCCCCCCAGCCGATACCTTCGAACAATTGCCGCTTTCGCCGGCGGCGCTGGCGAATCTGCGCCAGCTCGGCTACCTGACCATGACGCCGATCCAGGCCGCCAGCCTGCCGCTCACCCTGGCGGGGCACGACCTGATTGCCCAGGCCAAGACTGGCAGCGGCAAGACGGCAGCCTTCGCCCTGCCCCTGTTGGCGAATCTGAATCCACGCAGTTTTGCGGTGCAGGCCATGGTGTTGTGCCCGACCCGCGAACTGGCCGATCAGGTGACTCAGGAAATCCGCCGCCTGGCGCGCGCCGAGGACAACATCAAGATTCTTTCACTGGTCGGCGGCACCACCATGCGCCCGCAGATGGCCAGCCTGGAACACGGCGCCCACATCGTGGTGGGCACGCCAGGCCGGATCATGGACCACCTGCAACGCGGCAGCCTCAACCTGGAGTCGCTCAACACCCTGGTGTTCGACGAAGCTGACCGCATGCTGGACATGGGCTTCTTCGACGACATGGTGTTCGTGGCGAAGCAATGCCCGAACAAGCGCCAGACCATGCTGTTTTCCGCAACTTTCCCGGACAGCATCGCCCAGTTGAGCCGCCAGTTCCTGCGCCAGCCGCGCGAGGTGAAGTTGCTGGAGCGGCACGAGAGCGACAAGATTCGCCAGCGTTTCTACGAAGTGACGAATGAGGAGCGTCTCGGCGCGGTCGCCCGCCTGCTCAACCACTTCCGCCCGGTCAGCAGCCTGGCTTTCTGCAATACCCGGCAGCAATGCCGTGACTTGTTGAAGGTGCTGCGCGACCAGGGTTTCCACGCCCTGGCGCTGCATGGCGAGCTGGAACAACGGGAACGCGATCAGGTGCTGATCCAGTTCGCCAACCGCAGTTGTTCGGTGCTGGTGGCCACCGACGTGGCCGCGCGCGGGCTGGACATCGCGCAACTGGAGGCGGTGATCAACGTCGATGTGACGCCCGACCCGGAGGTCTACATCCACCGCATCGGCCGCACCGGCCGCGCCGACCAGGATGGCTGGGCGCTGAGCCTGGCCTCGCCCAACCAGATGCGCCGCGTCGCCAACATCGTCAAGGAATTGGGCACCGAGGTGGAATGGCACCCTATCGACGAACTCCCTCCCACCAGTGACGAGCCGCTGCTGCCGCCGATGGCGACCTTGCAGATACTGGGCGGACGCAAGGACAAGATTCGCCCCGGCGACGTGCTCGGTGCGCTCACCGGCGAGGCAGGTTTCAGCGCCACCCAGGTGGGCAAGATCAATGTCGGTGAATTCCACACCTATGTCGCGGTGGCGCGCGACATCGCCCGGGAAGCGCAACGCCGGCTGATGGCCGGCAAGCTGAAAGGCAGGACGGTGAAAGTCCGCATCCTCGACATCCCCAGCGACGACCAGGAAGACAAGGAATCCCGCGCCAACGCCAGCATCCGGCGGCGGCCGCAGCCTTGAGAGTGCTTTTCCCCCCTTTCTCAAAGGGCTGTTAGCTTGATGCAACCGCCCGTAGGAGGGCCCGCTTGCGGCCCGAAATCTTGATGCAACCGCCCGTAGGAGCGGCCCGCTTGCGGCCCGAAATCGCACCGCAGACGGTTTATTCGGGCCGCAAGCGGGCCCTCCTACGGTGCGTTTCATTATCCGAGGGCGGCGCATGCACCATGGGAGTTAGCGGCGTTTGCGCCCGTGCCGCCCTTGTATAAATCCCCCCCGGCCCCCCTTTGGGAAAGGGGGGAGTTACAACACACCGAGACTCGATCATGAAATGGCTATTCCGAACCTTCTTCAAGACCTTGCGCCTGGTATTGGGCCCAGTGCTGTTGCTGCGTGAGCGGCTGAACGCGCCCGAGGGGCTGGTGCGCGCGCCGGAAGCACAACAAGAGGTGGACCGGCAATGCCGCGATCTGGCCCTGTATCAGTTCAAGACCTGCCCGTTCTGCATCAAGGTGCGCCAGGAGATGCGCCGCCTGTCGCTCAATATCGAGCAACGCGATGCCCAGCACGACGCGGCCAACCGCGCGGCACTGCTGCAAGGCGGCGGAAAACCTTCCGTGCCCTGTCTGTGGATACGTGACGAGCAGGGCAAGGAACGCTGGATGTACGAATCCGGCGACATCATGGCCTACCTGCGCGAGCGCTTCGCCGCTTGAGTGGTGCCGCGCCGGCGAAGTCGGCGCCGTGGCGGTATTGCGCAATCGCCACGCTTCGGCCAGCAAAAACGGCGATATGAAACATCTCGAACCCAGGCTAATTCATCATATGCTTATATATGGTCATTAACTTTTTTTATGGGTGATGATCATGAAAAGCCTGGTTCTCCTGACCTTCCTTTCCCTTTCTCCCGACACCGCGCCGAGCAACGGCAAGACCGAGTTTTTCGACAATCGGGAATCCTGTCAGAACCGCATGCAGGAAATCAGGCGTAACGCCAAGACGCCTGGCAGTGTGCGTTGTATCTGCCACAAGACCATCGGCGAAGTAGCGGCCGAAGGTAACGACGCGATCTGAAGCAAAACCGCTCAGGCGCCGACCGCCGCCTGGGTGAAATCGGCCAGCAGTTTGGCGACGAAATCCGCTTCCAGATCGGCGGTGATGAAGACGAAGCGGCTGCGATGGTCCGCATCCGGCCACGCCGGTAATTCCGCTGGCGGATAGAAAAGATGTTGCACCCCGTGCAGCACCACCGGATTGGCCTTGCCCTTGACGTTGACGATGGCTTTCATGCGCAGCAGATTTTGCGACTTGAAGGCTTGCAGCATTTCCAGCGCCGAGGAGACGCCGAGCCAGTCGAGTGGTTCGTCGAAGCTGAGACTGAAGGCGCGAATGCGGGTGTCGTGGGACGCGGATTCCTCCACCTTCGGTTTGCCCCCCAGGGCGGAGCGCGCCGCCGGTTTGTAGCGTTGATGCGCCAGCCAGCGGGCGACATCCGGATGCTTGCCGTCACTGCTGAACAGACCGAGCCCGGTAATCAGCGCCGGATCGATGACACCATTCACCACGTCGAGGATGGGCGCGGCGGGGTTCAGCTCATGCAGGCGCGCGCGCAGGGCGGTCACCGTGGCGGCATCGGCCTGGTCGATCTTGGTCAGCAGCAGACGGTCGGCCACCGCCACCTGGCGCACGGCCTCGTAATGGTTGTCCAGCTGTCCGGCGCCGAGCACCGCGTCTACCGTGGTGACGACGCCATCGAGCTTGTGGCGGGCGGCAATCCAGCGTTCGGCGAGCAGGGTATCGAGAATGGGCGCCGGGTCGGCGATGCCGGTGGTCTCGATGATGATGCGCTCGTAGGGCGGCAACTTGCCGTCGCGGCGCCCCATGTAGAGATTCTTCAACGTCGGCGCCAGCGCGCCCTGCACCTGGCAACAGAGACAGCCGCCGGAGAGCAGCGCC
Source organism: Pseudomonadota bacterium (assembly GCA_030653935.1). Classification (GTDB taxonomy): domain Bacteria; phylum Pseudomonadota; class Gammaproteobacteria; order Burkholderiales; family Thiobacillaceae; genus PFJX01. The sequence goes on from JAURYL010000064.1 coordinate 20,403, forward strand.
AGCGGCCCGCGTGTCTCCTCCAGCAACTGATGATCGAGGCCGATCTCGCCGAATTCATTCATCACCACGGCGGTGAGCGGCAGATGGCGCAACAGGTGATTGAGCAGGGTGGTCTTGCCGCTGCCGAGAAAGCCGGTGAGCAGGGTGACGGGGAGAAGTTCGGGATCGGTCATGAAGCGAACGGTAGCGGGATGCGCGCCAGACTAAAAGCAAAAAGCCGGGCGAACCCGGCTTTTTTCGCCTGGAAAGACGGGCTTAGAGGGAGAGAACCCACTTGGCCAGTTTCTCGGCGTTATCGTCGGACACTTGCGGGTGCGGCGGCATGGGAACCGGACCCCAAACGCCCTTGCCACCCTTCTTGATCACGGTAACGAGGTGATCATCGGCCTTGGCGTCGCCCTTGTACTTCTTGGCGACATCCCTGAAGGAAGGACCCACGACTTTCTTGTCGAGCTGGTGACAGCTCATGCAGGCACTTTTCTGGGCCAGGGCCTGGTCGGCGGAAGCAACACCGGTGGTCAGGGCCAGAGCAGCGGCAGCAGCGATAACGATAGCTTTCATATGTAATCTCCTTTTTTGCAAAAAAGGCTACTTTCCGTAGCGGCTCGCATCTTACGCATCTGAACGCACCCTGAGAATGGTCAATAAAGCAGGAACATTCGGCCCATCAGCAGCGTTGCGCATATGACGTGGAACATCCTCGCGCGGGCGAGGCCAGCGCTCAGTCGAACCACCGGCTCCAGGGCCGCTCGCGCAGGTAATCCTTCAGTTCCTCGGCATGGAGCGGCTGGCCGAAGAGGAATCCCTGGGCGGCGTCGCAGCCGTTTTCGCGGAGGAAGGCGAGCTGGCCGGGGCTATCCACCCCTTCCGCGATGGTGCGGATACCGAGACGTTTGGTGAAGGCGATGAGGGCGGCGACCAATTCGCGGCTTTGCGGGTTGGTCTCGATTTCCTCGATGAAAAACAAGTCGATCTTGATCGCCGTCAGCGGCAGTTGCTGCAACAGGCTGAACGAACAGAAACCGGCGCCGAAATCGTCCAGGGCGAAGCGCAGCCCGGCCGCGGACAAGGCATGCAGATTGGCGAGGCCGACGTCGTTGCCGGTCACCGCGCTTTCCGGAAACTCGAAAGTGATCGATTCCGCCGGCAGGCCGCTGGCGCGCAACAGCCCGAGCACCTCCGCCACATCCGCCATGGCGATGAGTTGTTGCGCCGAAAGGTCGATGGTCAGGCCGGGCCGCGCCACGGGCGCGATGTCCGCGAGCGTGGCGATGGCGCGCGCCGCCTCGGCCAGGGTCATGCGCCCCAGGTCCTCGGTCAGGCCCAGCTTCTCCGCGTGCGCCAGAAAATGGCGCGCATCCATGACATGGCCGTCGGGATGGCGAAAACGTAGCAGCGCCTCCAGGCGGTCGACGTGGCCATCATCGAGGCTGATTTCCGGCAGATAGCGCAATTCAAAACGCCCCGCCGCCAGGCCACCGCGCAGCGCCTCATCCAGCGACAAACGCGCCTCAACCGCGCGCTGGTCTTCGCTGCGATAGAAACGAAAATCGCCGCGACCATCATGTTTCGCGGCATAGAGGGCGGCGTCCGCCGAGGCCAGCAGGGACTCGGCATCGGCGCCGTCATCGGGGTAGATCGCGACGCCGATGCTGGCGCCGATGGAAATCTGTCGGCCCTCGATCAGGTAGGGCCGCGACACCGCCTCGATCAGTTTGCGACTGACCAGGGCGGCGGTGTCCTTGGCGTCCTGGGTTTCCAGGGTGGCGACGAACTCATCGCCACCGCGCCGGCTGATGGTGTCGGTATCGCGCATGCAGGCCGCCATGCGTCGCGCCGCCTCGGTTAGTACCTGATCGCCGAAGGCGTGGCCATAGAGGTCATTCACCGGCTTGAAGCGATCCAGGTCCAGGTAGAGGATGGCCATCTGGCTGCCGCGCCGGTGCACGCGTGCCAGGGCGCGCTGCATGTGATCGCCGAACAGAATGCGGTTGGGCAGGCCAGTCAGCACGTCATAGTGCGCCAGGCGACGGATGCGATCTTCTTCGCGTTTACGCTCGGTGATGTCCGAGAACAGGCCGATATAGCGGGTCGCGTGCAGCGTGGGCTCGTCCACGGCGACGATGGACAGCCATTCGGGATAGAGCTCGCCGCTCTTGCGCCGGTTGATGATCTCCCCAGACCATTTCCCGAGCCCGCGCAGACTTTCCCACATCTGGCGATAGAACTCGGCGTCGTGGCGACCGGAGGAAAGCAGCGCCGGCGTCTTTCCCAGCGCCTCGTCCTCGCGATACCCGGAAATCTCGCAAAAGGCCGGATTGACCGCGAGGATGCAGCCCTTCGTATCGGTCACCACCACGCCCTCGCCGGCCGCGTCGAACACCAGGCGGGCCAGGCGAAGGTCGCGCAGGCGTTGGAGATCGCGCAGGCATTTGCCGATGGCGTCGCACAAGAGCCGCTCATCCACCGGCTTGGATACATAACGGTCGATGCCGATATCCAGGGCCTGGCGCAAATGCGCCACGTCCGAGGAGGAAGACACCACGATGATCTGCGCCTCAGGCTCCCGCGCCTTGATCTCCCGGCTCATGTCGAGGCCATTCATCACCGGCATCATGACGTCGGTGACCACCAGATCAGGCTGCCATTCGCGCCACAGCGCCAAACCCTCCGCGCCATCCGCCGCGTCTCTCACCTCCGAGACCATGCGCCCGAGCATGCGCCGCAACTGCACGCGGGTGATGGCATCGTCCTCCACCACCAACACGCGCGCGATCAATGGCACGCATTCTCCCGGCCTGGGTCGGTGACCCCCGGCATTTACTGGCTCCTGTTTCACGGCTCTCGTTGCTCCTGGACGTCTCTGGTCAGGTAGAGGGGTGCTCAGACCAAGTCCAAGCGTGTTGACGCCCCGCATTGTGCCCCTTATGCCCCGACGGGAAAACAAACAAAGCGGCGGACACCCCATGCCGGTGCACGTATGCACTCATCCGGTGCGTGAATCCCCAGCGTCAGGGCAAAAACGGGGCTTTATCCGGCTTTTTCTCATGGCATGCGTATTGCTATATCCGAACCAGACACTCGCATCAGCGACTCTGGACAACGGCGTCCTCCCCCTCGGGGGTTGATGCCGTCTTTTTTGGCCAAAGGAAGACAAACATGGCATCGATGAACACCCCCCGCGCGGCGCGCATGAAACTGGTACTGGTGGGCAACGGCATGGCCGGCATGCGCACCCTGGAAGAACTGCTCAAGGCGGCGCCAGATCTTTATGACATCACCGTGTTCGGCGACGAGCCGCACCCCAACTACAACCGCATCATGCTGTCTCCAGTATTGGCCGGTGAGCAGACGGTGGAGCAGATCATCCTGAACCCGCGTGACTGGTATGCCGAAATGGGCATCACCCTGCACACCGGCAAGAAGATTGTGAAGATCGATCGCAAACGCCGCACGGTCGAAGCCGATGACGGCACCGTCGCCGCCTACGACCGTATGTTGCTGGCGACCGGCTCCAAGCCCTTCGTCCTGCCGGTGCCGGGCGCCGACCTGCCCGGCGTCGTCGGCTTCCGCGACATCGCCGACGTCGACGCGATGGTCGACGCCTCCACGAACTACAAATACGCGGTGGTGATCGGCGGCGGCCTGCTCGGCCTGGAAGCGGCCAACGGTTTGAAGCTGCGTGGCATGGACGTGTCCGTGGTGCACATCGGCGACTGGCTGCTCGACCGGCAACTGGACGAGCCGGCGGCACGCCTGTTGCAGAAGAGCCTGGAAGAGAAAGGGCTGAAGTTCTTGCTGAAGAAGCAGACGGAAGAACTAAGCCCCTCTCCCGTAGGCGGGAGAGGGGTTGGGGTGAGGGCGGTCGCTGAAGGCACGCCCGCGCCTGATCTACCCCCCTCACCCCCGGCCCCTCTCCCGCCTGCGGGAGAGGGGAGCAAACCCCGCGTCCAGTCCATCCGCTTCAAAGACGGCTCCGAAATACCCGCCGACCTTGTGGTCATGGCCGTCGGCATCCGCCCCAACACCGCGCTGGCGGAATCCGCCGGCCTTTATTGCAATCGTGGCCTGGTGGTCAACGACACCATGCAGACCTACGACCCGCGCATCTACGCCGTGGGCGAGTGCGTCAGCCATCGCGGCATCGCCTATGGACTGGTTGCGCCGCTGTTCGAACAAGCCAAGGTGTGCGCCAACCATCTGGCGGAACACGGCGTCGCGCAATACGGCGGCTCGATGACCTCGACCAAGCTGAAGGTCACCGGCATCGACCTGTTCTCCGCCGGCAACTTCATGGGTGGCAAGGGGCTTGAAGAAATCGTGTTCCAGGACGTCGGCCGCGGTTCCTACAAGAAACTGATCCTGAAGGACAACCAGTTGGCCGGCGCCGTGCTCTACGGCGACACCCTGGACGGCACCTGGTACTTCGAGTTGATGCGGGACCACACCGATGTTTCCGACTTCCGCGACAAGCTGCTGTTCGGCCGCAACCACCTCGGCGACTCCGGCCACGGCGACGAAAAGGGCCGCATCATGGCGATGCCGGACAGCACCGAAATCTGCGGCTGCAACGGTGTCTGCAAGGGCGATATCGTCAAGGCCATCCACGAGAACAAGTTGTTCACCCTGGATGAGGTGCGCGCCCACACCAAGGCTTCCGGCTCCTGCGGCTCCTGTACCGGCCTGGTGGAAACCATCCTGGCCGCCACCGTGGGCGGTGATTACTCGGTCGCGCCGTCGAAGAAACCCCTGTGTGGCTGCACCGAATACAGCCATGACGAAATCCGCTCCGCCATCGTCGACAACAAGCTGAAATCCCTGCCGGAAACCCTGCGTTTCATGGACTGGAAGACGCCGGACGGCTGCGCCAAGTGCCGCCCTGCGCTCAACTACTACCTGCTCTGCGCCTGGCCAACGGAGTACCAGGACGATGCCCAGTCGCGTTACATCAACGAACGCGCCCACGGCAACATCCAGAAGGACGGCAGTTTCTCGGTGGTGCCGCGCATGTGGGGCGGCCTCACCAACCCGAAGGAACTGCGCGCCATCGCCGATGTAGCGGAGAAGTTCAACGTGCCCGAGATGAAAGTCACCGGCGGCCAGCGTATCGACCTGTTCGGGGTGAAGAAGGAAGACCTGCCGGCGATGTGGCAAGACCTGTCGGATGCCGGCTTTGTCTCCGGCCACGCCTACGGCAAGGCCATGCGCACGGTGAAGACCTGTGTCGGCAGCAAGTGGTGCCGCTTCGGCACCCAGGATTCCACCGGGCTGGGCGTCAAGCTGGAACAACTGACCTGGGGTTCCTGGATGCCGCACAAATACAAGCTGGCGGTATCGGGTTGTCCAAGGAATTGCGCCGAGGCCACCATCAAGGACTTCGGCGTGGTCTGTGTCGATTCCGGCTACGAACTGCATATCGGCGGCAACGGCGGCATCAAGGTGCGCGTCACCGATCTGCTCTCCAAGGTGGAAAGCGAGGAGCAGGTGCTGGAGTTCGCCGGCGCTTTCGCCCAGCTCTACCGCGAGGAAGCCCACTATCTGGAACGCACCGCGCCCTGGGTGGAACGGGTCGGCCTGGCGCACATCAAGGCCAAGTTGGTGGAAAGCGAAGCCAATCGCAAGTTGCTGGCCGAACGCTTCCTGATTTCCCAGCAGCCCGCGCAGGTGGACCCCTGGAAGGTGCGCGCCGAGGGTGGGCAGAAGCATGAGTTCACCCACCTCACCGTCATTCCCGCGTAGGCGGGAATCCAGTCACGTAGGTCGGGTCAGGCGCGGGGTTTTGCGCTGTAACCCGACATTCCACCGCGTCGGGTTACGCGATAAAGCCGCTAACCCGACCTACGACAAAGGAAACGAACATGAACGAAAACTGGCTCGAAATCGGCCACCTCGAAGACATCCCCCGCCAGGGCGCCCGCGTGGTCAAGACCACGGCCGGCGAGATCGCGGTGTTCCGCACCGTCGATGACGAGGTCTTTGCCCTGCGCGACAAATGCCCACACAAGGGCGGCCCGCTGTCGCAGGGCATCGTCCACGGCAAAAAGGTGGCCTGCCCGCTGCACGACTGGAAGATCAACCTTGACACCGGCCTCGCCGTCGCGCCCGATGTCGGTTGCGCCGCCCGCTATCCGGTGCGGGTGGTGGATGGCCAGGTCAGCCTATCGCTGACGCCGGAGCACACCGGCTGAAACAATCCATTCCACCGGGCCGACTCCGGCCCTGTGAACTCACCCTTCCCACGATGCTTCAACCGGGCACAGCCAATGCCCCGGCGAGCGGAAGCACTTCAGATCATGGACGCAAAAAATAGTTGACCTGGGGCCGGGCATATTAGCCATCCCTTGTTGATCGACTCGGGTCGATACCGCAGTATCCCCACATGAGGACAAGCAAATCCTCATCTCTTGGCTGACCAAGATGTGTCATTTTCTGGAGGAGTTCATGAATAAAGCATTTCTGTTGTGTGGATTACTTGCAGTCGCCCAAGGGGCCATCGCCTCGACGGACGGGGTCGACAAGACGGTTCGTTTCATGGCGGCCAACTGTGCCTATTGCCACGGCCCGGATGGCAGGAGCAGCAGCGCCATCCCCAGTTTGGCGGGGATGCACAAGGCTCGCTTCGTCGGCAGCATGAAGGCGATGAAAGCCGGCACGCAGGCGTCTCTGGTGATGTACCAGATCGCCGCCGGCTATAGCGATGCCGAGATCGATGCCATGGGCGATTGGTTCGCCAAAAACAAATAATCGGCGCCCCAAGGAGACTAGCCATGACATTGAATCGACGTGATTTTCTTAAATTTTCCGCCGGTGCCGCGAGCGCCGTCGGCCTGAGCACGCTGGCGGGTTGTGCCGGAACCGGCCCCGCTGTCGGCGGCGCGCGCCCCAAGGTGGTGGTGGTCGGTGCCGGTTTCGGCGGCGCTACCTGCGCCAAGTACCTGAAGCTATGGGACCCCAATATCGAGGTGACCCTGATCGAGGCCAACGAGAAGTTCGTCTCCTGCCCGCTGTCCAATCTGGTGATCGGCGGCGCCCGCACCATCGACGACCTGACTTTCTCTTATGACGGCCTGAAGAAGCTGGTGGACAACTTCGTCCACGACACCGTGGTCGGCATCGACGCCACCGCGCGCACGCTGCGCACCGCCTCCGGGCGTAATTTCAGCTATGACCGCCTGGTGCTTTCCGGGGGCGTCGAGCTGCAATACGACAAGATCGAAGGCTATGACACCGAAGCGCGCAAGACCGTCATGCACGGCTGGAAGGCCGGGCCGCAGACCGTCACCCTGCGCCGCCAGCTCGAAGCCATGCCTGATGGCGGCGTCTTCGTCCTCGCCACGCCGCCGACACCTTATCGCTGCCCGCCCGGACCTTACGAACGGGCCTGCCTGGTGGCGGACTACTTCAAGCAGCACAAACCACGCTCCAAGGTCATCGTGCTCGATGCCAGTTCCGACATCGTTTCCAAGAAAGGCCTGTTCATGGCCGCCTGGAAAAAGCACTACGGCTTCGGCACGCCGGACAGCTTGATCGACTACCGCCCGAGCAGCAAGGCGCTGAAGGTCAACGCGGCGACCAAGACCATCTCCCTGGAATTCGACGATATCAAGGGCGATGTCATCAACGTGATCCCGCCGATGCGAGCGGCCAAATTGACCGAACTGGCCGGCGCCCGCCCGTCCGAAGGCAAGCAGGCCTGGTGCCCGGTGGATTTCCGCAGCTACGAATCGAAGACGGTGCCGAACGTGCACATCCTGGGCGACTCCGCCGAGTCGAACATGCCCAAGGCGGGCGCGGTGGCCAACAACACCGGCAAGATGTGCGCCGCCGCCCTGGTGGAGTTGCTGAACGGCAGGCCGCTGGTGATCGCTCCGGTCATCACCAACACCTGCTTCTCAGCCACCTCGGGCACCACGGCCATGCACGTCGCCATGGTGTTCCGCGCCGACAAGGATCACATGATGGTCTCCCAGCCGCTGCCCGACAAAGGCATCTCCAAGGTGGAAAGCGAGGCGGAGATGAAGTTCATGGATTCCTGGGGCAAGAACATCTGGGCTGACACACTCAACCTGAAAATCTAAGCACGCCTGACCGCAACACCCATCGTGGCGGCGGTGACCAGCAATGGTCACCGCCGCCACGATTCATTTGGGGCGTCGTAACCCGACGGCCACCCGGATGCAAAGCGCGCAATGTCATGGTGCGCTGCCGCACCAGCCTGGTGCCCGCCTCCGAGCATCCTTGACCCGACGGGCATGACCAGACGATGAGCCAACCCGAAGACTGCCCGGTCTTTGCACGCACTCCATTGATTAGACAGGTTTTGGCCACTCCCGAAAGGTCGTTGCAAGCCCCTCCGGGCGGTATCGCACAAGAGCTGACGACATGGCATGGGAGTTGCTGTTTCCCTCGTCATGACAGATTCCACCACCCGAACCACCTGCCCCTACTGCGGCGTCGGCTGCGGCGTACTGGTCAGCCGCGCCGACTCCCCCCTTTCCAGCCGCGCCGACTCCCCCCTTTATCAAAGGGGGGCTGGGGGGGGATTTAGTGACGTTCGCGCTGATGCCAGCCCTGGAGAAATCCCCCCTAACCCCCCTTTGCTAAAGGGGGGGACTCGTACATCCGTGGACTCCCCCCTTTCCCAAAGGGGGGCGGGGGGGGATTTAGCAACGGATGCACCGCCGCCAGCCTCGCAAATCCCCCCTAACCCCCCTTTGCTAAAGGGGGGGACTCGTTTCACCGTGCGCGGTGACCCCGAGCATCCCGCCAACTTCGGTCGCCTCTGTTCCAAGGGCGCGGCGCTGGCGGAGACCCTGAGCCTGGAGGATCGCCTGCTGCATCCGGAAATCGGCGGCCGGCAGGTGACCTGGGACGATGCACTCGACACGGTCGCGCAACGTTTCCAGCAAGTGATCGCCGAACACGGCCCCGACGCGGTGGCGTTCTACGTCTCCGGCCAGTTGCTCACCGAGGACTATTACGTCGCCAACAAGCTGATGAAGGGCTTCATCGGCTCCGGCAACATCGACACCAATTCGCGCCTGTGCATGTCCTCCGCCGTGGTCGGTCACAAGCGCGCCTTCGGCAGCGACACCGTGCCGGGTTGCTACGAAGACCTGGAAATCGCCGATCTGGTGACTTTGGTCGGCTCCAACACCGCCTGGGCGCATCCCGTGGCCTACCAGCGCATCGCCGCCGCGAAGCAGACGCGGCCGGGCATGAAGATCGTGCTGATCGACCCGCGCCGCACCGCGACCGCCGAAATTTTGCAACCCGGTGCCGACCTCCACCTAGCGATCAAGCCGGGCAGCGACGCCTGGCTGTTCAACGGCCTGCTCAACCACCTGAGACGGGAAAACGGCATCGACTGGAGCTATCTGGAGCAGCATGTCGAAGGTTTCGGCGCCGCGCTGGAGGAAGTCGGTGGCCTGAGCATCGCGAAAGTGGCGGCGCGTTGCGAGCTGGCGGAAGTCGATGTGGCCGAGTTCTACCGCCTGTTCACCCAGACGACCAAGAGCGTCACGGTGTTTTCCCAGGGCATCAACCAGTCCTCCTCGGGCGTCGACAAGGTCAACAGCATCCTCAACGTGCACCTGGCGACCGGCCGGGTCGGCCTACCCGGCGCCTCGCCGTTTTCCATCACCGGCCAGCCCAACGCCATGGGCGGGCGCGAGGTGGGCGGCCTGGCCAATCAACTGGCGGCGCACATGGACATCGTGCCGGAGTGCATCGAGCGCGTCGGCCGCTTCTGGAACGCGCCCAACATCACCCATCGCCCCGGCCTCAAGGCGGTGGATCTGTTCGAAGCCGTGCGCGACGGCCGCGTCAAGGCAATCTGGATCATGGCCACCAACCCGGCGGTGAGCCTGCCGGAAGCGGACCGCGCCGTGGCCGCACTGAAACAGTGCGAATTCGTCGTGGTTTCCGACAACACCCGCCATACCGATACCGCGCAACTCGCGCATGTGCTGTTGCCCGCCGCCGCCTGGGGCGAGAAGGACGGCACGGTGACCAATTCGGAACGCCGCATCTCGCGCCAGCGCGCGTTTCTGCCTTTGCCCGGCGAAGCGCAACCTGATTGGTGGATCGTCAATGAAGTGGCGCGGCGCATGGGTTACGCGGAAGCGTTCGCGTTCGACGGCCCGGCGGCGATCTTCGCCGAGCATGCCGCCTTGTCGGGTTTCGAGAACGGCGGCTCGCGCGACTTCGACATCTCCGCCCTGCTGGCTCCCCCCTTGGCAAACGCGCCGGGTGGGTTAGGCGTCACCGCTGGCACGGGTGTCTTCCCCCTTTTTCAAAGGGGGAGTGAGGGGGATTTAGCGACGGTTACACGGGCGCAAGCCTTGGATAAATCCCCCCCGGCCCCCCTTTGGGAAAGGGGGGAGCCAGTTAGGTACACGCAGGAGATGTACGACACCCTGCAACCCGTGCAATGGCCGGTGACCGCCAGCGGCAAAGGCACGCCGCGCCTGTTCGGCCAGGGCCGTTACTACACCGGCAACCACAAAGCCCGTCTGATCGCGCGGCCGCCACGCGGGCCGGCCACGCCGGTCAACGCCACCCAGCCGTTCATCTTCAATACCGGCCGCGTGCGCGACCAGTGGCACACCATGAGCCGCAGCGGCAAGACCGCGCGGCTGCTCTCGCACATCGCCGAACCCTATATCGAGATGCACCCCGCCGACATCGAGCGCGCAGCGGTCAGCCCCGGCGGCCTCGCGCGCGTTCGCAACGGCCGTGGCGAAATGCTGGCGCGGGTAGTGGCAAGCGCGGAACAGCGCATCGGCTCGGTGTTCGCGCCGATCCACTGGAACGGCCAAAACTCCGCCAAGGCGCGTGTCGATGCGCTGGTCTACGCGGTCACGGATGAAATCTCCGGGCAGCCGGAGTTCAAGCACGCGCCGGCGGCGGTGGAGCCTTACGCGGCCACCTGGTACGGCTTTGTTCTGGCGCGCGAACACCTCGCCTGCCAAGCCGCCGAATACTGGACCCGGATACGCAGCAAGGCCTGCTGGCGCCATGAACTGGCGGGCGCCGAGCGCGACTGTCTGTGGCCCCGGCAACTGCGGGAACGCTTCAGTTCGGACGGAGACTGGATCGAACTGCGCGACTGCGCCGCCAACCGCTACCGCATGGCGCTGCTGCGCCACGGCCGAATCGAAGTGGTGGCCTTCTTCGACCGCGATTTCGCCGCCCTGCCGCCGCGCCATTGGCTGGAAGGGCTGTTCGAGAAGAACAGCCTCAACGACGCCGAACGCGCCGCCCTGCTCATGGGCCGCCCCAGCCGTGACGTGCCGGACGCCGGCCGCATCGTCTGCGCCTGCTTCGGCGTCGGCGAGAACGCCCTGAAACAAGCCATCGCCCTGGGCGCGAATTCGGTGGAAGCGCTGGGCATCAAGTTGAAAGCGGGCAGCAACTGCGGCTCCTGCATCCCGGAACTGAAAAAACTACTCGCGCCAAGCTGATCCCGTTACCGTTCATCGAGATCAACCAAGGGAAGTCAGCCTGGCCGACAGGCCGCAACAGGGCGTGGTGCCGGGTCGGCATTGACCCTGTAGTGCCGGCGCCTAGCCAACGAGGCGCCGGCACTACACGGGCGTGGATGGGTAGAGCGACAGCGAAAGCCATCGTCCCGGCAGGTGTCACGGGATAGCTTGCACGCTCGCTCACCCCATTCCGTGCGGGTTATGCGCGGTTCGCCGTTACAACGCTTCTCCGCAAAACATGGCGGCAGTGACGATCCGTGTGCGTTCCAGATGCCCGCGTTGCAGCAGGCCGGCGCGGCGGTCGCCGGTGACCAGATAATCCGCCTGGCCCACGGCGGCCATGGCCAGCAGAAACGCATCGTCCGGGTCGGCGGTCTCGAAGGTGCCGGGCAGGGTCTCCAGCACGATGGCGCGCTGCATGTTGTTGACCATCACACCCACCCTGGCGGGTTGCAGAATGGCTTGAAACTTGGGGTAGCGGCTGGCGCGGCGGATTTCCTCGAGTTGCCGGATCGAGGTAACCAACTGGAAACGCGCCAGCCGCCAGGCGCGATAGATCGCCTCAGGCGACCCGTGTGGCGAGATCAGGGCGCTGAACAGAATTGGTGTCCAGAACCACCCGCATTACGAGCGCCTGGCCCAGTCGAGCGCTTCATCCACCGCCCCCATCACGTCACCCTCGTTCACGCCCAGGTTCAGACTTCCTGATCCCCCGCGCATTGGCAATGGCACTGTACCGTAGCCCGGTACAGGCGTGCGGCGCGCTGACTCCCCCCTTTGGAAAAGGGGGGCTGGGGGGGATTTAGCGGGCGTTCAGTGGCGGCTCGACCTT
>JAURYL010000074.1 GCA_030653935.1 Pseudomonadota bacterium
CCGGTGGTGGGAGGCCAGTCCTTCCAAGATCAAGCGAGATTCCTCATCCAGGTTCAAATCGATCATCGCGCTTCCAACAGGGTTCAGTTCGTCTGTAGAAAGCGAATTCCATGCCAAATCGGTTACGCGTTATTACTTATCAGGCTGTTCGACGGCTCTGCCTTTGCGACGACCTGACGCGCTGCGGCGACAATAGGTAAATGTTCAGTCACGACGCCCCTCCGCTCGATTCCGCCCTGCGCGCGATCATCATGCCCAGCTCCGCGCGACCTATCAGCCGCACACCGGATTTCCCCGCCAGTTCGACGGCATTGGGGGTGTACGTGCCGGTGGTGACGACCCATGCGGCGTAGCACTTGTAGTAGGCCATGCCAGATAGCGCTTCCTGCACGGCGGCGATGCCGACAGTGCCCGCATAGCGCTTGGCTTGTACGGCGATACGTTTGCCATCCTTCACCAACACAAGATCGGCGCCGTAATCGCTGGTGCTGGGCGTCATTTCGGCCTTGTATCCCTGTTTGCGAAACAGGCCGGCGAGGTATTCCTCGAACTCCACGCCGCCCAGCTTATCCAGCTCATGAACTTGAGCCAGCCCATAGTTCCGTTCCCAGGCGGCGTGTTCACGTTGTTTGTTCTCCAGTTCTCGATGCTGGGTTTTGGCAAAAGAGAGTGCGTTGCGAAGGTGGCGGGTTTGCGGGCCTTCCTTGGGCGGGGAATTGACGATAGGCTGGGGCTTTGGCTGGGTCTGGGGCCGGGAACTGACAACAGGTTGAACCACGACGCTGGTCGATGCTTTCTTGCCGCCGCCATAAATCTTCCAGGCCAGCCAGATCAGGCCGGCAACGATCAGCCAAGGCAATAGGTCATTCATGGCGTTGCATGGTTTGTGGGTAACGGATTGGCTGCTGGGTCATGTCAGCTTTGAGTATCCTCGCCTGTAGGCTCAGTAGATGAGCCTCTATGAACATCAAGCCGCTAACGCCTCATGCTCTCGTTTCTGCCGTTTCCTGGGCTTGGTAAGCTTGATGACCGGCGCCAGGCCAGCGGTCGTTGCCATATCCAGGAGGGTGTCGAGCGAGAAGAGATTGATCTTGCCGCGCATCATGTCGGAGATACGGGGCTGGGTGACGCCAAACAACTTGGCGGCCTCGCCCTGGGTCATGCCGCGCTCCTTGATCAGCGCTTCCAGTTCCATCATCAAGGCGGCGCGGGCGCGCAGGCTGGCGGCCTGTTGCGGGGTGTCTTCGATGGCATCCCATACGTCGGTGAATTCCTTGGCCTTCATGTCCGTTCCCTCATCAAATCCTTGAGGCGCTTGCGCGCCAGTTCAATGTCCTTCTGGCTGGTCTGTTCCGTTTTCTTCTGGAAGCAGTGCAGCACGTAAATGGCTTCGGCCAGCTTCGCCAAGTAGATCACGCGAAAAGCGCCGGACTCGTCCCGAATCCGTATCTCTTTCACACCCTCGCCGACTGACTGCATCGGCTTCCAGTCGGAAGGCTCCATGCCATGTTGAACTTTGGTCAGTTGGTAACCCGCTTCGCGCCGGGCATCCAGGGGAAACTTTCTCAGATCGTCCAGGGAGGGGCCGATGAATTGAAGCGGCTTCATGCTGCGATTATATAAATATTTGTATGTCTTGCCGGTTTGATCATGCTGCCCTCTGGAACTGCAACACGTCCGCGCCGGCTTTCAGCTTGTCCAGGTAGTCCGCCCAGGCCTGCATCATTTTCTTGCGCTCTGGCAGGTGCGCAGTGCGGTTGTACGCGCGGCCGTTCGGGTCTTTCACGGCATGGGCCAACTGGTGTTCGATGAAGTCAGGCCGGAAGCCCAGTACTTCATCAAGGATGGTGCGCGCCATCGCCCGGAAGCCGTGCCCGCTCATTTCATCCTTGCCGATACCCATGCGCCGCATTGCCGCCAGGATGGCGTTATCGCTCATCGGCCGGCCGTTGCTTCTTGCGCCTGGAAAGACGAAGCGCCCGGTGCCGGTCAGGGCGTGAAGCTCGCGCAGGATCGCCACCGCTTGCGATGCCAGCGGGACAATGTGCGCCGTGTTGGTCTTGGTCACGGTGTAGCGCCATTCCGCCGCGTCAAGATCAATGTCCGCCCATTCCGCCGCGCGCAGTTCGCCAGGGCGCACGAATACCAGCGGGGCAAGGCGTAGGGCGCAAGCAACGGTCAGAGTGCCCTGGTAGCCGTCCAGGGTGCGAAGCAGTTGCGCCGCCTGTTCAGGTTCGGTCACGGCGGCGAAGTGTTCGCCCTTCACCGGGGGCAGTGCGCCGCGCAGGTCGCCGGAGGGATCGCGCAGCGCCCGCCCGGTCGCCACCGCATAGCGGAATACCTGCCCGCAGTTGCCAAGCGCCCGGTGCGCGGTTTCCAGTGCGCCCCGGCTTTCAATCCGTTGCACTGCCGCCAGCAGTTCGGGCGCGGTCACGTCGGCAATCGGCCGCCCGCCTATCCAGGGGAAAATGTCGCGCTCGAAGCGCCGGATGATGCGGTCGCCGTGGTGTTCCGCCCAATTGGGGGCTTGCTTGGCGTACCACTCCCGCGCCACCACTTCAAAGCTGTTCGCCGCCCGTTCCTGTCTCGCCGCCTTCACCGCCTTGCGGTTCTCGCCAGGGTCAACCCCATCGGCCAGCAGCTTGCGTGCGTCGTCTCGCCTGGTGCGCGCATCCTTCAAGCCGGTGTCTGGGTAGGTGCCGAGAGAGAGCAGCTTTTCCTTGCCGTCGAACTTGTAGCGCAGTCGCCACCACTTACCCCCGGTTGGGGTAACAAGCAGGAACAGGCCACGCTCATCGAATATCTTGGCGGGCTTCTCGCCGGGCTTGGCGTTGCGGATGGCGGTATCGGTCAGGGGCATGGTGTTTCCTTCGGAATGACGGCGCGCGTTGCGTCCAGAAAGGCGCGAAGTTCGAGAGTTTCGGCAGGGGTCAGGGAAAGCCGACGGCCGGCCTGGCGGAAGGAAAGCGCGCCATCGCTATCCAGGGTGAAACGGGCTGGTGCGACGGGAACAGCTTGCATTGCCCGTTCGGCTTTGATGTGTGCGCTGGGTTGATGCCGTTCGCCAGCATGGCGCTAAAAGCATCGCGCAGTGTCCTTGCCTCTTCAATTGGGACAGCAGGAAAGACTCCACACGAAACGGAATTTTGCTTTCCGTCGTAACGGTATCTGAAGCGCCAGAACTTCCCGCCGTTGGGATGAACTTCGAGATACAGGCCGCCACCATCGGGAAGCCTGTAGATACGCAGCATTGGCACGGCAAGCCTTGCTGTATCAGGCGTTAGGGCTAATTTAGGGGACACTGCTTTGTCCTCTTCATCTGTTACCCGCATTGTTACCCCGCTTCAAAGCTGGATGCTGTTGGACAATGTTACCCCGTAACGGATGAAAAAGGCATAAAAAAACCGGCACTTAGGCCGGTTTAAGGATGTTGCTGGATGTCGTTGGATGGTTGATTGGTGGAGGCGGCGGGAATCGAACCCGCGTCCGCAAATCCTCTACAGCAAGTTCTACATACTTAGTCCGGTCATTTGGTTTTAACCCGAGCCACGCCGGCCAGACAGGCTTGGTTCAGGCGAGCCACCTTAATTTAACTTTGACTCAAGCGGCCCGGGTCAAAGCGAGTCCATGTGAATGACTCCACTGCAGGTTGCCCTGCCCGGTCCATGGACCAGCCGGTGTGGAGTCTGACCGTCAAGCGGCCAGAGCGTAGGTTTCGTCGTTAGCGAATATAAAATTCCAGCTGGATTTACGAGGGAACTGGTCCTCGGTATGCCCTTGTCTGCTTCGCGACCCACGTCGAAGCCAGGTCGCCCCCAGAAGGTACTGCTTAGGTGCGTCCCACCGGCAAAAGTTCAAGTCGGTGGGCAATGAAATCTACGCCCGGGGTTGCAACCAGTCAAGCAAGGCCAGTGGGGCTTCGATAAATCCATGCGCGCCCCATTCTTTCGGGTGGTCGTTTTCGCCCAGGTAGCCATAGAGGGCAACCAGGGTGGGGATGCCGATTGCGGCGGCGGCCTGGACATCGCGTTCCGCGTCGCCGACATAGAGGCATTCGGCGGGGGTGCTGGCGGTCAAGTTGCAGGCGTGCAACATGGGGGCGGGGTGTGGCTTCGGTTGGTCGCAGGTGTCGCCGGAGACGACGCAGGTGGCGCGCGTGAGCAGGCCGAGGTGGTCGAGCAGGGGTTCGGTGTAGCGGGCCGGCTTGTTGGTCACCACGCCCCATTGCAGGCCCCGTGCTTCCAGGTGGGCGAGCATTGCGTCCACGCCGGGGAACATCGGGGAATGGGCGGTCAGGTTGGCGGCGTAGATATCGAGAAATTCGTCACGCAATGCGGCGAATTCTGGCTGTTCGTGGCTGACGCCGAAGCCGATGCGGAGCAGCCCTTGCGTGCCGTGGGAGGCTTGTGGGCGCGTGAGGTGGTCGGCCAGGGCCGGCAGGCCTCGCCGGCTTCTCATGACATTGAGGGCGTGGGCGAGGTCGGGCGCGGTGTCGACGAGGGTGCCGTCGAGGTCGAACAGGATGGTGCGGTACATGTCGGCGGCCGTGTCGAGGTGGAAAACTTAAATCCCTCCGGCCCTCTCCTGGAGGGGACCGGGTCAGGGCTTGCGGCAGGCCATCAGGTAGTTGACGTCGGTGTTCTGTTCCAGGCGGTAGATCTTGGTAATCGGGTTGTAGGTCATGCCCATGATCTGCACGGTCTCCAGGCCGGCCTGGCGGGCGTGGCTGGCGAGTTCGTGCGGACGGATGAATTTGGCCCATTCGTGGGTGCCGCGCGGCAGCAGGTTGAGCACGTATTCGGCGCCGAGGATGGCGAACAGGTAGCTTTTGGTGTTTCTGTTCAAGGTGGACAGGAATACCCAGCCGCCGGGCTTCACCATCGCGGCACAGGCGGCCAGGATGGATGCGGGGTCCGGGACGTGCTCAAGCATTTCCATGCAGGTGACCACGTCGAACGTTTCCGGCTGTTCGACGGCCAGGTCTTCGGCGGCGATCAGGCGGTAGTCGAGCTGTACGCCACTTTCCAGTTGGTGCAGCTTGGCGACCTTGAGCGCCTTCTCGGAGAGGTCGATGCCGGTGACCAGGGCGCCGCTCGCGGCCATGCTTTCGGCCAGGATGCCGCCGCCGCAACCGATGTCCAGCACCTGCTTGCCCTGAATGCCGGCCTGGCGGTCGATCCATTCCAGGCGTAGCGGGTTGATGTCGTGCAGCGGTTTGAATTCGGAATTGGGGTCCCACCAGCGGTGGGCAAGTTGGCTGAATTTATCCAGTTCAGCCTGGTCGGCGTTGGCCATGAATACCTCGTGGAATTGCTTTGTGGGTCAGTGGGCCCGATTGTCTTTCACATGGGCGCTTTGTGCTACCCGGCGGATTGCATTGCCTCGAAATGGCGGAGGAACAGCGCTTCCAGTTCGTCGATGACCTCGGGGGCGGGTTTCCCATGAGCCAGATGCTGCATCATCAACCCGGAAGTCTCGTGCAATATCTTGGCTCGATCCAGCATCGGGTAGCTTGTCCTTAGCCGCTTGATCGCCTTGACCACGCTTTCCTGGGCAGGGCGGGGAATCGCTAGGGGTTCGCTGGGTATTTCCGGTAGTTCAGGCTGGACGCGGGCGAGCAGGAACTCGGCGTAATCGAGCAAGCCTTCCTGACGGCTCGATGAGAGCGCGCGAAAAAGTCTCAGCAGGCGACGCTCGTCGACGGTCATTGCAGTTTTCGGGGTACGGCGTATTCCCTGATCAGGGGGCTCTTTTCAAGGAAATCGAGGAAAGACTGGAGCAACTTGCTGCGGAATTTCTCCTGCGGGTAGACCAGGGAGAGTTGTCGACGCAGGGGCGGGTCGAGCGGGATGGCGATCAGTTCGCCCAGTTTCACTTCCTTGATCACGGTGGTGCAGGACACCACGGCCACGCCCAGACCGGCGGCCACGGCACCCTTGATCGCTTCGCGGCTGCCCAGTTCCATGACCACGTTGACCTCATCCAGGTTGACGCTGTTCATGCGCAGGAATTCGTCGATACATTCGCGCGTTCCGGAACCAGATTCGCGGCTGATATAGGGGTGAGCGACGATCTGCTGCGGGCTTGCGGAGGCGATATTTGCGAGGTCGGAGAACGGCGCGCAGATCAGTACCAGTTCGTCCTCGCAGCAGATTTCGGTAACCAGGTTGGGGTGGTGCGAGGGTGATTCGATCAGGCCGATATCCAGGGTGTGGTCGGCCACTTTGTTTTCGATGGTTTCGGAGTTGGCGACGGTGAGGCGCGCCTGGATATCCGGGTGGCGCTGCTTGAATTCGCCGAGCAGGCGGGGAAGCATGTATTCAGCGATGGTGGTGGAGGCGCCGATCATCAACGGGCCGCTGACCTGACCGGTGAGCTCGGAAATGCGCGCTTCCATTTCGCCGGTGAGGTTGAGGATGCGTTCGGCGAAGTCCAGCGCCAGTTCACCCGCCGGCGTCAGGGAAATCTTGCCGTGTGAACGCTCGAACAGGCGGGTATTGAAGTGTTCTTCCAGTTGTTTGACCTGGAAGGTGACCGCAGGCTGAGTCATGAACAGCAACTCCGCCGCCTTGGTGAAGGAGAGTTGTTTGGCAACGGTGTGGAACACTTGCAGGCGTCTGTCGGCCATTCTTATATGCGGATAAATTTTAGTTATGTGATTCAATCATAATTTTCTTATCCAGCCCAGAAGTAAAAGCGATGAAGGTCAAGAAAACTCGCCGCGACAGGCCGGCTACGGCGTGCAGGCGTGGTTTCCAGATAGCGGGCACCCAAGTGCCATGATATAAGTCCCGCTTCCGATGGCACACCGATACCACTCCACCATTCCGGCCTGATGAATCGCGGCTTTTACATCATTCTCGCGGCGCAATTCTTTTCCGCGCTCGCCGACAATGCCCTCCTGTTCGCCGCCATCGCCTTGCTCATGGAGATCTCCGCGCCAGATTGGCATGTGCCGCTCCTGCAGCAGTTCTTCATCATTTCCTACATCCTGCTTGCCCCCTTCGTCGGTTCCTTCGCCGACTCCATGCCCAAGGGGCGGGTCATGCTCATCTCCAACTTCATCAAGCTGACCGGTTGCCTGGCGATGCTGGCTGGCATGCCGCCGTTGTACGCCTACGCCATCGTCGGCCTGGGCGCGGCGGCCTATTCGCCGGCCAAGTACGGCATCCTCACCGAGTACCTGCCGCCCAGCCAGCTGGTCGAGGCTAACGGCTGGATGGAGGGGGCCACCGTGGCCGCCATCGTCCTCGGCGCGGTGCTCGGCGGTCTCATGATCAGCCCGGTGCTGGCCGGGGCTGCGCTGCGCGACTGGGGGCTGGATGCCTGGCTGGGCGTGCCGCAATTCGCCATCTCCATCATCGTCGTCCTCTACCTTGTCGCCGCCTGGTTCAATCTGCACATCCCGGTGGTGGCCATCGACCATCGCCCGCCACGGAAAAACCCCGTGTTCCTGGTTTACAACTTCTGGCACTTGTTCAAGCTCTTGTGGAAGGACCCCCTGGGCCAGGTTTCGCTTGCGGTCACCACCCTGTTCTGGGGCGTGGGCGCGACCCTGCGCCTGGTGGTGTTGTCCTGGGCGGCATTCAATATGAAGTTCGGCCTCACCGAGGCCACGCAACTGACCGCCGTGGTGGCGGTCGGCATCGCCATCGGTTCGGCCATCGCCGGTAAATGGGTGCAACTGGAGAACTCAGTGAAAGTGCTGCCGGCCGGGATCGTGCTGGGCCTCACCGTCATCAGCATGATCTTCGTCAACGACTGGCGGGTCGCGGCGGGGCTGTTGCTGTTCATCGGCGCTCTGGCCGGCTACTTCGTGGTGCCGCTGAACGCCCTGCTACAGCATCGCGGCCATCTGCTGATGGGCGCCGGCCACTCCATCGCCATCCAGAATTTCAACGAGAACATCGGCATTCTCATTCTGCTCGGCGCCTATGCCTTCATGGTCGGCCATGGCGTGCACATCCACTGGATCATCGTCAGCTTCGGTCTGTTCATCAGCCTGGCGATGACCGTGATCTGGCGTCGCCATCGCGGCGACCAGGTGCATTGAGTTGGGATTGTTGGGTAGCCAGGCAACCCAACAATCCCCTCACAGCAGATAAAGCGCGATTTCCTTGTTTGACGCCGCCCAGTGCCGGGCGGCCTCCTGGAAGATATCCAGCAGGGTGTCACGCAGGTCTTCCGCCAGGGACTCGGCGTGGCGCAGGGCCAGATGCAGCGGTCCTTCATGCCAGGACAGGTCGGTCAGGCACTCTTCCAGAGCGTCCCAGTTGGCCCCGTAATACCCAGGGAAACCCAGGGCGTTGCCGATGGCTTCCAGCAATGCTTCCTTGTCCGGGTATTCCCGCGCGTCCAGGACCGGCATGTCCGGGATGGCAAGTCCATGGGCATGGATGACACCATTCATTCCTTGATCCTCCGGAAGGAGCGGTAATGGTCCGCCGTGTACCAGTAGTTACCGCCGCCGGCGACGATGCGGCGGGCGCCGCGATGGTTCAGGCCCGGCGTGGGGACGGTGTATTCCTTGTAATGGCCGCGCGGTTGCTGGGGCAATAGATCTTCACGGTTGCCGAAGGTGGTCCCGTCCTTGGCGTATGGGAAGGGGCCGCCGCGCTTGATCAGCGCCAGGGTGGCGCGGCCCTCGGCCGGCAGTTGCGCGACCGTGATTTCCGCAGCCGCGCGCGAGTTGTCACCAAACCAGTACGCCTGCGTCGCGAACGGCAGCAGGACGATCAGGAAGAGGAGGAAAAGGCGGAGTCGGTTCATTTGTAGCGCCGGCATCCTTGCCGGCGTCCTTGAAAGCCGGCGGGGACGCCGGCGCTACAGGTCAATCATCCGCATGCGAGGCGACAAACGCCATCACCGCCGCCGCGTCGGCGGCCATGACCTCGACCCGTTGCGGCAGGCTTTCGATGTCATCCAGGCCCGCCGGGCGTTCCGGCTTGCGCCCCAGGGCCTCGACGATGGTGTCCTCGAACTTGGCCGGCAGCGCGGTTTCCAGGCACACCAGCGGCACGCCCACTTCGCGGTGCTCCAGGCCCACTTTCAGGCCGTCGGCGGTATGGGTGTCGATCACCGTGGCGTACTTCTCCCAGGCCATGCGAATGGTCGCCAGGCGGTCGGCGTGGCTGCTGGTGCCGGAGACGAAACCGAAGGTGGACACGTCATCGAACAGGCCGGAAGGCTTCAGGTCGAAACTGTCGCCGGCATCCACCGCGCGCCACAAATCCGCCACCCGGGCGCCGTCGCGGCCGACCAGATCGAAGACGAAGCGCTCGAAGTTGGAGGCCTTGGAAATGTCCATCGACGGGCTGGAGGTGTGCAGGGTCTCGGCGGATTTGCGCGGGCGGTAGACGCCGGTGCGGAAGAATTCGTCGAGCACGTCGTTTTCATTGGTGGCGACGATCAGGCGGCGGATCGGCAAACCCATCATGCGGGCGATGTGGCCGGCGCAGACGTTGCCGAAGTTGCCGGAGGGCACGGCGAAGTCCACTGACTGGCCGGCTTCCGTGGTCACGGCGAAGTAGGCTTTGAAATAGTAGATCACCTGTGCCGCGACCCGCGCCCAGTTGATCGAATTCACCGCGCCGATGCGGTGTTTCGCCTTGAAGGCGTGATCGTTGGACACCGCCTTGACGATGTCCTGGCATTCGTCGAACACGCCCTTGATGGCGATGTTGAAGATGTTGG
Source organism: Pseudomonadota bacterium (assembly GCA_030653935.1). Lineage (GTDB taxonomy): Bacteria > Pseudomonadota > Gammaproteobacteria > Burkholderiales > Thiobacillaceae > PFJX01. The sequence continues at coordinate 9,694 of JAURYL010000074.1, forward strand.
CGTCTTGCAGGGAATACATCTGCGCCTGCTGGAAGCGGGTCATGCCGTGCTCGGGCGAGAGCATGAACACCCGCACATTGTGCTTGCCGCGCATCGCGTACTCGGCCGCCGATCCGGTATCGCCGGAAGTGGCGCCGAGGATGTTGATGTCCTGCCCGGCCTGGTCGAGCGCGTGCTCGAACAGGTTGCCCAGCAACTGCATCGCCATATCCTTGAATGCCAGGGTCGGGCCGTTGGAGAGCTCCAGGATGAAGACGCCGTCTTCAAGTTTGCGCAGCGGCGTGATCTGGCTGAAATCCGAATCAGGGCGACCGTGGCAATAGGCTTCAGTCGTATAGGTCTTGTCGCACAGCGCCCTCAGCTCATCCGGCTCGATGTCATCGGCCAGCCGCGAAAGAATGGTGAAGGCCAGTTGCCGGTAATCCATGTCGCGCATGAATTCCAACTCGACGGCGGAAAAGTGCGGATACGACTCCGGTAGATAAAGCCCGCCATCCGGCGCCAGACCGCCGAGGAGGATTTGCAGGAAGGATTGCTTCGGCGCTTGGCCGCGAGTGGAGAGATATTTCATGGTCAGTTCGGGTTCGTGTCAGGTTGATTCGGTTTTTCCTGTTACGCGGGGAATCGGGCCTGCGGTTTGCGTTAATCACGGCGGTTTCGCGGCCGGTGATTCCAAAATCCAGCGGTTTGCCAGACCGCAAGGCTACCAGACGCGCGGCCGGATCGGCGCCCCGCCCGAGGCACGGGGTGAACGAGGCGAGGTGCTCGTTGTGCTCGCGTTAAGAAGATCAGCGTTCTCAGGGCGATTTCATCGCTGCGCGAGGTGGCGATTTGCCTGCCGAGAGCAAGATGTTGCGGGTCTTTGTGCCGCGCGGACGTGAACACCCCGAGTTTCGGCTAAAATCGCCGCTTTTCCAGATTCCCCCAACAGCCATGTTTACCGGCAGTCTCGTCGCTCTCGTTACTCCCATGCTGCCCGATGGCAGCCTGGACATGCCCCGTTTCCGGGCGCTCATCGACTGGCATGTCGAGCAGGGCACGGATGGCCTGGTCATCGTCGGCACCACGGGCGAATCGCCCACGGTGGATGCCGAGGAACACTGTCTGCTGATCCGCGCCGCCGTGGAACAGGCCGCCGGCCGCGTCCCGGTGATCGCCGGCACCGGCGCCAACTCCACCCGCGAAGCCATCGAACTGACCCGCTGCGCGAAGGAAGCCGGCGCGGCGGCGGGGCTGTCAGTGGCGCCCTACTACAACAAGCCGACCCAGGAAGGGCTGTATCAGCACTTCAAGGCTATCGCCGAGTCGAGCGACCTGCCGTTGATTCTCTACAACGTACCCGGGCGCACCGTATCCGACATCAGCAATGACACCGCCTTGCGCCTGGCCGCGGTGCCCGGCGTCATCGGCATCAAGGACGCAACCGGCAACATCGAGCGCGGTTCCGACCTGATCAAGCGCGCGCCTGCCTCGTTCGCCGTCTACAGCGGTGACGATGCCAGCGGCATGGTGCTGATGCTGCTGGGCGGCAAGGGGGTCATTTCGGTGACTTCCAACGTGGCGCCACGCCTGATGCACGAGATGTCCGTCGCGGCCATGGCCGGCGATCTGACCCGCGCCCGCGAGATCAATTACCGCTTGCTCGGTCTGCACCAGAAACTGTTTGTGGAAGCCAATCCCATTCCCGTGAAGTGGGCGCTGGCCGAGATGGGGCATATCGATCTTGGTATTCGCCTGCCCCTCGTTCCCTTGTCCGCGCCGCATCACGATACGCTGCGCCAAGCCCTGAAAGAAGCCGGCTCCCTGTGAGGTTCCCCGTCATGCGTCATTCCGTTGCCCTTGTTGTCCTGGCCCTCGCCGCCGGCGGTTGTTCCATGTTTGAAGGCAAGAAGATCGACTACAAGTCGTCCGGCAGCCTGCCACCGCTGGAGGCGCCACCGGATCTGGTGATGCCCGCCGGCGACAATCGTTTCGCCGTGCCGGACATCAATCCGACCGGCGCCGCCACGTTCTCCGCCTATGACCGGGAGCGCGGCGGCAGGCCGAAGAACGCCGGCGAGCAGGCCCTGTTGCCCAAGGTCGACAAGGCCAGCATCGAACGCGCCGGCACCCAGCGTTGGCTGGTGGTGCAGGCGCCCGCCGCCGATGTGTGGTCGGTGGTCAAGGAGTTCTGGCAGGAAATGGGCTTTCTCATTGCCCTGGAACAGCCTGATGCCGGCGTGATGGAAACCGATTGGGCGGAAAACCGCGCCAAAATTCCCCAGGACGGCATCCGCAAGTGGCTGGGCAAGGCGCTGGACAGCTTCTATTCCACCGCCGAGCGCGACAAGTTCCGTACTCGCCTGGAGCCGGGCGCTGACAGCAGAAGCACTGAAATCTATCTCAGCCATCGCGGCATGGTCGAAGTGTTCGAGGGTACTCAGTCCGGCGGCGATCAGGGCCAGGGCCGCACCGTCTGGCAGCCGCGCCCGAGCGATCCCGATCTGGAGGCGGAAATGCTGCGTCGCCTGATGGTGCGTTTCGGCGTCGAGGAATCGCGCGCGCAGGCCATCCTGGCGGAGAAGGCGTCGCCGCCGCGCGCCACCCTGAGCAAGACGCCGGATGGCCAGGCCACGCTGGCCCTGCCGGAAGCCTTCGACCGCGCCTGGCGCCGCGTCGGCCTGGCTCTGGATCGTATTGGCTTCGCCGTGGAAGACCGCGACCGCGCCGGTGGCGTCTATTACGTGCGTTACGCCGATCCGGAAGCCAATACCAGGAAGGAAAAGGGCTTCCTCTCCAAGCTGGCGTTCTGGAGCAGTGACGACGCCAAGGCCAAAGCCTTGAAATATCAGGTGAAACTGTCGAGCTCCGGCGAAAGCACCCGCATCGCCGTATTCATGGAAGACGGCAAGCCGGCCAACAACGAAACCGGTACCCGCATCGCCAGCCTGCTTTACGAGCAGTTGAAGTAGTGCCTGGTTTTCGCTTCGCCAGCCTGGGCAGTGGTAGCAAAGGCAATGCCTGGGTGGTGCAAGCCGGCCGTACCACGGTCATGGTGGATTGTGGTTTCGGCCCGCGCGAGGTGGTGCGGCGTCTGGCCCGCCTGGGGCTGGAAGCGGAAGGTCTGGATGCCATCCTGGTGACCCACGAACACAGTGATCATGGTCGCGGGGTGGCCCGACTGGCGGCCAAAGCGCGTTGCCCGGTATGGCTCAGCCACGGCTGCCACGCCATGCTGGAAGCCGTGGGCGCAGCGCCAGTGGCGGCAAACATCCTCGCCGGCCATGAGGTTTTCGCGCTGGGCGATTTGCAGGTGACGCCCTATCCGGTGCCGCATGATGCGCGCGAGCCGGTGCACTACACTTTTTCCGATGGCGGCCGTCGTTTTGGCCTGCTCACCGACGCCGGTCATGTGACGCCGCATATCGAAGCCGTGCTGCGCGGTTGCGACGCGTTGGCGCTGGAGTGCAACCACGATGCCGCGATGCTGCAAGCGGGAACCTATCCGGCCGCGTTGAAGCGCCGCATCCTCGGGCCTTTAGGCCATCTCGACAATACGGCGGCGGCGGCCTTGCTGGCGAGCATCGGGAGCGCGGGGCTCTCGCATGTGGTGGCCGCGCACTTGTCGGAACACAACAACACCCCCGAGTTGGCCCGTGCCGCCTTGGCTGGGGCTTTGGGCTGCGAAGATGCCTGGGTCGGCGTCGCCGATCAGGAAACTGGACTGGACTGGCGGGAAATCTGATGGAAGTTGGCGAAAACACTGCTGCACTCGAAGTAGCAACCACCTTTGAAGAATTGGGGCTGGCCCCCGAGATCCTTGGCGCGCTCCGCGACATGGGCTACAGCATTCCCACCCCGATCCAGAAACAGGCCATCCCCCTGGTGCTGGCCGGGCGCGACCTGATGGCGCAGGCGCAGACCGGCACCGGCAAGACCGCCGCCTTCGCGCTGCCGCTGTTGCAGAAAATGGTCGCGCACGCCAGCACCAGTACCTCGCCGGCGCGGCATCCGGTGCGCGCCCTGGTGATCACCCCGACGCGGGAACTGGCGATCCAGGTGCACGCGAGCGTGGTCGACTACAGCAAGAATCTGCCCCTGCGCAGCACCGTGGTTTTCGGCGGGGTCGATATGAAGGGCCAGGAGGCCGATTTACGTCGCGGCGTCGAAATTCTGGTCGCCACTCCTGGCCGCCTGCTTGATCACGCCGGCAGCAAGATGGTCAAGCTCTCGCAAGTGCAATTCCTGGTGCTCGACGAAGCCGACCGCATGCTGGACATGGGCTTCATGCCGGATCTTAAACGCATCCTCGATCTGCTGCCGACGAAACGCCAGACTCTGTTGTTTTCGGCCACTTTCGACGACAGCATCGTCGGCCTCGCCAAGAGCTTCCTGCAGAACCCCCTGAAAGTCGAAGTCGCGCGGCGCAACACCGCCGCCGAACTGGTGGAACAGGTGGTGCACAACGTCCGGGAAGACGACAAGATGGATGCGTTGTTGCGCGCCATCAAGGCGCGCGACATCAGCCAGGCACTGGTCTTTACCCGCACCAAGATCGCCGCCGACAAGCTTGGCCGGCGTTTGCAGAAACGCGGCATTCAGACCGGCATCATCCACGGCGACAAGGCCCAGGTGGAGCGTCTGGCCGCGCTGGATGGCTTCAAACAAGGCAAGGTGCAACTGCTGGTGGCTACCGATATCGCCGCGCGCGGCCTCGACATCGTCGATCTGCCTTGCGTGGTCAATTTCGAACTGCCCTACGCGGCTGAAGACTACGTCCACCGTATCGGTCGGACCGGACGCGCCGGCGCATCCGGCCTCGCCATCTCCCTGGTGTCGCCCGAGGAAGAACGGTTGCTGGTCGCCATCCGCAAGTTCATCAATCGCGACCTGGTCGAGACGCCGCTGCCGGAAAACGAGCCGCCGCGTCAGGCCGCCGTGGCGGTCCCGGCGGCTGTTCCCGCCGCCGTCCACTCGGCCGTGATCGAACAACCCGATGCGACGCAGCCGCGCACGGGACGCTTGCAGCGGGAGCCGGTCTGCGCCCTGCTGCTGCCGCCGATCAAGCCGGTCCAGTCGAATCACAACGCATGAGCCTGGAGGGGTGGCTGCTCATCCTGTTTGCCGCGCTGGCGTGGTTCTGGTGGGATAGCCTGCAAAAGCGCGAGATTGCCCTGGCCGCCGCGCGCCAGGCCTGCGAACGCGCCGGCGTGCAGTTTCTCGATGCCAGCGTGGCTTTGCGCAAGCTCAGACTGCGTCGTGACGCGGAACAGCGCGCCCGTTTTTATCGCGAGTATGTTTTCGAGTACTCCACCGAGGGGGATGATCGTCAACCCGGCTGGGTCTGGTTGCTCGGCGCGCGCGTGGTCAACGTCACCATGGTCGAGCAAAACGGGGTGCCGATGCGCTCCTGAAGCAAGCGCGCCGACGCCTTATTCGCGGCACGCAAGAAATTGTGCGGTTGCAGCATTCCGGGTACGCTTACGGCCGCCGACCCGAGAATGCCGGTTGGCAAACTTCCAGCCGTCTTTTCGCACCCAACCACTCCACGGGATTCAAAATGAGCGATACCGAATTCGAGCTAGGCGTCAACGAAACCACTGAGGCTGTCGTGAGTGCGTCCGCGCGCATCACGCCCGAGAGTACCGCCGAGGTGCGCCAGATCATCCTGCATATCGACACACCGGCGATCTATTTCCTCGAAGGGCAAAGCATCGGCGTGTTGGTGCCGGGGCCGCACCCCTTCGGCAACAAGAGCCATCACCGTTACTACACCATCGCCAACGCCAGGGGCGACGACAGCGGCGTCGATCTTGAATTGCTGGTGCGTCGCTGTGCCTATGTCGACGACGTCTCCGGCGAGGAATACCCCGGCATCGCCTCGCAGCATCTGTGCAATGCCCAGGTCGGGGACAAGATCACGCTGACCGGCCCTTACAAGAGCCCGTTCCGCATTCCCACCGACAAGAACAGCAACCTGCTGATGCTCGGCACCGGCACCGGCATCGCCCCGTTCCGCGCTTTCCTGCGCCGCATCTATGACGAGCGGCAGGATTGGGGTGGCAAGGTCCGGCTGTATTACGGCGCCCGCACCGGTACCGACCTGCTCTACATGAACGATCTCAACGACGATCTGGCCACCTACTACGACCAGAAAACCTTCCAGGCCATCCAGGGGCTGAGCCATGGCGTGCTCAGCGACGAGGCCGATGCCCTGCGTGATGGCATCGACGCGCACGCCGAGGAAGTCTGGGATCTGGTTTGTTCGCCCAATACGCATGTCTATCTGGCCGGCATGAAAAAAGCCGCCGAGGCGTTCGAGGCCTGCATGGTCAAACTCGCCGGCTCGGACGCGCAGTGGCGGGAGATCAAGCAAGGCCTGATCGACGACCGTCGCTGGTCGGAACTGACCTATAGCTGACCCAGGCCCGACCATGACGCCATTGACCGCTGAAGAAGCGCGCGTCCTCGGGGTACTGATCGAGAAATCGAAAGTCACCCCGGATGCCTATCCACTGACGGTCAACAGCCTCGCCGCCGGCTGCAACCAGAAGACCTCGCGCGATCCGGTGATGGCGCTATCGGAAGCCGAGGTCCAGGCCACCCTGGAAGAACTGCGTGGCCGCACCCTGATCATGGAAAGCTACGGCGCTTCCGGCCGGGTGCTGCGCTACGCGCACAATTTCGGCAAGGTCTACGGCCTGCCCGGCGCCGCCGTCGACCTGCTCGCCGTGCTGGCCCTGCGCGGCCCGCAGACCGCCAGCGAACTTCGCGCCAACTGCGAGCGTCTGCACCATTTCGCCGACGCTTCGGCGGTGGAAGGCTACCTGGATGAACTGGCGAGCCGCGAGGCCGGCGCCCTGACGCTGAAACTGCCACGTCAGCCCGGCGCCCGCGAGCAACGCTGGACCCATCTTCTGTGCGGCGAGCCGGTGGAGCTTCCTACCGCGCTCCCGCCCGCCGCCGCCAGCAGTGACCTGGAAGCGCGCGTCGCCCAGCTGGAACAGGAAGTAGCGGAACTGCGCGCGGCGCTGGAAAAATTGGTCGACTGATCCGACTCCCGGCGCTGGCGTTCACGAGACGCACCGGCGCGGGGAGCGATCATTTTTTCCCGCAGTCGCCGCCACGCGGGTACACGGGATGGCCAGGGTGACGCACAATGTCGGCTCCTTCCGAGCCGCCGACACAGCGGTTTTCAACTCTATCTTCCTGAACCCGCCATGAACCTCCACGAATTCCAGGCCAAGGCCGTGTTGCGCGACTACGGCATCGCCACGCCGCGCGGCGTGGTCATCACCGCCGCCGATCAATGCGCTGTCGCCGTCACCGAACTGGGTGGCGACGCCTGGGTGGCGAAGGCGCAAATTCATGCCGGCGGACGCGGCAAGGCGGGCGGCGTCAAGCTGTGCCGCTCGCTCGACGACCTTTCCGCCGCCGCCAATACGCTACTCGGCAGCCGCCTCACCACTTACCAGAACGCGCCCGACGGCCAGCCGGTCAATCAACTGCTGATCGAGGAAACCCTGCCCATCGCCCGCGAGCTGTATCTGTCGATCACCGTCGATCGCGCCGCCGAGCGGATCGGCCTGGTCGCCTCCGCTTCCGGCGGCATGGACATCGAGGAAGTCGCCCGAACCGAGCCGGAGAAAATCCTGAAAGAGTGGGTCAATCCGGTCACCGGCCTGATGGACTACCAGGGCCGCAACCTCGCTTTCGGCCTCGGCCTGGCCGGTGGGCAGATCGGCGCCTTCGTGAAGCTGGTGAAAACGCTGTACCGCGTGTTCCTGGAAAAAGACCTGGCCTTGCTGGAAATCAACCCGCTGATCGTCACCGCCGACGGCCAGATCATGCCGCTGGACTGCAAGATGGGGGTGGAAGACAACGCGCTGTACCGGCAGAAGGCGCTGGCCGAGATCAGCGACGAAACGCAGATCGACCCCAAGGAAGCCGAGGCGCACGCGCATGAGGTCAACTACATCGCCTTGAATGGAAACATCGGCTGCATGGTGAACGGGGCGGGATTGGCGATGGCGACCATGGACCTGATCAAACTCTCCGGCGGCATGCCCGCCAACTTCCTTGACGTCGGTGGCGGCGCCACGGCGGCCACGGTCTCACAGGCGTTCAAGATCATCCTTTCCGACAGCAACGTGAAGGCGATCCTGATCAACATCTTCGGCGGCATCATGCGCTGCGACATCATCGCCCAGGGCGTGATCGATGCGGTCAAGGACGTCGGTGTCACCATCCCCGTGGTGGTGCGCCTGGAAGGCACCAACGTCGAACTGGGCCGCAAGATGCTGGCCGACGCGGTGGCGGAACTGGGCTTGCCGATCATCGCCAGCAACGACCTCGATGAAGCGGCCCGGCAGGCTGTGCAAGCAACTGGAGCAAACCCATGAATTTCACCGCCGTGATCGAACGTGAGGGCGACGGCTACGTCTCGCTCTGCCCGGAACTGGACATCGCCAGCCAGGGAGACAACGTCGCCGAGGCGCGCGACAACTTGCGCGAGGCCATCGAACTGTTCCTGGAATGTGCCGATGCCTCGGAAATCAACCAGCGTTACCTGGCCTGAAAGGAGAAGCAGCATGAACTTTCAAATCGAATACGAGCTTGAAGTGGACGGCCGCTGGTTGGCGGAAGTGCCGGAACTGCCCGGTGTGATGGCTTATGGTGTGAGCGCTGATGAAGCGATGTCGCGCGCCGAAGTGCTTGCCCTGCGAGTCCTTGCTGAACGTCTGGAAACACAGGAAAGCCGGCCTTTACCCATTTCCATTTCCTTTGCCGCCCTGGCATGAGCGTATGGCCGTCGCGTAAGGCCAAACGTGTGCTGGCCGCATTGCTTGCCCTGGGATGGGTGGTCAAGCGGCAATCCGGCTCGCACCGCACCCTGATGCGCATCGGTTGGCCCGACATGGTGTTCGCTTTCCATGACCAGGAAGAAATCGGGCCGCGCATGCTGGCCCGCCTCGCCAAACATACCGGGCTGACTCCCGAAGACCTCTGATAGCTGAAACCATGAGCATCCTCGTCAACAAAACCACCAAAGTCATCTGCCAGGGCTACACCGGCAAGCAAGGCACCTTCCATTCCGAACAGGCCATCGCCTACGGCACCAATATGGTCGGCGGCGTCACGCCGGGCAAGGGCGGCCAGATTCACCTGGAGCGGCCGGTGTTCAATACAGTGAAGGACGCGGTGCGGGAAACCGGCGCCGATGCCTCGGTTATCTATGTGCCCGCCGGTTTCGCCGCCGATGGCATTCTGGAAGCGGCGGATGCCGGCATCCGGGTCATCGTCTGCATCACCGAGGGCATCCCGGTGCGCGACATGATCAACGTGAAGGCCGCCATCCGCGCCAACGGCGCGGTGCTGATCGGCCCCAACTGCCCCGGCATCATCACCCCCGGTGAATGCAAGATCGGCATCATGCCCGGCTTCATCCACCAGCGCGGCAAGGTCGGCATCGTCTCGCGCTCCGGCACGCTGACTTACGAAGCCGTGTTCCAGACCACCCGCCTGGGTCTGGGCCAGACCACTTGCGTCGGCATCGGCGGCGACCCGATCAAGGGCCTGGATTTCATCGACTGCCTGGAGATGTTCCAGGCCGACCCGGAAACCGAGGCCATCGTCATGGTTGGCGAGATCGGCGGCAGCCGCGAGGAAGAAGCGGCGGAATACATCAAGGCGCATGTCACCAAACCGGTCGCCGGTTACATCGCCGGCCAGACCGCGCCGCCGGGCAAACGCATGGGCCACGCCGGCGCCATCATCGCCGGTGGCAAGGGCACGGCGAAAGAAAAGATCGCCGCCCTGGAAGCCGCCGGCGTGGTGGTGGCGGACAGCCCCGCCGGCATCGGCGCGGCCTGTGCCGAGGCGATCAAGCGCAAGGGTTAACAGTAGCGCCGGCTTCCAGCCGGCTGTTTTAAAAGACGCCGGCAGGGATGCCGGCGCTACAAATCGTTACCAGCCACGACGACCGTCACGGTCATGATTCCAGCGACCATGGTCACCGCGATAGCCTCGATCCCAGCGCCCATCGCGGTATTCCCGCCATGCGGGAGGTGCCGGATGGGTATAAACGACGACCGGCGAATTGACATAGCGGACACGCGGCTGTTCATAGACAACGACACGGGGTGGCGCATACACACGGGGCCGCTCATACACGCGACGGTCGCGGTGATGAACCACGGTGTGGCGATCATCATTGTCGGCAATGGCCGCGCCCACCATGGCACCGAGGATGCCCCCCACGAACGCGCCGTCGCGCCCGCCCATGGCATGACCGATGATGGCGCCGGAACCCGTGCCGATCAGCACGCCCGCGAATTCATCTGAAGCCACGGCGACGTTGGCGAAACTGGCCATACCGGCCAGCAAGAGGGTGGGAACAACATATTTGGCTTTCATGGTTGACTCCATCTGTTTGACTACGCTTCCAGCTTAAGTGGCCGTTGTAGCCCCGCCGTTTCCCCATCGTAAGCAATTGTTACAAGGCGTTTCCGGGACCATTTGTCGTAATCCCACACCCGCTTCGCGCTTGTAATAAGTGCTTGTTTGGGCTAGTTTCAGCGCCCACGTTAGGGGTGCCGTCACAACTTCCCGATACCTGTCGCGTCAGCGACACTCGACGCTCCCCTCGCCCGCTGGCGGGAGAGGGGTTGGGGGTGAGGGGGACGGCTGAGATCACACCCTTGGAACCTGATCCGGGCTATGCCGGCGTAGGGAAGCGTCAAGGCCGCCGCCTTCGCTCCTTACGTTTTTAATCTGATGGAGCGCTTCATGAACGCCGCACTGCCAAAATCCGCCCCCTTCCTTGCCGCCGACGCCCACGTCGATGAAGCCGCCATCCAGCCGCTGCCCAATTCGCACAAGATTTATGTGCAGGGCAGCCGCCCGGACATCCAGGTGCCGATGCGGGAGATTTCCCAGGCCGACACGCCCACCGGCATGGGTGGTGAGCAGAACCCACCGATTTACGTCTACGACTGTTCCGGCCCCTACAGCGACCCGGTCGCGAAAATCGACATCCGCCAGGGCTTGCCCGCCGTGCGTCAGAACTGGATCGATGAACGCGGCGATACCGAGGTGCTGTCCGGTCTGTCCTCCGAATACGGCCAGCAGCGCGCCGGCATGGAGGCGCTCGCCGGTCTGCGTTTCCCCGGCCTGCACCGGCAGCCGCGCCGCGCCAAGGCCGGCATGAATGTCAGCCAGATGCATTACGCCCGCAAAGGCGTCATCACCCCGGAGATGGAATACGTCGCCATCCGCGAAAACATGCGCCGCCAAGAGTATCTGGCCGAGTTGCGCGCCTCCGGCCCGATGGGTGAAAAACTGGCCAATCTGATGGGCCGCCAGCATTCCGGCCAGAATTTCGGCGCTTCGATTCCCGAGATCATCACCCCCGAATTCGTCCGTTCCGAGATCGCCCGCGGTCGCGCCATCATCCCCTGCAACATCAACCACCCGGAAACCGAGCCGATGATCATCGGCCGCAACTTCCTGGTGAAGATCAACGCCAACATCGGCAACTCGGCGCTCGGCTCCTCGATCAACGAGGAAGTGGACAAGATGACCTGGTCGATCCGCTGGGGCGGCGACACGGTGATGGATCTCTCCACCGGCAAGAACATCCACGAAACCCGCGAGTGGATCATCCGTAACTCCCCCGTGCCCATTGGCACCGTGCCGATCTATCAGGCGCTGGAAAAGGTCGATGGCAAGGCCGAGGAACTGACCTGGGAGATGTTCCGCGACACGCTGATCGAGCAGGCGGAGCAGGGCGTCGATTACTTCACCATTCACGCCGGCGTGCTGCTGCGCTATGTGCCGATGACTGCCAACCGCATGACCGGCATCGTCTCGCGCGGCGGCTCGATCATGGCCAAGTGGTGCCTGGCGCATCACAAGGAAAGCTTCCTCTACACCCGGTTCGAGGAAATCTGCGAAATCATGAAGGCCTACGACGTCGCCTTCTCGCTGGGCGACGGCCTGCGTCCCGGCTCAATATACGACGCCAACGACGAGGCGCAACTGGGCGAACTCAAGACTCTGGGCGAACTCACGCAAGTGGCCTGGAAGCACGACGTGCAGGTGATGATCGAAGGCCCCGGCCATGTGCCCATGCACCTGATCAAGGAAAACATGGATCTGCAACTGGAATGGTGTGACGAGGCGCCGTTCTACACCCTCGGCCCGCTCACCACCGACATCGCCCCCGGCTACGACCACATCACCAGCGCCATCGGCGCCGCCCAGATCGGCTGGTACGGCACCGCCATGCTCTGCTACGTGACGCCCAAGGAACACCTGGGCCTGCCGGACAAGAACGACGTCAAGGAAGGCATCATCACCTACAAGCTGGCCGCCCACGCTGCCGACTTGGCCAAGGGCCACCCCGGCGCGCAGATCCGCGACAACGCGCTATCGAAAGCGCGTTTCGAATTCCGCTGGGCCGACCAGTTCAACCTCGGCCTCGACCCGGACAAGGCGCGCGAATTCCACGACGAAACCCTGCCCAAGGACTCCGCCAAGGTCGCCCATTTCTGCTCCATGTGCGGCCCGCATTTCTGTTCCATGAAAATCACCCAGGACGTGCGCGACTTCGCCGCCAAGCAGGGCTTGAGCGAAAACGAGGCGCTGGAGAAAGGCATGGAAATCAAGTCGGTGGAATTCGTGAAACAGGGCGCCGAGGTGTATCACAAGGTGTGATGGCGGTTTGATGCCAGGAGAAACACCCACGACCACCCACGCTTCACGAGCCGCCGCCGCTCTGGCGCGCTGGCGACGGCGGCAGGTTGCATATAAGCATCTCTGGCTGGGGCGGCTGATCTTCTGGGGCGGGGCGGTGGCCATCGGGCTGTTGGCCGTCGCTTTTGCCGAACTCATCGACTTTTCTCTCGAAGCGCTGCACGGGCTGCATGCCGATTACCCGTTCTGGCCCTTCATCATCGCGCCGGCGGGCGGCGCTCTGGTGGTCTGGCTGACCCGGCGCTATTTCCCCGGCGCCGAAGGCAGCGGCATCCCGCAGGTGATGGCCGAGATGGCGCGTCATGGAGAGCGCCACAAACCGCTTTCCCCGCTGCTCTCGCTACGCATCGTCTTCGGCAAGATCACGCTGGGCGCGGGCGCGATCTTTTCCGGTTTCTCCATGGGCCGGGAAGGGCCGATGGTGCAGATCGGCGCGGCGTTGATGGCGGCCATCGGCGAGCGCCTGCCGCGCCGGCTTCAGGTGGACCGTCGCCATCTGCTCGCCGCCGGCGGCGCCGCCGGCATCGCCGCCGCCTTCAACACGCCACTGGCCGGCATCCTGTTCGCCATCGAGGAACTCAGTCGCGGCATGGCCGACCGCATGAGCGGCCTGATCATCACCGCCATCGTCATCGCCGGTGTGGTCACCCAGGCGTTCTTCGGCAATTACACCTATTTCGGTTGGCTCAACCTCGCCAGCGCGACCACGCCGCATCACCCAGGCATGCTGTTCGCCATCGCGTTGATGTGCGGCCTCGCCGGCGGTTCGTTCGCCCGTTTGCTGATCTGGAGCACCTCGGGGACCAATGGCCGCCTGGGCGAGTGGAGAACCCGTTATCCGGTGCGATTCGCCGCCGCCTGCGGTCTGGTGGTGGCCTTCCTGGGCTGGCTGTCGGGCGGCACCACTTTCGGTACCGGCTACGGCGAGGCCAAGCAATTGCTCGACCAGAGCGGCGCCTTGCCCTGGCATTACGGCATCGACAAATTCTTCGCCACCCTGGTGTCCTTCGCCAGCGGCATTCCCGGCGGCATCTTCGCCCCGTCGCTGGCGGTGGGCGCCGGCCTTGGCCAGAACCTGAGCGAGTTGTTCACCGGTGGTTATTCGCCCGGCATGATCAACGTGCTGTGCATGGCCGGCTTCCTCGCCGCCGTCACCCAGACGCCGATCACCGCGTTCGTGATCGTCATGGAAATGGTCAGCGGCTACGGTCTGGTGATCGACCTGATGATCGTCTCTCTGCTCGCCTCGGGTATTTCCCGCACCGTCTGCCCGCCGCTCTATCGCACCCTCGCCACCCGCTACCTGCGCGCCGCGCCGGCACCACCGAAAGCGCGTGAGGCCCCCGCGTCAGCCACCCCGCCCACGCCGCCGCAAAGCGGCTAAGATTGCCGGCGCGCTCGACCATTCCGGGCAACGCGCACTCCGGCCCTAGACATGAAAAAACTCGGCATCTTCCTGTCGTTCCTCGCGCTCGCCGGCGCGGTGGCCTACTTTTGGCTGGGCGAAAAGCCGTCGACCCCGGAAAAATCCGGGAAATCGCAGCCGCCGGTCCCTGTGGCCGTGGCCCAGGCGGTCGCCCGCGACATGCCGGTGACGCTGGAAATGGTCGGGCGCGGCGAAGCTTATGAAACCGTCACTCTGAAATCCCGCGTCGACGGCCAGGTGCTGGCCGTGCCGTTCACGGAAGGCAAGTCGGTGGCGGCGGGGGAGTTGCTGATCCGACTCGACCCCGCCGATTTTCAGGCGAAGGTGAGGCAGGCCGAGGCCAATCTGGCGCGTGACCAGGCCCTACACAACAAGGCGCGGGCGGATGTCGCGCGCTACCAGTCGCTGCTGGAACAGCAGTTCGTCTCCCAGGAAAAAGTCGCGGAAATGCGCGCCACGGCCGAGGCGGCGGCGGCCACGGTGAACGCCGATCAGGCGGCGCTGGATCTGGCGCGGCAACAGCTTGCCCACTGCGCGATTCGGGCGCCGTTCGCCGGCGTGGTCGGCGCCCGCCTGGCGCATCCGGGCGCCAGCGTGAAGATCAATGAGACGGAACTGGCCGTGATCAACCGTGTACGCCCGCTCTATGTGAGCTTCGCGGCGCCGGAGAAACATCTCCCCGCAATCCAGGCGGCGCGCGCGCGCGGCGGTCTGGAGGTGGCCATCCGCCTGCCTGGCGAGAAGCAGGTGATTGCCGCCGGCAAGGTGGTATTCCTCGACAACGCCGTCGATGCCGCCACCGCCACCCTGCGCATGAAGGCCGAGATTTCCAACAACAGCGCCAACGCCGACAGCCATCTGGCGCCTGGCCAGTTCCTCGCCGTCAGCCTGCGCCTGGATACCCTACGCGACGCCGTGACCGTGCCCGCCGAAGCGGTGCAACAGGGGCCGGACGGCAGTTTCGTCTATGTGCTGGACGGGGAGGGCGGGGCGAAGTTGCGCAAGGTGGTGGTGGCCCAGGTGCGCGATGGCCTCGCCGCCATCGGCGAAGGGCTCGCCGGCGGCGAGACGGTGGTGATCGACGGCCATTCGCGGCTGACGCCGGGCGCCAAGGTCAAAGTGAAGGAAGCGAAGTAGGAGCGGCTTCCAGCCGCGATTGCAACGGTAGCCGCCGTGGTTACCGCCCAGCCAGGGCACCCACCCCCCACAGCAGCCCCAGCAACAGCGGCTGGTGCGCCAGGTAGATCGGTAAACTGTGCCGCCCCGCCAGGGCAAGTAGCCGGGCCAGCGGATGTTCACTGTGCCAGGCGGACCAACGTTTGCCCTGATCGCTCGACTGCGACAACTTGCCCAGGAACAGACCGATCAGCACCACGCCGAACCAGGGCAGCAGCGGCACGTAATCCTCGGTGATCGGTTTGTGCGTCATCAGGCCGATCCACCGCAACGCGGGTTGATCGAAAAACGGGTGTTGCACGCTGTTGCCGATCAGCAGCAGTAACGCCCCCAGACCCAGGTTGAGCCAGTAAAAGCGCAGGAACAGCGGACCCAGCAGGCTCGCCAGCAGAATGAAATGCAGGACGCCGAAGAATATCCAGCTATCGGGATACATCAGCCAACTGGATAAGCTGACCGCGGAGGCGGCGGCGGCCAGCCAGCCGAGCCTGCGCCAGTAACGTCCCGGATTGAACCCGCCCCTGGTGGCAAGCGTCAGGCTGATGCCCACCAAGACGAGGAACAGACTCAGAATCGAGGCGCGAAAACCCAGCCAGAACGGGTCATGGTTGAAATCGAATTGAGCCCAGGCGTAGTAATTGAGATCGAAGCAGAAGTGGTAGGCCACCATCAAGGCGATGGCGACGCCGCGCAGCAGGTCGAACCCCTGCTTGCGGCCGTCTCCCGCCAAGGGTTGAGCCGCGATGGGGGCGGGACGGAGTTTTTTCTGGCGTTGCTCGGAAGGTCGGGAAGGCTTGCTCATGGTTCCAGGCTGTTGGGGCGTAATGTCGATCACGGGGCCGTGGTGGCCGGCGGACAGTATCAGATCGACCCGCTCACGGTCATGCGAAGCACTGCCGCGCCGGCCCGGATAGGATAGTCTGCCGACTTCGCACGATTCCGCGCCCGCCGCCATGCAACTCCCCGAACTCTGCATCCGCCGACCGGTGATGACCACGCTGCTGATGGCGGCGTTTCTGATCTTCGGCGTCATTGCCTACCGCGCCCTGCCGGTGTCGGAACTGCCGAGCGTGGATTTCCCCACGATTTCCGTTTCCGCCAGTCTCCCCGGCGCCTCGCCGGAAACCATGGCGGCGGCGGTGGCGACGCCGCTGGAAGCGCAGTTCTCGACCATTTCCGGGCTGGACAACATGAACTCGGTGAGCGCGCGCGGCGCCACCTCAGTTACCCTGCAATTCAGCCTCGACCGCGACATCGACGCCGCCGCCCAGGACGTGCAGGCGGCCATCGCCGCCGCGCAGCGCAAGTTGCCCTCGGATATACCGACGCCGCCCTCGTTCCGCAAGGTGAACCCGGCCGACTCGCCCATCTTCTATCTCGCCATGCACTCGGACACGCTGCCGCTGCCGGCGGTCAACGAGTACGCCTCGACCCAGTTGGCGCAGCGCATTTCCACCATCCCCGGCGTGGCGCAGGTGCTGATCTACGGCGAGCAGAAATACGCCGTGCGCATCCACGCCGACCCGAACGCACTCGCCGCGCGCGGCATCGGCATCGACGAGCTACACAAGGCGGTGGCGTCCGCCAACGTCAACCAGCCGATCGGCAACCTGGAAGGGGCGAAGCAGACTTTCGCCCTGCGTGCCAACGGCCAACTGGACGATGCCGCCGCTTACCGGCCGCTGATCGTCGCCTGGAAGAATGGCGCGCCGGTGCGACTGGGCGAGGTGGCGCGGGTGCACGACAGCGTCGAGGACAACCGCCGCGCCAACTGGATCGTCAATACACAGGGCGAGGAGGTCAAACAAAAGCGCGCCATCATCCTCGCCATCCAGCGCCAGCCGGGTGCCAACACCATCGCCACGGTGGCCGCCATCAAGGCCATCCTGCCGGCGTTCCAGGAAAAGCTGCCGGCTTCCATTCAGCTTTCCGTGTTCTACGACCGCAGCATCACCATCCACGAATCGGTCTACGACGTGCAGTTCACCCTGGTCCTGGCCGGCTGCCTGGTGGTGATGGTGATTCTGCTGTTCCTGCGCAATCTTTCCGCCACCGCCATTCCCGCCCTGGCCCTGCCGATTTCCGTGATCGGCACTTTCGCCGCCATGTACGCCCTGGGTTTCAGCCTGGACAATCTCTCGCTGCTGGCGCTCACGCTCTCGGTGGGCTTCGTGGTGGACGACGCCATCGTCATGCTGGAAAACATCGTGCGCCACATCGAGGCCGGTGAAAAACCGTTCGACGCGGCGATCAAGGGCGCGCGCGAGATCGGCTTCACCATCGTTTCCATGACCCTGTCTTTGGTCGCCGTGTTCATCCCGGTGATGTTCATGGGCGGCATCATCGGCCGTCTGCTGCACGAGTTCGCGGTGACCATTTCCGTCGCCATCCTGGTCTCCGGCTTCGTCTCCCTGACCCTGACACCGATGCTGGCGAGCCGCTATCTGCGCCAGGAGAAAAGCACCCAGCACGGCAAGCTGTATTGGCTGTTCGAGAACGCCTTCAACCGCCTGCTCGGCGGCTACCGCGTCAGCCTTGCCTGGAGTCTGGCGCATCCGCGCCTGGTGCTCGCCACCTTCTTCCTCAGCATCGCCGGCAGCGTCGCCCTGTACCAGGACATCCCCAAGGACTTCCTGCCCAGCGGCGATTCCGGCCGCATCATGGGTCGCACCGAGGGCGCGCCGGACACCTCCTTCGCCAGCATGGTGGAACGCCAACGCGCGGTGGCCGCCATCGCCGCGCAGGAC
>JAURYL010000077.1 GCA_030653935.1 Pseudomonadota bacterium
CCCCCCTTTTCCAAAGGGGGGCAGGGGGGATTTACCCAAGGTCGAGCAGCCACTGAACGCCCGCGAAATACCCCCCAGCCCCCCTTTTCCAAAGGGGGGAGTCAGCGCGCCGCACGCCTGTACCGGGCTACGGTACAGTGCCATTGCCAATGCGCGGGGGATCAGGAAGTCTGAACTTGAACAATTATGGGTGTGCTGGCGGGATGCGATGCAAGGCGACGAACGCGCCGCATGACCATTCCCCGCGGAAGTTCGTCAACGCGGCAGCGCGCACGTCAGTGCGGCCAGAATGTTCAAGTTATTCTTGCTCGACGCCTAATATAGCGGCCTCATCAATCTATGACTTTAGAGATATGTGGAATACATCCGACGGACTACTTGTGAAACGATTCCTGCTGCTGGCCGCGCTGGTGTCGCCGCCGGCCGCCGCGCTGGAATGGACGGCCACGGAAGTTGAAGTGCTGCACAGTTCGCGGTTCCGTGAACCGTTCAACCCGAATGCTGTCAGCAAGCACATCCTCACCCTCCAGCACGCCCACGGCTACAGTCTGGGGCGCAATTTCATGTTCGTGGATCTAACCCGCTCGGGGAATCAGGAGCGAGACGCCCTCGGCAATCCGGAGTCGCCGAGCGAAATCTACGGCGAGGCGTACACCACGCTGTCCCTATCGAGGCTGAGCGGAAAACCCGTCGGCGCCGGCCTGCTGCGTGATATCGGCTTCACCGCCGGTATCAACCTCGGCGCCAAGGACAGCGCTTTCAATCCGGAGCCGCGCGTTTATCTCGCCGGCATCACCGTAGATTTCGCGGTGCCGCGCGGGTTTTTCAACGTCGATTTACTCGGCTACTGGGATCACGGTTGCAATAGTGGCGGCTGCCCCGGCTATCGATCCAGTTATCAGCTCACGCCGTCCTGGTCGATTCCTTTCAGTCTGGGGCGTGTCGATGGAGAGTTCACCGGCTTTGTCGACATCATCGGCTCACGCGGCGCCGGGACCGTTCGGCAGGTGCTCAGCCAGCCGCAACTACGCTTCGATATCGGCGCCGCCTTCGGCCAGAAGGGTCAGCTCTACGCCGGCATCGAGTACCAGTACTGGCGCAACAAGTTCGGGATTGACGGCGCCAACGAAAGCCATCCGCAACTGCTGTTGGCGTGGAAGTTCTGACGTGGGGCGGGTTGCCCGTCGCTCTCAATGCTGCGCCGAGGCGGCTTGTTGCGCTTCCGGGTCGAACTCGGCGCGGACGATGTCGAGTGCGTCCTTGAGGGTTTCCTCGGAAAGTTCGTTGAGGCTTTCCGCCAGCACTTCGGCCGCGTCGATCGTGTCCTGGTCGTCGGGCAGGTTGTCCGAGTCCAGGTTGGCCACCAGAACCGCTGCGGAGCCGGCAACCTGAAGCAATCTCTGCCGCTCCACCATCAGCATTTCGATTTCATCTCTCAACAGGCGGACTTCCTGGTCGTTCAAAGCGTGAATGGTCATGACTTGCCTCGTTGAATGGTCGGGGGTGGGTGATGGGATAATAACGCGCCCGCCATTCTCCTTGATACCCAAGTCGTGCTCCGACCCGTCCAACTCGATACCGCCCTGATCGGCCAGCCCCTGCCCTGGGATCTTTACACCGGCGCTGGCGTGCTGGTCGCCGGCACCGGCCTGGTGCTCGCCGACGAGGCTCATTTCAACAGGCTTTCGGCGCGCGCGCTGTTTCGCAAGGGGGATGGGGCGGCGACCGACACGCCGTTCGAGCGTCTGGCCGTCCTGGCGAAACAGGCCGAGAGCGTGCTGGAGAATCCGGACGAGGGCGCGATTCGCGAGGTGGCGCGGGCATTGTTGGCCCTGGAACGCGCCGATGCCGATGCCTGCCTGGGGTATTCCAACCTGGTATCTTTGGCGCGTCCCAGCGTGAATCATGCCTTGCGCGTGCTGTTCATCGCCGGCTTGCTGGCGGAGCAACTGGATTTCAGCGAGGCCGAGCAGGAGAGCCTGGCAGCGGCGGCGCTGACCATGAATGTCGGCGGCCTCGACCTGCATGACCGCCTCCATGCCTATGCCGGCCAGGTGCCGGAGACGGATCGCGTTGCCTTGCGCGGTCATCCGCGGGCCGGCGCCAGCCTGCTGGAGCGCGCCGGCGTGACCGACACGGCTTGGCTGGAGACGGTGCGCCAGCATCATGAGAACATGGACGGCAGCGGTTATCCCGCCGGACTATCGGGCAACATGATTTCCCTGGCGGCGCGGCTGTTGCGGGTGGCGGATTTCTACTGTGCCAAGGTTGGCGGTCGTTATTACCGGCCGCCCCGTTCCGCGAGTTTCGCGTTTCAGGAGTTGTTCGGCCGCGAAAAGGTGCATCTGGACAGCCAGATTGCCGCGCAATTGCTGCGCCGTCTCGGCATCTATCCGCCCGGGACCCTGGTGCGGCTGGCCAGCCGCGAAACCGCCTGTGTCGCCCGCCGCGCGCAGGCCGGCGAGGCGCGCTGGGCGGTGAGTATCCTCGATGCCCGCGACCGTCTCTTGGAGCCGCCACAGACGCGCGACCTCGGCACGCGCAATTACGCCATCATCGGTACGGCCGAGTGCCAGCCGAGTTGGCCAACGATCAACTGGATGGCTGTCTGGGGATATTGATGTCACTTTCACCACATGTATTCGATGCCACGCGCGAGAATTTCGATCAGCTCGTGCTCGGCAATTCCATGCGCGGCCTGGTGCTGGCGCATTTCTGGAACCCCAAGGCCGGCCCCTGCCTGGTGCTGATGCCCCGCTTGGTGCGCCTGGCCGGCGAATACGCCGGTCGCTTCCTGCTGGTGATGGTGAATACCGACGATCTGGGCCGACGTGTCCGCGATCTCGGCGTCACCAGCGTGCCGACGGTCAAGTTCTACCTGCGGGGCGAGGTGGCGCACACCATCCACGGCGCCGAATCCGACGCGACATTTCATGAGGCGCTCGGCCGCTTCCTGGCCGGCGACCAGGACCGCCAGCGCCTGGAGGCATTGCGGACGCACCAGGAGGGGCACACCGCCGAGGCCATCGCGATGCTGGCGCGGGCCGCTGTGGAGGCGCCGGAAGATCTGGCGGTGGCGCTGGACCTGGCCAAGCTGCTGACCCTGGATCGACGTCCCGACGAGGCGCTGACGCTGCTGATGACCCTGCCGCTTGAGGCGAGGCGGCGCGCGGACATCGCGCCGTTGCTGATTCATCTGGAGTTGATCGTCGCCGCAGCGGAGGAGGCGACGGCGGCGTCGCCGGAGGCTCTCCTGACCCAGGCCGCGCGCGCATTACTCGACGACGAGATGGAGGTGGCGCTGGAGCAGCTGCTGGAACTGGCGCGCGTGGCGCCAGAATTTCGCGACGATATTGGCCGCCGCGCCCTGATTTCCCTGTTTGCCCTACTCGGTGGTGAACACGCGTTGACCCGTCGCTACCGCTCGCGCCTGGCGGGGTTGGCGTCATGACGGCAGCGGCGCCGGCAACCTTGTCGGCGCCGCCAGGTTGGCGCGCGGATTTCGCCGCCACCGCGCCGTTCCACCATATCGTCCACCTCGCCACACAGTTGGCCGGCGACGATTGGCCGAGCCTGGCGCGACTCAATGCCCTGGCCGAGGCGGATGGCCTGTGCAACGACAGCGGCCTGCCCTTGCGTTTCGCCGTTCAGCACACGCGTTGCGGGCAATGGGACTACGAGGCGGGCATCCTTGCTCACGGCCAGGTGCCCAGCCGCGAACGCAACTGGCACGATCTGCTCAACGCCCTGACCTGGCTGAGTTTTCCGCGTGCCAAGGCGGCGCTCAACGCGGCGCAGTGCGACGCGCTGGAACAACGCCGAGGGACGACTCGCGGCCCGCGTTCCGATGCCGCCACTTTGTTCGATGAAAGCGGCCTGCTGCTGCTGGGTCGCTCGGATGAGTTGGCGGAACTGCTGACGGCGCGGCGGTGGCGGGCGGCTTTCGTGGAGCGGCGCGATCTCTGGGCGCACGCGCGCGCTTACGTCTTCGGCCACGCGGCGCTGGAAAAACTGCTGGCGCCGTGGCCCGGCATCACCAGCAAGTGCCTGTTCTTCGCGGTCGATACGCTGCCTGAGCCGGGACCACCGCCGGCGTGGCTGGATGCCGCCCTGGCCGAGTTCTGGCGCGCGGGTCGCGTCAACCGACCCGCCGAGCTGTTTCCGCTGCCGCTGCTCGGCATCCCGGGCTGGTGGCCGGCCAATGCCGAGGCGACGTTCTATCAAGATGCCAGCGTGTTTCGCCCGTTGCGCGCGATGTAACATCAATCGGCATAGAATGCCGGCTTCTCTCCTGCTCCGGAATTGACGCCAGCCCATGAATGGCAGTCCTCTCGCCCGCGGCCAGGATGGCGGCATACTTGCGCACATGGTCACGGCCAAGTTGGCGATTGCCGCACTGGCCCTGATCCTGGCCTTCGCGGTATTGCTGGCGACCCATTTCTGGCAATTGCACGAAGCCTTTCAGGACAGTCTCGCGGCCAAGGTGCAGATCACCGCAGTCCGCGTCGGGGATGCGATGAAGCGGCGTGATCAGTTGGAGGCAACCGCCATACTTCAGGCCCTGCGCGGCGCGCCGGAGGTGATTGCCGCCAGTCTCTATACGCCGGATGGCACGCGCCTGGCCGACTATCTGCGCGACCACCGCGCCAGATCGCCGGAACTCGATGCCCAGGGCCAGGGCTGGAACACGGTGCAGCGGCAGTCCCTGCTTGAGGAGGGGCAAATCATCGGCCACTTGGTGGTCAAGGCCAGCCTTGAGGTCATGGCGCGGCGCCTGGCCTGGTTCTTCGGAATCGGCGTGGTCACCGTGGTGATCGCGCTCGGCGTCGGCTGGAGTGTGTTCGTGGGGTTGCGGCGCAAGGTCAGCGACACCGAATCGGATTTGCGCCGCATGGCCTGGTACGACCCGGTGACGAAACTGCCCAATCGCAACCTCTTCATGCAGCGCCTGCGCGAGGCGGTCGCCGAAGCGCGCGAGGTCAGGCGCGGCGTCGCGGTGCTCTTCATCGATCTGGACAACTTCAAACTGGTCAACGACACGCTCGGCCATGAGGCCGGCGATGTGCTGCTGGTGACCGTGGCGGAGCGTTTGCGTAACCTGATGCGGGTGGGGGACTCGGTGTGCCGGCTCGGTGGCGACGAGTTCGTCATCCTGTTGCACCCCTGTGGTCGCGGCGAGGCGCAGTCGGTGGCGGAACGGGCGCTGGATGCCATCGGCCAGCCGGTGCTGGTGTATGAGCAGGAGGTCTATGTCGGCGGCAGCATCGGCATCGCCCGCTTCCCCGAGGACGGCATGGACGCCAACGCCCTGCTGCGTTGTGCCGATACCGCGATGTATCAGGCCAAGGACAACGGCCGCAACAATCATCAGTTCTATACCTCGGACATGAACCTGAAGGCCCTGCAGCATTTCGCCATCGAAACCAGCCTGCGCAAGGCCCTGGAACGCGACGAGATGCTGCTTTATTACCAGCCGCTGGTGGATGTGGAGACGCGCGCCATCGTCGGTGTCGAGGCCCTGCTGCGCTGGAAGTCGGAAGAGTTCGGCACCTTCGCTTCCGGCGATTTCATCGCCATCGCCGAGCAGTCCGGGCTGATCAACCAGCTCGGTCATTGGGCGCTCACCGCCGCCTGCCGGCAGATGCGGGAATGGCGGGACGCGGGTATCTCCAATCTGACCGTGGCGGTGAACCTGTCGCCGCGACAGTTCCATAACGGCGATCTGGTCCAGCAGGTACGCGAAGCGCTCCTGGAAAGTGGCCTGGAGCCCGGCGCCCTGGAACTGGAAATCACCGAAAGCGTACTGATCAAGCACAACATGGAGGCCATCGAGAAACTGACCGAATTGGCCAACCTGGGGGTGAAGCTGGCGATCGACGACTTTGGTACCGGCTATTCCTCGCTCTCTTATCTCAAGCGCCTGCCCATCCACCGTCTCAAGATCGACCGGAGTTTCGTGCGGGAGAGCCATATCGACCCGGACGACGCCGCCATCGCCACCGCCATCATCGGCATGGCGGCGGGTCTGGGCATCGAGGTTACGGCGGAAGGTGTGGAAAACGAGGAACAACTCGCCTTCCTGAAACAGGCCGGCTGCCAGATCGTGCAGGGCTATTACTTCGGCTCGCCGCTACCGGCGGAGGACCTGGCGAAACTGGTCCGGCAAGTTAGAGCGTAGGTCGGATGCCCGAAGGGCGATCCGACGATGATGCTGCGCGTTCCGCCCTACTCATGCGGCGTCGGATCGCCCTTCGGGCATCCGACCTACGTTTCACCCTATATGCACGGTCACCGGCGGCGTGTTGCATGCCTCGCCGGGCGCGGTCGGGACTTCGTGTATCTCGAAGCTGAGGCTGGCCAGGTCCGCCAGGATGTAGGTGGGCTTGGCGCCGACGCCGCCGACCGTGCCGGGATTGAGCAGGTGGGTGACGCCGCCCTTGACGTTGTCCACCCGCCGGATGCTGGCGCGGTGGTCGTGGCCGCAGCAGACCAGGTCGTAATCGCCGGTGAGCGCCATGGCGGCGGCGTAATGCGGGTAATGCACCAGAAAGGCGGTTCGCCCGGCCAGATGCAGCACGGCATCCTGGCCGTGGTAGCGAATGACGCTGTCCGACTCGTGGCTGAGCTTGCTCATGGCGTAGAGATCGCCGGTGTTGTTGCCGTGGATGACATGTACCGGCAGCTCGAACTTGCGCAGCACGCGCAGTGTGGTGGGCGCGACCACATCGCCGCAATGCAGAACCGCTTCGGCGCCGCGCGCCTTGGCGTCTTCCACCGCCTCTCCGAGCAGACGGCGGTTGTCGTGGCTGTCGGAGAGGATGCAGACTTTCATCGTCGTATCCGTCGCGTGAGCGACGCTTGAAGCTCCCCTCTCCCGCAGGCGGGAGAGGGGTTGGGGGTGAGGGGGGGCATGGCCCGGTATCGCCGCCATCCGCGATCAGAACATCGGCTTTTCGGGGGCGGCCTTGTAGCGCTCGACGCCGGCGATGATCTCGGCGCGGGCTTCATCGACACCGTGCCAGCCATCCACCTTGACCCACTTACCCGGCTCCAGGTCTTTGTAGTGCTCGAAGAAATGGGAAATCTGGTTGATCAGCAGCGCCGGCAGGTCGGATGGCTCCTTGACGTTGCAATACATGCTGCACAACTTTTCCACCGGCACGGCGATGACTTTGGCGTCGATACCCGCCTCGTCGGTCATTTTCAGCACGCCTACCGGGCGGCAGCGCACCACCACGCCGGTCAGCAGCGGAATCGGGGTCACCACCAGCACGTCGACCGGGTCGCCATCTTCTGACAGGGTGTGCGGCACATAGCCATAGTTGCAGGGGTAGTGCATGGACGTGGACATGAAACGATCAACGAACATGGCGCCGGTTTCCTTGTCCACTTCGTATTTGATGGGGTCGCTATGGGCCGGGATTTCGATGATGACGTTGATGTCGTCGGGCAGATTGCGGCCGGAGGAGACGCGGTCGAGGTTCATGGTTTGGGGTTCCTGTCGATTGATGCGGTGCCGCATTATAGCGGCCTCGCCTTGTTACACTCCGCGCTTCCAAAATGCCACGGGGCGCGCCATGCCGGATGAGTTCATCGGAGAAATCGTGATTCGCGGGGTTACCAGGCAGGGAAAGACTTTTCGTCCCAGTGATTGGGCCACGCGCCTGGCCGGGGTGGAGAGCCAGGTCGGTCACGATCATCGGCAGCGCTATTCACCCGCGGTACAGCCGGTCACCCGCGCGGGGGTGAGTTGCGTGGTGATCGACCGTCGCCTGGCCGCGCTCGATGCCGGCGTCCTCAAGTTCCTGATGGATTTCGCCAGCGAGAACGATCTGGAAGTGAGCGAGGGGCGCCAGGAAGCGCGCTGAGATCGATTGCCGCCGACACAAAAAAATCGCCCGGCATGCCGGGCGATTTATTTTGGCGGAGCCGGGTCGCTCAGGCCATCGCCTTGATGGCGGCGGACAGGCGACTCTTCTGCCGGGAAGCCTTGTTCTTGTGCACGATTTTCTTGTCGGCGAGGCTATCCATGACGCTCATGTTGGATTGCAGGGCGGCCTGGGCGGCGCTCTTGTCACCTGCGTCGATCGCCTTGCGAACCTTCTTCACAGCGGTCCGGTAAGCCGAGCGCTGAGCCATGTTGTGCAAACGTAGCACCGCGTTTTGGCGGGCGCGCTTCTTAGCCTGTGCGCTATTGGCCATACTGGAGACTCCTTGAATTCTGCGGGAAAAATGAAACGCGCATGATACGGGCTTGACCCCACTCAGGCAAGCCGTAAATGCGCTTTTATGATGCTGTCCAGGCGCGGATGTCACGCTCGATGCCGGCGGCGTCGAGGCCGCAGCGGCTGAGCAGGACGCCGGGGTCGCCGTGTTCGACGAAACGGTCGGGCAGGCCCAGGTGCAGCAGCGGGAGGGTGATGCCCATCTCCGCCAGGGCCTCCGCGACAGCGGAGCCGGCGCCACCCATCACGGCGTTTTCCTCAAGCGTGACCAGGCGACTGTGGCTGCTCGCCAACTGTCGTAACAGGTCGCGATCCAGTGGCTTGACGAAGCGCATGTCGGCGACGCTGGCGTCCAGCGCCTCGGCGGCTTGCAACGCGGCGGTCAGCGGCGCGCCGAAGACGATGAGGGCGATATCGTGGCCGTTGCGGCGGGTAACACCCTTGCCGATGGGGAAGGCTTCCAGCGTCGGTGACAGTGCCGCGCCCGGCCCGGTACCGCGCGGATAGCGCACGGCGCTGGGGCCATCGTGCCGGTAGGCGGTGGTCAACAGGCAACGGCATTCGTGCTCGTCCGAGGGCGTCGCGATCAGCATGTTGGGGATGCAGCGCAGGAATGAGAGATCGAAGGCGCCCGCGTGGGTGGGGCCGTCGGCGCCGACCAGGCCGGCGCGGTCGATGGCCAGCAACACTGGCAGATTCTGCAGGGCGATATCGTGGATCAGCTGGTCGTAAGCGCGTTGCAGGAAGGTGGAGTAGATCGCCACCACCGGTTTCTGGCCTTCGCAGGCGAGGCCGGCGGCGAAGGTCAGGGCGTGCTGTTCGGCGATGCCGACGTCGAAGTAGCGCTCCGGGAACCGTTTGCTGAACTCTGGCATGCCGGAACCCTCGCACATGGCGGGCGTGATGCCGACCAGGCGGTTGTCGGCCGCCGCCATGTCGCACAGCCAGCTGGCGAACACTTCGGTGTAGCTCGGCTGCGGCGACGGCTTCGGCGTGATGCCGTGCGCCACCTCGAACTTGCCGACACCGTGGTAGAGGCAGGGGTTGGCTTCGGCGTGGTCATAGCCCTTGCCCTTGCGTGTGACCACATGCAGGAATTGCGGGCCTTTCAGGGCGCGGATGTTGACCAGGGTGGGAATCAGGGCGTCGAGATCGTGGCCGTCGATGGGGCCGAGGTAATTGAAGCCGAATTCCTCGAACAGGGTGCTCGGCGTGACCATGCCCTTGATGTGTTCCTCGGCGCGTTTGGCCAGTTCGTACACGGGCGGCAGGGTGGCGAGGATTTTTTCGCCGCGGCTTCTGAGGTTGTTGTAGAAGCGGCCGGAAAGCAATTTGGTGAGGTAGCTGTTGAGGGCGCCGACGTTGCCGCTGATCGACATGTCGTTGTCGTTGAGCACGACCAGCAGGTTGGCGTCCATTGCGCCGGCGTTGTTGAGCGCCTCGAAGGCCATGCCGGCGGTCATGGCGCCATCGCCGATCACCGCCACCACGCGTCGCTCCTCACCCTTGAGGCGGGCGGCGACGGCCATGCCGAGGGCGGCGGAAATCGAGGTGCTGGAGTGGCCGGCGATGAAGGCGTCGTAGGGGCTTTCCTCGCGCTTCGGAAAACCTGATAGGCCATCGGTCTGGCGCAAGGTGCGCATCCGCTCGCGGCGTCCGGTGAGAATCTTGTGGGTGTAGGTCTGATGCCCGACGTCCCAGACGATGCGGTCTTCCGGGGTGTCGAAGACGGTGTGCAGCGCCACGGTCAGTTCCACCACCCCAAGATTGGAGGCGAGATGGCCGCCGGTGCGGGCAACGCTGGAGAGGATGTAATGGCGCAGTTCGTCGGCCACTTCCTTGAGTTGCGCCCGGTTCATCGACCTGAGATCGGCGGGAGAGGCGATGCTTTCGAGCAGGGACATATCAGTAACCACGTTCGACAATGAAGCGCGCGATTTCCGCGAGACGCAGACCGCGCTCGCCGAACGGCTGGATTGCCGCCAGGGCATCATCCAGCAGTTCATGGGCGTAAGCGCGCGCTTCTTTCACGCTCATCAGGGTCAGGTAAGTGGCCTTGCCTTGGGCGGCATCCTTGCCGGCGGTCTTGCCCAGGGTGGCGGTATCGGTCTCGGCGTCCAGCACGTCGTCCATCACCTGGAAGGCGAGGCCGATGCAACGCGCGTAGCGTTCCAGATGCGTGCGCGCGTCGCTATCCAGGGTTCCATGGGCGAGGGCGCCGAGCAGCACGGCGGCCTGGATCAGGGCGCCGGTCTTGTGGATATGCATGAATTCGAGTTCGGCCAGATCCAGCGCTCGTCCGGTGGCCGCGAGATCCACCGCCTGACCGCCGGCCATGCCGCGCGATCCGGCGGCGCGCGCCAGCAGGCGCAGCATCTCGACCTGGGTGTCGCTGGTAGACGCCGCGTCGGGATGCGCGATCACCTCGAAAGCCAGGCTTTGCAGGGCGTCGCCCACCAGCAAGGCGGTGGCTTCGTCATAGGCGACGTGGCAGGTGGGTTTGCCACGGCGTAGATCATCGTCGTCCATGCACGGCAGGTCGTCGTGAGTGAGCGAATAGACGTGGATCAGTTCGACGGCGGCGGCGGCGCGGTCGATTGCCGTGGGCTTGCTTCCCGCCACATTATTTTCCAGTGTCTCGCCGCCCACTGCCTCGGCCGCCGCGTAGGCCAGCATCGGTCGCACCCGCTTGCCGCCGCCGAGACTGGCATAACGCATGGCGGCGTGGAGTTTTTCCGGCGCGATGGCCGGGTCCGGCAGCAACGCGGCGAGCACATTTTCCGCGCGCGCCTGGCTGGCGCGCGACCAAGCGGCGAAGTCAGTCATCGCCTTCCTCCCCGTGGATGTCCTTGAGGCTGCCGTTGTCGAGCATCTTCACCTGTTGATCGGCCGCCTCCAGGGTTTTTTGGCACCAGGCGGTCAGCTCGCTGCCGCGCGTGTACGCCGCCAGCGACGCTTCCAGGCTGAGGCGACCGGATTCCATGTCCGACACCAGGACTTCCAGTTCCTGGAGGGCACTTTCGAAATCCTTGGGCGGTGCGTTTTTATCTGTTCTGGCCATGGCAGGTGATTGTTGAGTGGTGGGCCCCCCGAGAGTCGAACTCGGCACCAATGGATTATGAGTCCACTGCTCTAACCAGGCATGAGCTAGAGGCCCGAAACCGGATTATTCCAGGAAGCTGCGCAGCCGCTCGGAACGCGAGGGGTGACGCAGTTTACGCAAGGCCTTGGCTTCTATCTGGCGGATGCGCTCGCGGGTGACATCGAATTGTTTGCCGACTTCTTCGAGGGTGTGGTCGGTGTTCATTTCGATGCCGAAACGCATGCGCAGCACCTTGGCTTCGCGCGGGGTCAGGCTGTCGAGGATTTCCTGGGTGACGAACTGAAGGCCGCTGTACATCGCGGCTTCGGCTGGCGCCAGGGTGGATTGGTCCTCGATGAAATCGCCCAGATGCGAGTCCTCGTCGTCGCCGATCGGGGTTTCCATGGAGATCGGCTCCTTGGAAATCTTCATGATCTTGCGAATCTTGTCCTCGGGCATTTCCATCTTTTCTGCGAGGGTGGCCGGGTCGGGTTCGAGTCCGGTTTCCTGCAGAATCTGGCGGCTGATGCGATTCATCTTATTGATGGTCTCGATCATGTGCACCGGAATGCGGATGGTGCGCGCCTGGTCCGCGATAGAGCGGGTGATGGCCTGGCGAATCCACCAGGTGGCGTAGGTCGAGAATTTGTAGCCGCGCCGGTATTCGAACTTGTCCACCGCCTTCATCAGACCGATGTTGCCTTCCTGGATCAGATCGAGGAATTGCAGGCCGCGGTTGGTGTATTTCTTGGCGATGGAGATCACCAGGCGCAGGTTGGCCTCGATCATCTCGCGCTTGGCGCGGCGGGCCTTGGCTTCGCCGGTGGACATCTTCTTGTTGATGTCCTTGAGTTCCTTCACCGAAATGCCGACGCGGTTTTGCAGGTCGGTCAGTTTCTGCTGGTGCTCGTTGACGTCGAACTGCAAGCGTTCCAGCAATTCGCTGTTGACCGATTTGACCGACATCTGCTGTGTCACCCATTCCTGGGAACCTTCGTTGCCCGGGAAGGTGCGGATGAAATGCTGGCGCGGCATGCCGCACTTGTTGACGGCGATGTCCATGATGGCGCGTTCGTGCGAGCGGACTTCCTCGACGATGGTGCGCACCGATTCACACAGGTTGTCCACCTGGCGGGCGGTGAAGCGGATGCCCATCAGGTGTACGGAAATTTCTTCCAGCAATTTCTGGTACGGCTTGCTGGAATAGCCCTGCTTGGTTAGCGCGCTCTGCATGCGAGTGTGGCAGCGGCGAATTTCCGCGAAGCGCTCCAGCGCGTCGATCTTGAGTTGCGCCAGGTTGGCGGCGGCGACCGCGGCGCCACCGTCGTCATCCTCGTCCTCTTCGCCGGCGGCGGACTCGCTTTCTTCCGCCATGTCCATGACGATATCTTCACCCGAACTGTCGACCAGGCCGTCGATCAGGTCGTCGATCTTCATCTCGTCCTTCTCGATCTTGGCGACCAGGTCGAGGATTTGCGCGATGGTGAGGGGGCAGGCGGAGATCGCCAGCACCATGTTCTTGAGGCCTTCCTCGATACGCTTGGCGATTTCGATTTCGCCTTCGCGGGTGAGCAGGTCCTTGATACCCATTTCGCGCATGTACATGCGCACCGGGTCGGTGGTGCGGCCGAATTCGGCATCAACGCTGGAAAGCGCGGCCTCGGCTTCCTCGACGGCATCCTCGTCCGCCACCGGGGCGGGCGACTCGGACATCAGCAGTTCTTCGGCGGCGGGAGCCTGATCGAAGACCTGGATGCCCATATCGTTGATCATGCTGATGACGCTCTCGATCTGTTCGGCGTCGAGAATTTCGTCAGGCAGGTGATCGTTGATTTCGGCGTAGGTCAGGTAGCCTCGTTCCTTGCCGAGCATGATCAAATTCTTCAGCAGGGTGCGGCGGGTCTCCGCGTCAACCTTGATTTCCGGCTTCGCGGTCGCCGCTTCGATCGCGCTGGCCTTGCCGGTGGCGCCCTTCTTCTTGCGCGCGACGGCAGTTGGCTTGCCGACCGGTTCGGCTTGTTTGAGAGTCTTTTTGACCGTCGTCACCATTGTTGATGCTCCGTGAGTACCTGCGGAAAAACGCGATAGTATACATGAGCTTGGGTATATTCCGCCCAGGCTTCGGTGCCGCATTGGACAATTCAGATGGGGTCGGGTTTCCGCCGTTGCAAGGCCGCCAACAGTCTTGCTTTTTCCTCGGGAGTGAGTTCGCTCGGCCTGCGGCCGGAGAGTTCCTTGGCCTGGGCGCGGCCCGCCTGGGCGGCGAGGGTGTTGAGGGCGCCCTGGAAATCGGCTTCGACGTCGTATTCCTCGTTGTTTGACTTCTCCCAGGCGAGCAGTCCCGCCTCGGCATGAATTAGCAGGGTGTGTTCCGGGCGACCCGCGAAATGGTCGACGATTTCGCGGCGTCCCATTTCCGGGTGTTCGCGCAGGAGGGCGACAGCCGTGGCCAGCGCCAATGCTTCCGGGCGTTCACTCTCCGGCATTTCTCCCATGCGGGTGGCGCGGCTGGGGTCGTGCAACACGGCCTGCAGGGCGATCTGCCAGGCGGAAAGCTGCACGGCGGCGCGGCCGCGTGGCTGGCCCGGCGCCGGCGCTTCACGTCGATGGGCGCGTGGCGCGCGCGGGGGTTCCAGGCCGGTCAGGCCGGCGAGGCGCTGTTGCAGCATGCGCTTGAGCAGGGGGGCCTGGCCGAGTTTGTCGATATGGGGTTCCACCAGTTTGGCCAGGCGTACCTGGCCTTCCTGGGAACCCAGGTCGGTCTGCGCGGTGAGCTCGGCAAACAGGAAATCGGATAGGGGCATGGCGCCGTCGCAAAGTTTGCGGAAGGCGTCGGCGCCCTGGGCGCGGACGTAGCTGTCCGGGTCTTCGCCTTCGGGCAGGAACAGGAAGGACAGGCGCTTGCCGTCCTGGATTTGTGGCAGGCTGTTTTCCAGGGCACGCCAGGCGGCCTTGCGCCCGGCATTGTCGCCGTCGAAGGCGAAAACCACATCGTCGGCCATGCGCAGCAAACGGGCGGCCTGGTCGGCGGTGATGGCGGTGCCGAGGGTGGCGACGGCGTTCTGCACGCCGTGCTGATCCAGCATCACCACATCCATATAGCCTTCCACCACCACCACCCGGTTTTCCCCCTGGATGGCGCGGCGGTGTTCGTAAAGGCCGTAGAGTTCACGGCCCTTGTGGAACAGCGGGGTTTCCGACGAGTTGAGGTATTTCGGCTCGCCCTTGCCGATGACGCGGCCGCCGAAGGCGATGACCTGGCCGCGTTCGTTGCGGATGGGGAACATGACGCGGTCGCGGAAACGGTCGTAGCGTTTGTCTTCGTGGACGATGACCAGGCCGATTTCCACCAGCAGCGGGTCGGCGTAGTCTGCCATCGCCTCGCGCAAACCCTGCCAGCCTTCCGGCGCGTAGCCGATGCCGAAGCGCGCGGCGGTCTCGCCGGTGAGGCCGCGGTTTTTCAGGTAGTCCACCACCTTTTCATTGCCTTTCAGACCCTTACGGTAGTGGCTGGTGGCGGCTTCCATGCGCTCGAACATCCGTTCGCGGCGATTTTCCTCCTCCGGTGGTCGACGGCTGCCGTCATCCGGAACTTCCATGCCGACGCGGCCGGCGAGATCCTTGACCGCCTCGACGAAGGGAATGCCGGCATGTTCCATGAGGAAGGAAATGGCCGTGCCGTGGGCGCCGCAGCCGAAGCAGTGATAGAACTGTTTGGTCGGGCTGACGGTGAAGGAGGGGGATTTTTCGCTGTGGAAGGGGCAGCGCGCCTGATAGTTGGCGCCGGCCTTCTTGAGCGGAACGTATTGTTCGACGACGGCGACGATGTCGGTGCGGTCGAGCAGTTGCTGGAGGAAATCCTGGGGAATCATGGCCGCCCGATTACTCCCCGGATTTCGCTACGCTGCATCCGGGCTACGCGGTCTCGTAGGTTGGGCAAAGCGCAGCGTGCCCAACACCCCTCGTTCAACCGAGCGCGCTCTTCACCAGTCCGGAGACGCTGTTCATGTCGGCGCGGCCGGCCAGTTTCGGTTTCAGCCAGGCCATCACCTTACCCATATCGCGCGGGCCGGCGGCGCCGGTCTCGGCAACAGCCTGCTTGACCAGTACAGCGACTTCATCGGCGCCCAGTTGCTGCGGCATGTAGGCGGTCAGGACTTCGATTTCGAACGCTTCCTGATCGGCCAGATCCTGGCGGCCGGCGGCCTGGTATTGGCTGAACGAATCCTTGCGCTGTTTCAACTGCTTTTCGACGATGGCCACCACCGCGTCATCGTCGAGTTCGATCCGCTCGTCCACCTCCCGCTGCTTCATCGCCGCCAGCAACAGGCGGATGGCGCCCAGGCGCGCGGTTTCCTTGGCGCGCATGGCGTTCTTCATGTCATCGCTGATTCGCTGCTTGAGGGACATGGCGTGTTCTCGCGGAAGGGCGGAGCAAAAACAAACGAGCCTGATAAATCAGGCTCGTCACAAACCCGGGAAATCCCGAGTTCAGTACATCTTGGGCGGCAGGGTCTGGCTGCGCAGACGCTTGTGCTGGCGCTTCACGGCGGCGGCGAGCTTGCGCTTGCGCTCCTGGGTCGGCTTCTCGTAGAACTCGCGAGCACGCAGCTCGGTCAACAGGCCCATCTTTTCGATGGTGCGCTTGAAACGGCGCATGGCAACTTCAAACGGCTCATTTTCTTTAAGGCGAACGCTCGGCATCTAGATTCCTGGTTGCGGGAGGGCAAAAAAAGATGCGAGATTCTATATCAACCCTTGCCGACGTTTCAATAAAATTGCCGGCTCAATCTTTCATGGACTTGCCATGCTCGTTCTCGGCGTCGAATCTTCCTGCGATGAAACCGGCCTCGCCCTGTTCGATACCGAGCGCGGCCTGCTGACGCATGCCGTGCATAGCCAGGTAGCGATGCACGCCGAGTATGGTGGCGTGGTGCCGGAACTGGCCTCGCGCGACCACATTCGGCGGGTGATTCCGCTCACCCGTCGGGTGCTGGCCGAGGCGGGTCTCGCCTTGAGTGATCTCGACGCCATCGCCTACACCCAGGGGCCGGGGCTGGCCGGGGCGCTGCTGGTGGGGGGCGGCTTCGCCAATGCGCTGGCGCTGGCGCTGGGAATTCCGGCCATCGGCGTGCATCACCTGGAAGGCCATTTGTTGTCGCCCCTGTTGGCGACGCCGCGCCCGGAATTTCCTTTTGTCGCGCTGCTGGTTTCCGGTGGCCATACCCAGTTGATGCGGGTGGACGGCGTCGGCCGCTACCAGTTGCTTGGCGAGACGGTAGATGACGCCGCCGGCGAGGCTTTCGACAAGACCGCGCAGTTGCTGGGGCTCGACTATCCCGGCGGCCCGGCGCTGGCGAAACTGGCGGAAGGCGGCGATCCGTATCGCTTCAAGCTGCCGCGGCCGATGTTGAATAGCGGCGATCTCGACTTCAGCTTTTCCGGCCTGAAGACGGCGGTGCTGACGCTGGTGCGCAAGGAAGGGGATGTGGCGCGGGCGGATGTCGCCGCCGGCTTCCAGGCCGCCGCCGTCGATGTCCTGGCGGGAAAGAGCCTGAAGGCACTGCGTGAAACAAGCTTGCGCACGCTGGTGGTGGCGGGCGGCGTCGGCGCCAACCGCGCCCTGCGCGCGCGCCTGGACGCGGAGGCGAAACAACGTGGCTTCGCGGTGTTCTATCCGCCTCTGGAACTGTGCACCGACAACGGCGCCATGATTGCCTATGCCGGTGCGCTGCGTCTCACGCATGACGTGGCGGCCGATGGCTGTTTCACGGTACGGCCGCGTTGGGCGTTGGGTGAATTGACGGCGCCAAGGTAGGGCGGATGCCCGCAGGGCGATCCGCCATAGGTATTTGTCGGAACCGCCTTTGGCGTTCCGACCTACGGTCTGAGGATCGGTTGCCCGATCAGACGCAGCGCGTCCTGCGGGAACATCAGCACCAGCGACAGAATGCCGAGGATGGCGAGCACGATCAGGGTGGAGAAAACGCTGGCGGGACGCAGCCAACCCCAGTAGCGGGCGGCGAGGAACACCATGTCCTTCTTGTGTTCGGTCATGCGCAGCCAGCCGCGCATCAAAGACAACACCAGCCAGACGCTGTAACCGCCGGCCAGCGAGGTCAGCGCGATACGGAATACCGTGAGTAGATCCCACTCGCGCACGCCCTTGTAGAACAGCGATACGGCACCCACGCCCAGGGCCGCGCCGGTGGCGAGCACGATGTTGATCAGCAGGCGCCGGCGTTCGCGTGCCAGATCCTGCTGGCGGGTGATGAAAAAATCGTCGATTTCCTTCTTGAAATACTCGGTCTTTTCTTCGACCAGGCCAGTGATTTCATGGCGCATCACGGCGATGCGCTGATCCAGGACATCGGACAGTTTCACGGCTGCGTAATCCACCAGTTCGCGCACGTCGTCCTTGGTGAACTGACGCTGGCTGTGCAGTTCATGGGAAATCTTGTCGAGTTTCTGATCGATCTGCTGGCTGGCGTTGTCCACCACCTGTCCCAGCCGCTCCCCGGC
The DNA here is from genome assembly GCA_030653935.1 of Pseudomonadota bacterium. Lineage (GTDB taxonomy): Bacteria > Pseudomonadota > Gammaproteobacteria > Burkholderiales > Thiobacillaceae > PFJX01. Next base: position 17,830 of record JAURYL010000077.1, read on the forward strand.
GCGGTCGACGGCCGCCTCGGAGGCCGCGATCAGGTTATCGCGGGCGTAGTCGATGGTTTTCTCGAACATGGTCACCTCTTTTTGAAGGCTGATTCTTCGCCTGAGAGCAGCTTGCGGATGTTGCTGTGATGGCGCGCCAGCACCAGGCCGCAGAGCAGGGCGAGGATGCCGACTTCCGGGCCGGCGCCGAGCAGAAACCAGCCATAGAGCGGCGCCAGGGCGGCGGCGACCAGGGCGGAAAGCGAGGAGATCCGGGTGATGGCGAAGATGATCGCCCAGGTTGCCACGGTCAGGCCGCCGAGACGGGCGTCCAGCGCCAGCAAGACACCGACTGCGGTGGCCACGCCCTTGCCGCCCTTGAAGCCGAAAAATACGGGGAAGAGATGCCCGAGGAAGGCGGCTAGCGCCGCCAGGTAGGGCGTGTAGGCCGGCAAACCCCAGGTTGCGGTGGCCCATTGCGCCAGCCAGACCGCGACATAACCCTTGAGTGCATCGCCTATCAAGGTGAGGGCGGCGGCGGATTTGCGGCCGGTGCGCATCATGTTGGTGGCGCCGGGATTGCCGGAACCATGGCTGCGCGGATCGGGCAGGCCATAGACGCGCGCGACCACGATCGCGAAGGAAATCGAGCCAAGGAGATAGGCGGCAACCAGAAATAACGTGAGTTCAGTCAGATGAGCAGTCATTTGCGTAAAATGCGCGGCCATTTTGCGTATATCGGCCGGGGGTTGGATGGACATACTGTTTCTGCGGGATTTCCGCCTGGAGCTGATTATCGGGCTCTATGAATGGGAGCGCAAAGCGCCGCAGCCGGTGATGATCGATCTGGAGATCGGCCTCTACGACCACAAGGCCGGCCACACCGACCAGATCGGCGACACCATCCACTATGGACAGGTGGCCGAGCGCATCCAGGAAAGCGTGGCGCAACGCGAGATTCGCCTGGTGGAAACCCTGGGCGAACACATCGCCGAAATCGTGCGTGGCGAGTTCGGCGCGCCCTGGGTGAAAGTCACCGTGCGCAAGCTCGCCATCCTGCGCGGGGTGAAGGAGTTGGGCATCATCGTCGAGCGCGGCTCGCGGATTTGATCCACCCTTAACTTGAAAGACCCGTAGGAGGGCCCGCTTGCGGCCCGAATAACTCGCCTGGTTGGGATTTCGGGCCGCAAGCGGGCCCTCCTACGGGGCGACATCTTTATTCCGTGGGCGGCGCGGACGCGTTGTCTGCTGGACGGCGCCACATGATTGCCGCTGCAAATGGCCGATCGGTTTATTCGTCCACCAACCCGGTCGGCAGGCCGTCGATGCTGAGCGCGTTCTTTTCGCGGCGATAGTCGGCCATGCCGTCCTCGCCTTTCTTGCGCGCCCATTCCGACAAGGTACCGCGCTCACCGGCATAGCCCATCAGCGGCACCCCGGCTCCGCATGAGGTCTGCGCCGATTCCACCTCCATGAGCACGATCTGACGCGCACCGGGATGCTCCGGAAATAACGCCCGCAATTCCGCCCAGCGCGTGTCACGCGGCAATACGCCTTCGCCTTGGCCGTAGATGCGCAGAAGCAGGGCATCGGCGGCGAAACTGCAGAACATCATAGTCATGCGCGGAGCGGTGCGCAGATGGGCGGCGGTCTCGGCGCTGCTGCCGGTGAGGTCGAGATAGGCCAGGGTGTGTTCATCCAGGATGCGCAGGCTGTCCAGGCCCTTGGGTGAGAGGTTGATACGGGCAGCGGGCGCGGCGGTGGCTACGAAGAAAATATGCTGTTTGCGGATGAACGCCATCAGCTCCGGTGTCAGGGTTTCATAGAATTTGGCCATGTTCTCTCCTATGCCAGGCCGTTGCGGCGCATGAATTCAAGCAGAATTTCCAGCCGCTTCACGGCATCGTTCATTTCCAGCATCGCTTGGCGGGCACCGGCTTTCAGCGGCAGCAGTTCGGCCAGGCGGAAGCCGACCCAGGTGGCGTCATCCCGGATTTCGTCCAGGCCCGCTTCCGGTGCTCGCGCCGCCAGGGTGTTGAGAAAATCGAGCGCGGCGCGGCAACCGGCGGGGACGGGTAACAGCGCTTCGTCATCCTTGTCGCGCACCTGGCCGACCAGCAACTGGTTTGCTTCCAGACGGGTGCTTTCCACGACGAAACGTCCTTCGCCGCGCACTTCGAGAAGCATGACACCGGGAGTATCCATATCGGCGGTGACGATGCGGGCATGGCAGCCGACCGCTTCGGGAAGCGCCGCCGGCCCCACCTCACTGCCCTGTTTGATCAGGCAGATGCCGAATGGCTGTTCCAGTCGCAGGCAAGCCGCCGCCATGTCGAGATAGCGCGCCTCGAACACCTTCAGGCGCAGACGCCCGTCGGGGAACAGGACGCTATTGAGCGGAAACAGCGGCAGTTCGAGGCGATGCGCATCCGGCGCCAGGAAGTCCCGCACTCGGGTGAGGGGATTAATCATGCGCACCCCAGGGTTGCATCAATTCATGCGCGATCCCGAGGTGGTCAAGGATGCGGGCGACGATGAAATCAACCACCTGCTCCACGCTGGTGGGGCGGTGGTAGAAGCCGGGGTTGGCGGCCAGGATGGTGGCGCCGGCCTCGGCCAGCGTGGTCATGTTGCGCAGGTGGATGAGCGAGAACGGGGTTTCGCGCGGCACCAGGATCAGCGGCCGTTTTTCCTTGAGCATCACATCGGCGGCGCGCTCGATCAGGTTGTCGGCGAGGCCCTGGGCGATGGCCGCCAGGGTGCCCATGGTGCATGGGCAGACCACCATCGCGGCGGCCGGGTTGGAGCCGGATGCCGCTGGCGCGAACCACTCTTCCTTGCCGTATACCGTCAGGCGCCCGCTGTATTCACCAAAGCGCGCGGCGAAATATGCCACCACCTCGGCGTTGCCGTTGGGAAGCTGAAGATCGAGTTCCTGTTTGGCGACGATGCGCGCGGCCTGCGAGATCAGCAGATCGACCTGGCAGCCGGCGCGCAGCAGGCATTCCAGAAGACGCAGGCCGTAAGCCATGCCGGAGGCGCCAGTGAGGGCGAGTGTGATTCTGATCATGGGTGCGGCGTCAGTCGGGGAGGGGGGAAGGGTAACGCAGGTATCGACGCTATGCCCGCTCGCGCTTTTCCGAAAGTAAATGCGCCGTCGCCAATCCGTTCACCAGGCCGGTGATCCAGGCGGCGCCGAGAAACAGGGGCATCAGGGCAAGGATGCTGGCACCCGGCAATAGCCAGGTGTTCACCACCAGCAGTTGCGTACCGATGTGGGCGAAAGCGGCGAGTACGGACAGCCCGATCGGACCGAACCAACGCGCCGGCAGGCGGATCGCCACAGCCAGCAACAGCAGGCTGGCGAGTCCGCCGGATAAACTCAACAGGAAAGCCGGGGTGAGAAACTGGCCCAACGCCAACGCCCCGGCGACGATGCGCAAGCCCGCCACCCAGGCCGCCGTGCGCCAGCCGTAGCGATACAGCACCACCAGGGTGACGATGTTGGCGAGGCCGGGTTTGATGCCGGGAATCGGCAAGGGTATCGCCGCTTCCACCAGGGTCAGGCCGATGGCCGCCGCGGCCAGCGCGGCTACCCGGCGATCCTCATGGCTGGCGTGGAGTTCGAGTTGCATGCGGCGATGGTAATCGCGCTGGTTTTTTTCGTCGCGACACTCAGTTTTTCGGCCGCCCCTTGCCGGCCAGGATGCGGGCCAGTTCACGGTATTGTTTGCGCGCGTCCGGCTCCATCGCGCGATAGGCGTGGACGATGTCCTGTTCTTCGCGCGCCAGAGTGGGTGGGGCGGTCGGGAGCGGTTCCGCGTCGGCTAGCGCGAACAGTTGGTAAACCTTGATTTCCAGCGCGGCGGTCAAGGCTTCCAGAGTTTCCGGTCGCGGCCACTGGCTATTGTTTTCCATCCGCGAGAGGCTGGATTTGGTGATGCCGGTTCGTTCCGCGAGCTCGTCCAGTGACCAGCCATGGCGCGCGCGCAGTTGTGCAATGGTTTCACCGATTTTCATATGAGCCGCGCCCATCTTTTCAGCCAATTCATGCGGGAGTGCCCCGTTACGTTATGGATTATTCAAATTTTTCATATTCTTGCCGGCACGCATGCTGAACGCAAGTTGCATTCAGTGCAACACGCCGGGCGCAACGATACCGCCAAATCTTGTTGCGTAACAGTGTGTTGACAGGCGTTCCGTGTTGCGAAACACTAGCCCGAGATTTGCCGCTCAAGCAGTGGCGAGCGCGATGATCGATGCGTTGGTCTGAACAATAAAAACCGGAGAAAGGGATGAGTCCATTGAGAAAGGCCCGCTTGCGGCGGGGGTTGTCCATTTACGATCTGGCCGAGGCGGTGGGCATGTCGGCCGCCAGCATTTCCCGTGTTGAACGGCGGGTCCAGAGTACTTCACCCACGACCGCCGCCAAACTGGCGGCATTGCTTGACCTGTCGCTGGCGCAGATATTGCTTCCGGACGCGAATGAGGAAAGCGCCACGTCCGACGGGGAGGGGGGCACCGGAAGGTCTGGGGTGGCGCCATGAGTGACCTGGAAATCGGTCTGCTTTCCTGGCTGGTCATCGCGGTGCTTGCCGGTCTGGTGATCGGACGGTTTTTGCGCATGCCGGAGTTTGATGAGTCTTCAGGGTTTTTCCGGGAGAAATCAGGCCGGCCGGAGCCTTTGAGTCATGGCGGTGGCGAGGAGCGCAGAGGTAGGGCACACCCCTCGACCATGCCGGACCAACCGAATTCAGGTTACCCATCCGAACGCGGCGATATTGGCAACAACCCATGAATCATGCGGATATTCGTGCCCACGTCAAACTCGACTCCAGCCGCTTCATCCGCTGACACCGCGCCCGTCAGCGTGGCCAGTAGGTTCGACGTCTTGTCCCGCCTTTTTCCATAATTTCCACGCCTCCACCAGGCCGAGAGCCACACCGACACCCTCCGGCCCGGTCAGTCTCAGGGTGGCCAGGCGGATGCGGCCAAGATACAAATTTCGCAGCAAGGGCGTGAACCAGTCCCGATCCAGTCGGGTGGCGTCCGCCGCGTCGGCGTTGGCGGGAAACTCCGGCAATACCAACAGGCTGCTGGCGGCGGCCGGGACTTCGGCGAGGCTTGCGGGACAGGGCGCGGCGGCGCCGCCAGACAAGCGGGCCAGGGCCAGGGCTTCCGTCTGTGCCGCCAGTACCTGCCCGAACCGGCGCCCGGTTTTCGTCATTTCACCGCCGCCCCAGAGCCAGAGGCTGTTGATGGGTGCCTGGCCGGCTTGTTCGCGCCCCAGGTTGACCGGGTGGTCGTGGAGGATGATCTGGGCATCATTGATCAGGCGCATCGCCCGCGCCGCGCCGGGGCCGGTCGGCAGGGCGGAATTCACGTGGCGAGTGGCGACCTCGTCCAGGGGGGTGGTACGCATCTTGATGCCATGGGAGGGGTGGCCGTACCAGCGTTCCGGCGCGGGCGCCAGGAGTTGCCAGCCGGCTTCCTGGAATAGCGGCGCGAGGCTGCTCGCCAGGGACCTGGATTCCGCTTCGCTTAGTCCGACATGTCGGGCATCCAGCAGGGTCATGCCGCGCATGCCGATCTGGAGATGTACCGGGTCGACGCGCAGCCAGTAGCCGATATTGGCATTGAGTCCATCGTAGTTGGCGGTGATCGGCGCGAGTGGGCTGTCTTCCTGGCGGGCGACGCCGAAGACCTGGCACAGCGCATCCGCCAGGCTGGTCTCGCCGCACAGGGGGCGGCCGCGCGCGAGCAGGCGCTCCAATCCCGGCATTGGAATGGTTTCACTGTGGGGGGAGTCGCGCCAGGCCGCCAGGCCGGGGACGATGAGGTGAAGTTCGCGCAATTTCGGATTTCGGATTTCGGATTTCAGATTTCGGATTTCAGATTTCAGATTTCGGAAAGTCGGGCGCGGCGATGCCGCGCGAGAAAATCCGAAATCCGAAATGGTGTTATTCCGCCTCGCTCTCGAATCCCGCTTGCGCGAGTTCTGCGGCGCGCACGATGGCGCGGGCCTTGTTGCAGGTTTCCAGCCATTCGTTTTCGGGCACGGAGTCGGCGACGATGCCGGCACCGGCTTGTACGTAGAGCGTGTTGTCCTTGACCACGGCGGTGCGGATGGCAATGGCGACATCCATGTCGCCATTGAAACCGAGGTAGCCGACGGCGCCGGCGTAGACGCCGCGCTTGGTCGGTTCCAGTTCATCGATGATTTCCATCGCCCGAATCTTCGGCGCGCCGGAAACAGTGCCGGCCGGGAAGGTGGCGCGCAGCACGTCCATCGCGCTCATCTCCGGGCGCAGGCTGGCCTCGACGTTGGAGACGATGTGCATGACGTGCGAATAGCGTTCGATGCTCATATTCTCGGTGACTTTCACCGTGCCGATCTGGGCGACGCGGCCGGCGTCGTTGCGGCCGAGGTCCATGAGTTGCACGTGTTCCGCGCGCTCCTTGGGGTCGGCCAGCAGTTCCACTTCCAGGCGCTGGTCTTCCTCGCGGTTGGCGCCGCGCGGGCGGGTGCCGGCAATGGGACGGACGGTGACGCGTTTGCCGCCGTTGTCATCGTCCTCAAGTCGCACCAGGATTTCCGGCGAGGAGCCGACGACATGGAAGCTGCCCATGTCGTAATAGAACATGTAGGGCGAGGGATTGAGGCCGCGTAGCGCCCGGTACAGCGATAGCGGATGCGCGTGGAATGGCCGGCTCAAACGCTGGCTCAAGACCACCTGCATGATGTCGCCTTCGGTGATGTAGCGTTTGGCGCGCACCACCGCGTCCTTGAAGGCTTGTTCACCGAATTCCGATGTCGCCTCGAAGTCGTTGCCCGGGGCGCAGCCGGGTGGCAGGGCCGGGCGCAGCAGACGCTTCGAAAGTTCCTTCAGGCGCAGGTGCGCTCGCAGGTATGCCTCGGGTTCCAGCGGGTCGGCGTAGACGATCAGGGTAAGACGGCCGGAGAGGTTGTCTACCACCGCCAGTTCGTCGCTGAGCAGGAGCAGGATGTCGGGGGTGTTGACCGGGTCTTCCTTGCGGGTGTCGGCCAGCTTTTTCTCGATGTAGCGCACCGTGTCGTAGCCGAAATAGCCGCAGAGGCCGCCGGGAAAGCGTGGCAGGCCGGGTACCGGCGCCGCCTTGAAACGGGCCAGATAGGTCTCGATGAAGGCCAGCGGATCGTCGCAATTACTCTGTTCCACCGGCAGGCCGTTGGTCTCGACGCTGACGAAGTGGCCGTGCACGCGCAGCACGGTGCGGGCGGGCAGGCCGATGAAGGAATAGCGCCCGAACCGCTCGCCGCCCACCACCGATTCCAGCAGGTAGGAATAGGGCTCGTTGGCGAGTTTCAGGTAGAGCGAAAGCGGTGTATCCAGGTCGGCGGGGAGTTGCTTGATGACCGGGATACGGTTGTAGCCCTGGCGGGCGAGGCTGTTGAATTTTTCTTCGTTGAACATGATGCGGCTCCGGAAAGACGGGGAAAGTGAAACGCGGGGTTGAAACGCGGTTCAGCCACGCCATCGCGTGGTTTGTGCTTTCCCGGTTTCCAGAGGATTCAGGTTCATTTTCGGACGATCAGCTTGGCGGCTTCGAGCAGGCTGGGCACCACGGCATCGAGGTCCAGTTCCGCCACCGGGCGCCCGCGGTTGTAGCCGTAGGGCACGCAGAACACCGGGCTGCCGGCAGCGCGCGCGGCCTGGGCGTCATTGAGGGAGTCGCCGATCAGCAGCAATTCGTTCGGCTCGCAGTCGAATACCGCGCAGGCGTGGAACAGCGGCAAGGGCGAGGGCTTTTTCTCCGGCAGGGTGTCGCCGGAGAGGATCAGCTCGAAGTAGTCGAACAGGCCGGTGTCTTTCAGCAGCGGGTGGGTGAAACGCGCGGCCTTGTTGGTGATGCAGGCCAGATGCACGCCACTGGCCTTGATCGCTTGCAGGCCTTCGATCACGCCGGGGTAGGGGCGACTCTTGCGCGACACCCACTCGGCATAGTGTTGTTCGTAGATCGGCAACGCTTTGGCGAACAGTTCCGGCGCCGGGTCGGTGTGCATGTCGCGGGTGAGCACGCGCTTGACCAGGCGGGAGACGCCGTTGCCGATGTAGGTCTTCACCTCGGCCAGGTCGATCGGCGGCTGGCCGAGATCTTCGGCCATCGCCATCGCGGCGTCGGCGAGGTCGGGCGCGGTGTCGAGCAGGGTGCCGTCGAGGTCGATGACGACGGCTTTCAGGGAAATTGGAAAGTTCATTGTTGGGACGTGTAGCGCCGGCATCCTTGCCGGCGTTTTTCAAAAAGACGCCGGCAAGGATGCCGGCGCTACATTTACGCTTTTGCCAGTTCTGCGCGCATGGCGGCAATGACCGTGTTGTAGCGTTGCGGGTCGCTGTCTTTGGCGGCGCCGAAGATGGCGGAGCCGGCGACGAAGGTATCCACACCGGCTTTCGCCACTTCACAGATGTTGGCCGGGCCGACGCCACCGTCGATCTCCAGACGGCAGTTGTAGCCGCCGGCGTCGATCATCGCGCGCACTTTTTTCGCCTTGTCCAGCACATAGGGGATGAATTTCTGGCCGCCGAAGCCGGGGTTCACCGACATCAACAGCACCATGTCGAGCTTGGGCAGCATGTATTCCAGCACGTCCAGCGGCGTGGCCGGGTTGAACACCAGGCCGGCCTTGCAGCCGTTTTCCTTGATCAGGCCGATGGTGCGGTCGACGTGCTCGGAGGCTTCCGGATGGAAGGTGATGTAGGTGGCGCCGGCCTTGGCGAAGTCGGGAATGATGCGGTCCACTGGCTTCACCATCAGATGCACGTCGATGGGGGCGGTGACGCCGTGTTTGCGCAGCGCTTCGCAGACCAGCGGGCCGATGGTCAGGTTGGGCACATAGTGGTTGTCCATCACGTCGAAGTGGACGATGTCGGCGCCGGCGGCGAGCACGAAGTCCACTTCCTCGCCGAGCTTGGCGAAGTTGGCGGAAAGGATGGAAGGAGCAATCTGGTAATCGGCCATGAGGATAATCCTGTATTCGATGGAAAAACCCGGACATTCTACCCGCCCGCCCCGCGCACTGGACAGGGCTGGTCGATTCGTGTGCAATCCCCCGCTGTACGCCCATCCCGCCGCAAATACCCATGGCAGACAGCAGGAAATACCACATCACCGTCACCACCCGCACCCAGTTCATCCCGGAGCAATCCGACGAGGGCGCGGAGCGTTTCGTGTTCGCTTACACCATCACCATCGCCAATACCGGGTTGACCCCGGCGCAATTGATTTCAAGGCACTGGCTCATCACCGACGCGCATCAGAAAGTGCAGGAAGTGCGCGGCCTTGGCGTGGTGGGCGAGCAACCCTTGCTGAAGCCGGGCGAACAATTCGAGTACACCAGCGGCACCGCCATCGCGACGCCGGTGGGGGCGATGAAAGGCAGTTACCAGATGGTTGCCGACGATGGCAGCCAGTTCGAGGCCGAGGTCGCCGAATTCATCCTCTCCGTGCCGCGCGTGCTGCACTGATGCGCGCGCTCCTTTTCATCGCGGCGGCGCTTCTGGCTGGCTGCGCGCAGTTGCCTTCATCGCCCGAGCCCAGTATTCCGTCACTGCCCGCGAAGCCGCCGCCGCCTGGTGTTCCTGATCCCGTTCCGGCGCCGCCTGATGTCGATCCGCCGGTCGTCATTCCACCTCCTGTCGTCGTCACCCCGCCCGCGGTCGTCGTCACGCCGCCGTCCGTGGACGCGACAAGCAAGCCGGTCGCGCTTGCCATGCCCTGGTTGAAGCCCGCCTCCTGGGGGCAATTGCCGGGCTGGCGAGATGACGACCTGACCACGGCCTGGCCGGCCTGGCTGCAATCCTGCCGTGGCCTGCGGAGCAATCCGGCCTGGACTGCTGTCTGCGGCGCCGCCCTGAGAATGCCGGCGCAACCCGAGAGCGGCGATATCCGCGCTTTCCTTGAACAGCAATTCCTCGTCTGGCAGGTCAGCCAGGAAGAGGGGGGGCAGGAAGGGCTGGTGACCGGTTATTACGAACCGTTGTTGCGTGGCAGTCGCTTTCCCACACCGCGCTACCGTTACCCCCTTTATGGCCCACCGGATGACATGCTGGTGATCGATCTCGCTTCGATCTATCCGGAGCTGAAGAGCTTGCGACTGCGCGGCCGCTTGCAGGGCAATAAAGTGGTGCCCTACTGGAATCGCGCGGAAATCGAGGCGGGGGCGGCGCCGGTGCGCGGCAAGGAAGTGCTCTGGGTGGATGACCCGGTGGAATTGTTTTTTCTTCAGGTGCAGGGTTCCGGCCGCGTGCGTCTGGAGGACGGCGGTAACCGGGGTGATATCGCCCGTGTCGGTTACGCCGACCAGAATGGCCATCCTTATCGCTCGATCGGCAAGTGGTTGATCGAAAAGGGTGAAATCACCCTGGACAAGGCATCCATGCAGGGCATCAAGGATTGGGGACGGCGGAATCCGGAGCGCTTGCCGGAGTTGCTCAACGCCAATCCCAGTTTTGTCTTCTTCCGCGAACTGCCCAACACCGGAAACGGCCCATTGGGGGCGCTGGGCGTGCCGCTCACCCATGAACGCAGCATCGCCGTCGATCCGCGTGGCATCCCGCTGGGCGCGCCGGTTTGGTTGGCCACCACCCGTCCCAACGCGAAAGAGACGCTGAATCGCCTGATGTTGGCTCAGGATACCGGCAGCGCCATTCGCGGCAACGTCCGCGCCGATTTCTTCTGGGGCTTCGGTGAGGAGGCCGGCAAACTCGCCGGCGCGATGAAACAGAAGGGCAGGATGTGGGTGTTATTGCCGCGCGATTACCCGATCATCAGCAACGGTAAATCCAGTCTACAGTAAAGCGCATGGATACCTCCCTTGTCGCCGCCTCCGCCGCTTCGGTGGCCAACTACCAGACTCAGAGCAGTCTGATCGCGCTTCGTCTGGCCGCCGAAAGCCAACGACAGGTTGTCGATCTGCTGGCGCAAAGCGTTGCGCCAGCCGCCAATCCCGCGCATATGGGCAGCCAGGTCGATACCTACGCATGACCCCGTGAATCCATAAATCAACAAAAACGACAAATAAAATAAATATTGTGTGATTTTGGTGTGTTTGCTATAAATGCACCATCTCGGGTCGAGATCAAGGGCAAACCCGCCGAAAGGCGGAGACGCAAAGCCACGGACCTAAAGCCGACGCAAACGCGGAAGCAACGGTAGCCGGGCCGCATCTCGGAACGCGCGATGTTCAAGCCGTCCTGCGGCTGATCTCCTCGCCGCTCCAGCAGCCTTTTCCGACCGGGTCGGTTAACGGTTTTACGCAAGGAGTGGCGACATGAAACATCTCTCATCCATCAAGCAACACGCCGCCTCGCAATCGGGGTTCAGCATCCTGGAAATCATGGTGACGCTGGTGGTGTTGTCTACCGGGCTTCTCGGTGTGGCCAACCTCCAAGTCACCGCGCTGCGCGGCAATCAGGGGGCTCACCTGGCGACACTGGCGGCGCAGCAGGCGCAGGACATGGCCGAGCGTATGAATACCAACCCCAAGGGCGTGGGCGCCGATCTATACGACAGCCTGAATGCCGGCATACCCGTCATGGCGGTGAATTGCCAGAGTGCCAGTTGCACACCGGCTCAGCTCGTCCTGTTTGACCATAATCGCTGGAACGCCGCCAACCAGACTTTGCTGCCAGGCGGCGCCGGGCAGGTCAGTGAAATTCGTGACGGCGTCTACCTGATTGGGGTGCGTTGGAACGACCGGCAATTGGCCGAGGCCAGTGGTTGGCAGGCGAATACCCCGGCGGCAACCGCCTGCGGTGAACCCCAAGCGGGCACACGTTGTTTTTTCCTGGTGCATCAACCCGCGTCGATCTCCTGAGACATCGACCATGAAATCCGCTCACTTGAATTCCAGTGAAGCCGGCCTCTCTCTTGTTGAATTGATGGTGGCGCTTTCCATCGGTCTGCTGTTGACCGTTTCGGTGGGCACCATCCTCTCCGGCAGTCTCCAGATTTTCCGCGCTCAAACTGAAAGCGCTCGCATTCAGGAGTCTGGACGCTTTCTCATGGATATCCTGGGTCGCCAGATTACCCAGGCCGGCTATGCCGCCATTTCCACCGACTACAGCGACCCGAAGCTCGCTTTTGCCGGCACCCCCATCAGCGGCGAGCACGGGCTGGTCGCCATCCGCACCGATGAGCGCAAGGTCGGCAGCGATTACCTGGCCGTGAGTTTCGACGCCAGCATTGATTGCCAGGGCAATGCGGTTGCCGATGGCATCGCCCGGAACGAGTTCTACCTGAATGGCAACGAGGAACTGGTTTGCGCCAGTGGCGGTGGCACCTCCGAGGTGATGGCGGATGGCGTGGAATCCTTCCTGGTGCACTATGGCATCGACGCCGACGGCGATTACAGCGTGGATCGCTACAAGGCCCAACCCGTATCCAGCTCCGACCCCGCGCTTGATGAATGGTCAAAAATACGCACGGTGCGCGTCTGTGTGGTGGTACGGGCAATCAGCCAGGGCACCAGCCCGACCGCCCAGCGCTATGAAGATTGCTCGGGCGTTACTCAGACCGCGCCCGACACCCGCTTGCGCCGTATCCTCAGCGCCACTTTCCAGTTGCGTAACCGCGGCATCTGAGCGCCAACCTGTCGCGCCACCGGCGCGGCGATCACGGTTGCCGCGAAGTCGTGCCGCCACCAGGAGTCCGGGGCACCCGAGCCCGGTCTCGGTGGTATTCGGGCTCAGCGCGTCTGATCGCTGTAAACCACCAAATACAACAATATTAAAAACTAATTGCCATATTTGTTGTTTGTGTTATAAAGAAGTCATCTCGGGTCGAGATCAAGGGCAAACCCTCCGAAAGGTGGGGACGCAAAGCCACGGACCTAAAGCAGTAGTAACGCAAAGGTAGCCGGGCCGCATCTCGGAACGCGCGATTTCAGACGTCTGTTCGGACGTCTTGCTCGCCGCTCCATAGCAACCTTAATCCGACCGAGTCGGACATTGGTTTCTAACAAGGAGCGGCATCATGAAATTTCCTACCCAGAAGTTTTCCAACAGCCCGAAGCAGCAGCGCGGCATGTCACTCATCGCCAGCCTGATCTTTCTCGGCGTGCTCACCACCTTGGGTTACTCCTCGATCACCACCGCCTTCATGCAGGAACGCATGTCGGGCGCCTGGCAAGACCGCAAGCAGGCCAACCAGGCCGCGGAAATGGCGCTGCGCGATGCCGAGGCTTACCTCGCCACTTCCGTCAACGGTCTGACCGGATTCAATCGCGCTTGCGACAACGGCCTTTGCTACAACGGCGCGCAAGGCTATGCCGCCGATACCCCGGAGGGCATGGCCGCGAAAGTTTGGGAGACTTCAGGAATCTTCAGTGATGCCGATAAGACTATTCATTACGGCGAAATGACCGGTGCCGTCAGCATCAATGGCGTCCTCGAGCAGCCGCGTTACTTGATCGAAGGCTTCCGCAAGCAGCACGCTGGCCACGGTGAAAGCATTTACTACCGCATCACGGTGCGCGCGGTTGGTGCCCGCCCGGGTACGGCGGTGACCCTGCAGGAGATCTATCGGGTTTAGGGCGTGTGAATGAATAACCGAAACGTTATTCGTTTACGGCCTCATAAGGAGTGGAAGATGAAATCGATCTGGAAGTGGTGGGTGACCGGGATGGGCAGTGCGGGCAGGGTGGGGCATAGCGTGCTCAAACCGTGCCTTGGCCTGCTCCTCCTGTTGCTGAGTCCCCCTGTGCTCGCGCTCGATCTCGCCTCCAGTCCCCTGTTCATCAGTTCCAGCATCCCGCCGCAGGTGATGCTTGACGTCTCCAAGGATCAACAGCTCTACAAGAAAGCCTATAGCGATTACTCCGACCTTGATGGCGATGGCCAGCTGGAGACCGGCTACAAGCACGCCATCGACTATTACGGCTATTTCGATTCTTACAAGTGCTACAGCTATTCCACGGGCAACCAGCGCTTCGAGCCCACTTCGACCAGCGACAGCAAGTATTGCTCCGGGCTGTGGAGCGGCAACTTTTTAAACTGGGCCACCATGACCCGCATGGATGCGGTACGCAAACTGCTCTACGGCGGTCTGCGTTCGACCGACCAGACTTTCGCGGCCGGTGGCGTCAATGCGCTTACCGTCCTGGAGCGCTCCTATCTACCTACCGACGCGCATGCTTTCGCCAAGTATTACAACGGCGCGGACATTGATCGCCTGACCCCATTCACCGCGTCCGCCACGCCGACGGCGGTGCCCAGTTCCAGCAATGTGACCATCCCCGCCGCCACGCCCGCCGCGCTGAGTTTCGCCGTGGCCTCTACCAGCGCCTTCGCCTATGGCGACCAGGTGGTGATTCGCGCCAATGCCAATCCAAGCGCCAACTACATGATCGGCGCGGTCAGTTGCGTCAACGGCAGTGGCATCAACATGTTCAACAGCTTGGTTGCCAATGCCAATTCCTGTTCTTCCGGCCAGATCAAGGTGGTGGTGGAACAGGCTCAAGGTTCCGGCACCCATAACAACTGGAGTATCGAGAACTGGACCCAGACCGGCATCACACTCTGTAATGCCACGCTGGGATCGAGCACCTCGCAGAACAACACCAATCCGCCGCTGGTCCGCGTCGCCAGGGGTAATTTCGCACTTTGGGCGGCCAACGAGCGCTGGCAATGCTTGTGGCGGGAAGAAAGCTCCAGCCCGGGCGAGAACACCGGCAGCCTGTCCGGCTCCACCCGCGCCAACGGCAACCGCGCGGCGCATTCCGGCCTCTATGCCAACAGCTTGTCGCCCAACAAGACCACCAGTTCCAGTGGTCGTATCGCCAATGGCCTGGGCAGTTATGACTACGTCGCGCGAGTGAAGTCCTGCGTGCCCGGTCTGCTCGGCGGGGAGCGTTGCAAGCAGTATCCCAGCGGCAACACCAAGCCCATTGGTCTGTTGCAGTACTACGGCGATAGCGGCCAACTGCACTTCGGCCTGATGACCGGCAGCCATGCCAAAAACATTTCCGGCGGCGTCCTGCGCAAGAATGTCGGTTCGCTCGGCGACGAGATCAATGCCGGCACCGATGGCACCTTCATCCAGCCCGCGACGCCGCCCAACAGCCCGCGCACCAGTACCTCTCCGGCGACGCCGGCGGGCATCATCAACAGCCTCAACTACCTGCGCATCTACGGCTACAACTACGGCGACGGCACCTACCTGGGTTCGAGCGGCGACAACTGCTCCTGGCAGCTCACCAACATCACGGAAAATAGTTGCACCAGTTGGGGCAATCCGATGTCCGAGGTGTTCTACGAATCGCTGCGCTACTTCGCTGGCGCCAGCGCCACCAGTGCCTACACGTTCAGCAACAGCGGCAGCAAGGACAACCTCCTGGGCCTGCCGCTGGCCACCTGGGTCGACCCGCTCAATACCAGCAACTACTGCGCGCCGCTCAATGTGTTGATGATCAACGCCAGCGTCTCCAGCAACGATGAAGACCTCGGTGGCACCAGCATGAGTGGTATCGGCGCCGCCAGCACGGCGAGCAGCCTGACCGACGCGGTGGGCAGCGGCGAAGGACTCAACGGGCGCAGATTCTTCATGGGCAAGAGCGGCGGCAGCAACAATGAACTGTGTGACGCGAAGACGCTCAGCGGTCTCGGCAGCGCCGCCGGCATCTGCCCGGAAGGCCCGACCTTGCAAGGCTCCTGGCTGATGGCCGGCCTGGCCCACCATGCCCGCACCCAGCGCATCCGGAGCAATATTTCGATTCCCGATAATGACGTCAAATCGCTGAAGGTCAGCACCTATGGCGTGCAACTCGCCACCAACGTGCCGCAGATCCGCGTCGCCCTGGAAGGCGAGGCAAGTCCGCGCGTGATCCTGCAACCAGCCTATCGTCTGTTCAATAGCAGCCCGCAGGGCGGAGGTCAGCTGGTGGACATGAAAATCGTCTATCAGACCGCCACCGCCACCACGGCGGAAGGCATGGCCTATCTCAACTGGGAAGACAGCGAGCAGGGCGGCGACTACGACCAGGACGTCTGGGGCATGATCTCCTGGCGTCTCGACCGCAACACCAACACCCTGACCGTCACCACCCGCACCATGGCCGAATCGACCGTACAGCCTCAGGGTTTCGGTTACATCGTCAGCGGCACCACCCAGGACGGCCCGCACTTCCACTCCGGCATTGAAGGCTTCAACTACACCGACCCCGCCGCGATCAGCGTCAGCCCCACCACGAAAGTCAACGGCAGCGGTGGCTGCAACAACTGCCAGCTTTCCGACGCCGCCACCACCGCCACCTACACGCTGGGCGCGGCCACCGCCGAATCGCTGAAAGATCCACTCTGGTATGCCGCGAAATGGGGCGGCTTCACGGAAACCGCGGGCGCCAACAACCTGCCGGATCAGGTTGCCGAATGGGACAGCCGCACCGCGAGCGGCAGTTACGGCAGCGACGGTGTTCCGGACAATTACTTCCTGGTGTCCAACCCGCTTGGCCTGGAACAGGCGCTGGACCGCACCTTTACCGCCATCCTGGAGAAGGCCGCCGCCAGCGCGGTGACCACCAATTCCACCTCGATCCGTTCCGACAGCCGCCTCTACCAAGCGCGCTTCAACGCCAATGGCTGGAGCGGCCAGTTGCTGGCCTACCGTATCGCCAGCACCGGCGCGGTGAGCGGTGGCGAGGAATGGGATGCCGCCACCCTGCTGCGCACCCAGACCGGCATCAGCGCCGACTCGCGCACCCTCATTACCTACGGCTCGAGCAGCCGCGACGGCCTGCCCTTCACCTGGACCGGCATCTCCGGGCAGACGGCGCAAACCGATGCCCTCAACCGCGACGCCGGCGGCAGCCTCGACAATCGTGGCGCCGACCGCGTCGCCTGGCTGCGTGGGCAGAGCCAGCATGAAGGCAAGTCCGCCAGCCAGTTGCGTGAACGCACGGCCGGCCCGCTGGGCGACATCGTCAACTCCAACCCCATGTATGTCGGGCCGCCCGCCGCCGGCTACTCGGATGTGGATTTCGAGGGTTATGCGGCTTTCGCCAATACCTGGCGCACGCGTTCCCCGATGGTCTGGGTTGGCGGGAACGACGGCATGTTGCACGGCTTCAACGTCAAGGTGGGTGGCGCCAACGCCGGCAAGGAGATGCTGGGCTACGTTCCCGGCGCGGTCTACGCCAACCTCAGTCAGCTCATGGCGCAAGGCTACAACCACCGTTACTTCGTAGACGGCAGCCCGATGGTCGCGGATGCCGTGGTGGGTGGCGGTTGGAGGTCGGTGCTGGTGGGCGGCCTCAATGCCGGCGGCAAAGGCTATTTCGCCCTCGACGTCACTGATCCCGACACCAGTTTCATCCAGACCCGTGCCGCCGAACTGGCGCTGTGGGAGTTCACGGCGAATGATGATGCCGATCTCGGCAACAGCTACAACTGGCCGGCGAAGAACCTGTCCAACGGCCAGTCACGCCAGATCGTGCGCATGAATGACGGCCGTTGGGCGGTCGTCGTCGGCAACGGTTACAACAGCGGCGCCGGTAAGGCCGCCTTGTTCATCCTGTTCCTGGTTGGCGGCACCGATGGCGCCTGGACCGTGGGGAACGACTACATCAAGCTAGTGGCCGAATCCGCCAGCGCCAGCAACGGTCTCTCCACCCCGGTGCCGTTCGACCGCAATGGCGATGGCAAGGTCGACGTGATCTATGCCGGTGACCTCAAGGGCAACCTCTGGAAGTTCGATGTCGGTAATAGCAGCCCATCACAATGGCGCGTGGATCTGTCCGGTCAGCCGTTGTTCACCGCCCGCGACAGCGGCGGTGTGGCGCAACCCATCCTGGCGCCGCCGGAAATCACGGTGCACCGCCTGGGCGGCGTGATGCTGCTGTTCGGAACCGGCAAATACCTGGAAGCTTCCGACGCCAGCAGCACCGCCGTACAAAGCTTCTATGGTCTCTGGGACCGCGCCGGCGCCAGCGGCGTGAGCGGCACCCTGGCCGGAGAGGCCATTCCCGGTCGGCAATGGCTGCAAGGCCAATCCCTCAACGAATATGCAGCCGGCAGCTCGCTCAACGGTCGTGTCGTCAACCTCGGCGTGCGTGTTCCCAGTGGCTCGGCCGTGGTCTGGTGCAACGCCGGCAGCCTCGCCAGTTGCGAAAGTGGCGGTACCCCCGCCGCCCATCTGGGCTGGCGACTGGACTTGCCCGCGTCCGGTGAACGACTCACCGGGATTCCGCAACTGCTCAATGGTGTCATCTACTTCAGCACCTTCATCCCCAGCGACGCGCCCTGCCAATATGGTGGCGACGGCTGGTTGATGGCGCTGGACTATGCCAACGGCACGCTGATTCCTTATCCCGCCTTCGACACCAACGGTGACGGCATCATGAATTTGGATAGCGATGCCCGGGTTGGCGGCGTCAGGACCGGCGCCGCCCTGGGGGGCGCCACCTTCCTCCGCGCCACGACCGCAACCGGTCAGGGCGTCGCCCTGCTCAATCGCCTGACTGGCGATCTCATGTCCATTGCCAGCAGCCTCGGCCCCGGTGGTTCTGGAAGGGTAAGCTGGCATGAGGTGGTGGAGTAGTTCGATTTCGGATTTCGGATTTCGGATTTCGGATTTCGGATTTCGGATTGCGGATTGCGGATTGCGGATTGCGGATTGCGGATTTGCCTGGTCTGGCCGTGATCGTGGCCCGGCAGTTCCGCTCTCGAAACTAACCAAGGAGCCATGATGCGAACCATCCAGATCAATGAGGCGGAGCCCTCCTTCCACGCCCTGCTCGCCGCCGTCGAAGCCGGGGAAGAACTTGCGCTGACCCGACATGGCCGGGTGGTGGCGCGGATGCTGCCGGAGGGCGCGTACCTCGCCGATTCGCGGGCAGCAGGCTTCCGCGGCGGATCGGCGAGGGCACTCGAAACGCGCTACACGATAGAAACCGGGTTGATCTCGCCGCTGGATTGAGTGGTCGCGGAACGCGACACGAAGAAAAGATTCAGTGGACATCAACCGACCGGCGGGTGCGCCCGCCGGTCGATATGCCCGCGTTTACAGATGCCGGGAAACGTAGCGGACGCTGTCGTCTTCCGGGTGCGCCGCGACCTTGAAGCCGAGGCTCGCGGCCAGTTTGAGCATGCGATGGTTGGTTTTCAGCACCTCGCCATCCATTTTCCGGAGACCCTTGGCGCGCGCCACGTCCATCAGCACGTCCATCAACTTGTGGGCGATGCCCTGTTTCTGCCATTGGTCGCTGATCACCACGGCGAATTCGCAGGAGTCGCCATCGGCGTTGATGGCGTAGCGGGCGACGCCCAACTCGACGTCCTTGCCGTTCACCACGGTCACGGCCAACAAGGCCATCTCGCGGTCATAGTCGATCTGGGTGAAGCGCACCAGCATGGCTTGCGATAGTTCGCGCACCGCGTCCATGTAACGGAAATATTTGGTTTCCTCGGACAGGCTGCGCACGAAACTCTGGGTCAGCTCGGCGTCTTCCGGGCGAATCGGCCGGATGACGACATCGACGCCATTGGGCAATTGCCAGGTGCTCACCAGATGCGCGGGGTAGGGATGGATCGCCATATGCGCGTAGCGGTCGGCGCTCGAGATTCTCGGGGCGATGATGACGCGGGCGTCGAGGGCGAGGGCGCCATGCTCGTCCACCAGCAGCGGGTTGATGTCCAGTTCCTTGATCCAGGGGAGTTCGCAGACCATTTCCGAAACTCGCAGGAGCACCTGCTCCAGCGCGTCGAGATCGGCGGCGGGGCGGTTGCGGAATTCGCCCAGCAGCTTGATCACGCGGGTGCGGTTCAGCAGATCGCGCACCAGGAAGCGGTTCAGCGGCGGCAGGGAGACGGCGCGGTCTTGCGCGGCCTCGACGTCGACGCCACCGGTGCCGAACACGATGACCGGGCCGAGCACCGGGTCGCTGGTGACGCCCACCAGCACTTCGCGGGCGTTCGGGCGCACCAGCATGGGCTCGATCACGACGCCATCGATTTTTGCGTCGGGAACACGGTTGTGGACTTCCGTCATCATGCCGCTATAGGCCGAGCGCACGGCATGGCCGCTGGAGAGGCCCAGGCGCACGCCGCCGACGTCGGATTTGTGG
Organism: Pseudomonadota bacterium; assembly: GCA_030653935.1. Classification (GTDB taxonomy): domain Bacteria; phylum Pseudomonadota; class Gammaproteobacteria; order Burkholderiales; family Thiobacillaceae; genus PFJX01. The sequence continues at coordinate 37,907 of JAURYL010000077.1, forward strand.
CTGATCGTCTGTGAATTGATCTTCATCGCCACCGGGAATCCCATTTGCTGCGCCATCAGCATGGCCTCGGTGGGTTCGCGCGCGATCAGGGTCTGCGCCACCGGGATACGGAAGGAGGAAAGCAGCGCCTTCGACTCCACCTCGGTCAGCACCGAGCGACCCTGCGACAGGGCGGACTCGATGATCAGGCGGGCGCCCGCGACATCCGGATCGGTGCCTTTGGCGATGGGGCCGGGCGTCTGCATCAGCAGGCGCTGGTTTTCGTAGTAGGCGGAGAGATAGGAGAACACTTCGACCGCCGGTTCCGGGGTCGAGAAGTGGGGGATGCCCGCGTCCTTGAAACGCTGGCGGCCTTCCGCCACCTGCGCCTCCCCCATCCAGCAGGCGATCACCGGCTTGCTGGATTGCTTCGCCACCGCCACCACCGCGTCGGCGGCTTCGGTCGGCCGGGTCATGGCTTGCGGCGTCAGCATCACGAGGACGCCGTCGACATTCTCATCCGCCAGGCAGGCCTGCATCGCCGCGCTGTAACGGTCGGCGGCTGCGTCACCGATGATGTCCACCGGGTTGCTATGCGACCAGGTCGGCGGCAAGGCGGCATTGAGTTTGTCCAGGGTGTCCGGATTCAACGCAGCCAGCTTGACGCCCAGGTCCACGGCGCGGTCGGTTGCCATGACGCCGGGGCCGCCGCCGTTGGTGACGATGGCGAGTCGGTCACCGCTCGGCTTGATGTGGGAAGACAGCGCTTGAGCGGAGGCAAAAAGTTGGGTGATGCTGGACACCCGCACCACGCCGGCACGGCGTAACAGCGCGTCGAACACCGCGTCGGAGCCGACCAGAGCGCCGGTATGCGAAGCCACGGCCTTGGAGCCGGCCTCATGCCGCCCCACCTTGACCAGCACCACCGGCTTGATCCGCGCGGTGGCGCGCAGCGCACTCATGAAGCCGCGGGCATCACGAATGCCCTCGATGTACATGAGAATGCCCTTGGTGGCCGGGTCGTAAGCCAGGTAGTCGAGAATCTCGCCGAAATCCAGATCGGCGGAGGCGCCGGTGGAAATCACGCTGGAAAAACCGATGCCGTTCGATTCCGCCCAGTCCAGCATGGCCGTGCAGAGGGCGCCGGACTGCGAAACCAGGGCGAGGTCGCCGGAGAGTGTGGCGCCCTGGCTGAAGGTGGCGTTGAAGCCGATGGCCGGGCGTTGCACGCCAAGACAGTTGGGGCCGATGAAGCGGATGTCGTTTCTTTTCGCGGCGGCCTGCACCGCTTCTTCCAGCGCCACGCCCGCCGCCCCGACTTCGCGGAAGCCGGCGGAAAGCACCACGGCGTGGCGGATGCCGCGCGCGCCACAGCTATCCAGGATGCCCGGGATGGTCGACGCGGGCGTCGCGATCAGGGCCAGTTCCGGGGTTTCCGGCAGGTCACTGGCGCTGGCGTAGCAGCGCTCGCCGTAGAGCTGGTCATGTTTGGGGTTGATCGGATACACCTTGCCGGTGAAGCCGGACTTGCGCAGGTTGCTGAACAGGATGCCGGCAACCGAGTTTTCCTTCTCGCTGGCGCCGAAAACGACGACCGACCGGGGCATGAATAGGGGGTGTAGATAGTGCTGTGACATGGTGTATGGCGTGTGGTTACAGGGGTGCTGCTGCTAATTACGGCGCTTGCCCCGGTTACTTTAACGGGGTTCTTATGACCGCGAATGATAGACCCATGAGCGTTACCGTGACATGAACGCGGCGTATAGTCAGTATTGGTTTTCAGCCGATTCAGCCGTCATTCGCCATGCATACCGCCTACATCACGCATCCCGAGTGCCTCAGGCACGACATGGGACATCAGCATCCGGAAAGCCCGTCGCGGCTCAATGCCATCAGCGACCGCCTGCATGCGGCGTACTTGTTCGACTACCTGTTGCACCAGGAAGCGCCGCTGGCGCATCGCAGCCACCTCGCGCGCGTCCATGATCCCGCCTATATCGACGCCATCGAAGCGGCCTCACCCTATGAGGGCATGGTCAACCTGGATGGCGACACCGCGATGAATTCACACAGCCTGGAGGCCGCCTACCGCGCCGCCGGCGGCGGTGTCATGGCGGTGGATCGGGTCATGCGCGGCAAGGTCGAGAACGCCTTCGTCGCCTGCCGCCCGCCGGGACACCACGCCACCCGTGATCGCTCCATGGGTTTTTGCATCTTCAACAACGTCGCGGTCGCCGCCGCGCATGCCCTGGAAGCGCATGGCCTGAAACGGGTCGCCATCGTCGATTTCGATGTGCATCACGGCAACGGCACGGAAGACATCTTCAAGGACGACCCCAGGGTGATGCTCTGTTCCACCTTCCAGCACCCCTTCTATCCCTATAGCGGCGCCGACACGGTGAGCGAGCATATCGTCAACGTGCCGCTGCCCGCCGGCACCACCGGCAAGCGTTACCGCGAGGTATTCGAGGAAAAGGTGCTGCCGCGGCTGGCCGCCTTCCAGCCGGAAATGCTGTTCTTCTCCGCCGGATTCGACGGCCACCGCGAGGATGACATGGGCCAGTTCGGCCTGATGGAGGCGGATTACATCTGGATTACCGAGCAGTCCCTGGCCGTCACCCAAGCCCATACCGGCGGCCGTGTCGTCTCGGTGCTGGAAGGGGGTTATGACCTGTCGTCGCTGGGGCGCAGCGTTGCCGAGCACATCCGGGTGCTGGCGGGGTTGTAGGGTTGCTGGTTTTCCTGGCTGCCAGCGTCAGGGGTAGGCCAGATCCAGGGCGTAGCCGGTGGCCGCGAGGGTGCCGGTATCCAGATCCAGGCGGATTTCCCGTTCCACTCCGGCCGCCATGCCGGTTTCCGGACGCGCGTCCCGGCCCAGGTATTCCGCGGGCGAAAACACCCGTTTTGCAACGGGTTCATCGCGCACATCGGTCAGGGTGAGCGCGATGTGCGGCCAGGTCTGCACCTGGCCGCGACGGTTGGCGAGCAGCAGCGAGAGCCGCGCGCGCGCCTTGTTTTCGGCGTCATGTTCCAGCGAAGAAGCCGCGATCGCCGTTTTGTCGAGCTGGCGCGGCAGCGGTACCACGCAGTTCAGCGGTTGGCATAGCGCCCACAGTAGTGGCCGTGCGGACGGCAACGCGGCGGCGAGGTCGGCGCGCAGGAAAATGGCGGATTGCAGCAGCAGGAGCGCGGCCAGGAACACCGCCGCCGCAAGCTTCAGATGGAAATGTCGCGGCCGAACGCGCCTGGCCGGTTTGATTCGCGTCGGCAGCTCGGACAGCAGGATGGATTCCGAGGTTTCCCCCGAGATTGCCACCGGGCTGGGCGTGGGCGTGACCGGCAGCGCCGGCTCGGGCGTCTCGTCCAAGTATTGGGCGGGCGGCTGCGGTGCCGCCACTACAGGTTCCGACATCACCGCCAGTTCCGGTGCCTCCGGCCAATCTGGTGTTTCGCGCGTGTCCGGCGCCACCGCCTCGTCAGGGCTCGCGGTTCGGCCCGGCGCTTTCCCGTCCGGTTCGGCGGGTGGCGCCACCAGTTCCGCCAGCAGGCTGTCGTAGGCGTTGAAGACCACCCCGCACTGCCCACAGCGCACCAGTCCGCGCCGCAGCCCCAGATGTTCCTGGGTGACCCGGAAGGTGGTCTGGCATTCGGCGCAGGTGGTCAGCATGGGTCAGGTGTCAGACGCCAGGCGCCGGCCTTCGAGGCAGACCCACCCTTCTTCCGTCTTCCACAGGCGCATGGTGAAGGCCTGGCCATAGATCGCCATGACCTCCTCGGCCTGTTCGGCCAGGATGCCGGACAAGGCGATGCGACCGCCGGGCGTCACCCGCGCGGCAAGCAGGGGCATCAACGCTTTCAACGGATTGGTCAGGATGTTGGCGACCAGCACCTCGAACTGCCCGGCCGGGGCGGCGTCCGGCAGGGAAAACTCAGCGCTCACCCGGTTGCGTTCGGCATTGTCGCGCGAGGCGGTGACCGCCTGGGCGTCGACATCGACGCCGATGACCCGCCCGGCGCCCAGCTTGACGGCGGCGATGGCGAGAATGCCGGAGCCGCAGCCGTAATCGAGGACCGACTCAGTGCCATGGAGGCTGGCTTCCAGCCATTGCAGGCACAAACGGGTGGTGGGGTGGCTGCCGGTGCCGAAGGCGAGCCCGGGGTCGAGCACCAGGGTGATCGCCTCGGGGTCGGGTGCGTCATGCCAGGAAGGCACGATCCAGAGTCGTTTCGAGATGGGGATGGGCGCGAACTGGGATTGGGTCAGGCGCACCCAATCCTGCTCTTCCACGCGCTCGATCTGGTGTTCGTGGTCGGCGGGCAAGCCCAGCCGTGCGAACAGGGTAGGCAGGTCGGCATCGGCGTCGAGCAGCGCGACCACCCAATTGCGCTCCCAGGCCTTGGGGTCGTCCAGCCCGGGTTCGCCGAATTGCGGCAATTCCGCCTCGGTGCCGGCGTCGCGATCCTCGATGGAAACCGACAGTGCGCCGGCGTCCATGAGCGCATCGGCGAGGCCTTCGGCCTCGTCTTGGTTAGCCGCGAGTTTCAGGGAGAGCCAGGGCATGATTCCTTGTAGCGCCGGCGTCTCGCCGGCTTCGTGGGGGCTGATTGGAAAAACGACGCCGGCGAGCCACCGGCGCTACAGGTCAATGCTTGTTCATCCCCAGCTTGTTTTCCAGGTAGTGGATGCTGTAGCCGCCTTCCAACACCGCCTGGTCCACCAGCAGATCCTGGTGCAGCGGGATATTGGTCTTGATGCCTTCGACGATCATTTCAGACAGGGCGATGCGCATGCGGGCGATGGCCTGCTCGCGGGTGGCGCCGTAGGTGATCAGCTTGCCGATCATCGAGTCGTAGTGCGACGGCACGTAGTAGTTCTGGTAGACGTGCGAATCCACGCGCACGCCGGGGCCGCCGGGGGCGTGATAGAGACTGATGCGGCCGGGCGAGGGCATGAAGGTGGCCGGGTCTTCGGCGTTGATGCGGCATTCGATGGAATGGCCGCGGAACTGGATGTCTTTCTGCTTGTTCGCCAGCGGCAGGCCGGCGGCGATGCGGATGCTTTCCTGAACGATGTCGACGCCGGTGATGAATTCGGTCACCGGGTGTTCTACCTGTACGCGGGTGTTCATCTCGATGAAGAAAAATTCGCCGTCTTCATAGAGAAATTCGAAAGTGCCGGCGCCGCGATAACCGATCTTGCGGCAGGCCTCGGCGCAGCGTTCGCCGATTTTGTTGCGCATTTTCGGGTCCAGGCCCGGCGCCGGGGCTTCTTCCAGCACCTTCTGGTGGCGCCGCTGCATGGAACAGTCGCGCTCGCCCAGGTGGATGGCGTTGCCGTGCGTGTCGGAGAGCACCTGGATTTCGATGTGGCGCGGGTTGCCGAGGAATTTTTCCATGTAGACCATGGGGTTGCCGAAGGTCGCCGCCGCCTCACCCTGGGTCAGTTGCACGGACTGGACCAGATGCGCTTCGGTATGCACCACGCGCATACCGCGCCCGCCGCCACCGCCCGCCGCCTTGATGATGACCGGGTAGCCGACATCTCGCGCCATCCGCAGCCATTCGTCCGGGTCTTCCTCGCTCAGGGCGCCTTCTGAACCGGGCACCACCGGCACGCCGGAGGCCTTCATGGCGTCCTTGGCGGAAACCTTGTCGCCCATCAGGCGGATGGTTTCCGGACGCGGGCCGATGAATACGAAACCGGAGTTTTCCACCCGCTCGGCGAAGCCGGCGTTCTCCGAAAGAAAACCGTAACCGGGGTGGATGGCCTCGGCGTCGGTCACCTCGGCGGCGGCGATGATGGCGGGAACGTGCAGATAGCTCTTGGCCGACGGTGCCGGCCCGATGCACACCGATTCATCGGCAAGCCGAACGTATTTGGCTTCGGCATCCGCCTCGGAATACACCGCGACGGTTTTGATGCCCATCTCACGGCAGGCGCGCTGGATGCGCAGCGCTATTTCGCCGCGGTTGGCGATCAGGACTTTTTCAAACATGGGTGGTCTCCGCGTCGAAATAGCGCAGGCGGCTTGCCGCCGCCGCGCGATTTAGCTTCGCTGCTGCGCCGCCTGCCGGCGGCTGGTCGCCACGGTTGGCGATCAGTACTTTTTCAAACATGACAGATACCTCTAGCGTTGCAGCACCGGCTGGAAGCCGGCGCTACATCCGTCAACCGATGATGAACAGCGGCTCGCCATATTCCACCGGCTGGCCGTTCTCGATCAGGATGGCCTTGATCACGCCGCCTTCGTCCGCCTCGATCTCGTTCATGAGCTTCATGGCTTCGATGATGCATAGCGTGTCGCCGGCCTTGACCGTCTGGCCCACTTCCACGAAGGACTTGGAATTGGGCGAGGGGGTGCGATAGAAGGTGCCGACCATGGGTGACTTCACCACATGGCCTTCCGGAACCGCCGGTTCGATGGCTTCGGCCACGGCGGCGGGCGCGGCGGCCACGCCCTGTTGCGGGTACATCGGCATCATGCCCGGCTGCATCATGGGCATGCCGGCGTAGACGGTCTGGCCGGCCACTGTGCGGGTGATGCGGACTTTTTCCTCGCCCTCGGTGATTTCCAGTTCGGCGATGCCGGAATCCTGGACCAGGTCGATGAGTTTTTTGAGCTTGCGGAGATCCATGTACTTATTCCTCCAAGGCGTTGAGGGCATAGCCCAGCGCGAAAAGGTAGCCCATCGCGCCCAGGCCCGAGATCACACCGGCCGCGAGATCGGAAAAATACGAATGCTTGCGGAAGGCTTCGCGGGCGTGGACGTTTGACAGGTGTACTTCGATGAAAGGGATGGCCACCGCCGCCAGCGCGTCGCGCAGGGCCACGCTGGTATGGGTGAACGCGGCGGGGTTGATGATGATGTAGGCGACGGCTTGATCGCGCGCGGCATGGATACGGTCGATCAACGCGTACTCGGCATTGCTCTGGAAACATTCCACGTCGACGCCGACGGCAGTGCCTTGCTCGATCAAAGCGGAGTCGATTTCGGCCAGGGTCTGATGACCGTAATGCCCGGGTTCGCGGGTGCCCAGCAGGTTCAGGTTGGGGCCGTGCAGAACCAGGATGCTTTTGCCCGCCGGCGATGGGCTGGGCTGTTCTGAAGCTTGTTTCGGCGTGCGCTTGCGTGGCATCTAAGAGCTGGCCGGCTGGTGGGAAACGGCGGCGATTGTGCCGTAAATCACACCTTAAAGTCTAGAAAGCGGCATGCTCCAGGCAAATCAAGGCGTTAACGGGAATGGCCAGGGAAAAGCCGGGAAAACGTCGTAGCCACCGCTGCCGGCGTCAATTCTTCGGGCCGCGAAAGATTGATCAGCGCGGGCGCGTCCGCTTCCGCGTAGGCGCCGAAACGCGCCGGCGGCGTCGCCGGATAGAGGCCGACACCGGGTTTGCGGAAGGCCGCCGCCAGATGCATCAGGCCGGTATCGACGCCGATCACACCGCGCGCGGCGGCGATCAGGCCGCCCAGTTCGGCCAACCCCAGTTTCGGCAGAACGATGGCGCCGGCCAGGTTCGCCGCCAAGCGTTCGGCGCGCGCTTTTTCCCGCGCGTTTCCCCAGGGCAGGGCGACGCCGAGACCGAGCGCGGTGATGCGCGCCAGCAAGTCCATCCAGTCGCTTTCCGGATATTCCTTTTCCGCGCGGGCGGTGCCATGCAGGCAGACCACGTAATCCGCCGCCAGGCCGGCGACCGGGTACGGCGCGGGGGCGGTGACGCCGTAGCGAAGTCCGGCTTCCGCGCCCATCGGGTAACCCAGCGCCTGAGCGGCGAGCAGACGATTGCGGCTGATGGCATGCAGTTCGCGCGGCGCCAGGTAACGGCGCGCATAGGCCAGGCAGGCCAGGGGCTCGCGGGCGCTGCCTCGCGCCAGGCCGGCGCGAGGACCGCGCGCGAGGCTGGCCACCCATGCGCTCTTGATCAGGCCCTGGGCATCCAGGACCAGGTCGTATTCCCGCGTTTGCAGTGTGTGGCGAAATGTCGCTATCTCCGCCCAGGTTGCGCGTTGTCCGAGATTGCGCCGCCAGCGCCGCAGCGCCGAGGGAATCACTCGCGCCACCACCGGATGCCAGGCGGGAATGGCGGCGAATCCTTCCTCCACCACCCAATCGACGCGCAGATCGGGAACATGGCCGGCCGCTTCGCTCAGGGCCGGTAGCAGGTGGACGACATCGCCCAGCGAAGTCATCTTGATGACGAGGAGATTCATGGCTGCGAAGATAGCAGAACGAGGATCGCGGACGTTCCGCCCGCGGTGTTTTTCAATGTAGGCATTTCCCTCAAGTTATTTGTCCGCCAGTCGCTAAGGGGCCATAAGTGAGTGACCAGAACATTCCGGTCATTCGTTTACGGCCCCCACAAACTTTGTCAGACACGCTCAGCCCTCACACCATGCAAACACAAGCAGTCTCCGTGTATCGCCGCCCAGCGGGAGCCCGCGCGTGAGCGTGCCGCCCAGCCAGGAGTTGGAGTCCGCCCTGAGTCAGGCGCTGGCGCGCGGCGAGCTGGAGTTGTTTTTTCAGGCCAAGGCGGACCTGCACAATGGCCGTGTGGCCGGGGCGGAGGCCTTGCTGCGCTGGCGGCGTGGCGGGACGCTTGCACAACCGGCCGAGTTCATTCATGTGGCCGAGCGGTCCGGGCTGATCGTGCCGATCGGCGCCTGGGTCATCGATACGGCTTGCGCCCGCCTGCGTGCCTGGGCTGATCAGGGATTCGAGGAAACCCGTGTGGCGGTGAACGTCTCCGCCCAGCAGTTTCATGCCGGTGACCTGGAGGCGGTGGTGGCCGGGGCGCTGACGCGGCATGGGGTGAAGCCGGCCAGTCTGGAACTGGAATTGACTGAAAGCATGCTGATGCACGATCCCGATGCCACCACCGTGCTGCTGCACCGGCTCAAGCATCTCGGCGTCAAGCTGTCGCTGGACGATTTCGGCACCGGCTATTCCTGTTTCGCCTATCTCTGCCGATTCCCCATCGACACGCTGAAAATTGACCAGTCGTTTGTCCGCGATATGGTCACGCAGGCCAACACCGCCAGCATCGTCGCGGCCATCATCGCCCTGGCGCACAAGCTGCGCCTGCATGTGGTCGCCGAGGGGGTGGAGAACGAGGCGCAGCTCGGCTATCTCCGAAAACTCGGTTGCGACGAAATCCAGGGTTATCTGTTCAGCCGCCCCCTCCCCGAAGCCGACTACCTCGCCCTGCTCGCCCAGGGCAAGGCCGTGCCGGGCCAGGCGGCGCCGGAGAACGGGACGCGTACCCTGCTGCTGGTCGATGACGAGCCGGGCATCCTCGCATCGCTGCGCCGCATGCTCCGCAAGGAAGGCTATCGCATCCTCACTGCCGACAGTGCAGCCGAAGGCTTGGCGTTGTTGGCGCTGGAAGACGTGCAGGTGGTGATTTCCGACCAGCGCATGCCCGGCATGAGCGGCAGCGAATTCCTGACACGGGTCAAGGACATGCACCCGGACTGCGTGCGCATCATCCTCTCCGGCCAGGCCGACATGGCCTCGGTGCTGGACGCCATCAACAATGGCGCGGTTTACAAGTTTTTGACCAAGCCCTGGGACGACGAGCAATTGCGTGATCGCATCCGCGAAGCTTTCCGTGTCCAGGCCGCGCTCACTTCAGTGAATCTCCCGCCGCCATGAGCATATCGAACGATCCGCTTCCGTCTCGCACCCTGTTGCTGGTGGATGACGAGCCGAACATCCTCACCGCGCTGCAACGCGCGCTGCGACGCGATGGTTACCGCATCCTCGCCACTGACGATCCGCTCAAGGGGCTGGAGATGCTCGCCGGCGAGCCGGTGGACGTCATTCTTTCCGACCAGCGCATGCCCGGCATGAGCGGCGTGGAGTTTCTCCGCCGAGCGAAGGAGACTCACCCTGAAACCATGCGCATCGTGCTATCGGGGTATACCGATCTGCAATTCATCACCGATGCCATCAACGAAGGCGCGATCTATAAATTCCTGACCAAACCCTGGGATGACGAACAACTGCGTGAGCAGATCCGCGAGGCTTTCCGCAGCAAGGAGGCCGCGGATGAAAACCTTCGCCTGAACCAGGCGTTGCAAGCGGCCAATGTCGAATTGCAGGCGCATGTCAGCGAACAGGCGCGCCAGGCGCGCCAGATCGAAACCGTGCTGGATACGCTCCAGGAAGTGCTGCAACTGATTCCCTGGCCGATTCTCGGCGTCGATGAGGAGGGGATGATCGCGCTCTCCAACAGCGCCGCCGATACCAGCCTGGGCGGGAATGACCCGCTTCTCGGGCGCGAAGCGCGCGAGGCGCTGCCGGAAGCCATGCGCACCTGGCTGGCCGCGCCGGCGGCTATTCCTGAAAAAATCCACTTCGAAGATCGTTGGTATCGCGTGATCTACAAACCCATGGGCCTGCGCTCACGCTCGCGCGGTGTGCTGCTTGCCCTGCAACCCTGTGAGACACCCGCATGAAAACGGAGCATCTGGCGCTGGAACACGTCACACCCGGCATGTTGCTGGGCGGCGATGTCATCGATGCCAACGGCGCCGTGCTGCTGGCCGCCGGCAGCGCGTTGTCCGAGTCCCTGCTCGCGGCGCTGGGCCGGCGCGGCATACGCCAGGTCGAGGTGACGCGGGTGGAACAGCTTTCCGAGTCGGAACGAGAGGCTCGGCGCGAGGCGGTTCGCGCCCGGCTGGCGCATCTGTTTCGCGGCGCCGGCGAGACGGAAGCGGGGCGTTTCCTGTTCGAAGTCGTGCTCGACTACCGCATGGAGCAACTAGGATGACGCCGCTGACCCTGGAAGAAGTGCTGGCGGACATCCGCCAACTGCCTTCGCTGCCGGCGGTGGTCGGTGAGTTGATTCGCACCCTGGACAACGAATCTGCCGGGATCGAGCAACTCGCCGAAGGCATTGCCAAGGATCAGTCCCTGGCCGCGCGCGCATTGCGTGTCGCCAATTCGCCCTTCTACGGCATCCAGCACAAGGTGGCGAGTATCCATGACGCCATCGTCATTCTCGGTTTTCGCGCCGTCGGCAGCCTGGTGATGGCGGCCTCGGTGACCCGTTACTTCACGCCGCCGCCGGAGATGGCGTTCGACCCGATGCGCTTCTGGCGACACGGCATCGGCGCCGCGCTGTGCGCGCGGGCGCTGGCGCGGGAGGTGGGACTCGATCCGGAAGCCGCCTTTACCGCCGGCTTGTTGCATGACATTGGTGTCCTGATGCTGCTCACCACGCGGCCGGAGCACTACGCCGAAGTGCTCGCGGCGCGCCGGGAGCGGGATTGCCATCTGGTCGTGGTGGAGCGGGAACTGCTCGGTTTCGACCATGCGACGGCGGGCGCCGCGCTGGCGGATCGTTGGCGGCTTCCGGAGGAAATCGTGCGCGCGGTGGCGTTGCACCATGCGCCCGGGCCGGATCGGGAGAGCAGCGTCAGGCCCGCCCTGGACGATATCGTGCATGTCGCCAACATCCTCGCCCATGCGCTCGACCTGGCGGAGGACCCCGATGCCCTGGTGCCGTCCCTGGATGTCTCGGCCTGGCGTCGTCTCGGCCTGGACGAGTCAACCTTGAAAGCCCTCCTGCCCGGTATCGAACAGGCGCATGAAGGCTATTGCGCCATGTTGGCGGCCTGATCCGCGGTACTCACGAATGACACCCAGCACACACACCTCCAACCGCGATCTCATCATCGGTTTTCTGCTGATCATCGGCCTGTTGCTGGCGCTTGCCGGAACCGGGCTGTTTTATCTGCACACCCTGAATCAGACCATCAGCCGCATCGTCGAGGAAAACAACGAGCGCACCCGTCTGGCGACCGAGATGTATATCGCCGCGCGCGAGCGCGCCTTGCAGTTGCACGCCATCCTTCAGGAAGACGACCCCTTCGCGCGCGATGAACTGGTGCCGCGTTTCCATGAACTGGCCGGCGTCTTTCGCGGCGCGCGGGAAAAGCTGCTGCAAATGCCCTTGTCTGCGCTGGAACGGACGCTGTTGCAACAACAGGGCTTGCATACCTCGCGCGGCTCCCTGGCTCAGGATGCGGTGCTCGATCTGGCCTTGAGCGACCGCAAGGGAGAAGCGCAACAAGTGTTGCTGACGCTGGCGATTCCGTCGCAGAACCTGGCCACGGTGCGCTTGCGGCAACTGCTCGACGAACAGCTTCGTGTCGGTCGTGAGGCCGCCAGCCGCGCGCGCGACCGCTACCAGTTGGCGCGCAAGCTGTTGATCTCCAGCGCCCTGGCGGCGGCGCTCCTGGCCAGCCTGATCGCCGTGCTGGTGGTCCGGCGTCAGGACAAATTGTTGGCGAAACTGCGGGAAGGCGAGCGCGAGGCGCGCGCCATGTTGGCGAACATTCCGGTGCCGATCTGGTTCAAGGACCCCGCGTCGCGCATCCTCTGGTGTAACGCCGGTTTCGAGAAAATGAGCGGCCAAGCGCTGGCCTCACTCGTCAACGCCGGCGAGGCGGAGGTGTGGGGCGTCGAGCAAGGGTTGAAGAATGATGGCGAAGACAGAAGGGCGCTGGAGACCGGGGAGGGCGTGCGCCAGGATTTGCGCGTGACCACACACGAGGGCATGGACGCGCACTATGTCGTCAGCCGCACCCCCATCGCCGGCGGCGATGCCGCCTGGAAGGGCGTGCTCTGCGTGGCGCAGGATCTGACCACGATGGAACGGATGTACGACCTGCTGGCGGAAACCAACAATGAATTGCAGGCGCAGAAGACTGCGCTGGATGAACACGCCATCGTCAGCATCGCCGACATCAGCGGCTTCATTACCTACGTCAATGACAAGTTCTGTTCGATTTCCGGCTACGCTCGCGATGAACTGATCGGGCGCAATCACAACATCCTGAATTCAGGCCTGCATGATCGCGATTACTTCGCCCGGATGTGGAAGACCATTTCCGGCGGCCAGGTCTGGCATGGCGAAATCCGCAACCGGCGCCGCGATGGCGACTTTTATTGGGTCGATTCCACCATCGTCCCGTTCCTCGACCAGTCCGGGAAGCCGTATCAGTACATCGGCATTCGTACCGACATCACCATTCGCAAGCAGATGGAAGAGTCGCTCCAGAACATCAATGTGGAGCTGCAACAGCGGGTCGACGAACGCACTGAGGCCCTGTCTCTGGCCATGAAGCAACTGGAGGCGGATATCGCCGAGCGCACCCGTTCGCAGGGGCTGCTGCAAACGCAATATGAGCAGTTGGAGAGCCTGCACCACAAATTGCAGGAGGCGCAGACGCAATTGCTGCAATCGGAAAAACTCGCTTCCATCGGCCAGCTCGCCGCCGGTGTCGCGCACGAGATCAACAACCCCATCGGCTACGTGCATTCCAACCTGGGTACGTTGGAAAAATATGTGAATGACCTGTTTACCCTGATCGGCCATTACGAGTCGGCGGAATCGGCCCTGCCAGACGACGATCCGACGCGCGACGAACTGGCCGGGATGAAAAAGAAGCTGGATCTGATGTATCTGCGCGAGGATGTCCCGCAGTTGATGAACGAGTCGAAAGAGGGCATCACCCGGGTGCGCAAGATCGTCCAGGATTTGAAGGACTTCTCGCGCCTGGACAGCTCGCCGGATTGGCAGTACGCCAACCTGCATCAGGGCCTCGACAGCACCCTCAACATCGCCCACAACGAGATCAAATACCAGGCCGATGTGGTGAAGGCGTATGGCGACATTCCCGAGGTTGAATGTCTGCCTTCGCAGTTGAACCAGGTGTTCATGAACCTCATGGTCAACGCCGCCCACGCCATCGAGGGCCCGCGCGGCACCATCACCCTGCGCACCGGCGTTGGCGCGGCGGGGGATGAAGTCTGGGTGGAAGTGGCGGATACCGGCAAGGGCATACCCGATGACGTCAAGAGCCGCATCTTCGACCCCTTCTTCACCACCAAACCGGTGGGCAAGGGCACCGGGCTCGGACTGTCGCTGGCCTACGGCATCATTCAGAAGCATCGCGGTCGCATCGAGGTGGAAAGCGAGGTGGGCAAGGGCACCACCTTCCGGGTGACGTTGCCGATCAAACATGAGGCGGCGGCGGCCTGAGCCGCCCCGGATGGTCATGGTCCTGCACCCCCTGCTCGAACGCCAGATTCTCAAGTACCTCGACCCCGAGGCGCCGGCGCTGCCGTCCGACTTCCTCGCGGCGGTGGATCGCGCCTATCGCCACGCCGATGACGCGCGCCAACGGGTCGAGCGTTCGATGTATCTGATGTCCGAGGAGCTGAACGCCCGTCTCGATGCGAAGTTGGTGATCGAGACCGCACTGAACCAGGAGAAGGCGGAACAGGCGGCTCTGATTGATCGTCTGGAAGAGGCGCACAACCAGTTGCTGCAATCGGAAAAAATGGCCTCCATCGGCCAGCTCGCCGCCGGTGTGGCGCATGAGATCAACAACCCCATCGGTTACGTCAATTCCAACCTGGGCACCTTGCGCGTTTATGTCGGCCACCTGCTCAACGTCATCGCCGCGTTCGAGGCGGCGGAAGCCCTGCTCCCGGAGGGCGAGGCGAGAGAACGGATCAAGGCGACGAAACACAAGGCGGAGCTCGATTACCTGAAAACCGATGTCGTCGAGCTGTTGGCCGAGAGCCTGGATGGCATCGGCCGTGTGCGCCGCATCGTTCAGGACCTGAAAGAGTTTTCCCACACCGACACGGGAGAATGGGTGCTGGCCGATCTGCACAAGGGTCTGGAGTCCACCCTCAACGTGGTCAACAACGAAATCAAATACAAGGCGCGGGTGGTCAGGGAATACGGCGAACTGCCCGCGCTGCGCTGCCTGCCCGCACAACTCAACCAGGTGTTCATGAACCTGTTGGTCAACGCCGCCCATGCCATCGAGGCGCGGGGCACGATCACCATCCGCACCGGGCTTGAGGGTGAGGATGCCTGGGTGGAAATCGCCGATACCGGCAAGGGCATGCCGGCGCATTTACTCACGCGCATCTTCGATCCCTTCTTCACCACCAAACCGGTCGGTGTGGGCACCGGTCTCGGCCTTTCCATTTCCTACGGCATCGTGCAGAAGCACGGCGGTCGCATCGAAGTGGAAAGCGAACCGGGCAAGGGCACCACTTTCCGCATCTGCCTGCCTGTTGTGTTGCCTGCTGTGTCGGCTGTTTCCCCACCGCCTCAATCACCCCAGAGTACCGATCATGAGTGATCCCACCCCCATCACCCTGCTGTTCGTGGACGACGAGCCGTCCATTCTGTCCTCGCTCAAGCGCTTGTTCCGGCCTCATGGCTACCAGATATTCACCGGCGAGGGCGGTCAGGCCGGCCTTGACGTTCTGGAGAAGGAACATGTCGACCTGGTCATTTCCGACATGCGGATGCCCGGGATGGATGGCGCCCATTTTCTGGAACAGGCGCGTTTGCGCTGGCCGGACACGATCCGCATCCTGCTGACCGGCTATGCCGACATCGAATCCACCATCGCCGCCATCAACAAGGGCCAGATCTACCGCTACATCAACAAGCCCTGGGACGATAACGAAATCGTCCTGATCGTGCGCGAAGCCCTGGAACGGCGTCGCCTGGAACAGGAAAACGGCCGCCTGAATTCGGTGGTGGAAGCGCAGAACAACGCGTTGCGCGAGCTCAACGCCGGCCTGGAACAAAAAGTGGCCGAGCGCACAGCAGAACTGGAGAAGGCGATCAAGTACGTGAAAACGGCCCACACCAGGCTGAAGACCGGTTTCGTCAACACCGTGCAGGCTTTTTCCAGCCTCACCGAGATGCGCGGCAAGAATCTTTCCGGCCACGCCCGCCGGGTGGCCGATCACGCGCGCAGCCTGGCGCGCATGCTGGAACTGCCGGACGCCGAGCAGCAGAACGTGTTGTTCGCGGCGCTATTGCATGACATCGGCAAGATCGGTCTGCCCGACGCGCTGCTGGAGCGCCCCTTCAACGTCCTGGATACCGAGGAGCGGGTCGAGGTGATGCGCCATCCGGAACGCGGCCAGCAGGCGCTGATGCAGATCGAGCAGCTCAGGGATGCCGCGCTGTTGATTCGCCACCACCACGAGCTCTACAACGGCAGCGGCTATCCGGACCACCTGGCGGGTGTCGCGATCCCCCTGGGCGCACGCATCCTGTGTGCCACCAACGAATACGATGCGCTCATCAGCGGCACCATGACGCGGGAGCCGATGAAGCCCAAGGATGCCTTTTCTTATCTGATCGAGCAGCGCGGCAAGCGTTACGACCCGGCGGTGATCGATCAGTACGTGGAAATTCTCTCCGAACAGTTGAAGAACGTGATCGATGAAATTCCGCTACGTCCGGCGTTGCTCAAGCCCGGCATGGTGTTGTCGCGCGATCTGTCGCACCGCGACGGCTACATGTTGCTGGCCAAGGGCTACGTCATAGATCCCGCCGTCATCACGCAGTTGTCCAAGATCGAGACGACGGAGCACTACCACATCATGGTCTACGTCTGCCGCCAGTAGGGAACGGGTACGAAATAACTTCCGCATTCTGGCTGCACTGGCGGGCGCGCTGCCGCGTTGCCGCTCGCTTGCAGGGAGTGACCATGCGGCGCGACCGGCGCCTTGCATCGCATCCCGTCAGCACACCCATAATTGCACAAGTTCAGACTTCCTGATCCCCCGCGCATTGGCAATGGCACTGTACCGTAGCCCGGTACAGGCGTGCGGCGCGCTGACTCCCCCCTTTGGAAAAGGGGGGTTCCCGCTTGAACCTTCTGTGGGCGGCCTGCATCCGGGG
>JAURYL010000078.1 GCA_030653935.1 Pseudomonadota bacterium
CAAAATTGTTTCACGGAATTGTTCCACGGCCTTTTTTTGCTTCTGATAATTCAAATCGTGGACACCCTTCGTCCGCTCTAAAGCCTTGCCGTTACTGGCTTTACAGCCGACTCGATAACATTTAACCGGACACTAGTGATGCGTCATTGTTCCCTCCAGGGTTCGGGGCGGGCCGCCGGATTACCTTCAGCAACCCGGCGCCATCCAGAAATCAGTTCGCAGCCTAGCGCATTCCGGCGAATCGCGCGTTACATCAGTCCGGCCCCAGGTCGATAATCGGTCCCTTCGAGACCCCACACACCGCTCATGATCGACTTCGACAGCAAGGCCCGCGCCTGGGACGGCAACCCGCTATTCCAGGCCCGCGCCGACAAGATCGCCGCCGCGATCCAGGCCACCATTCCCCTCAACACCCAGATGCGCGCCCTCGATTACGGCTGCGGCACCGGCATGTTGAGCTTTCCGTTGAAGGACGCGCTCGGCCACATCACCCTCAAGGACAGTTCCGCCGGGATGCTGGAAGTGTTGCGCGAAAAGATCGCCGCGCTGGGCGTGGGCAACATGAGCGTGCGCCAGGCCGATCTCTCCAGCCAGCCGCTCTCCCTCACCCCTAGCCCCTCTCCCGAAGGGCGAGGGGAACGTCGAGCGTCGCCAGGCGACGACTACGAGACCGAACGCTACGACCTGATCTACAGCTCGATGGTGCTGCACCACATCCCGGACACCGCCGGCATCCTCGCCACCTTCAACGCTCTGCTCAACCCCGGCGGCTGGCTCTGCGCGGCCGACCTGGACCAGGAAGACGGTTCCTTCCACGGCATCGAGATCGACGTCCATCACGGCTTTACCCGCGAGACGCTGCGGCGACAAGCTGAAACCGCCGGTTTCAGCGACGTGCATTTCGACACGGTGTTCGAGATCGTCAAGGACACCGCCGAAGGGGGAACGCGCGCCTACCCGGTGTTTCTCATGGTGGCGCGCAAGCGCTGAACAGGAGATTGCCATGAACCATGTACCCAAGCAGTCCGCATCCGGCCACGATCTGACGCCGCTCGGCGCCGCGGAAAAAGCTACGCTCGCCGCCCACCTGAGCGAAGAGGAGCGCCGCGTCATCCTGCACCAGGGCACGGAACCGCCGTTCTGCGGCGGCCTGTTGAAGAACAAGGAAGCCGGGGTCTACCACTGCCGCCTGTGCGACCTGCCACTGTTCCCCGCCGAAGCCAAGTTCGAATCCGGCACCGGCTGGCCCAGCTTCACCCAGGCCTTCGACCCAGAGCACATTCGCGAGATCCGCGACGGCAGCCACGGCATGATCCGCACGGAAATCCGCTGCGCCCGCTGCGACGGTCACCTCGGCCATGTCTTCGACGACGGCCCGGTACCGACCGGGCGGCGCTATTGCCTGAATTCGCTCTCGCTGACGTTCAAAACGGCGTGAGCGGGGCGGATCGCATCATCCAGAAAATCACTTCCCGCTCCCCGGCGGGGGCTGGTAACCCGCCAGGATCTCACTGCGACCACCGCGCATGACCTTGAGCAGTTCCCGACGCGCCACCTCCTTGTCCAAGCCATTGGCGGCAAGAATATCGATCAGTTCATTGAATCGCTGTCTGCGTCGCAGTCCCGTTTGGGAGGCATCGCGCCGGTTGCCGAAGACGTTCATCAAGGTGGAGCCGCAGACGCAGTTGCGGAACACCTCGACACAATGGTGACCGTGGTCGTCCACGCTTTGCTTCAACCCTGATTTGCCCCCGCTAACGCTATCGGTCTCTCGCAGATACTGTTCCGCCGTCTCGTATACGTGGCCGCATGTGGCGCATGTTCGAGGAAATGACGTTTCCTCCAGGGCATTCAAGCCCTGAAACAGGGTGTCATGGAACTGCTGTTGTTTATCCATTTGCTGGCGATCAATAGCGCCTCCCAACAAAAAGGGGCGCTTGTTGTATTTTTTCGAGCCCGGCGACAGCCGCGACTATGGCGAAGCACCCGTTCCCGGTCAATCAGCTTGCGTCATTCGCCGGTGGAGCCTCGCTGGCAACACTCAGCTATCGGGGGATATCAACCAACGGTCATGCCCTACCCGCCACGGCGCGTGTTGATCGCGCTCACCACCCCGCGCCAGATCGCTACCTCGTCCTTCTCCAGGCCCGCCTTGGCAAAGAAGCGCCGCAAGCGTGGCATCAGGCGTTTCGGGTTGGCCGTGTTGAGGAAGCCGAGTTCGATCAGGGTTTTTTCCAGTTCCACGAGCAGGGCCTGTTCGGCTTCATGGGAGGCGAGTTCGAATTCCGGCAGGGCGAGGATGCTGTCGTCGAGGCTGCTGCGCAGTTCGTAGGCGAGCACCTGGACAGCGGAGCCGAGATTCAGGGAGGAATAGTCCGGGTTGCTGGGGATGTTGAGCAGCCAGCGGCATTTCATCAGTTGCTCGTTGGACAGACCGAAGGTTTCCGAGCCGAAGACCAGGGCTACCGGCTGGGTGTGGGCGACGCCGAGTAGTTTTGGCGCCGCCTGGCGCGGGGTGTAGGCCGGGTGCGGCAGGTCGCGGCGGCGCGAGGTGCAGGCGGCGGCCAGCGCCACGCCGGCCAGGGCCGCATCCAGACTGGTGTGGATGGAAGCGGCTTCCAGCACATCCACCGCCCCGGAGGCGCGGGCGCGGGCTTCGTCGTCGATCTCGCATTTCGGGTTAACCAGGGCCAGATCGCTGAGCCCCATGACCTTCATGGCGCGCGCGACGGCGCCTAGATTGCCGGGGTGACTGGTTTCCACCAGGACGACGCGGATGTTTGCGAGGGAGTTGCTGGTGTTCAAGGTAAAATCCCCGCCCAGTTAAAACGTTCTTTAGACAATCATGCACCCGATGCTCAATACGGCCGTCAAAGCCGCCCGCGCCGCTGGAAAAATCATCGTTCACGGCAGCCAGAACCTGAATCGCCTGACCGTCACCTCCAAGCGGGAAAATGATTTCGTCAGTGAAGTCGACCAGAAAGCGGAACAGGCCATCATCACGATCCTGCTCGACGCCTATCCCGACCACGCGATTCTAGCCGAGGAGACGGGCGAATCCGGCGCCACCGGCGACGCGGAATATCAGTGGGTGATCGACCCGCTCGACGGCACCACCAACTTTCTCCACGACTTCCCGCAGTACGCGGTGTCCATCGCCCTGCTGCATCGGGGCAAGCTGGACCAGGCGGTGATCTACGACCCGGTGCGCAACGACCTCTACACCGCCAGCCGCGGCAGCGGCGCCTTCCTCAACGAGCGGCGCATCCGCGTCGGCAAGCGCGACAAGCTGCAGGACGCGCTGATCGGCACCGGTTTCCCCTACCGCGACTTCACCCATCTCGACGCCTACACCGGTATGTTCCGCGATCTGGTGCAGAAGACCTCCGGCCTGCGCCGCCCTGGTTCCGCCGCGCTTGACCTGGCCTGGCTCGCCGCTGGCCGCACCGACGGCTTCTTCGAGATCGGCCTGAATGTCTGGGACATCGCCGCCGGCTGCCTGCTGGTGATCGAGGCGGGCGGTCTGGTGAGCGATTTCGGCGGCGAGGAAAATTACCTCCAGTCGGGCAACGTGATCGCGGGCAGCCCCAAGGTCTTCGTGCAGTTGCTGCAAACCATCCAGCCGCATGTGACCGAGGCGTTGCGCCGTTAACGCGAATGGCAGGACCAGCCCCCCGTGAACCTGTAGCGCAGGCTTCCAGCCTGCATCTCACCGCTGGCGGCGGCAAGCAGGCTGGAAGCCTGCGCTACATTGAAACCGGGAGTGCCACCTTCGTCATGAAACTTGTCGCTGGTTTCGCCTTCCTTCTCGCCGCCCTCCCCGCGCTGGCCTGGGAGGCGAAGCCGCTGCGTGAAATCGCCGTCCACCCGGAGCGGCGCGCGCAGGCGCAGGTGGTGTCACTCAATGAAAGCCGGCTGGCCGCCGAGATTTCCGCGCGCATCGTCGAACTGCCGCTGGAACCCGGCCAGCGGATCGCGCGCGGGGCGCTGCTGGCAAAGCTCGATTGCAACGATTACGACCTGGCGGCGGAACGTGCCCGCGCGGCGCTGCGGGCGAGTGAGGCGAAAGCCAGCCTGGCCGCGCTGCAACATGAGCGCGCGCGCAAGTTGGCCGCCGAGAATTTCGTCAGCCGCGAGGCACTCGATGTGCGCGCCGCCGAGCAGACGGCCAGCCGCGCCGAGGTCGCGGTCGCCGCGGCCGGCCTGAAGACCGCCGAAGCCAATCGCGGCAAATGCGCGGTGCGCGCGCCCTTCCCCGCCATCGTGCTCGAACGGCTGGCGCAGGTGGGCGAGATGGCGGCGCCGGGCACGCCGCTTCTGACGCTGCTCGACACCTCGCGCATCGAGGTGCGCGCCGAGGTGCAACAGGCCGATGCCGCCGGCCTGCAACGTACCGGCCGGGCAGAATTCGTCGGCCTCTCCGGGCGCTGGCCGGTCAAGCTGAAGCGTCTGTCACCGGCCGTGGCGAAAAATACCCGCCTGATGGAAGCCCGTCTGCGTTTCACCGGCACCGCCGCCACGCCCGGCGGCAGCGGCCAGATCATCTGGAACAGCCCGGAACACCATGTGCCGCCGCAATTCGTGGCGCGCCGCAACGGCGGCCTGGGCGTGTTCCTGGTGGAAGGCAATACACCGCGCTTCCACGCCCTGAGCGAGGCGCAGGAAGGCCGGCCGGCGCTGGCGGAGGGGCTGAACGCGAACAGCCGGATCGTGGTCAAGGGTCTGGGCGAGTTACGTTAGCGATGTCGCCATGTAGCGCCGGCGTCTCGCCGGCTCGTATTTTCAGTCAGACAACCAGGCCGGCGAGACGCCGGCGCTACAAATGAACTTCTACCGCGCCCTGCTGAGCAGCCATCCCCTCGCCAATGTCGCCTTTGTGGTGGTGCTGGTGATGGGGCTGCTGGCGTATCGCGGCATGCCGCGCGAGCAGGACCCGGAGATCAATTTCAACTGGCTGGCGGTGGTGTCCACCCTGCCGGGCGCGGCGGCGGGTGATGTCGAGCGCAAGGTGACGCAGCCGCTGGAGGAGGCGCTGGCGCGTATCGGTGACATCCGCTTCATTTCCAGCACCAGCCGCGAGGGCGTTTCCAGCATCCTGGTCCGCTTTCGCGACATCCCGGAATATGACTTCGACCGGCGCGTGACCGACCTCCGCCGCGAGGTACAGACCGCCGCCAAGCGCGACCTGCCGCCCGAGGCGAACGAGCCGGTGGTGACCGAAATCACCACCAACAACGGTTTTCCCAGCGCCATGCTGTTGCTGGAGGGCGCGGCCAACGACGAGGCCCTGCGCGATGCCGCGCGGCGGCTGAAGGTGGACCTGGAACGCATGTCCGGCGTCGACAACGTGCTCGCCACCGGCCTCTCCGATCCGGAATTGCGCGTCACCCTGCGCCCCTCGGCGATGGCGGCACGCGGGCTGGATGCCGGCGATGTCGCCGATTCCGTGGCCCACTGGTTCCAGGACACCCCGGCCGGACGGGTGCGCGTGGGGGAAGAGGAATGGCTGCTGCGGGTGTTCGGCCAGGAAGTCTCGCCGGAACATTTGGCCCGCCTGACCGTGTTTCCGAGCATGAACCCGGCACAGCAGACACCCCTGGAAGACGTGGCGGAACTGGCGCGGGCGCGGGAGAAGCCCACCACTCTGGTCAGCCGCCAGGGCCATCCGGCGGTGCTGCTGGCGGTCACCAAGAAAAGCCGGGTGAACACGCTGGAACTGGTCGAGCGCGTCAACGACTACATCGTCGCGCAGAACCAAATCCTCGCCGGCAGCGGCCTGCGCCTTTCCCTGCTCGACGACCAGACCATTCCCACCCGGCAATCCATCAGCGTCATGCAGAACAACGCCTTGCAGGGGCTGGCGTTCGTGTTTCTGCTGTCCTGGTTGTTCCTGGGTTCGCGCATGGCCTTCCTCACCAGCCTAGGCATCCCCTTTTCCCTGGCCGGCACTTTCTGGATTCTTTCCCTGACCGGCAACACCCTGAACATGACCGTACTGCTCGGCGCCATCATCGCCCTGGGCATGCTGGTGGATGACGCGGTGGTGATCCTGGAAGACATCTATTACCGCATGGCGCGCGGCGCGGCGGCGCTGGAGGCGGCGACCCTGGCGGTCACCACGGTCGGCCTGCCGGTGCTGGCCTCGGTGCTGACGACGATGGCGGCCTTCCTGCCCTTGATGCTGCTGCCCGGCATCGTCGGCAAGTTCATGATGGTGGTGCCGCTGGTGGTCACCCTGGCGCTCGCGGTCAGCCTGGTGGAGGCGTTCTGGATGCTGCCCACCCATGTCGCGACGCTGCAACCCGACTTCACCAAGCCCAGTCGCCTGCACGCCTGGCGCACCCGTTTCACCCATGGCCTGCGCGTCAAATATGCCCGCCTGCTGTTGCTGGCGCTGCGCCATGCCTGGTTTTCCGCCGCCCTGATCGGCACCGCTTTCGTCCTCGCCTTCCTGGCGGTGGGCGGCGGCTGGGTCAAGCAGAACTTCTTCGCGATGGACCCGATCCGGATCTTCTACGTGAACCTCGACATGCCGCCCGGCACCGCGCTCGACGTCACCCTGCGCCAGACGGAACAGTTGGAGCGCGCCGTCGCCTCCCGCCTGCGCGAGGGCGAGCTGCGCGCCGCCGCCAGCTACGCCGGGCTGAAGTTCACCGATACCGAACCGCTCTACGGCGACGCCCATGGCCAGGTGGCGGTGTCCCTGCTGCCGCGCGCGGGCGGGTTTGGCAAGGTCGAGGGGCGCGCCACCGACGTCGTGGTGGAAGACATGCGCCGCGAGATCGAGGCGCTGCGCCTGGGCGGCCACATCACCTTCTTTGTCGTTTCCGGCGGCCCGCCGGCGCAGAAGCCGGTGAAGGCGCGCCTGCGCGGCGACGATTACGCGCGGCTGCGCCAGGCGGCGGATGAACTCAAGGCGGTGGCGGCGCGCATCCCCGGCATCCGCGATCTGGCCGACGATGACCTGCCCGGCCGCCGCGAACTGGTGCTGCGCGTGGATGCCGCCGCCGTGCGCGCCGCCGGCCTCGACCCGGCGCGGGTGGCGCGCCTGGTCAGGCTGCACGCGGAGGGCGAGATCGTCGCGGTGGCGCGTGATCGCGGCGAGAAGATCGAGGTGCGGGTACGCGGCCCGGAGCGCAATCTCGACGACATCCAGGCCGCCCTCGCCGACCCGGTGGCCCTGCCCGGCGGCGGCAGCACGACGCTGGCCTCGCTGGTGCACAGCGAGACGCATGTCGCCAAGGGCGTGATCAAACGCTATGACCTGCGCCGCGCCATCACCGTGGAAGCGGGGCTGGATCAGGCGCAAACCGCCACCCTGGCCGCCAACGACTTCATCAAGGCCGAGTGGGCCAAGATGGCGGCACGCTACCCCGGCGTCGGAATCGACTTCTCCGGCGAACTCGACGACATCCAGGAAAGCCTGGATTCCATGCTGGTGCTGTTCCTGCTCGGTCTCGGCTTGATCTACCTGATCCTCGCCACCCAGTTCCGTAGCTACTGGCAGCCGCTGATGATCCTCGCCACCGTGCCCATGGCCTTCACCGGCGTGGTCTTCGGCCTAGTGGTTTCCGGCAACCCGCTCTCGCTATATTCCCTGTACGGCGCGATCGCCCTGGTCGGCATCGCGGTGAACTCCGCCATCGTCCTCATCGACACCGCCAACAAGCGCCGCCGCGACGGCATGAGCCCGCTGCATGCCGCCGTCTACGCCGCCCGCCGCCGCGTGGTGCCCATCCTCATCACCAGCAGCACCACCATCGGCAGCCTGCTGTCGCTGGCGCTAGGCCTCGGCGGCAAGTCGCTGATCTGGGGGCCGGTGGCTTCCGCCATCGTCTGGGGGCTGACCATCTCCACCGTGCTGACCCTGTTCGTCATTCCCCTGCTCTACCGGGTATTCATGAGGAAACCGCATGTCGCCGCGTGAACTGCTGATTGGCGCCTTTGACGCCGCCGTCGACGCCGTGCGCGCCGAGACGCTATTGCCGCCACACCTGCCGGCGCCGCTGCGCGGCCGCAATATCGTCATCGCCGCCGGCAAGGCGGCGGCGGATATGGCTGCCTGCCTGGAAGCACACTGGCCGCTCGCCGCGAACCTGGAAGGCCTCGCCATCACCCGCCACGGCCACGGCACCCCCACCGTCCGCATCGAGGTGGTGGAGGCCGGCCACCCGCTGCCCGACGCCGCCGGCCTGGCGGCGGCGGAACGCTTGCTGGAGTTGCTGCAATCGGCGGGGCCGGAGGATCAGGTTATCGCGCTGCTTTCCGGTGGCGGCTCCAGCCTGTTGAGCCTTTGTAGCGCCGGCTTCCAGCCGGCTGTTTCCCAGAACGCCCCGACGCTGGACGACCTGCGCGCGGTCGCCTCCGCCCTGCTCGCCAGCGGCGCTCCCATCGCCGACATCAACTGCGTGCGCAAACACCTCTCGCGCAGCCTCGGCGGCCAGTTGGCGGCGGCGTGCAAGGCGCCGGTCACCGCGCTGCTGTTATCAGACGTGGCGGGAGACGATCCCGCCGTCATCGCCTCCGGCCCCTTCTCCGCCGATCCCTCGACTTACGCCGACGCCCTCGCCGTCCTCGAACGCTGGAACGTCGCCGCACCGGAGGCGGTGCGCCGTCATCTGCAACGCGGTGCCGCCGGCGAGATCGCGGAAACGCCGAAGCCGGGCGATGCCTGTTTCGAGCGGGTGACCACCCACGTCATCGGCAACGGCCACACCCTGCTCGAAGGTGCGGCGATCCATCTCGCGGAAGCGGGCATCCGCCCGATCATCCTCGGCGACACCTACAGCGGCGAGGCGCGCGAGGTGGCGCAGGTGTTCGCCGCCCTGGCGCGGGAAATCAGAAATCACAACAGCCCCTGGACGCCGCCGCTGGTGCTGCTCTCCGGCGGTGAAACCAGCGTCACCGTCAAAGGCAAGGGGCGTGGCGGTCGCAATACGGAATTCCTGTTGGCTTTATCCCTGGCGCTGGATGGCTTGCATGGCGTCTATGCCGTGGCCGCAGACAGCGACGGCATAGACGGCAGCGAGGACAACGCCGGCGCGCTGATCGGGCCGGACACCCTGATCCGCGCCGCCGAACTCGGTTTGGCGCCGCGCGCCCTGCTCGCCGACAACGATTCCTATCAGTTCTTCGCCGCCCTCGGCGACCTGCTGGTCACCGGCCCGACCCGGACCAATGCCAATGACTTTCGCGCGATATTGATCGTGTAGCGCCGGTATCCCCGCCTGCTCGTTCATCAAACCAATAAGCCGGCTGGAAGCCGGCGCTACAAGTTCAGACTTCCTGATCCCCCGCGCATTGGCAATGGCACTGTACCGTAGCCCGGTACAGGCGTGCGGCGCGCTGACTCCCCCCTTTGGAAAAGGGGGGTTCCCGCTTGAACCTTCTGTGGGCGGCCTGCATCCGGGG
>JAURYL010000087.1 GCA_030653935.1 Pseudomonadota bacterium
TTACTCGATAACTTTCGCGACGACGCCGGCGCCGACGGTACGACCGCCCTCGCGGATGGCGAAACGCAAACCTTCTTCCATCGCGATCGGGGCAATCAGCGCGGCGGTGATCGAAACGTTGTCGCCAGGCATCACCATCTCGGTGCCGGCCGGCAGTTCAATCGCGCCGGTGACGTCCGTGGTGCGGAAGTAGAACTGGGGACGGTAGCCGTTGAAGAACGGCGTGTGGCGGCCGCCCTCATCCTTGCTCAGCACATAGATCTCGGCGCTGAACTTGGTGTGCGGCGTGATGCTGCCGGGCTTCGCCAGTACCTGGCCACGCTCGACGTCTTCACGCTTGGTGCCGCGCAGCAGGGCGCCGATGTTGTCGCCGGCCTGACCTTGGTCGAGCAGCTTGCGGAACATCTCGACACCGGTACAGATGGTCTTGACCGTGGGCTTGATACCGACGATTTCGATTTCTTCACCAACCTTGACGATGCCGCGCTCAACACGACCAGTCACGACTGTGCCGCGGCCGGAGATGGAGAAGACGTCTTCGACGGGCATCAGGAAGGGCTTGTCCACCGCGCGCTCGGGCATGGGGATGTAGCTGTCCAGCGCATCAGCCAGTTTGAAGATGCTGGCTTCGCCGATGTCGCTGGTGTCGCCTTCCAGGGCTTTCAAGGCGGAACCGATGATGATCGGGGTGTCGTCACCCGGGAAGTCGTACTTGCTGAGCAATTCACGCACTTCCATTTCAACGAGTTCGAGCAGCTCGGCGTCGTCGACCATGTCGGCTTTGTTCATGTACACGATGATGTAGGGCACGCCAACCTGACGCGCCAGCAGGATGTGCTCGCGGGTCTGGGGCATCGGGCCGTCGGCGGCGGACACCACCAGGATCGCGCCGTCCATCTGCGCGGCGCCCGTGATCATGTTCTTCACGTAGTCGGCGTGGCCCGGGCAGTCAACGTGCGCGTAGTGACGGTTCTCGGTCTCGTACTCGACGTGCGCCGTGTTGATCGTGATACCACGCGCCTTCTCTTCCGGCGCGGAGTCAATGTCGGCGTAGTTCTTGGCGGCGCCGCCAAACTTCTTCGACAGAATCGTGGTAATCGCTGCGGTCAGCGTCGTCTTGCCGTGGTCAACGTGTCCAATCGTCCCAACGTTCACGTGCGGCTTCGTACGCGCAAATTTTTCCTTGGCCATCGTCTATCCCCTGGCAAATAACGGATCAACAAAAATACATCAACCTGAACAACACTTAACTGGTGCCCATGGACAGAATCGAACTGTCGACCTCTCCCTTACCAAGGGAGTGCTCTACCTCTGAGCTACATGGGCGAATCTTTTTAACTACGTTTTCAACAGCATCCAATCTGGAGCGGGTAGCGGGAATCGAACCCGCGTCATCAGCTTGGAAGGCTGGGGTTCTACCATTGAACTACACCCGCTTTACTGACCAACCGCGCCGCACAACCATCAGACTGTGCGATAAAAAACCGTAGAAACCTGGTGGTGGGGGAAGGATTCGAACCTTCGAAGGCAGAGCCGTCAGATTTACAGTCTGATCCCGTTGACCGCTTGGGTACCCCACCGGGAAAGCGCGGCATTATCCCGACGCCGGCATAGCTTGTCAATCACACATTGAACAAGAAATTCAGAACATCACCATCCTTGACCACATATTCCTTACCCTCCGAGCGCATCTTTCCGGCCTCCTTGGCGGCCTGTTCACCCTTGTAGGCGATATAGTCATCGAAGGCGATGGTCTGCGCTCGGATGAAGCCGCGTTCGAAGTCGGTATGAATGACCCCGGCCGCCTGTGGCGCGGTATCGCCCTTGTGGATGGTCCAGGCGCGCACCTCCTTCACCCCAGCGGTGAAATAGGTTTGCAGGCCCAGCAGCTCGTAGGCGGCCCGTATCAGACGGTTGAGGCCGGGCTCGTGCAAGCCCATGGACTCAAGAAAGTCCAGCTTGTCCGCTTCGTCCAGGACGGAGATTTCCGCCTCGATGGCGGCGCATACCGCCACCACTGGCGCATGTTCCGCATCCGCGATCTGATGCAGGCGATCCAGGTGCGGGTTGTTCTCGAAACCATCCTCGGCGACGTTGGCCACGTACATGGCGGGCTTGATGGTCATCAGACAAAGCGGCGCGAGCAGCGCTTTGTCGTCCTCCGACAGCTTCAGGCTGCGCACCGGCTTGGCTTCGTTCAGATGCGGCAGCAGCTTATCGTAGAGGGCGATCAGCTTGATGGCCTCCTTGTCGCCGGCGCGCGCTTTTTTGTTATCGCGGTGATGCGCCTTTTCGACGGTGGCGAGGTCGGCCAGCGCCAGCTCGGTGATGATCACCTCGATATCGGAGATCGGGTCGATCCGGCCGGCGACGTGCACCACGTTTTCGTCCTCGAAACAGCGCACGACATTGACGATGGCGTCGGTCTCGCGAATGTTGGCGAGAAACTGATTGCCCAGGCCCTCGCCCTTGGACGCACCCGCCACCAGGCCTGCGATATCGACGAATTCGACAATGGCCGGGACCATGCGTTGCGGTTTGACGATTTCGGCCAACTGCTGCATGCGCGGATCCGGCACCTCCACGATGCCGACATTGGGCTCGATGGTGCAGAAGGGATAGTTTTCAGCCGCGATCCCCGCCTTGGTGAGGGCGTTGAAGAGGGTGGACTTGCCGACGTTGGGCAGGCCGACGATGCCGCATTTCAGGCTCATGACTTCTCCGGTGTAGCGGGTTGCTTGGGTTTGGTGTTGGCGTGTTTGATGGCCGCGTTCCAGTCGCCCTTGGCGATCAGTGGCCAGGTCAGCAAGGCGCGATCAAGGGCGCCGTCGATTTGTTCCTGTTCCTCGCGGCGCGGTGGCTTGAGCACGTAATTCGCCACTTCATTGCGATCACCCGGGTGGCCGATGCCGACACGCAAGCGCCAGTAATCCTGGGTACCGAGATGGGCGGTAATGTCCTTGAGGCCGTTATGGCCGCCGAGGCCACCGCCGAATTTCAGACGCAGTTCGCCAGGCGGAATATCGAGCTCATCGTGCACGACCAGCATTTCGCCGGGTGCGATGCGATGAAATCGCATGAAGGCGCCGACCGACTGGCCGGAACGATTCATGTAGGTCTGCGGTAACAGCAGCGAAATCCCCGCCGCCCTGGCCTGTGCCACGCGGCCGTGAAAACGCGATTCGACGCTGAAACTGGCGCCCAACTCACGCGCCAGACGTTCACAAAACCAAAACCCGGCGTTGTGCCGGGTTTCGGAATAGTCGGCGCCGGGGTTGCCGAGGCCGACGACCAGACGCAGGGTAGCCTGCATGACCAACCTTATGCGGCGGGCGCTTCGCCCTCATCACCCTCTTCCGCCACCACTTCGGTCTTGGTCAGGAGGATGGTGGCCACGACCGGGTCTTCACCGTGCAGGCCGGCCAGTTCCACACCCTTGGGCAACGGCAGATGCGACATGTAGATGGATTGGTCGGCGGTTAGCGGGGTGAGATCAACCTCGATGAACTCGGGCAGATCGGCGGGCAGACAAGTCACTTCCACTTCCGTGCAGACATGGCTGACCATGCCACCGGATTTCTTGATGCCAGGCGCATCCTCGTTAAGGAAGTGCAGCGGCACTTTCACATGAATTTTCTCGCCAGCGGCGACCCGCTGGAAATCGACGTGCTGCACAAACTGCTTGTACGGGTGCATCTGGAAGTCGCGCAGCAGCACCGACTCCTTGGCGCCGCCAAGATTGAGCGTCAGCACGGAAGAATGGAATGCCTCATTCTTCAAGCTGAAATAGAGTTCCTTGTGATCCAGATCGATGGACTGGGCATCCTTGCCGGCCCCATAAACAATGCCGGGAACCCGGCCGCCGCGACGCAGGCGGCGGCTCGCTCCGGTGCCCTGCAGGTCACGCTTGGTGGCGTTGATTTCGATTTCCATGTGTTACTCCTTGAGATAAAAAAAGGGACGCCCGCGACCAGGCGCCCCGGCAGCGCAAACTCGCTATTCGATGAACAGCGAACTCACGGAATCTTCGTCACTGATGCGGCGGATGGTTTCCGCCATCAGATTAGCGACCGACAACAGGCGGATGCGGGGGCAAGCCTTGGCGTCGTCGCGCAAGGGAATGGTGTCGGTCACGACCAGTTCGTCCAGCGCGGAATTGCTCACCCGCTCCACCGCGCTACCGGATAGCACGGGGTGGGTGCAATAGGCCACCACCCGCTTCGCGCCGTGTTCCTTCAACGCGTTGGCGGCTTCGCACAGGGTGTTCGCGGTATCGACCATGTCGTCCATGATCAGGCAGGTACGGCCTTTGACGTCACCGATGATATTCATCACCTTGGCGACATTGGGCTTGGGACGGCGCTTGTCGATGATGGCAAGCTCGCATTCCAGACGCTTGGCGACGGCACGCGCACGCACCACACCGCCGACGTCGGGCGACACCACCATCAGGTCTTCGTAATCCTGCTTCCAGATATCGCCCATCAGAATGGGCGTCGAGTAGATATTGTCGACCGGGATATCGAAGAAACCCTGGATCTGGTCGGAGTGCAGATCCATGGTCAGCACGCGATTGACGCCGACCACGGTCAGCATGTCCGCGACCACGCGCGCGGTGATGGGCACGCGAGCGGAGCGCACGCGGCGATCCTGGCGGGCATAACCGAGATATGGAATGGCGGCGGTGATGCGGCCGGCGGAAGCGCGACGCAGCGCGTCCACCATCAGCATGATTTCCATCAGGCTGTCATTGGTGGGCGAGCAGGTGGACTGGAGCACGAACACGTCCTTGCCGCGCACGTTCTCCAGGATTTCCATGTTCACTTCACCGTCGGAGAAACGACCGACGGTGGCGCGCCCCAGGCTGATATTGAGATGGCGAACCACATCCTCGGCAAGCTTGCGATGCGCATTGCCGGTGAACACCATCAAGCTGTCATAGGCCATCTGTCATCCTCGCCCTCAACAACCCGCGCGCTCGGCGCCAAGGCGGCGCATCACGCACAGGTCGACAAACAAAAAAGCGTGCAGCCAAGCTGCACGCCCCGTTATTCCGCCAGTGCGATTAGCCACTGGCGTACCTGATATGGCTGGGGAGGTAGGGATCGAACCTACGAATGCCGGAATCAAAATCCGGTGCCTTACCACTTGGCGACTCCCCAAGTACGACCGATGTACATCAATCCGCAAACGCGTAAAGCGGATGCTGATCCAGCCCATCGGCGACAAAACCTTCTATCGCTCCATGCTCGGAACGGATACCGGCCAGTGCCGCATCCGCTTGAGCCCGCTCGGGAAACGCGACAAACACGCAAGCACCCGAACCGGTCATACGCGCATCCCCGTAAGGCTTTAACCAGGCGAGATGCTCGCTGATCTCCGGGTATTGCGCGCGGGCTACCGGCTCAAGATCATTGTGCCCGTAGCCATCCAAGAGGGCCGCGATTGTGGCGGAGGGTGTATCGCGTGTCAATCCCGGATCGGCAAAGATCCTTGGGGTCGCGACATGCACGGGCGGAATCAACACCAGATAGCTGGCGGGCGCCGGTGTCCAGGGCGTGAGGATCTCGCCGATACCCTCGGCGAAAGCGGATCGGCCGAACACGAACACCGGCACATCGGCGCCCAGACGCAAGCCTAGCGCTTGTAGCTCGCCTCTCGGCAAGTCGAGCCGCCAGAGTCGATTCAGCGCCAGCAACACAGTGGCCGCGTCGGAGCTGCCCCCACCCAGCCCGCCGCCCAGCGGCAGTCGCTTGAGCAGGCGAATGTCCGCGCCCAGGCGGCAGCCGCTGTGCTGTTGCAACAGACGCGCCGCGCGCCAGCACAAATCCTGTTCCGGGGCGACCCCGGGAAGCGGGGCGAGCAGGCGGATATCGCCATCGCCACGCGCCTGGATTTCCAGCGTGTCGCCAAAATCGAGAAAGATGAAGATGCTTTGCAGCAAGTGGTAACCGTCCGGTCGCCGCCCCACCACGTGCAGGAACAGATTCAGCTTGGCCGGCGCCGGATAGCTTGAGACAGCAGCAGTCATGGCGTGCCCGGGCCAGGCTCCCAGCTATCCACCACCAGACGAATCTCCAGATCGTCGGCATGGCGGGCTACCAGTTTGCCCGGCAACAGGTAGCTCCCCGCCTTGGCGTAACGCGAGAATTCGATACGCCAGCCATCCTGGTGCAACACCGCCAGATGGCCGTCAGCGTCGGGTTCCGCCTGGTAGGGCACGCCCGGACGCGCATTGCCGACCACCCACCAGGCCAGTCCCTTGAGCGGCAAGGTCACACCCAACGACTGGCGCACCAGGTCTTCCGCGTCCATCGCGCGGTGCAGACGCCCCTCGGAATCGCGCAGTTCGACGCCGCGGCCATCGCCTTTCAACTCGGCGACGCCCTGGCCAAGCGGCGTTCGCAAAAGCAACTCCTGGCGTGTCGCGGCATGCCGCCAGGTCATGCCGCCGGCAAAGGATTGCTCGCTGGTCTTCACCGAGACCCGGCCCTCCAGGCGAAAGGCCACAGGCGGCGTCTCAAACACGAGCGGCGGCGGCGGTGGACGAAAACCGGGCAACTGGGCGCAGGCCGCCAGCATGGCAGCGACGCACAAAACCAGACCACGTCTGAAACTCAAGGCTTCAGGCGCGACACGACTTCGCGCAGGTTCTCATTATCGGGGTGCAGTTTGAGCGAGCTTTGCCAGACGCGCCGCGCCTCGTCCCGATCCCCCTTGCCATTCTTGGCCCAGAGCGCCTCACCCAGGTGCGCGGCGATTTCCGGATCGGTCTTGCCCTTGTAGGCGCGACGCAAGTGATCAACCGCTTCCGGCAGACGTTTGAGCTTGAACAGCGCCCAGCCCATGCTGTCGAGAATAAAGGGGTCTTCCGGCGCCAGCTTGAGCGCCTGGCTCAACAGCTCGACCGCCTCGGGCAGGCGATTGGTGCGATCCGCCAGCGTGTAGCCGAGCGCGTTGTAGGCGTGGGCATGGTCGGGTTTGAGTTTGATCAGACGGCGCAGGTCCTGCTCCAGCAAATCGAGGCGATCAATTTTTTCCGCCGCCATCGCCCGGTCGTAAAGCAACTCCTGCGAATCCGGCATTTTCTCCAGGGCGCGGCTGAGCACTTCGAATACCGCCGGGTAGTTCTTGGCGGCGCGCAGCATCACCGCCTCAGACTGCGCCACCTGGATGCGCTGGGCATCATCCTCCGTCTTCAGGCCGGCCAGCCACTCGCGCGCCTCACGCAAGCGGCCGAGTCGGCTCAACACGGCGGCGACGCGCAATTGGGCATCGAAGCCGTGACGGCTGTCGCCAACTTGCCGGTACCAAGTCAACGCCGTCTCGAACTGTTTATCCGCCTCCTCCAGTTGCCCCAGGTAATAACGCACGGTATCGCCATCCGGATGCCCCAGTTCCAGCGACTTGAGCAAGGCGCCACGGGCGCTGGCCAGATCGTTGGTCTGCATGGCGACCAGACCGAGGGTGAAATGCGCCTCCGGGTCATCCGGCGCGTCTCGCGCCAGACGTTCGAACTCGACGCGCGATTCGACAAAGCGGCCACCGCGCGCCAGCGACTTGGCGTAAGCCAGTCGCACCTCGCGCGCACCGGGGTTGGCTTGCAGATAAGTGGTGAGGAAAGCCTGAGCGGCACCCTCGCCGTCCTGTTGCGACAGCACCTGCGCCTTGAGCAGCACCGCCGTTTCCCATTGCGGGCGCAGGCGCAGCGCTTCATCCAGCGCGACCAGGGCGCGCCGCATGTGGTTGGCCTGCAAGGCGACTTGCGCGACGGCGAAATGCGCTTCGGGCAGGGCGGGATAGGACACCGCGAGCTCGGCGACCAGATCCAGCGCCGCCTGCTTGTCCTTCTGGCGCGCTAACAGCGCGTGGAATTGAGTAAAGACCTCCGCGCTCGGCCCCAACTTCAGCCAGGCTTCCAGGTGCGGCCTGGCCTCCTTGACCCGCCCCGAGGCCAGCAACATCGATGCCAGGGTCTGGATCGCCTTCACGGAACCCGGTTCCAGTTCTCGCCAAAGCTGGGCGCCGCGCAGGGCCAACGCCGGTTGATGCGCGTAACGCGCCAACTCTACCGCGCGTTGCGCGACGCGCACATCTCGGGTCTTGCTCGCCAGATCCGCGTAGGCCTCGGCGGAGAGCCGCAGCTCGCCACGCTGAGAAGCGATTTCGCCAAGCAGGATCTGATACAGCACTTGGCTGGTCAGCCCCTCGCTCGCCGGTTTGGGCGCGACGGGAACCGGCATCGGCTTGACCACCACCGGCGACTGGGCGCAGGCGGATAGCGAAATGGCGGCGAAAAGGAGGGGCAGGGCTTTGAGGTTCATGGCTGAAAATCCGTGGCACTTCGGTACATTATGATGCGCCCGAGATACTTCGGGCAAAACGATCAGTCACAACCCGCGAGGCACCCGTCACACCATGCCCGAACTCCCGGAAGTCGAAACCGTCCTGCGCGGCCTCGCGCCACACCTTGGCGGTCGCCGTCTGATCGGCGCGGTCATCCGCGACGGCCGGCTGCGCTGGCCGGTTCCGCTCGATCTGGACGCGCGCGTCGCGGGGCGCCGAATCCTCGAATTGCGCCGGCGCGGCAAATACCTGCTGCTGCGACTGGATGACGGCTGGCTCATCTGCCACCTCGGCATGTCCGGCAATCTTCGGCTGCTGCCCGCCGACACGCCGTTGCGGAAACACGACCACATCGATCTGCTACTCGACGATGGCCGGGTGTTGCGTTACCACGACCCGCGCCGCTTCGGCGCCCTGCTGTGGACCGTCGATCCCTACAAACACCCGCTCATCGCCAGCCTCGGCGTCGAGCCCCTGTCCGACGACTTCGACGGCGCGCGCCTGCACGCCCTCTGCCGAAAACGCGGCGTGGCGATCAAGCAAGCCATCATGGACGCCCATCTACTGGTGGGCGTGGGCAACATCTACGCCAATGAAGCCTTGTTTCAGGCCGGCATCGACCCGCGCGTCATCGCCGGCGGATTGTCCCGGCCGCGCTGCGCGCGACTCGCCAACGCCATCAAGGAAATACTGGAAAAAGCCATCGCCGCCGGCGGCAGCACCCTGCGCGACTTCGTCGACAGCCACGGCAGCCCCGGCTGGTTCCAGCAGACCTATCGAGTCTATGGCCGCGCCGGTCAGCCCTGCGCGACTTGCGCTTCCAGCATCCGCGTCCTCCGCCAGGCCGCCCGCGCCACGTACTTCTGCCCGACTTGTCAGCGCCGCTGACCGCCACCAGAAGAAACAGGGTTTTATGCTAGAGTGCCGCGCAGGCTAGTGCGACTGATCACACCCATCAAGGCATGCTGGAGGTATTAATAAATGAGCACCGCATCGCTCGCCAACGATTTCGAAGCCTATAGCCAGTGGCGAGAGGCACTCTCCCGGCGCATCGCCGATTACCGGCAATGGCTCAATCGCGAAGACCTCAATGATTCACAGCGCGACCTGCGCCTGCAGCAAGTGGTTGATCGCCTCGCGGAGGACAAACTTCACGTTGCCTTCGTCGCCGAGTTCTCGCGCGGAAAATCCGAGCTGATCAACGCCATCTTCCTGTCCGATCTCAAGCAGCGACTGCTGCCCTCCACCGCCGGGCGCACCACCATGTGTCCCACGGAACTGCTCTATGACGCGAGCAAGCCGCCGAGAATCGAACTCCTGCCGATCGAAACCCGCGGCGCCAGCGCCACCATCGCGGAATACAAAAATTACGCGGAAGAGTGGACGCACATCGGCATCGACCCGACCTCCGCCGAGAACGTCACCAAGGCCATGCTGGAAGTGTGCCGGGTCAAGGCCGTTTCCGTCGAAGATGCCATCAAATACGGCCTCTACGACCCGAACGACCGCGAGCTCGGTGACGGTATCAACGACAACGGCACGGTTACCATCCCGGCCTGGCGCCACGCCATCATCAACTTCCCGCATCCCTTCCTGGAAAAAGGCCTGGTGGTCTATGACACGCCCGGCCTCAATGCCATCGGCGTCGAGCCGGAACTGACCTTCAACCTGCTGCCCAACGCCCATGCCGTACTGTTCGTGCTGGCGGCGGACACCGGCGTCACCAAGTCCGACATCGAAGTCTGGCGCAACCACATCTACGCGCGCGGCAAGAATCGTGGCCGCCTCGTCGCGTTGAACAAGATCGACGGACTCTGGGACGAACTCAAGAGCGAAGATCAGATCAATGCTGAAATCAATGCCCAGGTGAAGTCCTGCGCCGACCTGCTCGGCGTCGACAGCTCACAGATCTACCCGGTCTCCGCGCAGAAGGGGCTGCTCGCGAAAATCAACGGCGATACCGCCCTGCTGGAAAAAAGCCGGCTGACCAACCTGGAAAAAGCACTGTCGGAGGAGTTGATTTCCTCCAAGCAGAGCATCGTGCGTGACCAGACCGACGCCGAATTATCCGACCTGCTCGACTCCAGCGAATCGCTGCTGGATGCGCGCCGCCGCGGCATCGAGGAGCAACTCACCGAACTGCGCGGCTTGCAGGGGAAAAACCAGGATGTGGTGGAACACATCATGCTCAAGATTTCCGGCGACAAGGAGTCGTTCGAGCGTGGGCTACAGCAATTCCAGGCGCTGCGTTCGATCTTCTCGCAGCAGAGCATCAAGCTGTTTTCCCAGATCGGCATGGACATCCTCCGCAACGAGGTCCGCGACGCCCGCGAAGCCATGGTGCAGAGCCGCTTCACCAAGGGCATCCGCGATGCCATGAGCAGCTTCTTCACGCATGTGGACACTCATCTCGAAGCCGCAAACGGCCAGATCGAAGAAATCAACAAGATGATGGACGCCATGTACCAGAAGCTGAACCGTGAACACGGTATCAATCTGGTCGCCATCCCCCCCTTCTCGATCCTGCGCTACCGCAAGGAAATCCAGCGCCTGGAAGGCGCCTACGACCAACAGTTCAACACCTTCTACACCTTCCTCACCACCGAGCAGTACACCCTCACCTCGCGCTTTTTCGAGACCCTGGCCTCGCGCGTGGTGCAGGTCTTCGAAGTGCTCAACAAGGATGTGGAAAGCTGGCTGAAGGCCGTGATGTCGCCGATGGAAGGCCAGGTGCGTGAACACCAGATGCAACTGCGGCGGCGCCTGGAAAGTGTCAAGCGCATCCACAAGGCGGCCGACACCCTGGAAGACCGCATCGGCGAACTCGACCAGATGCACCTCGAAGTTTCACGCCAGATCGAGGAACTCGTGAATCTTTCGGCGCGCGTTCGCGACTTGCTGGTGGAAACGTCCGAAGCGGACCAGGAACTCGCGGTAGCCGCCTGAACCACATCGGCCCTCATCCACGAAGCCCCACCGTGACCGGTGGGGCTTCGTTGTTTTCAGCCTCTTACTTTCCTGAACCACCCCAGCGCGCCGCCGCCCGGTCATCGCTTTCGCGCGCGTCGACCCAGTGCTCGCCTTCCGCGGTCGCTTCCTTCTTCCAGAACGGCGCCCGCGTTTTCAGATAATCCATGATGAATTCGCAGGCGACGAAGGCGTCGCCACGGTGGCCGGAAGCGACCGCGACCAGGACGATGGGCTCGGTCGGCTGGAGCGCGCCGACGCGATGGATGACCGTGGCGTCGAGCACTTCCCAGCGCTGCCGGGCGTCCTCGACGATCTGGGCCAGGGCTTTCTCGGTCATACCCGGGTAATGCTCCAGGCTGAGCGTTGAAACACCCTGGCCTTCATTGATGTCGCGCACCAGACCGAGAAAGCTGACGACGGCGCCGACTTTCGGGTTGGCCTGGTGGAGGGCGGCGACTTCGGCGTTGAGGTCGAAGGCTTCACTCTGAACGGCGATTTTCATCGAAAACAAACTCCGGTTTGAAACCTCCCCCTTCAGGGGGACAATCGGAAACGGGAGAGGGGTAAGGGGCTGTCCATGAATAACTTGAACATTCTGGCCGCACTGTCGGGCGCGCTGCCACGTTGCCGGCCGTTTGCAGGGAATGGCCATGCGCACGTCCGGCGCCTTGCATCGCATCCCGTCAGCACACCCATAATTGTCCAGGTTATTCATGGACAGCCCCTAACCTCTTCCGTTCTGTTTCGCCCGGTTATGCCGGGCGCGGATTGAAACATTCAGCCCCCCGTTACCGGCGGAAACAGGGCGATTTCATCGTTCTCGTGCAGCACCGCGTCCTGTTCGATCAGGTCCTGGTTGATCGCGACCCGGTAGGCACGGCCCGCCGCCAGCTCCTCGGCCCAGACGCCGCCGCGCTGACGCAGCCAGTCGAGCAGATCGGCCAGCGTTTGGATGCCGGGCGGCAGTTCCGGGGTCTCCTGGCCGGTGGCGAAGACTTCGCGCAGACGCGCGAAATAGAGCAGGCGGACGTTCATTTCAGCAGCTCCGAAAGGGGAATGAAGCGCACCGAATCGCCATTCTCGACGCTGGCACCGGCTTCGATGTCGACCAGGCCATCGGCCCAGGCGAGCGAGGTAAGCACCCCGGAACCCTGGTTTGGATAGAGCATGGCCCAGCCATCCTGCAACCGCGCGCGCAGAAATTCCCGGCGCTTACCCGGTTTTATCCAGTCGAACCCCGCCGGCACGGTGAAGCTGGCGGCGGGCTGCGATTCGGCGCCCATGCGGCGCAGCAGGAAGGGGCGCACGAACAGGCAGAACACCACGAAGGCGGAGACCGGATTGCCGGGCAGGCCAAGGAAATCGGCGTTGCCGACGCGGCCATAAACCAAGGGCTTGCCGGGCTTCATCGCCACTTTCCACATCTCGATACGGCCGAGTTGCTCCACGGCGGCCTTGACGTGATCCTCCTCGCCCACCGAGACGCCGCCGCTGGTGATAACTACATCTGCGGCCCGCGCCGCGCGCTCCAGGGTGGCGACGGTGGCGTCGAGGCGGTCAGGCACCTGACCAAGGTCGATGACTTCGATGCCCATCTGGCTGAGCAGGGCGATCAGGGTGGCGCGGTTCGAGTTGTAGATACGGCCGGGCGCCAACGGCTGGCCGGGCAGAACGATTTCATCACCGGTAAAGAAGACGGCGGCCTTCAGGCGGCGCGCGACGCCGAGCGTGGTTGCCCCCACCGAAGCGGCGACGCCGAGTTGCGCCGGGCCGAGACGGGTACCGGCTTCCAGCACAGTCTGGCCAGCGCGGATGTCCTCACCGGCACGGCGGATGTGGCTGCCCGCCCTGGGGGCGTTGGCGAAGCGAACCTTGCCGTCATGGACCTCGCAGTCTTCCTGCATCACCACGCAATCGGCGCCGGACGGCACTGGCGCGCCGGTGAAGATCCTCGCGGCCGTGCCGGGCGCCAACTCGCCGCCCAAAGCGCCGGCGGCGATGCGCTGCGAAATCGGCAACCAGCGCTCGGCGCTCCAGTCGGCCAGGCGCAACGCATAGCCGTCCATCGCCGAATTATCGAGCGGTGGCACGGTGACGTCGGCAACCAGCGGGGTGGCCAATACTCGGCCCAACGCCGCGTCGGCGGGGCAAGTTTCGATCTCTGAAATCGGCACGGCGGCGGCGAGCAGGTTGGCCAGCGCGGCGTCGACGGAAAGCGGGGAATCACTCATTTTGCATACCCAAGAATGAAGGCCAGGATGGCCTCGATGTCATCGATGTGAAGGTGTTCGATCCGACCCGGCGGCGCCTGATCCGCCACCACGGCAATGAAGTTTGCATCATCCGGATGTAACCAGGGCCGCTCATTGGCGGCGCGCCAGACCTCCAGCTTCGGAATCTCGGCGTGCTTGTAACCCTCCACCAGCACCAGATCGCAAGGCGACAGGCGCAGAAGATGTTCGTCGAGGCCGGGTTCCGGCGTGCCACGCAATTCGTTCACCAGCATCCAGCGATGCGGTGAAGTCAGCAGCACTTCCTGGGCGCCGGCGGCACGATGCCGCCAGGAATCCTTGCCCGGCACATCCACCTCGAAATCGTGATGGCTCTGCTTGATCACGGACACGCGCAAGCCGGCCGACCGCAGCCGGGGTAATAGTTTTTCGATCAGGTAGGTTTTACCGCCGCCACTGTATCCGGCGATGCCGAGTGCTTTCATAAGGCGATTTTCCGATGCGTGTGGAGGGCCGCTTCATGACCAAAGTCAAGGTTTCAGGCGGATGGAACCATGATCATAGGGCGCATCGCGCTTCCAGGAATTCATGAGTGCTATATTCTGCCGCACACAACGCTTTCCGCGCACAACAGTCGCCATGAACATGAACCCGCTTGTCGATCGCTTCGGACGCATCATCGAATACCTGCGGCTATCCGTGACGGATCGCTGCGACCTTCGTTGCGCCTACTGCATCCCGGAAGGCTTCAAGGACTTCGAGGAACCGGAACATTGGCTCAATTTCGACGAACTTGAACGCCTGCTCGGCCTGTTCGCCAGCCTGGGCATGAAACGCGTGCGCCTGACCGGCGGTGAGCCGCTGCTGCGCCGCAATGTGGTCGATCTATGCGGGCGCATCGCCGCGCTGCCGGGCATCGAGGATCTGTCGCTGTCGAGCAACGCCACACAATTGGCGAAAATGGCCGGCGACCTCAAGCAGGCCGGCGTCACCCGCCTCAACATCAGTCTCGACTCCCTGCGCCCGGACGTGGTGGAAAAGATCAACGGCCGCCCGGTGCTGCACAAGATCCTGGAAGGCCTGGAGCACGCCAGCGCGGTCGGCTTCGCGCCGATCAAGGTCAACATGGTGGTGATGCGGGAAAACGCCGACGACATCGACGCCATGGTCGCCTATTGCATGGAGCGCGGCTTTGTTCTGCGCCTGATCGAACTCATGCCGATGGGCGAAACCGCCCGCCGCATGGGCTATGTCGACCTGCAACCGGTGATCGCCCGCCTGCGCCAGCGTTTCGGCCTGGTCGACACCCTGATGCGTGGTGGCGGCCCGGCGCGTTACCTGGGCACGCCTGATGGTCGCTTCACGGTGGGCTTCATCACGCCCATTTCGCAGCACTTCTGCGAAACCTGCAATCGCGTGCGACTCACCGTCGATGGCGTCCTGCACCTGTGCCTGGGCCAGGAAGAGCGCATGGACTTCCGCACCCTGATGCGCGCCGGTGCTTCGGATGCCGACCTGGTCGATGCCATCCATCGCGCCATCGACATGAAGCCGGAGCGCCACGAATTCCGCGAACAACCGCAAAAACTGGTTCGATTCATGAGCATGACCGGCGGTTGAGCCTGCCCGCACGTTGAGAGCCCCTTCTTCGCGCAGTAGAATCGCGCCAATTCTTGAAATCGGAGTGACACGATGAACATCTTCAGCAAATACAACCTGCCCTTCACCCTGATCATCGCCCTGATCGCCTGGGCCTGGCTCAGCCTGTTCTCGGTGATCCTGGGTTCGCTGTTCTAATTCCTCCGAGCCCCAAAGAAAAAGCCCCGCAGTGCGGGGCTTTTTCTTTGGGGCAAACCAAATCAGACCGTCAGCGCCACCCGCATTTTCTGCAAGGCCTTGGCTTCGACCTGACGCACCCGCTCGGCCGAGATGCCATACACGGCGGCCAGTTCATGCAGGGTGGCGGGATTTTCCTCGTTCAACCAGCGTGACTCGACGATATGCCGGCTGCGCGCATCCAGGCTTTCCAGCGCATTGGAAATCCCCACGGTGGCGAGCTTTTCACGCTCCTTGCGCTCAATGTGCTGGGTCGGTTCGGCATTCGCCGCAGCCAGATAGGCGATCGGCGCGTAGCTTTCCTCATCGCTGTCCACACTCGGTTCCAACGACACATCCTGCCCGTACATGCGGATTTCCATTTCCCGCACGTCCGCGTGGTTGACATTGAGAGCGCGCGCCATTTCTTCGACGGCACCACTGGTGAGGCTGCCGTCGCGCTTCTTCATGCTGCGCAGATTGAAAAACAGTTTGCGCTGCGCTTTGGTTGTTGCCACCTTGAGCAGGCGCCAGTTCTTCAGAATGTACTCGTGGATTTCCGCCTTGATCCAGTGCACGGCGAAGGAGACCAAGCGCACACCGCGCTCCGGGTCATAACGCTTCACCGCCTTCATCAGGCCGACATTGCCTTCCTGGATCAGATCGGCATGAGGCAGGCCGTAACCGAGATAACCGCGCGCGATGGCTACTACCAGACGCAGATGCGACAACACCAGTTGGCGCGCCGCCTCGACATCCTGCTTTTCGTGGAAACGCACGGCCAAATCATGTTCCTGCTCAGCGGTCAGCAGCGGAAAACGGTTCACTGCCTGGATGTAGCTCTCCAGACTGCCCAGCGTGGACGGAACGGGAAAATCAAGCGTGGTAGCGGTCATCTGCATACTCCTGTAACTCTGGTCGGGCGAATATTAGCACTCGCTTGAATGGAGTGCTAAGCGCCGAAGCGAGTTCCCGAGTTTTTTTGTCAACATTGGTCGATCAGCCTGAGCATACGGCTTGTGGGGCAATGGGCACGGCGCTGTGCAAGACAGCCAATTGACTCATATCAATCCGGCCTCTCCTCCCAGGATGGCCTGGTATACCCCGTAAATGGTACGATGTAGTACGAATATTTTGTATGTGGCGTCCCATGAAACAAGAAAAAGAATGGGGAGTTCGGGTTATCCCCTTGTTGTGCCTGGTGGCGATTCCCGCCATTTCCGCCCCCCCCCTCCGATGCCGGCGTCCTTCAGCGTGAGAGCGACCGGATTCTGAAAGACGCGGCGCCCGCCGCGCCGCATTGGCTCCCGGCCCCGCCCATGCGGGATGCCGATAAAGGCACCCAGGTCACCGTCAAATCGTTTGGCATCGAAGGCGCCAGCCTGATTCCGGTTACGGATCTGACCGCGCTGCTCGACGACCTGCTTGGCCGTGCACTCACCCTGCGTGAACTGGAAGGCGCCGCCCAGCGCATCACCGAGCATTACCGCAATCGCGGCTGGTTCGTCCGGGTGTATCTGCCTGCCCAGGATGTCACCGAAGGCCAGGTCCGCATCCGGGTGATCGAGGGCCGACTCGGTGGCATGAAGCTGGAAGTTCCGGCCGCCCCGCGCGTCAATCCAGACTTTGCCCTCGGTGTGGTGGGCAACCGATTGCGGATCGGTGAGCCGCTCGCCGCCGCCGAGCTGGAGCGCGGCCTGCTGCTGGTCAACGATCTTCCCGGCATCCGGGTCACCGGTATTCTCGAAGCCGGGGATGTGGCTGGAGAAACCCGGTTGCGGGTCAAGGTCGAGGACACCCCCTTGGTCACCGGCGACCTCGGCCTCAACAACCAGGGTTTGAAAACCACCGGGATTGGGCAGGCCACCGGCGGATTCGCGCTCAACGATCTCGATGGCCGTGGTGATCGGCTCGAACTCCGTGGGCTTGCTTCTGAAGGTCTTGCCAGCGGCTTGCTGCGTTATGGCCACCCGCTGGGCAACGACGGTGCGCGCGTCGAACTGCGCGCCTCCCATCTGCGTTACCGACTCGGCGACAGTTTTGCCGCCCTCGACGCAAGGGGGCAGGCCACCACCTGGGGCGGCGATCTGCATTACCCGATCCGCAGAAGCCAGAACGACAACCTCAACCTGACCTCCAGCCTGGAGCGGCGCGAGAGCGCCGACGACAACCTGGGCATAGCCACCCGCCGCCACGAGATCGACAGCCTTCGCCTGGGCCTCACCAGCGACCACATTGACGCAGCCTGGGGTGGCGGCTACAGCCAGTACAGCCTCATGCTCACCGGCGGCGACCTCGATCTCTCCGGCGTTGCCGCCGATCTTGCCAGCGACCAGGCCGGCCCGCGCACGCAAGGCCGCTACAACAAGCTGACCGTCCAATTCGCCCGCCTGCAACGTCTGTTCGCCGATCTCAACCTGTATGCCGGCCTCAACGCGCAATGGGCGGACGGCAACCTGGACAGTTCAGAGAAACACAGCCTGGGCGGCCCCCACGCCCTTCGTGCCTACCCGGTCAACGAAGCCGCCGGCGACGAAGGCTGGCTGCTCAAACTGGAATTGCGCAAAGAGATTCAGCCGGGTTGGCAGGCCATCGCCTTCGTCGAAGGCGGCGGCGTTCGCCTGCACAAAGCCCCCTGGGTGGCGTTCACCGGACGCAACCGCTACACCTTGACCGGTGCCGGCGCCGGCCTGGTCTGGAACCGCGCCGGCTGGGACGCGCGCCTGAGCGTGGCCGTTCCCCTGGACGACAATCCGGGCCGCGACGCCAATGGCGACAACAGCGACGGCAGCGGCCAGCACAGCGCGCGGGCCTGGGCGCAACTCAGCAAACGCTTCTGATGATGTCCGGCGAGCGTCGTTGTGGCCGAGCACTATCGATGCTTCGGGAAAACGCGACTGAACCTCCCGTGGGAGAGGGCTTGCCTGCGATACGACGGTGTCCATCGCGGGCAAGCCTGCTCCTGCGCGCTACGGAAGGGCCATTCCGGGGCACCTCAGCCGCCCGCCGTCCAGTTCTCCACCGCCAGACCGGAAAAGCGGCGGAAATCCGCCTCATTGTTGGTCACCAATACCGCGCCCAGGCTCAGTGCGTGGGCGGCGATCAGCTTGTCCAGGGCGTTGCGACCGCGTTGCGGATCGGCGAGGCGAACTTCGGCGTAGGCACGGGCGGCGGCTGCATCAAAGGAGGCCACCACGACATCCTCCCGAATGCCGTCCAGCAAAAAACGGCGCAATGCCCGTGCTTCGAGCCTGGCAGCCAGAATGCCGAACTCCAGTTCCGCCAGGGTGATGGCGGACATCAGCAATTCGCCGTAGTAGCAGGCCTCCATGCGAGCCGCCAGATGGGGCAAAGCGCCTTGCATCACATCGATGCAGACATTGGTGTCGAGCATGTATTTCATGGCATCGCCCTGGCCAGAGGCGCCCAGTTCCGCTCTGGCTCCTCGCCCGGATCGGGGCGGCCATCGGGAAACATG
Organism: Pseudomonadota bacterium; assembly: GCA_030653935.1. Lineage (GTDB taxonomy): Bacteria > Pseudomonadota > Gammaproteobacteria > Burkholderiales > Thiobacillaceae > PFJX01. The sequence goes on from JAURYL010000087.1 coordinate 18,841, forward strand.
TCCGGCCCGCCAAGCGCGGCAAACTTGGCCGCCAGCCCCGTCAGCCGGCGGGGCTCCAGCCGGATCAACACCCCTTCCGGCACCACCTCGATTTCCACTTCCTTCACTTCCGATGGCAACTGCATTTCCTTCGGAATTCGCACCGCCTGCGAATTGCCGCTCTTGAAGACTCGTGTGCGCATGATGCACTCCATGTATATACAGTGCGCACAGTATAGGTCCGATACCTTGCCCGTGAGAACACCATGAACCACAGCTACCGACTGGTCTGGAACGACCGCGCCCAGCGTTATGTCCCCGCCCCCGAAACCGCCCGCGCCCGAGGCAAATCCGCCGGCGGGCGGGCGATCAAGCCGTTGGTTCTGAGTCTGGCCGCGTTATTCGCAGTACCCGCCTGGGCCGAGCCACCCGCGCTCGACGCCCTGCCCGAAGGCGGACGGGTCAGCGCCGGGCAGGCCGTTATCAGCCAAGTCGGCGCCCGCATGGAGGTGGTACAGGGCAGCGAGCGCGCCATCCTGGAATGGAACCGCTTCGACATCGGCGCCCAGGCCCAGGTCAATTTCGCCCAGCCCGGCAGCCTGTCGGTCGCCCTCAACCGGGTGCTGGGGGCCGACGCCAGCCAGATCTTCGGACGCCTGACCGCCAATGGCCAGGTCTGGCTGGTCAACCCCCACGGCATCCTGTTCGGCCCCGGCAGCCGGGTTGATGTCGGCGGCCTGGTTGCCAGCACCCTCGACACCCTGGACAGCGACTTTCTCTCCGGCCGCTCCCGGTTCCAACGCAACGGCGCCACCGGCGCCATCGTCAACCAGGGTGAAATCCATGCCACCGGCGATGGCCAGGGCGGCGGCCTGATTGCCCTATTCGCCCCCGAGGTCCGCAACGAAGGCCTCATCAGCGCCCGCCTGGGCAACGTGGCCCTCGCCGCCGGCGACCAGATCACCCTCGAAGCCGGCGCCGACGGCCACTTGCGTATCGCCGTCGATCCCGCCACCGTCCACACCCTGATCGAAAACCGCCACCTGATCCAGGCCGACGGCGGCCAGATCATCCTGGCCAGCCGCGCCGCCAACGAACTGCTCTCCAGCGTCGTCGCCAACAGCGGCACCCTCCAGGCCCGTACCCTGGTCGAAAAGGCAGGCCGCATCCTCCTGCTGGCGGACATGGACCACGGCGAAGTCCGCTTGAGCGGCACCCTGGACGCCAGCGCCCCGCAACTCCCCTCCACCCCCGGGGGAGAGGGAATGCCGCCTGCCCATGTTGAAAACGGCGGCTACATCGAAACCTCCGCCGGCCGCGTCCGCATCGCCGATGGCACCCGCGTCACCACCAAGGCGGACCACGGTCAGACCGGCACCTGGCTGATCGACCCCAAGGACTACAAGATCGCCACCAGTGGCGGCGACATCAGCGGCACCGAACTTTCCAGCCAGCTTGCCAGCAACAACATCGAAATCCAGAGCAGCACGGGCGCCGGCGAAGGCAACGGCGACATCCTGGTCGATGACGCGGTGAACTGGAGTGCCAACACCCTGACGCTGACCGCCGCCCGCGACATCCAGATCAACGCGGTGATGACCGCCAGCGGCAGCGCAGCCCTGGCCATGAACACCGGCACGGCCAACGGCGCGGATGCCGGCGTGGCCGGCGGCACGGTCCGAGTCGGCTTCGCCCCCGGCGGCGGTTTCGCCGGACGGGTGGATTTCCCCGGTCGTTCCGGCACCGGCTTCCTGAGCATCAATGGCCAGGATTACACCGTCATCAACAGCCTGGGAGCGGAGGGGTCGACCAGCGGCAGCGACTTGCAGGGCATGGATGGCAACCTTTTTGGCCATTACGCACTGGGTTCGGACATCGACGCCAGCGCGACGGTCGGGTGGAATGGTGGTGCCGGGTTTATGCCGATAGGCCAAGGCACTTATTACTTTCAGGGCCAGTTTAACGGCCTTGGCCACACCATCAGCGGCCTCTCGATAAACCGACCCAGCTTGGACTTCACAGCAACGGTGGCGCGATCAGCTTCAGTTACAGCACCGGTTCGGTCGATGGCGCTGGAAATGTTGGCGGCTTGGTGGGTAGCAGTTACAGCGCCATCAGAAATAGCTACAGCACTGGATCGGTGAGCGGCGGTATCGCCGGCGTAGGGGGCTTGGTGGGAACCAACTACAACACTATCAGTGCCAGCTACAGCACCGGAGTGGTCAGTGGCAGCTACGAAGTTGGTGGCCTGGGCTACAACTCGGGTTCGGTCAGCAACAGCTACAGCACCGGATCGGTCAGCGGCAACAGCCAACTCGGTGGCTTGGTGGGCTACAACCGAGGCACCGTCAGCAACAGCCATTACGACCTCGACAGCACCACTTTGACGGTCGCTGGCGAGGTTCTGCACACCGTGACCTATGGCGGCTTGTATGGGGCGCAGTTCAATGACTGGTTGACCCACGGCCTGAGCCTGAACATCGCCGACTATCTCAGCCGGGACGCCAATGAGTACTACACCCTGGGCAGCCTGCAGAACCTGAAAGACATGCTGGGCTTCATCGACGTCGCGGGTATCAAGTTCAGGCTGACCGCCGATCTCGACCTGGCGCCCCTTCCCGGCTGGCATCTTCCGGTCTTCTATGCGATGGAATTCAACGGTGACGACCATACCCTCGCCAATCTCAACATCGCACAACCCTCGGGCAACAACACCGGCTTCATCGATGCCCTGCCCGGTGGCAGCACCGTGCAGAACCTCGGCCTGCTCAATCTGAACGTCTCCGGCGGCAATTCGGTTGGCGGCCTGGTCGGCTACAACGCCGGCACGGTCAGCAACGCTTATGTCAGCGGCTCAGTCAGCGGTAGCAGCTATGTCGGCGGCTTGGTGGGCAGTAATTACGGCACGCTCAACAACAGTTACAGCACCGGTCTCGTCAGCGGCAGCGGCTGGGCCATTGGCGGTTTGGCGGGCGCCAATTACGGCGCCGTTAACAACAGCTACTGGGACACCGAAACCTCCGGCCAGGTCGGCAGTTCCGGCGGCAGCGGCCTCAATAGCGCCCAGATGCGGCAATTGGCCAGCTTTGCCGGCTGGGACATCTCCGCCAACGGCGGCGAAAACACCGTCTGGCGCATCTACGAAGGCCAGACCGCGCCGTTGCTGCGCAGTTTCCTGACCCCGCTCACCTTGACCGCCGGCGACACCAAGACCTACGACGGCCAGACCTACACCGGTGGTGCCTATGCGGTTTCCGCCAGCACTGACCCGGGGCACATTCTCGGCGCGGCTAACTTCGGCGGCGCCGCACAGGGGGCAATCAATGCCGGTGACCACGTCCTGACGCTGAGCGGCTTGTATTCCGATCAGCAAAGGTACGACCTCATTGTCAACAATGGGGTACTCACCATCGGCCAGGCCCCGCTCACCGTGACCGCCAGGGACGCCGGCAAGACCTACGACGGCCATGCCTACAGCGGTGGCAACGGGCTGAGCTACGCCGGGTTCGTCAACGACGAGACCAGCGCGGTGCTCGGTGGCGCGTTGAGCTATGGCGGCAATAGCCAGGGGGCGGTGAATGCCGGTGAATATGCAATCACGCCAGGTGGCTTGAGCAGCGGCAACTACCGCTTCGAATATCGAGACGGCGTGTTAGCCATTCAGGCTGCCGTCGCGAACGGTCAACCCGATGGCGGCAGCCTGGAACGCACCGTGCATGCGCCGACGCTCAGTCCGCCGGTGCTGTCTGGTCCGAGCGTCTCGCTGGTGCAATCGACTCAGTTCGAGGGCTTGCTGAAGGTGGCGAACGATTTCATCCGCCTGCCGGAATGAGAGGCCGGAAGATGCTCGCCACTGCCGCAACTCCCCGCTTCGTCGGCGTAGCCGGCCTGCCGCGTGCCGGCTCCACGCTGCTTTGCCAGTTGCTGGCCCTGCATCCGGATATCCATTGCGAGGGCCATAGTTCGCCGCTGACCAATGTGCTGCTGGATGTGCGCCGCTTCGTCAGCGACGACACGTTTTTTCTGTCGCAACTGGATGTGCAGTTCGATACCACCTACGCACATTTGAAATCCGCCATGAAGGGCTTTCTCCACGGTTGGTACGAGGGTGCCGGTAAGCCGCTGGTGGTGGACAAGAACCGCGCCTGGCTGCATCACATCGAGTTTCTGCTGGAGCTGGAACCGGATGCGCGCCTGCTGGTGCCGGTACGCGATCTGGTGCAGATCTACGGTTCCATCGAGGCGCGCCACCAGCAGACGATCCTGGTGGATTTCATCGATCATCTGGCGGATTTCAGCCGCTTCGGCCGCGCCGACCAGTTGTTCGCCAAGGACAAGATCATCGGTGCGCCGCTGTCCTCCATCAATGCAGTGCTGGATTTGCCTCAGGCGCTCAAGGATCGGCTGTTTTTTCTGCGCTTCGAGGATTTGATGGCGCGCCCGGAGGAAACGATGGGGCGGGTGTTCGACTGGCTGGGCCTGCCCCGCTGCGCGCTCCCCCTGCATAACCTGCCGGTGGCTCCGCACGAGAGCGACAGCCACTACCACGGCAAGTATTCCCACGCGCGCCACGCTGCAATTCGGCCCCCCGTGCGGCATGAGGTGCCCGAGCGTATTTCCCGGCAAATCCGCGATATGTGCGGTTGGTACTACGACTGGCTGTATCCCGACGCGCGTTGATCTCTGGCGGTGTGCAGCGCCTGCGGCTCCGGGGGGGCTCCAGATTGGTCATTCATGTCGACATTAGTCGTTCTGCCGCAGCGCACGGCTGACAGCGAAGTAAGCGCCCAACCAGCCGAGCAGCGCCGAAAACAGGAGCAGGAGGCCGGTTTCCCGAAGGGAGAGGCCGACGAGGCGGAATTGCGAGCCATAGGCGGCGGCGACCTGGGCGACACTGGTTTCCAGCATGAGGCCGCCGGCGAGCACCAGCGCCCAACCGGCGAGGCCGCCGACCAGGCCCTGGATGCCACCGAAATAGAGGAAGGGGCGACGGATGAAGCGGTCGGTGGCGCCGATCAGGCGCGCGACCTCGATTTCATCCTTCTGCGCGTAGATTTGCAGGCGGATGGTGTTGGCGGTGATGGCGGCGAGCGCCACGCCGAGCACGACGATCAGCATGCTGACCAGATCGCGCCCCAACTGCATGAGCGCGGCCAGACGTTTGATCCAGTCGGTATCCACCAGCACCCGTTCGATGTCGGGGTTGTCCTTGACGTGCGCGGCGAGGGCTTCTAGGGCGACCGGCGTGGCTTCCCCAGGCGTGATCGCCAGAGTGTGCGGCAGCGGGTTTTCCGGCAAACCCAGGGCGACATCGGCGAGTCCGGCGGCTTCCAGGCGTTTGATGCCGTCGGCCTTGCTGACGAACTCCACCTCGGCGACATCGGCGCGTTTGCGCAGGCTGGCGGCAAGGGCGCGGGCTTTCGTTTCGTCCACATCCTTGAAAAACGCGGTGACTTCCGCTTGCGGTTTGACGCTGCCGGCCGCGCGCTCCAGGTTGCTGAGCAGCACGTAAAGACCAGCGGGCAGGCTGACCGCGACGCCGATCACGAGAATGGTGAACAGGGTGGCGACCGGCGCCGCGCGGAATTGCTCGGCGGCGAGTTTGAGGCTGTGCAGGTGATGGGCAAGCCAGGCTTTCAACCTATATTCCTCAGTTGAACGCGCCCGATTGGTGCGCGCGATCGGATGCACAAACGCCAGCATTCCCGCGGCATCACGCGGGCCGGGGAGCGGTCCGCTGAGGAATATAGGTTCATCCCTCCACCTGCTTGCCGTAAGCCAGCGTGACCTTGCGACCGCCGTAACGGTGGATCAGATCCTGGTCGTGGGTAGAGATGATGAGGGTAACCCCGACCTCGTTGAAGGCGCGGAACATGTCCATGATGTCGCGGGCGTAGGCGTCATCCAGATTGGCGGTGGGTTCGTCGGCCAGCACCAGCGCGGGCCGGCTGACGATGGCGCGGGCAATGCACAGGCGCTGTTGTTCGCCGCCGGAGAGCGTGATGGGGCGGGCGCGTTCCTTGTTGAGCAGGCCGACCTTGTCGAGGGCGGCGCGCACCCGCTTGCCGGCGTCGTTGCCGATCACGCCCTGGATGTGCAGCGGCATCAGCACGTTGTCGAACACGCTGCGGTCGTACAGCAGTTTGTGGTCCTGAAAAATCAGGCCGATGTTGCGACGAAAAAAAGGCAATGCGGGACGCTTCATCCGCCCGACGTTCTGACCATTGACGATGATATGGCCGCTGGTCGGCGGCTCGATGGCGGCGATGAGTTTGAGCAGGGTGCTCTTGCCGGCGCCGGAATGGCCAGTGAGGAACACCATTTCCCCCTGCTCGATGGCCAGGCTGATGTTGTGCAGCGCCTCGTGGCCACCGGGGTAGCGCTTGGTGACCTCGGATATTTCGATCAATGCGGCCGCGGTCATGCGAACAGGGCGTCCACGAATTCGTTGACGCGGAACGGTTGCAGATCATCCAGGCCTTCACCGACGCCGATGAAGCGCACCGGCACCGGCTGCTTTTTCGCCAGCGCCGCGATGACACCGCCCTTGGCGGTGCCGTCCAGCTTGGTCATGACCAGGCCGGTCAAACCCAACGCCTCGTCGAAGGCTTTAACCTGCGCCAATGCGTTCTGGCCGATATTGGCATCCAGCACCAACAATATTTCGTGCGGGGCACCGGCGTCCGCTTTCTGGATGACCCGTTTGACCTTGCGAATCTCTTCCATCAGGTGCAACTGGGTGGGCAGGCGGCCGGCGGTATCGGCCAGCACCACGTCGATGCCGCGCGCGCGCGCCGACTGGATGGCATCGAAGATCACGGCGGCGGCGTCGCCGGCCTGCGAGGAAACCACTTCCACGTTGTTGCGTCTGCCCCACTCGGCCAGTTGCTCGCGCGCGGCGGCGCGGAAGGTATCGCCGGCGGCCAGCAGCACACTCTTGCCCTCGGCCTGGAAACGCCGCGCCAACTTGCCGATAGTGGTGGTCTTGCCGGCGCCGTTGACCCCGGCGAGCATGATCACGAAAGGTTTGCCGCCGACCAGTTCAAGCGGGTGCTCCAGCGGCCTGAGCAGATCGGAGAGTTCCGCCTTGAGCGCGTCCTTGAGCTGGCTCGCGTCGGTGAGACGCTCGCGTTTGATCCGACGACGCAGCATCTCGATCAGATGTTGCGTCGCCTCGACGCCGACATCGGCGGTCAGCAATACGCTTTCCAGTTCCTCGAACAGCGCCTCGTCGATCTTGGCGCCAACGCCGAACAGGCCGGCGACCTGGCTGGTGAAACTGCCGCGGGTACGCGCCAGGCCGGATTTCAGTCGTTGCGCCCAAGACAGTTTGGGCTTGGGCGCGACTTCCGGGGCTGGCGCCGGTTCGAGTTCGGGTTCGACCGCGCGTGCGGCCTCCGGTGCCGCCTCGGAGGCGGCGTCAGGTGGTGACTTTCTGGATTTTAAGAAACCAAACACGGGGAATGAGCGTCAGAGGCTGCGTTGAAAGCCCGGAAATTCTATCATGCGACCCCTCACGCCCCTCCTTGGACAGCCCCCCATGAAGCGATTGTTATTTGTCCTGAGTATTGCCGTCACAACCGTGGCCCACGCCGAGATCGTCGAGCGCACGCTCGACAACGGCATGCGCGTCATCATCAAGACCGACCGCCGCGCGCCCGTGGCCGTTTCGCAAGTCTGGTACCGCGCCGGCAGCACCGATGAGTTCAACGGCAGCACCGGCGTCGCGCATGTGCTTGAGCACATGATGTTCAAGGGCACCCACGAGGTGCCGGCCGGCGAATTCTCCCGCCGCATCGCGGCCGCCGGCGGCCGCGAGAACGCCTTCACCTCGCGCGACCACACCGCTTATTTCCAGACCCTGCAAAAGGATCGCCTGGAACTGGCGCTGAAGCTGGAAGCCGACCGCATGGCGAATCTCAACCTTTCCGCCGATGAGTTCGCCAAGGAAATCCAGGTGGTGATGGAAGAACGGCGGCTACGCACCGAAGACAACCCGCAGGCGCGGTTGTACGAAGGCCTGATGGCCACGGTGTTCCAGGCGCACCCCTACCGGCGCCCGATCATCGGCTGGATGGATGACCTGAAGAACATGCACGTGGACGACGCGCGCGACTGGTATCAACGCTGGTACGCCCCCAACAATGCCACCCTGGTGGTGGCGGGCGATGTCGACCCCGCCCGGGTGCTCGCCTGGGCCGAACAATATTTCGGGCCGATCAGCGCCCGCGACCTGCCGCAACGCAAACCGCAGAACGAACCCGAGCAGAACGGCGTGCGACAGGTGGTGGTGAAGGCCCCGGCCAAGCTGCCGGTGATCGCCCTGGCCTGGCACGCGCCGAGGCTGCTGGACCCGGAGACGGATAGCGACCCCTATGCCCTGGAAATCCTCGCCGGGGTACTCGACGGCCACGCCTCAGCGCGCTTGAACCAATCCCTGGTGCGGGAACAGCAACTGGCCACCGAGGCCAGCGCCGGCTATGACGGTGTCTCTCGCGGCCCCGCCCTGTTCATGGTCGATGCCACACCCGCCGAGGGCCATACGGTGGCGGCGGTGGAGGCGGCATTGAAACAGGAAATCGCCCGCATCGTGCGGGACGGCGTCGGCGAACAGGAACTCGCGCGGGTCAAGGCGCAGGTACTGGCCAGCCAGGTCTATCAACAGGATTCCCTGTTCTACCAGGCCATGCTGATCGGCGAGTGGACCACCGCCGGCCTCGACTACCGCGCGCGCGACACTCGCTTCCGCAAGCTGAAGGAAGTCACCCCCGAGCAGGTACGCGAAGTGGCGGCCAAATATCTGGTCGACGACCACCTCACCGTGGCGCGACTCGACCCGCAACCGATGGACACCAAACCGGCCCGCCGTGGCTTCGGAGGCCGCCATGATTTCTGATCGCATCCTTGTTTTCCTGACCACCCTGGCCCTGGCGCCGACCGCGCTCGCCGGTCTCGACATCCAGCACTGGAGCACGCCTCAGGGCGCGCGCGTCTACTTTGTGGAAAACCACGAACTGCCGATGCTCGACGTCAGCGTCGATTTCGCGGCCGGTAGCGCCCGCGACCCGCGCGCGAAATCCGGCCTCGCCAGCCTCACCCGCCAGTTGATGTCGCTGGGCGCGGGCAAATACGAAGAACGCGACATCGCGGAAAAGATGGCCGATGTCGGCGCCAACCTGGGCGGCCGCTTCGACGCCGACCGTGCCGGCTTCCAGGTACGCACCCTCTCGGGCAAGGTGGAGCGCGAGCAGGCCATCGACGTGCTCGGCGCCATCCTGGCGACGCCGCGTTTCGACGCCGGCATCCTGACGCGGGAAAAAGCGCGCGTCATCGCCGGCCTGCAAGAGTCCGAAACCCGCCCCGACTACCTCGGCGCCAAGGCCTTCCAGGCCGCGATCTACGGCGACCATCCTTATGCGCTCAATGAGGGCGGCGAAGTGGCGACGGTGGCGAAAATCGACCGCGACGATCTGCGCGCCTTCCATCGCGACCACTACCGCGCGCGCAACATGAGCATCGCCGTGATGGGCGATATCAGCCGCGCGGAAGCGGAAGCCCTGGCGGAGAAACTCGCCTCCGGCCTCCCCCCGGGTGAGGCGCCCGCCCCCATCCCCCCGGTCAAACCGGTGGAACAGGGCAAGCGCCAGGTCATCCCCCACCACGCCACGCAAAGTCATTTGTTCATGGGCCTGCCCGGCCTGCTGCGTGAGGACCCGGACTACTTCCCGCTGTATGTCGGCAACTACGTCCTCGGCGGTGGTGGCTTCGACTCGCGCCTGACCAAGGCCATCCGCGACAAGAAGGGCCTGGCCTACAGCGTCTACAGCTACTTCATGCCGATGCGCGAACTGGGCCCCTTCCAGATCGGCCTGCAAACCCGGCGCGAAGCGACCGACGACGCGGTGGCTTCCGCCCGCGCCGAACTGGAACGCTATCTTCAGGAAGGGCCGACTGAGGCCGAACTGACCCAGGCGAAGAACAACATCGTCGGCGGCTTTCCCATGCGCATCGACAGCAACAGGAAAATTCTCGAATACCTGGCCGTGATCGGCTTCTACCGTCTGCCGCTGGACTGGCTCGACACCTACACCCCCCAGGTGGAGGCGGTGAGCCGTGACGACATCCTGCGCGCCTTCCGCGCGCGGCTGCGACCAGAGGCGATGGACACGGTGATCGTGGGTGGGCAGCTTGAAAGCCCGCCCAAGTAACACGGTTCGCATCATCGGCGGCGAATACCGCCGCCGCGTCCTGCGCTTTCCCGACCTGCCCGGCCTGCGGCCGACGCCGGATCGGGTGCGGGAAACCCTGTTCAACTGGCTCGGCCAGCGCCTAAACGGCCTGGTCTGCCTGGACGCCTTCGCCGGCAGCGGCGCCCTCGGTTTCGAGGCCGCCTCACGCGGCGCCGCGCGCGTGGTGATGCTGGAACAGGAGCGCGAGGCACATGCGTCGCTGCTGGAAAACGCGCGGGTACTGGCGCTGACCGGCGTCGACATCCTGCGCCGCGATGCGCATGCCTACCTCTCGGCATCGAGCGACATTTACGACCTGATCTTTCTCGATCCGCCCTTCAGCGGCAATTTGTTGTCGACGATCCTGCCGCTCGCGGCGACACGCCTGGCACCTGACGGTAGAATCTACGCCGAATCGCCCAGCCCCCTGGCGCCGGAAGGCATGACCGTATTGCGCCAGGGTCGGGCGGGACTCTCCCATTTCTGCTTGCTGGAGCTTGCTTGAAACGTGTAATCGTCTATCCCGGCACCTTCGACCCCGTCACACGCGGGCACGAAGACCTGGTCAGACGCGCGCTCAAGCTGTGCGATGAAGTCGTGGTGGCGGTCGCGGACAACGCACCGAAAAGCCCTTGTTTCAACCTCGCTGAACGGGTTGAACTGCTGCAACTGGCGCTGGCCGAACTGCCCGGCGTGCGGGTGCAACCGTTCAGCGGCTTGCTGGTCGACTTCGTGCGCGGTGTCGGCGCCAACCTGGTGCTGCGTGGGCTGCGCGCGGTTTCGGACTTTGAATTCGAGTTTCAGCTGGCGGGCATGAACCGCCACCTGAACCCGGAAATGGAAACAGTTTTTTTAACGCCGGCGGAACAACACATGTTCATTTCCGCCAGCATGGTGCGCGAAATCGCGCGGCTACATGGGGATGTCAGGCCATTCGTGCATCCCGAAGTCGCCGCGCGACTGGCCGCCAGATTCAGCAATTGATTGGATAAAGGAAAAAATTATGGCGCTGATGATTACCGACGAATGCATCAACTGCGACGTGTGCGAGCCCGAGTGCCCGAACGGAGCCATCACTCAGGGCGAGGACATCTACATCATCGACCCCAACAAATGCACCGAGTGCATCGGCCACTTCGACACGCCGCAGTGCCGCGAAGTCTGTCCGGTGGACTGCATCCCGCTCAATCCCAACTATGTGGAAAGCCAGGATGATCTGTATACCAAGTACCAGAAGCTGACCGGCGGCTGATATCTTGACCGCGGTCGGGAAGCGCGGCCTGGCCGCGCTTTTTTTCGCCTGTCGGGCTTACCTCTCCGCCATCGTTACCTCGCCCCCGTCGGCACCACGACCTCTTCCATCTGGAAACGGTAAACATCGACACTGGGGGTCGACTCCAGGCGCTTCTCGATTTTGATCGTGTGCTTGCCCTGGGCGGTACGCGCCTCGACCGTGACATCCGGAGCGAAAGCGCTGGGCAGGGAAAGCAGCATCGGCGCCTGGCGGGTTACCGGGTTGGGCAACAGCAACAATCCCGGCCATTGCCGACCATTGTCGATACGGCGTAATTGCACGGCGTCAGCCTGCGGCGCCAGAAGCTGCACGCCGAAATAAACCTCGCCCGCCGCCGGAATGCGGAACCAGCGCACCAGGCCGATGCTCCAGAAGGCATCGCCCTGGCGAATCCCGACCACATCGCCGACACGTACCTGCAAACCGGGGCCACTGTGGCGCAGCGACAGGCCGCCCATGCTGTCGTTCACGGTCTTGCAGCGCAGGCGGATGGGGGCGGGATCATGGCCGGAACTGCCATAGACGATGGCATCCTTGGAGACCGGGGGGGAAATCAAGGTATGCACCGACTTGAAACCCAGGCAGACCTCGAACTCCCGCCCACCCTGATGCCTGCGGCGTTGCGCCATGCGTTGCAGCGACGCGCCCCAGTTGAGCTTGAGGCGGCGCAACATGGTGGCATAGGCGGGGTCGCGCGCGGCATCGGGAAGCCCGAGTTTCTCGGCATCTTCATGACCACGCAGATGCGCGCCGACCAGCGCCAGATGTTTCGCCAACTCGGTGGTAGTCAGCAATAGATCCCAACGCGGATTCATCGGATGCGGTTCGCGCGCGAGCGGCCTGGGGGGCGCGTCGGTATTGACCTCAACCAGGAACAGTCCGGCGTTGCCCTTGATGGCTTCCTCGGCGGGATGCAAATTCGCCAGGTTGGCGTAGCGCGCGATGATGTCCTTGGCCCAGACCAGTTCACTTTGCGGGAAATGATAGGGGTCGGCCAGCGCCATCAATAGCGTGGCCAGGTAGATCTGCTCCAGCGACAGCATCTGTTTGCTGCCCTCGGGCACCACCCCGTGGAGGCCATTGCGTAGCGCGTAATTGTAGGTCTGATGCAAATCCACCCAGAGCCCGTGCGGGCAGGACTCATGGGTCTCGTAGCAGACATCCAGCACCGCCTGCAAGGACAGCAGAATGCGTTGCAGGTAATGCGGCAGCGGCTGGCCACCAAACAAATGAAAACGCTTGTTCAACCAATCCAGCGTCAGGGTCTTGTAACAATCGGCGGTTTCAAGCAACAGGCGCTGCGCCAACTCGGCGTTACGCCGCTGTTTGGTCGGCAGGGGCAGGGGAACCGCGCCATATTGTTCGCGCAGGGAACCGGCCACGTCCTCCACCACGGGATAAAGCTGCTCGATCACCTTGGCGCGCACGTCGTGGGAAACGTCGGCGCGATTGAGCGTCGCCAGGTAATCGGCCAACTCCTCCCCCGCCTCGGAAGGATTGGACATGGGCAGGCGCAGGAGCCAAGCATCAACTTGCTTGGATTTTGTCTCCAAGCTTATAGTGCGCGCCGGCTCGCGAGCGGGCAGGACGTATCTGGGTTGCATGTGTTCCCGTTACTCCTACGAGGAATTCGACGCCGCCGTGTTGCGGAAGCCGCAAGCGCGTCGGACCGAGGCATTCTACCTTCGGGAAAATCACCCCGGAACGGCTATTTTCCCCAGCGGCCCGGAGAACGGCGAAGCATCTGATCGAAATAACTCACGAGAGAACGCGGCGGCGCGGCCGTTTTCATATCGCCAACATGGACGTGTCGTATCCGCCCCACCCCTCTCCACTGAACCACTCGACGACCATCCGGTCTCAACCATTTTTCTGGACACGGCCATGACCTCACGCCTCTCTCTCTTCATCCTGCTCCTCGCCGGTGCCGTCAGCGCCCACGCCTTCACTTTCACCGACAGCAAGGGCAAGACCCAAAGCCTGGACCAATACAAGGGCAAGTGGGTGCTGGTGAACTTCTGGGCCACCTGGTGCCCGCCCTGCCTGGAAGAAATTCCCGACCTCGTCGCGCTGCACGACGACAAGAAGAACAATCTGGTGGTCATCGGCGTGGCGCTGGATTACCGCGACCCGAAGGAAGTGTTGCAGTTCTCCGACCAGATGATGATCTCCTACCCGATGGTGCTCGGCACCCACAAACTCGCTGCCCAGGTCGGCGCCATTCCCGGCCTGCCCACCACCTATCTGTTCAACCCGCAGGGCAAACAGGTCGCCTACAACGTCGGCGCCGTCACCCGCGACGCCATCGAACGCTACATCCGCAACAAGAAATAAGGACACCACCATGCGTTGGCTCGCCCTTGCCCTCACGCTTGTTTTCGCCCTGCCCGCCCTGGCCGAAGTGCGCGATCCGCACAGCCACTTCTTCATGTCCAAGATGGGCGACTTCAAGGACGAACTCGCCACCGCCAAGCAGGAAGGCAAACAGGGCGTGCTGATCATGTTCGAAATGGAAGAGTGCCCGTTCTGTTCGCGCATGAAGGGCACCGTGCTCAACCAGTCCGAAGTTCAGGACTGGTACCGCAAGCACTTCCTCATCTACACGATCGATGTCAAAGGCGGCACCGACATGACCGATTTCCAGGGCATCGCCACCACCGAAAAAGCCTTCGCCCTGGCCAACCGCGCGCGCGCCACCCCCACCTTCCTGTTCTTCGACCTGGAAGGCAACGCCATCACCCGCTTCACCGGCGCCACCCAGACCACCGAGGAATTCCTGCTGCTCGGTCGTTACGTGGCGGAAGGCGCTTACAAGACCCTGGCGTTCAACGTCTACAAGAAACAGGCCGCCAAACCATGAGACGCTGGCTGCTGATCCTGGCGGCCGCCACCAGTGGCGCCCTGGCCGCCGAATCGGCGCCGACCCTCACTCTGGAAGCCGTGCTGGCTCACGCCGAAGCGGCGCACCCCGACCTCGACCTCGCCCGCGCGCAACAGGCTGGCGCCCAGGCCGAGCAACAACTCGCCGCCAGCCTTTCCGACTTCCGCGTCAGCCTCGAAGGCACGCTGCGCACAGGGCGCAACCAGTTCTACAACGACCGTTTCCACCCCGACCACCAGGCCCGGCTCAGCGCCCGCAAGACCCTGTTCGATGCTGGCCGCCAGGACAGCAACCTGGCGGCCGCGCGCGACGAAGCCGGCGCCCGCGAACTGCAACTGCTCGACACCCGCGCCCAGCGCCGCCTCACCCTGATGGCGCGCTACTTCGACGCGCTCATCGCCGACCTGCAATACACCGCCGACACCGAATTCATGGCGACCGCCTACGTCTCCTGGGACAACGCCAAGGATCGCCAGGCCCTCGGCCAACTGGCGCAATGGGAGCTGGCCGAACTGGAATCGCGCTACCTCGACAGCCGCACCCGGCGCAACGACGTGCTGCGCAAACTGCGCGACAAGCGCATGCAGCTCGCCGCCGCCCTCAACCGCGCCGACACCGTTCGGGAAGACCTGGTCGACCCCAAACTCACCGGCAACGAACGTCCGCTGCCGGAACTGGCGCCGCTGCTCGACGCCATGTTCAGGCACAACCCGCGCCTGCAAGCCCAGAAACAACTGCTCACCGCCGCGCGCAGCCGTATCGAGGGGGTGCGCGCCGACAACCGCCCCAGCATCGAATTCGAAGCCGAAGCTGCCGCCTGGAGCCGCGCCAGCAGCACCCGCGACGATGTCCGCGCCGGCCTCAACTTCGTCTGGCCGCTGTGGCAGGGCGGCCGCGTCGATGCCCGCATGGCGCGCGAACAAGCCAGCTTCATGGAACGCCAGGCGCAGCACGACAAACTGCAACAGGACCTGCGCCAGTCCCTGGCCGACACCTGGGAAGAAATCCACTACCTGCGCGACAGCGAGCGCAACAGCGGCGAAGCCAATGCGCTCTACCGCGACCTCGCCCTGGACAAAGCGCGCGCCGAATACGAACTGGAACTGAAAACCAACCTGGGCAGCAGCATGGCCGAAACCCAGAACGCCCGGCTGCGCAAACGCGCCGTCGAATACCGCCTGGCACTCGCCCTCGCGCGCCTGGAAGCCCTGCTGGGCACACCGCTGGACGCGGTGAAAGTGGAGAACACGAAATGATGCTACGCGCCCTGTTGCTGACCCTGATCGCCGGCAACGCCCTCGCGGCTGATATTGCAGCCAGTCTCGACTGGTCCGGCCGCGTCAGCCTCACCCTACCGGTGGCCGGCGTGCTCGAACAAGTCAACGTCCAGGCCGGGCAGACAGTGAAGAAGGACGATCTGCTCGCCGCCCTCAACCCCATCCTGTTCAAGGCCGGCGTGGCGGAAACCCGCGCCGACCTCGACCGACTCACCCAGGAAGAAGCCGACGCCACTCGCGACCTCGACCGGGTCACCGAGTTGTACGCCCGCACCGTTTCCTCCACCACCGAACTCGATGCCGCCAAGCTGCGCCACGCCCGCGCCCGCGCCGGCCTCGCCGCCGCCCAGGCGCGCATGGAAAAAGCCCGCCGCCTGCTCGCCGAATCGGAACTACGCGCCCCCTTCGACGCCGTCATCCTCGCCCGTCACGGCGAACCCGGCCTGGTCATCACCATCCCCTGCCAGCCCGCCGCCGTGGTCAGCATCGCCCGTGCCGATGAATGGCTCGCCCGCGCCTCCATCGAAGCCGCCCAGGCCGCCAAACTGCGCCTCGGCGAAGAAGCCAGCGTGCAAGTTTCCGGCCAGACCAGCAAAGGCCACATCCGCGCGATCACCACGCAAACAGAAGGCCGCGTCCTCCTCGATGTCGCGCTGCCGCGAGCGCCGGGAACCTGGGCGGGTCAGGCGGCAACGATCAGCCTGCCCTGAGCACCCCCGCACCACGGCGCCGCGTGAGCGCCTTGGTGGCCGAGCGGATCACCCGGCGCGATCCGCCTTCCCCGCCCGATACGCCGCCAACAAGGCGGCCTTGAGGTCTGCGCGCTCCTCAAGATCGCGCACGCCCAGCATCCGCTCCGCGATCTCCCTGATACCTTGCATGTCCTGTTCTTCGCGCCAATCCTGCTCGAACCGCGACCAGTCGAAGCAACCGTCATGGCAACTGTGCCGCGCGGCCCCGGTGGGGTCGGAGAACTCGATATCGTGCGACTCAAGCACCTCATAGAGGTAGGAGTAAGGATCGATCCCACGCATCTTTGCCAGGAGCAGATGGAAATTCGGTGCCTCGCCGGCATCGCCGACGCAGCGATCCAGGTCGATGGTGGTATCGAGTTCGTAAACTTCGGCCTTGAACGAGAAGGCCAGTCGCGCGCGGATGGTGTGGGTGTTCATGCGTAATTGATCAACGGAAAGAACCGCGATTATCCCGGATTGCCGAGATGGCCTGGCACGAAAGGCCATGCGCCATTTCTACACGCGGGTGTATCCGACCATGACCTGAGCGTCTCCTGGCACCTTCGGCCAACTTCCCACCCGGTCGCTGGGCTTCCGCCCAGACGATACACACAGCGTCATATCACCACGAAATCTCCCACCACCAGCCCGGCCGGGGAGAGCAGTGTGGCGAACTGTATCGCCGCCATTCCACCACTGCCGTCGGAGTCGTAACTAAGCGATCCAGTCGTGCTGTCATAAACGATGTAATCGTCAGCGTCCATCGCGGCTCCCGTGCCACTGAAGTTGGCCGCTGACAACTTGCCGGTGTGGCCCAACATGGCAAAGATGTCCAGTTCCAACTGGATCGTGTCGTCCGCCGAATTAAAGTCGAGGATGGTGTCCAGGTTTTCACTGGAATCAAGCAAGTCGGCGAAGCGGAAGATATCCTTACCGGCGCCGCCGCTCAGTTGATCGTTGCCCCGACCACCGTTGAGGACATCGTTGCCATCCCCCCCCATCAGGCTATCGTGGCCGGTATTGCCGGCAAGATAATTGGCCAGCGCGTTGCCGATCAACGTGTCGTCCCAGGCCGAGCCGGTCAGGTTCTCGATGCCGGCCAGCGTATCGCCCTCGGCATCACCGCCTGTGCCCAGGCCAGTGGCCAGGTCTACCTGCACGGCGGCGGTCGAGGCGCTGTAACTGGCGCTGTCGTTGCCGATTCCACCGTCGAGTTGGTCGGCGCCGGCGCCTCCCGTGAGGGCGTCGTTGCCCTCTCCCCCGGCAAGCAGGTCATCGCCCAGGCCGCCGGAGAGCGTGTCGTTTCCGCCCCCCCCAACAAGGCTGTCGTTGCCGGCATTGCCGGCCAGGCTGTTGTTGCCGGCATCGCCGACCAACGTGTCATCCCAGGCCGAGCCGGTCAGGTTCTCGATGCCGGTCAGCACATCGCCCTCGGCGTCGCCGCCTGCCGCCGTGCCGGCGGAGAGATCGAGCAACACCGCGCTAGCTGACGCGGCGTAATTGGCTCGATCGAGGCCAGTACCGCCGTCCAGCCAGTCGGCACCGGCGCCACCGGTCAGCGTGTCGTTGCCGGCGCCGCCAACAAGGCGGTCATTGCCGGCATTACCGGCCAGGCTGTTGTTGCCGGCATCGCCGGTCAGTGTGTCGTCCCAGGCCGAGCCGGTCAGGTTCTCGATGCCGGCCAGCGTATCGCCCTCGGCATCACCGCCGGTGCCCAGGCCAGTGGCCAGGTCTACCTGCACGGCTGCGGTCGAGGCGCTGTAACTGGCGCTGTCGTTGCCGATTCCACCGTCGAGTTGGTCGGCGCCGGCGCCCCCCGTGAAGGTGTCGTTGCCGCTGTCGCCAAACAGGCTGTTGGCGGCGCTGTTGCCGGTAAAGCTGTTGTTGAGCGCATTGCCACTGCCGTCGATGGCCGCCGTACCGGTCAGGGTGAGGTTCTCCAGGTTGTCGCCAAGGACATAGGTGAGGCTGGAAATGACCCGGTCGGTGCCCTCGCCTGCGTTCTCGATGACGGCATCGCCTACCGCATCAACGTAGTAGGTGTCGTTGCCCAGGCCCCCCTGCATGGTGTCGTCCCCGGTGCCGCCGTTCAGGATGTCGTTACCCGCGCCGCCGTCCAGAAGGTCGTTGCCGCTGCCGCCGATCAACGCGTCGTTGTCTTCCGCACCGAAAAGGTGATCCGCGCCCGCGCCACCGTTCAGGGAATCGGCGCCCGTTCCGCCATACAGCCAGTCATCGCCAGCGCCGCCCTGGAGCGAGTCATTACCCGCCAGTCCGGCCAGGACATCCGCCGCGCCGGTGCCGATCAGGACATTATTTCCGGCCGTGCCCTCGATGGGCAGCGTCCCGTGGGGATAGACCGACACGGAAAGGGTCGCCACATTGCTGGTGGCCACACCATCGCTGGCGGCGAAAGCGAAGCTGTCCGAACCGACGAAGGCGGCGGCGGGCGTATAGAGGTAACCGCCATCCGGGTTCACCACCACCGTTCCGTGGCTCGCCGGGCTGGTCAGGACGTAGACGAGCGGGTCACCGTCCACGTCGCTCGCGGGAAGGGTGCCGGCGAACAGGCCACCCTGATTTCCGGAAATCGCCCAGTTGCCGGCAACAGGGGCATCGTTGACCGCGTCCAGGGTGAAGCGCTGTGTCGCGGCAAGGCTGCCACCGCGACCGTCGCTGACGTCGTAGGCCAGGTTGACCAAGCCGTTGGCGTTGGCCACCGGGGTATAGGTCCAGGTGCCGTCGCCGTTGTCGGTGAGACTACCGGTAGCGGCGGTAAGGTTGATGACGGAAAGCGTGTCTCCATTGGCGTCGTTGAAGCCTTGCAGCAGGTCGACGGCATGGAGGGTGTAGGCGGTGTCCTCGCTGCCAGGGGCCAGTACGGCGCTGGCCGTGCCGGTGGGTAGGGCGTTCACCGGCTGCACGGCTATCTGCTGGTACACGGGCGCGCTGTCGGCTTGCCCGTCATTGATCGTGAGGCTGAGGGTGCGGCTAGGCGAGTCATCGGTGGTGGCGAAGGTCAGCGTCCGCAGCACCGTTTGATAGTCGGCGGGACTGGCCACGCCGCTGAGAGTGAGCAAGCCTGCGATGCTGTCGAAGCTGGCGCCGAGTCCCGTCGTCCCCACGTTCACCGCCAGCAGGTCGCCGGGCTGGTAGCCAATCAAGCCAACCGTCGCATGAGACAGGCTGGATGAGTCGATATCGGACAGGGTAACCGACTGGATGACCGCCACCGGCTCGCCATCGGGGAAGACGCTGCTGATGTCCAGCGCATAGCGCTTGGCGTAGATGCCGCTGCCGCTGCCGTCGTCAGACACCCAGCTCACCAGGAAGCCGCCGTCGGACAGGCTGGTGATGGCGGGGTGATAGACGGCCCCACCCGTGGGGGAGGTGACCTGGAATTCGCCACCTACGGCGGCGCCGTCGGCCCCATAACGCTGGGCGAGGATGCCGCTCGCCATGTCGGCGGACTGCCAGCTCACCAGGAAGCCGCCGTCGGACAGGGCGGTAACCGACGGATGCCAGGCCCGGCCGGAGTTGACCTGGAATTCGCCACCCACTGTGCCACCGTCATTTGCGTAGCGCTGGGCGAAGATGATCTGACCGTAGCCGTAGTCGAGGCCATCCTGGCCGGAGGACATCCAGCTCACCAGGAAACCGCCGTCGGCCAGGGCCGCGACGGCGGGCTGGCTCTGATTCAAAAACGTGCTGCTGTTGACCTGGAACTCGCCGCCCAAGGCGATGCCGTCAGCCCCGTAGCGCTGCGCATAGATGTCGTAGGTGCCGCCAGCGCCGGACATCCAGCTCACCAGGAAGCCGCCGTCGGACAGTGTAGTGACCACGGAATTCCACTGTTCCGCAGCCGTGGTGGTGTTGACCTGGAACTCTCCACCCACCGTGGCGCCATCCACACCATAGCGTTGGGCGAAGATACCGTTGCCGCTGCCGTCCTGGTTATTGCCGGAGGTCCAGCTCATCAGAAAGCCGCCATCGGCCAGGGCCGTGACCGTGGGCAGGTACAGATACGCAAACGGGTCGGCGTTGACCTGAAACGCGCCGCCCACCGTGGCGCCATCCGCGCCATAGCGCTGGGCGAAGATGCCGGAGCCGCCATTGACGTCACCATGCCAGCTCACCAAAAAACCACCGTCGGCCAGGGCGGTGACGGCGGGTTGGCTTTGCGAGCTGACAGTGATGGTGTTGACCCGGAGCTCGCCGCCCGAGGAGGTGCCGTCAGCGCCGTAGCGCTGGGCGTAAATGCCGGCGCCACTGCCATCCTGGCCGTCGGAGATCCAGCTCACCAGAAAACCGCCGTCAGCCAGGGTGGTGACGGCGGGTCGGTGTTGCGAGCCGACAGTGGTGGTGTTGACCCGAAACTCGCTGAGGCTCACCACCGGCGCATCGTTGACCGGAATCATAAAGAAGGATTGGGTTGCGGCTATGGAACCGCCACGGCCGTCGATGACGTCGTAACTGAGATTGACCGGGCCGTTGTAGTCATGTGCCGGGATATAGGCCCAGGTGCTGTTGCCGTAGTCGTGGAGGTAGCCGGTGCTGGCGCTGGTGCTGAGGTTGGTCACGCCAAGGATGCCCCCGTCGGGATCGCTGAAACCTTGCAGCAGATCGGTGGCACTGAGTAAATAAGCGTTGTCCTCAAAGCCATTGACCAACATTGCCGTGGCCGTGCCGGTGGGCGGGATGTTCACTCCCCCCACGGCAAGCTGCCAGGACACAGGCGCACTGTCTTCCAGATGCTCGTCAGTGACCGTGAGGGTCAGGGTGCGGCTGGGCGAGCCATCGCTCGTGGCGAAAGTCAGCGTCTTCAGCACCGTCTGGTATTCGTCGGGCCTGGCCCAACCGGTGAGCGTGAGCACCCCGGTGTCGCTGTCGAAGTGGGCGCTGATCATCGGCATCCCCACCACGTTCACCGCAAGCAGGTCGCCGATCTGGTAGCCGCCAAGCGCAACGGTCGCCTTGGACAGGAAGAAGGAGTCGCTATCCAATACGTTGACCTGTGGGAGGGCCGCGACCGGCGCGCCATCAGGCGAGAACGTAATCAAGGAGGCGGGTGCATAGCGCTGGGCGTAAACAATCTCGCCGCCGTCACCGGACTGCCAACTCACCAGGAAGCCACCGTCGGCCAGGGCGGTGACGGCGGGCAGCCCCTGCCCCCCCGCGGTAGTGGTGTTGACCCGGAATTCGCCACCCAAGGAGGCGCCGTTGGCCTCATAGCATTTGGCGTAAATATCGTAGCTGCCGTCCTGGCCCGTGGACGCCCAGCTCACCAGGAAGCCGCCGTCGGCCAGGGCGGTGACAGCGTGTTGCTCTTGGGGGCCGGGCGTGGCGGTGTTGACCTGGAACTCGCCACCCGATGGAATGCCGTTAACGTCATAGCGCTGGGCGTAGATACCCGTGGCGCCGCTGGCGTTGGATGCCCAGCTCACCAGGAAGCCGCCGTCGGATAGGGTGGTGACGGTGGTGGGTTGCCACCCACCCGAAACCGTGCTGGTGTTGACCTGGAACTCGTCGCCCACTGGGAAGCCGATGGCGTCATAGCGCTGGGCGTAGATACCGTAGCCGCTGTCGTCCTGGCCCGTGGATGCCCAGCTCACCAGGAAGCCGCCGTCCGCCAGGGCGGTAACGGCGGGTTCGACCTGATCCGAACCTGTGGAGGTATTGACCCGGAACTCGCCGCCCGCTGGGATGCCGATGGCGTCGTAACGCTGGGCGTGAATATCCCAAGCGCTGCCGTCCACGTGGTAGGTGCTCCAACTCACCAGGAAGCCGCCGTCGGCCAGCCCGGTGACGGTGGGTGTGATTGCGATCGGAGACATATCCGAGGGGGTATTGACCTGGAATTCACCGTCTACTGGAGTGCCGTTGGCGTCATAACGCTGAGCGTGGATATTCGAGTCACTCCAGGCCACCAGGAAGCCGCCATCCGCCAGGGCGGTGACGACGAGTAGTGTGCCTTGACGCGAAGGCGGAGGCGGAAGCAAAGCCGTGGTGGTGTTGACCCGAAACTCACCGCCCAGGACGGCGCCGTCGGCCCCATAAATCTGGGCGTGGACGTCAAACGCAACATCGCCAAAGGACCACCAGGTCACCACGAAGCCGCCATTGGCCAGCGTCGCGACCGATGGAGCGGCATAGGCCGCAGTCGTAGTGACCTGGAACTCACCACCGACCGGTATGGCCAATGAATTAATTTCGACAATGGGTGCGGCCATGATGGAATTCCTTCGTTTATTGATGGGAGATGTTTCGGTTATGTGGGGGGAATTGCGTCAACGCCGACACTTGTCCAGCCGCCGCATCGCAATACCCTTCATTCAACTATTTCGTGGAAATGACCAGGCACCCGTTCCCTGACGACGGTACTCACGAAGTACCTTTATCCACGGGGAGGGGGGAGTTCAAGAACAACGCCAGCCTGGCTAACAGGATATGAACATGGCGCATTGTATTAAGGGAATTCCTTATGCACCAATGTAGAGGCTGTAAGGGCACCATCAATAATCGCATCTTAAATGAGCAATTCTACCTAGTACATATAACCCAACCAATTGCATAGGGATCATGCAAATTGCATATACCTTTCGCATTCAGCTGGATTCACCGCCTTGCCCAGAAAGAACGATCGTTCTATCCTGCAACGCCGAACGATCGTTCTTTTCCATGTCCCTGCGCGCCCTCCTCCTCGACTTCAATTCCTACTTCGCCTCGGTGGAGCAACACCTGCGCCCGGAGCTGCGTGGGCGGCCGCTGGGCGTGCTGCCGGTGATGGCGGAAACCAGTTGCTGCATCGCCGCCAGCCGCGAGGCCAAGCGCTTCGGGGTGAAGACCGGCACCGGCGTCATGGATGCCCGCCGCCTCTGCCCGGACATCGTTTTCGTGCAGGCGCGGCCGCGCGTCTATGTGGAAATGCACCACCGCTTGATGGACACCGTCGACACGGTCATCGCCGTCAGCGAAGTACTGTCCATCGACGAAGTAGCCTGCGACCTGAGCGGTTCCTGGCAGCAGGAAAGTGTGGTGCGGGAACTGGCGCGCGCGGTCAAGGCCAAGCTGCGTGACCACGTCGGCGAGGTGCTCACTTGCTCCATCGGTGTCGGCCCCAACCGCTTCCTGGCGAAAACCGCCTCCAACATGCAAAAGCCGGATGGGCTCGTGGTCATCCAGCAGGAAGACCTGCCCGACTGCCTGTTCCGTCTCAAGCTGAATGATCTCAACGGCATCGCTGGCGCCATGCTGGAACGTCTGGAGCGGCACGGCATTACCACCGTGGAAGCGCTGTGCCGGGCCGACCGCGCGCACCTGCGCCGGGTCTGGGGCGGCGTCGAGGGCGAGCGCATGTACGACCGCCTGCGCGGCGTCAACGTGGTGTTGCCGCCATCGAAACGCTCCAGCCTCGGCCATTCCCACGTCCTGCCGCCACGCCTGCGCCATGACGCGGGCGCTTTCGCGGTGCTCTCCAAGCTGACCCAGAAGGCTGCGCTGCGGCTGCGCGCCGAAGGCTATATGGCCGGGCGACTGGGGCTGCGCGTGAGTTACCGGAAGCACGCAGAATGGGCCGTGGACACCCGCTTCGCGCCGATGCGGGACACCCTCGCCTGCCTCAGACTGCTCGCCGCGCTCTGGGCGGAACGACCGCGCCGGCGCGAGCCGATCAAGGTCGGCGTGGTGTTCGGCGACCTCGTCCCAAACGACAAGGTCAGCCTGCCGCTGTTCCCCGACGGCAGCCGCAGCCCCGGACTGGATAGCGCGCTCGACCGGGTGCGACTGAAATTCGGCGCCGAGGCGCTCTACTTCGGCGGCGCCTTCCTGGCGCAGGAAGAAGCGCCCATGCGCATCTCCTTCACCCACATTCCGGATCTGAAGCTGGAGGCGGATGGCAAGGCGGGTGGGTTGGATGAGCGGGCGTTGCTGGCGGTGTAAAGAAAAAACGAGCTCCCGCGCGAAATCAGCTAAAACGCCGCTGGCGAACCGAATGGCTCCGGCAACGGTCCACGCACACCCCACCCACAAGGAGAAACACCATGCGCTGGTTGCCATTACTGCTCGCCGCCCTGTTCATCAACCCCGCCTCGGCCGCCGACCCGGAAGCGCCCTGGGGGCACGGCAAGGCGGTGGCGCAGGCCTATACCAAGCAGAAGGTGGTCTATGACGTCACGGTCAGCACCGAATCGGCCATGCGTTCGGTCATCAGCCGCGCGCAACTGCTGGTCGATCTGAACGGCAGCGATCCGTTCGACAACAAGGTGGTGATCGTCCTGCACGGCAAGGAGATTCCCTTCTTCGCCGTGAAGAACCTGGAAAAGCACCGGGAGCTGATGCAACGCGCCCAGAGCGCGACACAAACCGGCCTGATCGAATTCCGCATGTGCAAACTGGCGGCGGAGGGGCACGGTTTCCAGCCGGAAGACATCCACGGCTTCGTCGGCCTGGTGCCGATGGCCGACGCCGAGATCGTCCGCCTGCAACAAGAGGGTTATGCCTACATGCGTTGAACAGGCCGACCCCGGTGCCCGCGTTTGTAGCGCCGGCATCCTTGCCGGCGTCTTTTAAAACAGCAGGCGAGACGCCCGCGCTACAAGTGCGCGCCGTGGTTCAGCGCGGGGTGCCGGGCAGCGGCGCCACCATGTAGCGCAGCCGCGTCGGCCCGCTGCTTTCACCGTCGGCTGCCCGTTCGATCCAGGCGAGGTGCAGATTGCCGGATTCGTCGAGAGCAATGGCCGGGTCGGTCTGGCGGGCCGGGCCGGAGGTTTCCGGAAAGGTGAAATCATCGCTATAGCCCCCCGGCGTCAGGCGGGAGAGCCAGATATCGGAACTGCCGTCGCGTTCATCGTCCCAGGCGATGACCAGATCGCCGCGCCGGTTGCCTGCCGCCGCGACATGCCATTGGGCGATGGCGTCGCCAAAGCTGTCCTGGGCCTTCCTGTCCTTGGCGAAGCCGGCGCCCTCACTCAAGGCGGCATAGACATCGTAGCCGGAGAGGAAGTCGCGCTTGTCCAGCCAGGCGGCGGCGAAGCGGTTGCCGAAGCGGGCCACGGCCGGGCGCATGGCGCCGGTGCCACGCCCCAGATCGTTTTGCGACTTGCCGGTGGGATTGCCGCTCACCCGTAGCGGCGCGCTCCAGTCGCGGCCGTTGCCGCTCTGGCTGGTGTAAATGACGGTATGGCCATGGCGACGATCTTCCCAGGCCAGCAGGAAACCGCGTTCATTGGCCACCAGTGCCGGGAAAGTCTGGTCGTCGGCGGGCGCCGCGGCATCGGCGGGTTGCGCCTTGTCGGCGTGCAAGCGCCCGTCCTTCACACGTAAGGACGCGCGCCACAGCCGTTGCCAACGCCCCGCCGGCGCGTTCCAGGCGATCTGGGCGCCTAGCGTCGGCTGCGCCGCGATGCCGGCATGGGCCCCGGCACCCAGGTTGAGGCTGGTGCCGGGGCCGTCGCGACTGGCGATGGCGGCATTGATGCCGGTTTCATCTTCCCAGGCGAGCAGAAACCGCTCATCGTCCAGAGCGGCGACGGCCGGGTCGAAACACTCGCCGCGACCCAGGGGATATTCGCGGAACGCCGTTTCAGCGCCGCCCTTCAGACCCAGATAGCAACGCGGCGCGCCGCCACGACTGTCTTCCCAGACCAGGGCGACCTGGCCACCGGCCAGCGCCAGGCTCTGACGACCGGAAGCGTCGAGATGGTGATAGGCGCCCGCCGGGGCAACCTCGATGGGCGCGGCGGCGGCAACGCCGAGGAACGCCGCCAGCGGCAAGGCATACAACCTGTTCATGGTTTGCTCCCAAGAAACTCCAGCAACGTCTGTTGCCGATAATGGCCGCCACGCACATAACGGTCGTAATCCTGGAAATCCGCCACCGTCTTGAAGCCGGGAATCTTGGCGATCACCCGGCCTTCCGGCGTCATGAACACGAACAGCGGCGTCGCGAAGGCGCCCAGACGCGCGCCCAGTTCGCCCTCGGTCAAACGCTCGCCGCTGGGTAGGCGAATGCGCTTGCCACCCTCGGCATCGACATAGATCAGCGCGTAATTTTCCGTGAGCAGCTGCTTCAACCCCGGGTCGGTAAAAGTCTTGCGATTGACGTGGTCGCACCAAGCACAACCGTAACGGCCAAAGTAGAGCAGGATCGGCTTGCCCGCCTCGCGCGCTTGCGCCATACCGGCGTCATGAGCGACGAAGGGGTAGCCCGGCGGCGGATCGGCCAGGCCGGGCATGGACAGAAGCAGCAGAAAGCAGGCGAGGTACGCGCGCAAGCCCATGAGTCGTCTCCAGATAAAAAAATGCGGATGCGCGATTCTGCGCGCCAACGCCTCACTTGGAACATGGCACAAGTGTGCGGCGACAGAACATTGAGGACGCGCGATATTTCCCCTGCTTCGGGGATACCGGCCAAGCCGTCGATGCGGAACAATGGCGCCCATGCGTCGGCTCCTGATCCTGCTCTGCTGTTTTCTTTCGCTACCCGCGTTCGCGCATCACGCGTACGAGCTTTGGCAAGCCGATTTCATCCTCGTCGACAGCGCGACACCGCCCGCCGCGAGCGACCCGCGCTGGCGCCCGGTTAGCTTGCCGCATTACCTGATGCGCGAGGATGCAAGCGCCACCGGTGGCTGGTTTCGTTTCCGCGTCCACGCCGCATCCGCCCCTGTCGAGCCACAGGCGATCTATGTCTGGTGGCTCAACCTCAATGCCGCGTTCTATTTCAATGGCGACTTTCTCGGCGATGGCGGCCGCTTCGACGAGCCGATCTCGCGCAACTGGAACAAACCGTTCCTCTACCTCCTGCCCAATCAAGGTTGGCGAAACGGTGAAAACGAAATTCTCATCCGGATCAAGAGCGATCCCGGCTGGGGGGTGCTGTCGCCGATCGAAATCGGCCCGTTCAGCCACCTGCGCGAGGATTACGAGCTGCGCCGTCTGCTCCAGGTCTCCATCACGCGCGGCCTGACCCTGACCCTGCTGCTCGCCGCCACCCTGGTGCTGGCGGTGTGGTGGCGGCGCCGGCACGACCCGCAATATCTCTGGTTCGGCATCGCCTGCCTGATGTGGACCGTGTTTTCCTTCTACCTGGTGGTCCGCGACCCGCCCATGCCGGGACCCTTGTTCCGCTCGCTGTCGCACTTCGCCATGGATGTCTGGGCGGTCTGCCTGGCGCTGTTCGTGCAGCATTACCTGGAGCAGCGAAAACCCCGCCTGGAACGGGCTCTGCTCGCCTACCTGGTGCTGGCGGCCAGCCTGACCGCCTGGCCGGGAATCTGGCCGGGCTACGCCTACCTGTTCAATCACAGCCTGGGCTTTCTCATCCTCTGCGGCCTCGCCTGGCAGGTATTCCGCCACAGCCAGGCGAGCCATTGGCGCGAGCACTACCTGCTCGGCCTCGCGCTCGTCACCCTGGTGCTGTCCGGCGTGCACGACCTGCTGGTGGGTGTGCCTTACGACTGGTTGCCGTCGGATTTCGCGCGCATCCGACTCAAATACCATTTCGTTTCCATGCACTACGCCGCGCCGGTGGTGTTGTTGTTTCTCATCGGCCACCTCGGGCGGCGCTTCGCCGAAGCCCTCACCCGGGCGGAATCCTTCAACCGCGAACTGGAGTCGCGGGTCGAGATGAGCGCGCGCGCGCTGCTGGCGAGCTATCAAAGCCGCGCACTGCTGGAACGGGAAACCGCGGCCGCCGATGAACGCGAACGCATCTACCGCGACCTGCACGACGACATCGGCGCCAAGCTGCTCTCGCTCGCCATCCGCGCGAAGACGCCGCAGGACACCGACATCGCCCGCTCGGCGCTACAAGACCTGCGCGATGTGGTGTCGCGCTCGGCTCAGGCCGACGCGCCCCTGGGCGACCTGCTCGCCGACTGGCGCGCCGAAATCGTCGGCCGTTGCGCGCCGGCCAACGTCCAACTGGACTGGGATCAGCCGGAAGACCTGCCCGAACGCAGCCTGACCGCCGCCGAGGCATTGAACCTCGGGCGCATCCTGCGCGAAGCGGTCTCCAACGTCCTGCGCCATGCCGGCGCTCACGCCTTGGCGATCAATGTCCGCTTCGCCGATGGGCGCTACCAGGTCTCCCTGGAGGACGACGGCCATGGCACGCCGCGCTCACCGGGACGCGGCATGCGCAACATGCAGGCGCGAGCCGGGCAGTTGGGCGGCGAGATCGACTGGACCTGGGAAGAACGCGGCTGCCGGGTGCTGTTGCGGTTCCCGGGCGAGGGAACCGGCGCCGCCGCCACGGCCTGAGAGACTGTGAAGAAATGCCAGCGCCCGAAAAAACCGTCATTCCCGCGCAGGCGGGAATCCAGTTCGTAGGGCTGATTTCTTTGAAAATCAATCAGATGAACAACCTGGATTCCCGCATGCGCGGGAATGACGGCAGGTTTTCCACCGGTTTCAATTAATTCACAGCCTCTGAGCCGGAATGCCGTGGTTGAACGCCCGCCCGTCAACATCTGACCCCAGGCGAGGCGCCGTGGTTACCGTAGGGGCGGGCTTGCCCGCGAACTGCCATAGTCAATCGCGGGCAAGCCCGCTCCTACCGCGAGGCCAACCACGAGGCCAACCGCGTGACCCAAGCTGAATCAGAACGGCAGCGTCACCGTCAGATAGACAGTGTCCGGCGCCGAGGTGTTCTTCGCCGCCAGAGTCGTCGCCGCCACCAGGGAAACCAACAGCGGCGCCTTGTGTTCGCCGCGCAAATAGCCGGGAATGCCATTCCAGCTCACCCCCAGATAGCCCAGCAGAAAGTTGAAATCGGTATTGGCTTCGAGGCCGGAGACATCCTGCCCGCTGGGTGAGTGGTAGTCGTCGCGGCCGCCACGCGCATATTCCAGGCGCCCGGAAAACCGCCAGGGGCCTTGCGAATAGCCGGCCTCGGCGGTGAACTCAATGGGGTCGGTGCGGTCGCGGCGCAGGCGCTCGCGGCGGCTGGCCGGCACCAGCAACTCGTTTTCCGAGCGCGCCCGCGCGGTCACGTGGTCGGCAAGCTGGATGGTGTATTGCGCCGAGAGCAGCAAGTCCCAGCGTTCGGACAATTTCCGGGTGTGCAGCACGCCGAGCAGGATGTCGTTGGTGCTGTCGGCCAAGGTCATCTGCATCAGATCGTCGGGATCGGCCTCCTTGGCGACACCAAAACGCAGGCTGGGCGCGAACACCGTGGCGTGGTGTTCGCCCTTGTCGAAGCGCCAGCGCAGACCGATCAAGGGGTCCAGCGGGCTGTGCCAGGAGCTCGATTGCACGCGTTTGTAGCCGTAAGTACCGGTAAGCAGCGCCTGCACCTCCTCGGCGCCGGTGGCGGGCGTGCCGGGTGGCAGCAGGGCCAGCGGCAGGAAAGGGGGAGATGGAAGGCCGGTGGCACCCAGGTTCGAGCCGGAGACAGACACCTCGACCCGATTCTCCGCGACGCCGTAGCCCACCTGGAAGCCCACCGTCACATCCTCGGCCAGGCCGTAGCCGATGGTCAGGCGGGTCTGCTGGCCGCTCATGCGCGAAGACAGATCGGTCGTGCCCAGAGTGGCACCCGGCCCCAGCGGCGCCAATGCAGGAAACAGCGCTGCGTTCAGGTTCAGACCGTCGTAATTCGAGCCCAGCGCCCGACGCTCGCCGTCGCGGCCGAACTCCTCGCTCGCCCGGATGCCCCGCGTTTCCAGGCGTACCGCCGCGCGCGCCCTGGGCAACATGTCGGCGCCAAAAGCGCCCGGCGCGGCGAGATCCTGGGCGTTGGCGGGAAGGGCTGCGAGCAGCGTGATAAAACCGAGGACAGGACGAGACAAACCAACAGGAGGACGGGGCATTATTTTTTTCCTTCTTTCCCCCTGATTCGGGGATGTCGACAAGACATGAATGCGGGTATTTTCTGCCCCAGGAGGACATTATGAAAACCTGTCTATTACTTGAGGATGTACCCGAGGCGAGCGATTGGCTCGCCCGCGCCGTGGCCGCCAGTTTCCCGGGTATCGAAGTCGCCACGACCGCCAGCCTGGCGGAAGCACGTGCCTGGATCGGGGGCCACCCGGCGCCGGATATCGCCCTCGTCGACCTGGGCCTGCCTGACGGCAACGGCGTCGACTTCATCGCCGAACTCAACCAGCGCGCCCCCCAATGTGTGTGCGTGGTGGCGAGCATTTTCGACGACAACCAGCACATCTTCCCGGCCCTGCGCGCCGGCGCCCAGGGCTATCTGCTGAAGGACCAGGGCCAGGAAGCGATCACCGAACTGCTGCAAGGCATCATCGCCGGCCGGCCACCCCTGTCGCCGGCCGTGGCGCGCAAACTGCTCAATCACTTCCACGTCATCCCGGAGCCCGCCACCAATCTCACCGAACGCGAAACCGAAGTCTTGCGCTTGATCGCGCGTGGCCTCACCACGGCGGAGGTGGCGCGTCTGCTCAACATCAGCGTCAACACCGTGCCCTCCTACGTGAAGGAAATCTACCGCAAGCTCAACGTTTCCTCGCGCGCCGAGGCGGCGCTGACAGCGCGCAATATGGGTTTGGCCTGAGCAAGCCGGCAAGCCCTCCCCCCCCTGAACAGGGGATTACCTCTCTATCGTCCCCCCGTTAGATTCGCCCCATGGACGCTTGCTCTCGGCAAGCCGGCCTTTCCCGGGACGATGATCGTCCTGACGTTCCACCGAGCTCGATTCACGGGCTCTTCTGGCAAGGGGTGATCTTATGCGTACTTTTCTTGATATTTTCAAAGGCTGGCTGAGCCTGCTGGCCTTGGCCGTGGTGTTGACGGGTTGTGGCGGCGGCGACGGTGGCACGGCCTCGACTTCGATCAGCGGCACGGCCGCGACCGGCGCGGCCTTGACCGGCACGATCGAACTAGTGGATGCCAATGGGGTCGTCAGAAGTAATCAGCCCATTCTCGCGGGTGGCGCCTTTACGATCGACACTACCGGGCTCGCGCCGCCCTTCATCCTGCGCGCCACGGGGAGCGGCAACGACGCCGGCATCATCCTTTACTCACTCGCGGATGGTGTGACGGGCATCTTCAACATCACCCCCCTGACCCAACTGGCCGTTGAACTGCTGCGGCAGAGGATCGGAGGCGGTGCGCCCGTCGACTTGGCCGGCATGTTCGCGAACTGGAACGCGCATGTCGACCCTGACCAACTAGCCACAATGCAAGCTTGGCTGCTGCAAGCCCAGGCGACCATCAACGCCAACTTGCAGCAACAATTCACCGACGCGGGCCTGACCCCGGCCAACTTCGACTTCTTGCGCACCGCTTTCGTGCCGAACCAGCAGGGCCTCGACGCGGTTCTGGATTTGATCAGCGGCCTGACTATTGCTGGCAATACGATCACGATGAACGTCGGCGGCAATCCGTTCAACTTCAACATCAACATCGATATCGCCGGTTTCACCATTGGCGGTGGCAATGCGGGCGGCGGCGGTGGCGCCGGCGTCCTGACTTGCGACACGAGCCTGTTCCAACCCAACGCCGTGCACGCGGCGAGCGCGCAGGAACTGACCAGCTTTGCCGGCAACTACACCGGCGACCTCTACACCGACGACGGCGCCGGCAATTTCACCCCCAGCGCCGGCACCGCCGCATTCGACGCCAACGGCGTGCTGACGTTGAACGGCCAGGCGAAAACCGCTACGTCGATCTGCGTCGACAACGTGGCGGGTCTGTACGGCGCCGTGCTCTATGTCCACTTCGCCGATGGCCATGTTGACTTGTTCGCCAACGACACCTTCTCCGGCTCCATCAGCGCCCCGGCGGGCGGTGGCGGCGCGGCCGGCAGCCTGACCCTGAGCATCATGATCAGTGGCGTGGCCGCAGCCGACATCAACATCAACGGCGTCACCAAGCCCACCACCCAGGCCGAGTTCTGCGCCGACATGACCAGCAACTCCAGCACTTCGCTGAGTAACGCGCTCGGCGCGGTCGGCACTTTCACGATCAACAGCTGCTCGTACAACGGCTCGGTCGGCAATGTCTCGGCGACGCTGGCCATCGTCAACCCGATTGCGATGAACGTCCCCTACAGCGTGGTCTACACCTACAACTGATCGGCAAGGCCATAACAAGTTGAACGTAAACGGCGCCGCGAGGCGCCGTTCTCGTTTGTGCGCCAAGGCGGGAAGCGTCACATCGCTGGTCTACAATGCCCCCGTTACCGGCATCGAGACAGCTCCCATGCGCATCCCCCTCTTCCTCCTGGCTCTCCTGCTGCTTGGCGGCTGTGCCGGCCAGAACATTCAGCGCAAGGACGGCAGCAACAGCGCACGCGAGTTTTCCGTGGGCAACCTGGCGAAAAGCGACATCGACATCGCCAGTGAACTGGCCCAGCGCGAAGCCTTGAAAAGCCTCAAAGTGCTGACCGACAAACTCTACAAACGCAACCCGCAGGAATACCGCAAGGCGGGCATGGAATCGGTCGAGGCGGCGACCGCGCGTCTGTTCGACGAAGTGCCGAAATGGCCACAGTCGCATTTGTCCAAACTCAACTGGGAGGAGAGTTTCAAGCTCACCTTCCTGGAGGGCTACACCGGTGATCGCGTCTATGCCTTCATGAGCGCGCTCACCAGCATGGTGATGGCCTCCTACAACCACAAGAGCCAGTTCTACGTCACCGAAGAGCTCTCCGCGCAGAAGCTCTACAACAGCGCCCGCAACATCGAGGTCGCGGTGTGGAAGCTGTCCAACGCCAAACTGCCCTCCGGGGCCAGGTATCTGGTCAGCAATACACTGGATGGCGACATCCCCAATCTCAGCTTCGAACGCGAATTCGGCAAGCTCATCGCCGACCAGGATCTGATCGCCCTGCTCATCGAGGATCGCGGCAACCGCGCCATCTCGCGCACCCTCCAGGGTGTGGCTTCATTCGTCTTTCTGCCTATCTGATGCACGCACGGTGGCCACTGCCGAAAATCTCACCGAAGCGTAGGTAGGTTGGGCAAAGCGAAGCGTGCCCAACATGGCGACGGGTTGTTGGGCACGCTTCGCTTTGCCCAACCTACGACTGTTTATCTGAGCGGCCTGCACAAGCCAATCCACAGGAGCAAATCATGGCTATGGATGTAATCGACTACGACATTTTCGGCGACGACATGCAGTATGTGGAGGTCGAACTAGACCCCGGCGAGGCCGCCATCGGCGAGGCCGGCATGATGATGTTCATGCAGGACGGCATCGAATTCGAGACCATTTTCGGCGACGGTTCCGCCGCTCAGTCCGGTCTGCTCGGCAAGCTGATGGGCGCCGGCAAGCGCCTGCTCACCGGTGAATCGTTGTTCACCACCGTCTATTCCAATCAAGCCGGAGGCAAGCGCCGCGTCGCCTTCTCGGCGCCCTACCCCGGCAAGATCGTACCGGTCGATCTGGCGCAAGCCGGCGGCACCCTGATCTGCCAGAAGGATGCCTTTTTGTGCGCGGCCAAGGGCGTCAGCCTCGGCATCGCCTTTCAGCGCCGCCTCGGCGTCGGTTTCTTCGGTGGCGAGGGTTTCATCCTGCAAAAGCTTGAAGGCGACGGTATGGCCTTTTTCCATGCCGGCGGCACCCTCGCGGAAAAGACCCTGGCGCCGGGCGAAACCCTCCGGGTCGATACCGGCTGCGTCGCCGCCCTGCAACCCTCGGTGGATTTCGACATCCAGTTCGTCGGCAATGTGAAGACCGCGCTATTCGGCGGCGAGGGGCTGTTCCTGGCGCGGCTCACCGGCCCCGGCAAGGTCTGGCTGCAATCGCTGCCGTTCTCGCGCCTGGCCAATCGCGTTCTCGCGGCGGCGCCGCAGGCCGGCAACAAGCAGGTCGGCGAAGGCGGGCTGCTGGGGGGCTTTCTCAATGGCGATAAAAACTGATTCGCGTCACAAGCCGGTCACATGCAGCCGCTAAGCTGCCGGGCTTTTCATCGCAACCGGATAGGACAATGGACCTGATACTCTGGCGCCACGCCGACGCCCAGGACGGCGAGCAAGACATGGCGCGGCCCTTGACCAGCAAGGGCCGCAAACAGGCCGAGCGGATGGCTGCCTGGCTGAATGCGCAACTGCCCAAGGACACGCTTATTCTGGCGAGCCCGGCCAAGCGCACCCGCGAAACCGCCGACGCCCTGAAACGCGACTACAAGGTGGACAAACTCCTGGTACCAGGCGCCGAGGCCGCGCATCTGCTGGCGGCTGCCGGCTGGCCCGACGCTTCCGGCGCGGTGCTGGTGATTGGGCATCAGCCCACCCTGGGAGAAGCGGCCAGCCTGCTGCTGTTCGGCGAAACCCGCCCCCTCAGCCTCAAGAAAGGCGGGCTGATCTGGCTGACCAACCGGGTGCGCGGCGAAATGCCGCAAACCGTGATCAAGGCGGCGATGACGGCGGAGATGCTGTAGGGATTTCGGATTTCGGATTTAACCCTGGTTCCCACGCTCCAGCGTGGGAACCGCTTTTCGACGCTCCAGCGTCGCGGTGGTCTGGACGCTGGAGCGTCCAAGACTGGCTCCCACGCTGGAGCGTGGGAACCAGTCGCGGCGCGGCGCCGCCGCGCGAGAAAAATCCGAAATCCGAAATCCGAAATCAATCGATTCCCAACTGTTCCACCCAGGCCAACGCCCGCATGTGTGCTTCGTTGACGTGGGCGGGCGTCAGCATGAGCGAGGTGCTGAGTTCTTCCAGGCGCGCCAGCTCACCGCTTTCCACCGCTTCCACCAGTGCCAGGAAAGGCCCATAGAGGCCGCTGCGCTGGAGCAGCGCGTCGGCGAAGGAATCCGGGATCACCACGCGTTCGAGCAATTGTTCCATCGTGATTTCGAGCAGGGCGGGTAGTAGCGAGAAGACGCCGACGATGAACAGGTTGTCCTGGTCGTTGCGCGGCAGGTCCTCCTTGCCCAGCAATTCACACAAGCGCCCGCGGGTGATGGCGGTCCGCGCCAGAGTGGGCGCGGTGGGACCGCTGCCGGCGGTGACCAGGAGCAGGCTGAGCCAGCGGTAGAGCGGCTGCATGCCGAGGATGCTGACCGCGTGGCGGATCGACTGCACCTCGCAGGACAGGCCGAACCCGGCTGAATTGATGTAGCGCAGCAGTTTGAAGGTGAGCGCGACGTCTTTCTTGAACAGGTTTTCCAGCTCGGAAAGATTCGCGTCCGTACGCACCTTTTCCATGAGTTGCAGGACGGTGGCATGGGTGGGATTGATGACGCGGGTGACGATATTTTCCGGGCGCGCGAAGTAATAGCCCTGGAAATAGTCGAAACCGAGCGAACGGCAATGGCGAAACTGTTCCGGCGTTTCCACCTTTTCCGCCACCAGCTTGACCGGATAGTGGCGGATGGCATGCACCATCCGCGCCAGATCCTGGGGGCTATGCGCCTGCACATCCAGCTTGACGTAACTGGCGAGCGGCAGCAGCGACTCCGATTCCGGCAGGTAGTTGAAGTCGTCCAGCGCGAAGCTGTAGCCGGCTTCCTTGAGCTCATGCAACCGCTCCAGCACCTCGGGGGTGACGCGCACCGTCTCCAGCACCTCGATCACGACGTTGTCCTTCGGCAGCAGTGTCGAGAAGCTGCTCATCAACATCGGGGCTTCCATGTTGACGAAGGCCAGCTTGCCCTTCAGCAGCCATTCCGTGCCCATGTTGAACAGGGTATTGGAAATGACCGCGATGCCGGCATCCACGTCCGATTCGACGTGCGCGCGCTGGGCGTGGGCGGAATGACGGAACAGCAGTTCGTAGGCGATCAGGCGATGCTCGGCATCGACGATGGGTTGCCGGGCGATGTAGGCGTTGGCGCTCATGCTTTCGCGAACAGGCTCATCGGTGTATCGGCCTGCACATTGGAGAGCAGTTCTTCCATATCCAGCACCAGCACGATAGAACCGTCACCAGACAGCGTGGCGCCGGCGATGCCTTTCGGCTTGATATCCGAAAGAGGCTTGATCACCACGTCATCGCGGCCGACGAAACCGTCCACCGCCAGGATGAAGGTGGTCTCGGCGGCGTGCATCAACACCCCGAACGCCGGCGCGTGTTGCGCCTCCCAACCGATCATCCGCGCCAGGCTGCGGATCGGCAGGACTTCCTCGCGCACCACCATGGTCGCGCGGCCGGAAACGCGCTGCACTTCCTTCGGTTTGATCGGGATGATCTCGCGCACCATCGACAGCGGCACCGCGAACGACTGGTTGTTGAGCCGCACCACCAGCACCGGCAGGATCGCCAGCGTCAACGGCAGGGAGATGGTGAAAGTGCTGCCCTGCCCCGGCACCGAGACCACGTCGATCTTGCCGTTGAGCTTGTTGATGTTGGTCCGCACCACGTCCATGCCGACGCCGCGGCCGGAAACGCTGGAGATTTCATCCTTGGTGGAGAAGCCGGGCAGGAACACCAGATGCAGGCTTTGCCGGTCGTCGAGGCCGTTCGCGGCTTCGGCGTCGATAACGCCCTTTTCCACCGCCTTGCGCCGGATCACGTCGGGGCGCATGCCTTTGCCATCGTCGGAAATCTCGATGTAGATATGGTCACCCATCTGGCTGGCCGACAGCGTGACGATGGCCTTTGCCGGCTTGTGCGCGGCCTCGCGCTCCTCCGGACTCTCGATGCCGTGGTCGACGGCATTGCGCACCAGGTGGACCAGCGGATCGTTGAGATCCTCGATCATGGTCTTGTCCAGCTCGGTTTCCTCGCCGGACAGCACCAGTTCGACATCCTTGCCCAGTTGCCGCGCCAGATCGCGCGCCAGGCGCGGGTATTTCTGGAACAGGCGACCGATGGGCTGCATCCGCGTCTTCATGACGGCGTTCTGCAAGTCGGACACCAGCAGGTCGAGCTGGCTGACGGCGATATCCAGGGCCTTGAGGGTCTCCTGGTCGATCTTGCCGTGGACGATCTGCGATTTCAGGTTGGCGATGCGGTTCTTGGTCAGGCCGATCTCGCCCGAAAGGTTGAGCACCTGATCCAGCCGCACCGTGTCGATGCGGATGGTGGTTTCCTTTTGCAGATTCTGCGGCGGCGGCGAGCTGGCGGCGCGGGAAGGCATCGGCAGATCCTGCGGCGGCGCCGGACGGGGTGGCGCCGAAGCCTGAACCGGCGCCGGGGCGGTTTCGACCACCGCCGGCGCGGCGGGTTGGGGAATGGGGGCGCCGGTGAGGACGGCATGCAAGACGTCCCAGTTGATGTCATCCCCGGCGGCGGGCGCGGCGGGCGCTATCGGCGCCGGCGCGGCGGCGGGCGCTACGGCGGGGCTGGGAGCAACCGGCTTGGGCACGGCCGCCGGCTGCCCATGCAACGCGGCCTCCAGCCGCGCGATCAGAGCGGAATCGGCGGCTTGCGGCTGCGATGCCTGGGCGAGCGCGCCGAACATGTCGCGGACACTGCCGGTGGCCGCCATGATGATGTCCATCAACTCCGGTGACAGCTTGAGTTCGAGGTTGCGCAGCTTGTCGAACAGATTTTCTGTGCGGTGGCACAGCGCCACCAGGTTCTCGGCATTGAGGAATCCGGCACCGCCCTTGATGGTGTGGAAGCCGCGAAAGATGTCGTTGAGCAATTCCTTGTCGCCAGGCCGCTTTTCCAGCTCCACCAGCTTGTTGTCCACCTGGGACAGCAGCTCCCCGGCCTCCATGAGGAAGTCCTGTAACAGCTCTTCCATTCCGGCGAAGTCACTCATTTTTCTCTCCTCATCCGGGCTGGCCGGAAGCAAATTACCGTAGGTTGGGCAAAGCGAAGCGTGCCCAACAATCCGCCGCGATGTTGGGCACGCTGCGCTTTGCCCAACCTACGAATGGCATCATCAAAACCCCAAACTTTCCAGCAGGTCGTCCACCTGCTCCTGGCTGGTCACCACGTCGCTGCGACCGCTGGCGTTGATCACCGGGCCATTGAGCAGGCCGGGATCGACCGATTGCCGCATCCCTTCCGGGGTGGTCTCGATCAGCAGCGAGAGCAACTGGCTTTCCAGGTTCTGCGCGGCGTCGAGGATGCGTTTGATGACCTGGCCGGTGAGGTCCTGGAAGTCCTGCGCCATGATGATTTCCATCAGTTGCGCGTTGGTCGCCTCGGTCTGAGCCGGCGCCGCTTTCAGGTAGGCGCGGGTGTCGCTCACCAGCGCCTTGAATTCCTCCACGCCCAGCTGCTTGTCGAACATGCGGTCCCATTTTCCGGACAGGTCGCGGGCGCCGCCGCCCAGCTTTTCCTGAATCGGCTGCGCCACCTCGGCGGCATTGAGGGTGCGTTCCGCCGCCTGCGCGGTCATCGCGGCGATGTAGTTGAGGCGGTCACGATTGTTCGGCATTTCCTGGGCCATCTGACCCAACGCCTTGTCGTAACCGAGCTCGCGCAACAGGTTGTGGAGACCGCGCGTCATCTGGCCCAGTTGCGAGAACACGCGCTCGGGGCAAACGCCTTCCCCGGTCTCGGCCCCTTCGCGCGATACCGCCAGGGCGATGCTGTCGAACAGGGTTTCCAGTTCCGGGGTGTCGGATATTTTCGGTTCCGGTTTGGCCGGCTCGGGTTCGGCCGCGCTTGCGATGCTGTCGAACAGGGCTTCCAGTTCCGGGGAGTCGTCGCTCATCGTGGTTCCTCTTGTTGTCCTTCGGTCCGGGTCACATGCCGTATTTTTCAAAAACCTTGCCCAACTTCTCTTCCAGCGTGCCGGCGGTGAAGGGCTTGACGATGTAACCGGAGGCGCCGCTCTTCGCGGCTTCGATGATATTTTCTTTCTTCGCCTCGGCGGTGATCATCAGTACCGGCAGATGCTTCAGGGTGGCCTCGGCGCGAATCGCCTTGAGCAATTCGATACCGGTCATGTTGGGCATGTTCCAGTCGGTGACGACGAACTGGAAGTTGCCGCCCTTGAGTTTCTGCAAAGCGGCGACGCCGTCCTCGGCCTCGTCGACATTGGTGTAGCCCAGTTCCTTCAGCAGATTGCGCACGATCCGGCGCATGGTGGAAAAATCATCCACCACCAGAAACTTGAGATTCTTGTCGGCCATGTGTGGTCCTCGTTATCGGAGTAATTGCCGGATTCTAACTAAGGGGCAAGGCGGCGAGGCCAGCACTTGTAGCGCCGGCGTCTCGCCGGCTTCGTTCAACTGATCAGGCCCCCGATGCCGGCGCGACGCCGGCGCTACAACGCGCGCTTGTTTCATGTCAACGCCGCAAAAACGCCATCAAGGTTTCCGCCAGCACCGCCGGGTCGAACTTGGCGACATAGGCATCGACGCCCACGCGCTGCCCCATGGTGCGATTGGCCTCGGATGACAGCGAGGAATGCATGACCACGGGGATGCCGGCGAAGCGGCTGTCCGACTTGATGTTGCGGGTCAGGACATAACCATCCATTTCCGGCATTTCCGCGTCCACCAGGATGAGCTGGATCTGATTGTTCAGGCTGCCGTGTTCGGCGGTGGCGCGTTTGGCCATGTTGACCAGCTTGTCCCAGGCTTCCAGGCCGTCGTTGGCCTGGATGTATTTCACGCCGATCTTGTCCAGCACCGAGACGATTTCCTTGCGCGCGACCACGGAATCGTCGGCGAAGAACACCGTCAGTTCGCGCTCAGATTCCACTCTTGGCAGGGTCGGCACCGGTTTTTCGCCGAGCACTTCCACCAGCACCCGCTCGACATCAAGGATGGAAACCAGGCGACCATCGTCCAGTTCGGTGATGGCGGTGATCATGCCGTCCTGGCCGGCCAGCATGTTTTCCGGCGGCTTCACCTTGTCCCAATCCACCCGGATGATGCGGTCGACGCTATCCACCAGGAAACCCTGGGTATGGCGCGAGAACTCGGTGACGATCATGGTTTCGCCGATGCCCTGCGGCGCGCCTTCCAGCTTGATGAAATGCGCCAGGGTAATCACCGGGATGATGCTGCCGCGCAGGGAAATCACCCCTTCCACCCCGGCCGGCATGTTGGGCGTCAGCGTGATGGGAGGCGTCGGAGACACCTCGCGCACCTTGAACACATTGATGCCGAAGGTTTCGTGCGTCCCCAGGGAGAACAGCAGCAACTCCATCTTGTTGGAGCCCGCGAGCTTGGTGCGGGCATCGATGGAATCCATCAGCTTGGTCGGTTCCAGCGGATTCATGAGTTGTATCCCGGTTATTTACTCAATTATTTGATGAGGCGGCCCAGCACCTCGGCCAGGCGGTGCGGCTCGAACTTGGGCACATATTCATCCACACCCACGGAAATACCCAACTGGCGATTGGCCTCGGAAGACAGCGACGAGTGCATGAGCACCGGAATCCCGGCGAAACGCGGGTCCGATTTGATGTTCTTGGTCAGCACGTAGCCGTCCATTTCCGGCATTTCCACATCGGTCAGCACGATCTGGATGAAATCCGATACCGGCCGCCCGACCATCTCCGCCTGCGCCGCGATGCGGCGCAACTCCTCCCAGCCCTGGCGGCCGTTGATGGTGGCGATGTAACGAATACCCAGCGCATCCAGCGTGCGTTCGATCTGCTTGCGCGCCACCGTGGAGTCGTCGGCGAAGAACACGGTGCGGTTGGGCTTGTCTATCGGCGCGAGATTGGCGAAGAGGTGGCTGTCGTCGATCTGTGCGGTATCGGCAAGGATCTTTTCCACGTCGAGCATCATCACCAGACGGCTGTCCTTGAGTTCCGTCACCGCGGTCACCAGCCCGCCCATCTGCGCGGTCAGCATGGCCGGCGGCACCCGCATCTCGGCCCAGTCGAGGCGCAGGATGGTATCCACCTCACCGACCAGGAAGCCCTGGGTATGGCCGTTGTACTCGGTCACGATCATGATCGCCGGCGGCGCCTCGGTGGTAATGCCGATGTATTTCGCCAGGTCCACCACCGGCACCAGCACACCACGCAAGGAAACCATGCCTTCCACCGCTGAAGGCATGTCCGGCGCCCGCGTGATCGCGGGGATGCGCATCACCTCACGCACCTTGAACACGTTGATGCCAAAAGTTTCCTTGCGGCTGGTATTCATATCCGTACCCAGGGTGAACAGCAGGATTTCCAGCTTGTTCGCCCCCGCCAGCTTGGTGCGGGCATCAATGCGTCTCAACAAATCCGACATGGCAACCTCGTCAATTATCCGGCCGCCCCCACGGGCCAACCGGGTTTCGCTGTGGGTATCGGCAGACGACAATAAAACTTTAATGGGAAACTACACCAGCCCCGTAGCCTCGTAGGATGTGGTGAGCACAGCGAACCGCATCACCTCACGTTTTTTTTGGGAGCCACCCCATGAACGATTTCACCTACCAGGCCCGCGACACCCTGTTCAGCGCCCTGCTCGACGCCGCCGACCGCCACGGCCGCGACACGCCGGGGCGCTGGGAAGACATGAAGCCGGGCAGCTATTCCTACGGCGAACTGATCAAGATGACGCTTGCCCTCGGCCGTTTGAGCGCCAAGGTCAGCGAGCCGGGCGAACATGTCGGCGTGCTGATGCCCAACATGGCCGCCTCGGTGGCGTTGCTGATCGGCCTCTCCGCCTTCCGGCGCATTCCCTGCATGCTCAATTACAGCGCCGGAAGCGAAGGCATGCAGAACGCCTGTCGCGCGGCGGGGGTGCATACCATCATCACTTCGCGACTGTTCCTCGACAAGGCCGGCCTGGTGGAACAAGTGGCGGCGCTGCGCGACGTGCGCCTGCTCTATCTGGAAGACCTGCGCAAACAGTTCAGCCTCGCCGACAAACTCTGGCTGATCGCCTGGGCGCTGCCTTTCCCGCGCCGGGCCGTGCCGCGCGGCGACCCGGAGGCGCCCGCCGTGGTGCTGTTCACCTCCGGCTCGGAGGGCAAACCCAAGGGCGTCGTGCTCTCGCACCGCGCCCTGCTCGCCAACGTGGCGCAAATCATGCGCATCTTCCCGTTCGGCAGCAGCGACACCATCCTCAACGCCCTGCCCATCTTCCACTCCTTCGGGCTCACCGCCGGCACCCTGATCGCCCTGGTCAGCGGCGCCCGCCTGATGATCTACACCAGCCCGCTGCATTTCAAGGTCATCCCGGAACTGGTGCGCGACAAGCAGTGCACGGTCATGTTCGGCACCAGCACCTTCCTGCATCACTACGCCCGCAATGCCGCGCCCGAAGACTTCAAGAGCATGAAGATCGTCGTCGCCGGCGCCGAAAGGCTGGCCGAAAGCGTGCGGCAAACCTGGCTGGAGCGCTTCGGCATCGAGATCTACGAAGGCTACGGCGCCACCGAAACCGCGCCGGTACTGGCGGTAAATTATCCCGGCCGGCATCGCCCCGGCACGGTCGGGCAACTGCTGCCCGGCATCGAGGCGCGGCTGTTCCCCGTCCCCGGCATCGCGCGCGGTGGTGAACTGCATGTACGCGGCCCCAACCTGATGTCCGGCTACTACCGCTTCGACACCCCCGCGCTGCTGGAACCCCCCGCTTCCGACGCCGGCGGCGGCTGGCACAACACCGGCGACGTCACCGAACTCGACGCGGATGGCTACCTGACCATCCTCGGCCGCCTGAAACGCTTCGCCAAAGTGGCAGGCGAAATGGTCTCGCTGGAACTGGTGGAAACCATTGCCCGCGCCGCCTCCGCCGACGCCAGCCATGCCGCCACCAGCGTAGCCGACCCCACCCGCGGCGAAGCCATCGTCCTGTTCACCACCGACCCCACGCTCGACCGCGACCGTCTCGCGGCGGCGGCAAGAAGCCTCGGCCACCCGGAAATCGCCCTGCCGCGCCGCATCCGGGTAATCGAGGAACTCCCCACCCTGGGCACCGGCAAGATCGATTACCCGCGCCTGAAAGAAGCGGCGGCCACCTGATTTTCTGTAGCGCCGGCTTCCAGCCGGCTTTTGCAGGGACGCCGGCAGGGATGCCGGCGCTACACGGGCCGATCACGGCCCCATGCCCCACCCGATAACGGAATCGCCAACCAGAACCCGGCGCCGCCTTTCAGGCGCGGCTTGGCGGCGATTTTCCAGCCCTGGGTTTCCGCCAGTTGCCGGGCGATGGCCAGGCCGATGCCGCTGCCGCCAGTTTCACGATTGCGCGAGGGATCAAGGCGGAAGAAGGGGCGGAATACCGCCTCGCGCATTTCGCTGGGGATGCCCGGCCCGGAATCGCGCACACCGATCAGCAGGCCGCCGGCGCAACGCCGTCGCACCAGTTGCAGGCGCCCCGGCCCGGCGTAGCGCAGGGCGTTTTCCAGCAGGTTGGTAATGATGCGCCGTAGCGCCAGCGGGGCGATGGCCACCCGGCACACCGGCGCCTCGGCGCGCAACCGGGTTTGCCCGGGCGAGCGCGCCTCCGCCGCTTCGAGTAGTTCAGCCAGCAGCGCGTCGATGTCGGTGACTTGCGCTTCCTCACGCTCCTGGGCGCGGGCGAGTTCCAGTTGCGCGGCGATGAGGCTTTCCATTTCCGCGACATCGCGCTCCATGCGCACGATC
Organism: Pseudomonadota bacterium; assembly: GCA_030653935.1. GTDB lineage: Bacteria > Pseudomonadota > Gammaproteobacteria > Burkholderiales > Thiobacillaceae > PFJX01. Next base: position 62,590 of record JAURYL010000087.1, read on the forward strand.
AGCGGCGAAGCACGTTCCTCGGCGAGCATACCCAGGGCCATCTTGAGGCGGCCGAGCGGGCTGCGCAGATCGTGCGAGACACCGGCCAGCAACGTGCCCTGGTTCTCGCGCCGCGCCGCGAGCTGAGTGGCGGTCTGGTTGAACACGCGCGCCAGATCGGCCAGTTCCTGCTCACCCGCTTCCGGCAGGTGTGGCGGCCGCTCGCCGGCGCCGATCTGGCGCGCGGCCTCGGCCAACCGCGCCACCGGCGCGCTGACTCGGCGCGCGAGCAGCCAGGCGGTGGCCAGCGTGACCAGGAGGCCAGCGACGATGCTCCAGGCCAGGGCGTGAGTCGGGCGCGGGGCGATCAACTCCCTGGCGAAGCTGAAGCGCAAGACGCGACTGGCCATGCGGATGTCCGCATGGAAACGGCCGTCCGTGGTTTCCGCCACATGCGGCGAGTTCTCCGGGTCGAGGCGGGCGAGCAGCGCCGAACGCAGGAAGTTCAGATAGGGGTGATGGCCGATTTCATCGCCCAGAGGCGTACTGACCAGTTGCATCTCCAGGCCATGGCTCACCCGCAGTTCCACCTCGAAATCAGGCCGTGTGGCCGGCGGCAGTTCCACCCAGGTTCGCGCGGAGAGCACCAGCAGGCCGGCCAGATCGTCGGCCGAACGCTGAGCCAGCGGCTGCATGAGGTAGACGAAGATGGCCGCGCCGGAGGCAAGCTGAAACACCAGCAAACCCGCCGCGACGATCAACGCGGTGCGGCGAAACAGGGACTGATGCGGCTTCACTGCGCGCTTTCGCCACGCGGCGAGAATAGATAGCCCTCTCCCCAGATGGTGCGCAGGTAGACCGGCGCTTCCGGATTCGGCTCGATCTTGCGACGCAGGCGGGTCACCCGAACGTCGACGCTGCGGTCGAAGGGCGCGCGTTCGTAACCCTTGACCAGGGTGATCAGGTGATCGCGGGTCAGCACCTGGTTGGGATGTTCGAGAAAGATACGCAACAGGGTGAATTCGCCGGAGGTCAGGTTGATTTCACGGCCGTCGCGCGCCAGGACATGGGTGGCGAGGTCGAGCCGGAAGGGGCCGAATGTAGCAACCCCGGTAGCCACCCCGGACGCCACACCCGTTTCTTTCGCCGCGCTGTCGGCACTGCCGCGACGCAGCACCGCACGCACGCGCGCCAGTAGTTCGCGCGGGCCGAACGGTTTCGCCAGATAGTCGTCGGCGCCGAGTTCCAGGCCCACCACCCGGTCCACCTCCTCGCCGCGCGCCGAAACGATGATCACCGGCGGGCCGCCATCGGCGCGCAACCATTTCAGCAGGCTCAAGCCATCCTCGCCCGGCAGCATCAGATCGAGCACCACCAGGTCGGCGCCTCGCGCCGCCATGCGGGCACGAAAAGCGGCGCCATCACCCACGCCTTCCACCTGGAAGCCGCTGGCGCCGAGGTATTCGGCGACCAGTTCGCGCAGTGCCGCGTCGTCGTCCACCAGCAGAATGCGTTGTGTCGTTGCCTCAGCCACTGCCACCCCCTCCCCCCGCCCGGAATGCGGGGATACCCCATGTTACCGGCAAGCGCGCGGCCATCGGGCGTGGCGAAACAACCTGAAACAACCTGTGTCGGCCGGGTAAACAGGGCGAAAGGCGCTCGCGGGATACTTTGCGCCAAGCACGTTGGAGCCAGACCGCCATGAGCACGTTATTCAGTCAAATCTTTCAATTCACCCTCGTTCTCTTGATCGCCGGTCTTTACGCCGTCACGGCGCATGCCGCGTCGAGCGGAACCACACAGCCGGATGACGAGACGAACGGCACGCATGCCAGCCGCTACGGCCGTAGTTACGAGGCACGTCAGACCCTGGAGAAAGCTGATCGGGAAGGCCGTATCGAGCGGCCCGAACAGATTGATCGCATTGAGCGTGTCGAACGACCCGAGCGCATGGAGCGCATCGAACGTCCAGGCCGTGTCGAACGCATCGAACGCCCTGGCCGCGGTCGCTGACTTCACCTTCCAGAAATCCGTTTCCTCACCGGCCAGTCATGGCTTACGATCCACGCAGCACAAGTTGAATGCAATCAATCCGTTATTCCCAGGAGAAACAATCATGCTGAAGCCTTGCTCGAAAAAAACCGCGTTGCTCGCGGCGGCCATTTCCCTGTTGTTCGCCGGCGGCGCCCAGGCCATGGAAGGCGTGGCGCCGGTCCCGGCCAATGCGCCTGGCCGTTTGCTGGTCAAATTCAACTCCGAGGGCGATGCCGACGCGGCACATGGCCAGGCCGGCAAGTTGGGGGTCCGCGAAGTGCGGAAGTGGCGTGCCGGCGTCAAACCGGAGGCAGCCATCGCCAAGCGCTGGCGGGTGATGAATTTCGCCAGGGACGCCAACCTGAAAATGATGATGGACCGCATTTCCCGCCTGCCCGGGGTGGAATGGGTGGAGCCAGACCCGGTAGTGTCCGCGGCGGGCATTCCCAACGACAGCCGCTTCGCTGAACTGTGGGGCATGCACAACACCGGCCAGACGGGTGGAACGGTGGATGCCGACATCGACGCCCCCGAGGCCTGGGACATTCTGCAGGGCGGCGCCGTCCTGGTGGCGGTGGTGGATACGGGCGTGGATTACCAGCATGCGGACCTGGCGAGCAATATCTGGGTCAATCCGGGCGAAATCGCCGGCAACGGGGTAGACGACGACGGTAATGGCTATATCGACGACACTCGCGGCTGGAATTTCGTCGCCGGCAACAACGACCCTTACGACGACAACCAGCATGGCACCCACGTCAGCGGCACCATCGCCGCGCTGGGCAACAATGCCAAGGGGGTTGTCGGCGTGAACCGCCAGGCGCGCATCCTGCCCCTGAAGTTTCTCAATGCACAGGGTTACGGCTATACCTCCGATGCCGTGGAAGCCATTTATTACGCCATCGGCCAGGGTGCGAAGGTCATGAATCACAGTTGGAGCGGCGGCAGCTACTCGCGCGCGCTGGCCGACGCCTTTACCGCCGCGCAGAACGCCAACATCGTGATGGCCGTGGCGGCCGGCAACAGCGCCCAGGACATCGACGTGACACCGACTTATCCGGCCGCGCTGACGCACGCCAACATCATCACGGTGGCCGCCACCACCCATAACGACGGCCTCGCCTATTTCTCCAACTACGGCGCGCGCGGTGTGGACCTGGGCGCACCCGGCGAAGCCATCTTGAGTAGTGTCCCGGGCAGCGGCTATGCCGCCTACTCCGGCACCTCGATGGCCACGCCCCACGTGGCGGGTGCTGCCTCCTTGCTGCTGGCGCTCAATCCGAACCTGACCCACGCACAAATCAAGGACACCCTGCTCGCCACCTCGAACCCGGTCGCGGCACTGGCCGGCAAGTCGGTCAGTGGTGGTCGATTGAACCTGCAAGCGGCCCTCACCGCGACCAGCAACCCGCCCGCGGCCAACCTTCCGCCAGTTGCCGACGCCGGTGCCGATGTCACGCTGGCGCGCCGCGCCAGCACCGTGCTGAACGGGACGTCCTCCTTTGATCCGGACGGCAAGATTGCCGCTTATGCCTGGGTCAGTTCCAACTCCGGGGTGGTCGGCATCCTCTCCGGTGCCACTACCGCCACGCCCACCATCACGGCCTCACCTCGCGCTCGTGTTGGTACGGTCGTCACGCTGACCCTCACGGTCAGCGACAACCAGGGGCTCAAGTCCAGCGACGGAATCCTGGTCACCGTGAAGTAAGTTCCCGCCACTCATCACATGCAAGCGTTTTGCTTGTGATGAGCCAACCCCACCACAGCCACCAGTTCGTCAGGCTTTCAAGGAGAGATCATGAATCTGGCACAGGCCTACGGCTTCGGCGGCGGCAACGCCAGCGGCGCCAGTCTGTCTGTGACCGCCTGATAGACGGCTCGGCCGCGCGGTCGAGCGAACCGCGCCTTCATCGCCGCCGCCCGATTCATCAAGGTGGCGGTTTTCTTTTGGTTTTCGTGACTGTTCAGCCCGTCGCCAGTTGATGCGGAGTTTCATCGTTGCTCCCCCGCTCGGATGGGTAGCCCGGATGCAGCGCAGCGGAATCCGGGGATTGCACGCTCCGAATCCCCGGATTCCGCTGCGCTGCATCCGGGCTACGAATCTGGCGCAACACCTGGGCATCAGCCGCCGCACCATCAACCGAAAGCTGCAAGCAGCCCATTACCGCTCCGGAACCCGGCCTACAGCTCGTAATTCCGTTCCATGAACAGCCGCAGGCAGGCCTCGGCCACCCGCTCGTCGTAGAGCTTGCCCTTGTTGCGGGAAATTTCCTGCAGCGTCGGAAAAATGCCGAAGCCGGGGCGGTAGGGGCGGTGCGAGGCCATCGCCTCAACCACGTCCGCCACCGTGAGGATGCGCGCCTCGATCAGGATTTCCTCGCCTTTCAGGCCGCGCGGGTAGCCCGAGCCGTCCAGCTTCTCGTGATGCTGCCAGACGATCTCCGCCACCGGCCAGGGGAAGTCGATGCCCTTGAGGATGTCGTAGCCGACCAGGGGATGGGTCTTGATGATCTCGAACTCGGCCGCGCTCAGCTTGGCCGGGCTGGACAGGATTTCGGCCGGCACGTGGATCTTGCCGATGTCGTGCACCACCCCCGCCATGCGCAGCCCTTCCACTTGCTGCGCCGGCAGCCCCATTTCCAGCGCGATCGCCGCCGCCAGTCGCGCCACCCGGCGCTGGTGCCCGGCGGTGTAGGGGTCGCGCATTTCCACCGTGGCGGCGATGGCGGTGACCGCATGGTCGAGGCTCAGTTCGAGCTTTTCCAGGATTCCGATGCGCTCGGCCCGGGTGCGGTGATTGCCGATGCCGAAGGCGAGGTCGCCGGCCATCTCGGCCAGGAGTTCGATCATGTCCGGCGCGAACGCATCAGGTTCGGCGCTGTAGATGTCGATGGCGCCGAGCACATGGCCGTTGATCCGGAGTGGAAAGGCGGCCGCAGCCGCCACGCCCAGCCGCCCGGCCGTTTCATGCCAGGGCGCCCAGGCCGGATCGTTGAGGACGTCCTGGGATACCACGATCTCGCCGGTGCGGACAGCGCTACCGGTCGGCCCTTGCCCCCGCTCGTTGTCCTCCCAGGTGAGGTTCATTTTCTCGATCTCGTCCTGATCGATGCCCACTGCGGCCATCGGCCGGATGCGCTTGGCCTCACTCGTTTCGGCGTAACCCACCCAGGCGGTGCTATAGCCGCCTGCCTCGACCAGCACCCGACACATCGCGCCGGCCAGCGCCAATTCATTCTCGCTGCGCACCAATGCCTGGTTGCACAGGCTGATGGTGCGGAACATGCGATTCAGGCGCACGAGATGGGCCTGGGCCTGGCGCAAGGCGGTAACGTCCCAGAAGATGCCGAGGATGCCGGCGGGCTCGCCCTTTTCGCCGCACATCGGCGTCTTGACGGTATGCACCCAGCACGCCTGGCCGTCCTTGAGATACGCCTCCTCGATGTCCTCGGGTTTGCACGCCGCCATCAGCCTCTGGTCGTCGGCGCGGTATTTTTCGGCGAGTTCCTGCGGGTAGAAATCGAGGTCGCTGCGGCCCCTGATCTCGGCGGCGGGGATGCCCAGATCGCGCGCATAGCTCGCGTTGCAGGAGACGTAAACGGAATCCCGGTCCTTGTAGAAGATTTTCTGCGGCAGTGTGTCCAGCAGCAGCCGGATTTCGGCCTCGCTACGGCGCAGCGCCGTCTCGGCCTGCCGTTGCGCGGTGATGTCGCGGAGGATGTGCAGGGCATAGAGCAGCTTGCCCTGGTCGTCGCGCACCGCGTAACCCGTGGAGAGAAAGCACTTCCCCCCGACGCTCACCTCATCCTCGTTGCCGGCATGGCCGTTTGCCAGCGTGTCCCTGCATCCGGGCAGCGGGCCCCGGCCGCGCGGAAAGACTTCGTAGTAGGGTTTGCCCAAGGCTTCCGCCTCGGCGACGCCGGCCTCGCGGCAATAGGCGCGGTTGGCCAGCAGCACCCGGTATGCCTGGTCATGCAGGAAGATCGGGGCGTCGATGGCATCGAAAATATGGCGCCAGATTTCGGGGTTCATGGCCAGGCTCTCCGCTTGGGCAGGGTGAGCAGGGTTACCCCCCCCCCCCGCATATTTGCCGATTTCATCTTGATCTTTCCCCCTTGCGTGTGCATTCCTGCCGCTTTATCGGCAGGATGCCGGGGAACTTTATTAATCAGTTCAAGAATCGAGGCGTGTGGAGTGGGTGTTCTCGAAAACCGGTCTCACTCCAAGGAGAGCGATCCGGCGACTTTCGAGACGACCAATGAGCTTGGCTAGCACACAATTTTGTGTGCCATTGAGTCAATAGTATGAAATAATCATACTATTGACGCTTATTCAGGAGCACCCTATGGCAACCGTGCGCAAAACGATCACCTTGACTGACCAGCAGGATGGCTGGATCAAGGCGCAGATTGATGCCGGGCACTACACCAACGACAGCGAATATATCCGCGACCTCATCCGTCGCGAACAGGAGCGCAGCGCCGGGATTGAGGCTATACGCGCCGCGCTGATTGAAGGCGAGGCCAGCGGCGAACCGAGTCCCTTCGATGTGAGCGCGTTCAAGCAGCGGATGCTGGCAGCGCATGGCTGAATATCGCCTTGCCCCCGCTGCTGAGCGTGACCTTGAAAACATCTGGATTTACACCCGCCGGCAGTGGGGTGCAGAGCAGGCCAATCGCTACACCGACACCTTGACGGTGGCCTTTGCCGAGTTGGCACAGTCACCCAGGACAGCACCGGCCTGTGACCCCATCCGGCCCGGCTATCGTCGTCGGCGTGTTGAGCGGCACATGATTTACTTTCGCATCACGACTTACGGCATTGCCATCGTTCGCATCCTGCATGACCGCATGGATGCTCCACTCCACCTGTAGCGACCCACTCAGCGGCCGGATAGCCGTTGGCCTGGCCTTGGCATACGCTTTTCCGTTTTCCGAAACGACCCCGTAATCGAAACGGCGGGTTGGCCGCGAAACAACCTGGCACAAGCTGTCGCGGAAGCGACATCGCGTGGTTACGGTCAGCCGCGATGATGCGCACACCCCAATGAACGAGGCAGCGCACCATGAAATTATCCCGAATGACCAGCCCCAGCATCGCCAGCCTGGCCTTGCTGATGCTCGCCGCCGCGCCGGCGATGGCGGAAGAGAACCTGCCGCCGGCCCAGTCCGAGGGGCTGCATGGCAGCCTCGGCCTCGGGGTGGGCGTGCGGCCCGCCTACGAGGGCGCGGACGAAAGAAAAACGCGGCTCACGCCCAACATCAACCTCTTCTACGGTGACACTTACTTTCTCACCGGCATGACGGCGGGCGCCAATCTCTGGCAGCACACGACGGCACAAGGCCTGAGCATCAGCGCCGGACCGCTGCTGGCCCTGCGCCGAGGCCGCGACGAGGACGACAACGCCGCGCTCACCGGCCTGGGCGATATCGATTACAGCCTCGATGCCGGCGGTTTTATCCGCTTCCGCAAGGACGGCTGGCAGGCGCGGGCCGATGTCCGCAAGGATGTCTCGAACGGCGATGGCGGCGCGACGGTGAACCTTTCCGTCGGGTACGGCATGCCGGTCACGCAGAACTTGCGTCTGCGCGCCAACCTCGACACGGCCTGGGCCTCGACGGCTTACATGAATACCTTCTACGGCATCGACGCGACCCAGTCGGCGAATTCCGGCATCGCCCAGTACGCCGCCGGATCGGGCTTCAAGCAGGTCGGCGCCAGCCTCTCGGCCGATTACGCGATCAGCCGAGAGTGGGGCGGCTTTGCCTCGCTACGCTACACGCGGCTGATTGGCGACGCGGCCGACAGTCCCATCGTGGCGGCCGGGGGTAGCAAGGATCAGGTCGCAACGACCGTCGGCATCAAATACCGCTTCTGACCGGCATTGCCACACACAAAGGAGATTGCATGAACAAAACTCGCGAGTACTTTGCCCTGTACGCCGTCGCCGCCGTCGCTTTGGCCTTCGGCCTGGTCACCATCGCCAGCGGTGGCCGGGTGTTGTTCGGCGACGAGGCAATGCGCCAGGCGGCGGGCAACATCCTGCCCTTCGTCGTCTGGTTCAATTTCCTCGCCGGATTCGCCTACGTCACGGCGGCGGCCGGCCTGGCGACCAGGCAGCCCTGGGCGCCGCGTCTGGCGCTGGCCATCGCGACCGCCACGGCCCTGGTGTTTCTCGTCTTCGGCCTGTTCATCCTGGCCGGCACGCCGTTCGAGTCGCGCACGGTCGCCGCCATGACGCTGCGCACTACGTTGTGGGCAGGTATCGCCTGGTTCGCCCGCCGCCGGGTGGGTGTGGCTTGACAAGATTGAGGATGGGCGTAAGGTAGTAACCGTTTACTATCTTTAATGGCTTTTCCATGGATACGCACTCCAAACACCTTCCCGCCGACGAGCGGCGCGCCGTGACGGTCGAGGCCGTGGTCGCGCTGGCGGGGTCGATCAACCCCAGCGAGATCACGACGGCGGCCATCGCCAAACACATGAACGTCACTCAGGGCGCGCTGTTTCGCCACTTCCCGTCGAAAGACGCGATCTGGCAGGCGGTCATGGAATGGATGGCGGATCGCCTGCTGAAACGGATCGATCACGCCGCGCGGGGCATCGAATCCCCTATCGAGGCCTTGCGGGCCATGTTCATGAGCCATGTCGGATTCGTCATCGAACACCCGGGTGTGCCACGGATGATGTTCGGCGAATTGCAGCGCGCCGACGCCAGCCCGGCCAAGCGCATGGCGCAGACCCTGATCCAGCGTTACGCGGAACGGATTCGCGCGCTGATCGAACAGGGCAAGGCGAGCGGTGAGATTGCCGCAGAAGTGGATACCCAGGCGGCCGCGACATTGTTCATCGGCACCATCCAGGGCCTGGTCATGCAGTCCATGCTGTCCGGCGACATCGAACGCATGCGCAGCGACGCCCCCGGCGTCTTCGCGATCTACCAACGCGGCATAAGCTGTGCCCCCGGCTCGGAAACAGCACCCGAGCGGCCCGGCAAACAACTTGAGAGGAGCCCGAAATGAAGAAATTCCTGTCGACGCATGGCAGAACGCTGGCACTGGCCGGGGTTCTGCTGCCTTTGCTCGCTCTGTTTGTCTATGTTGGTCTGCGCGCGGGGCCGCTGGCGCCGATACCGGTGACCGTGGCCACGGTGGAAAACCAGTCCATCGCCCCCGCCCTGTTCGGCATCGGCACGGTGGAGGCGCGCTACACCTACAAGATCGGCCCGACCGTCGCGGGAAGGGTCAAGTCGGTCGCCGTGCAGGTGGGTGACCGGGTCAGGACGGGCCAGGTGCTGGGCGAGATGGACCCGATTGATCTCGACGACCGTATCGGCGCCCTGGAAGCCGCGTCGATGCGCGCCCAGGCCAATGTGCTGGTGGCCTCCGCCCAGATTCAGGATGTCTCGGCGCGCAAGCGCTATGCCGAAACCCAGGCGCAGCGCTATGAAAAACTCCTGGAGGCACGCGCCGTCAGCGAAGAAGCGGTCGAAGCCAAGCGCCAGGAACGCCAGATCGCCGAGGCTGGATTGCAGGCCGCACGCGCGAATCTGAATGCCGCCAAGCAGGAATTGCTGCGCAGCCGCGCCGAGCGCGATGGCCTGCTGCGGCAGCGCGCCAACATGCGTCTGATCGCCCCGGTCGCCGGCTTGGTCAGCGTGCGCGCCGCCGACCCCGGCACCACGGTGGTCGCCGGGCAGGCGGTGGTGGAGGTGATCGACCCGGCCAGCGTCTGGATCAACGTCCGCTTCGATCAACTGCGCACCGCCGGCCTGCGCGAGGGGCTGGCCGCCGGCATCGTGCCGCGTAGTTTTGTTGCCCATTCGCAAGCTGAACAAAGCCTCGCCGGGCGGGTGGCGCGGGTGGAACCCATGGCCGATGCGGTGACCGAGGAGAGCCTGGCCAAGGTGGTGTTCGATACCTTGCCGAACCCGCTACCACCGATCGGCGAGTTGGCCGAGGTGACCGTGGCGCTGTCCGCATTGCCGGCGCGGCCGGTGGTCGGCAACGCCAGCGTGCGGCAACTGAATGGTCAACTGGGCGTGTTCGTGGTCGAGGAAGACAGCCTGCGCTTCGCGCCGGTCAAACTGGGTGCGGCCGATCTCGCTGGCCGTGTGCAGATTCTCGACGGGCTCAAGGGAGGAGAGCGCGTGGTGGTCTACAGCCAGCGCGCCCTCGCCGCTGACAGCCGTTTCAAGGTGGTGGATAGCCTGCCGGGGGTGGCGCGGTGATCAGTCTGGCCGGACGCGACATCCTGCATTCCTGGGGCAAGTTCGTCTTCACCGGGGTGGGGCTGGGGCTGCTGATCGGCGTCACCCTGACCATGGCCGGGGTGTATCGCGGCATGGTGGACGATGCCAAGGCGTTACTCGACAACAGCGGCGCCGACCTGTGGGTGGTGCAGCAGGACACCCTCGGGCCGTATGCTGAGTCCTCCAGCCTGTACGACGACACTTATCGCGGCATCCTCGGCATGAAGGGGGTGGCGCGCGCGGCCAACATCACCTACCTGAACATGCAAGTGCGCAGGACGGGCGGAGAAGGCCAACAGCATGAGCAAAAGGACGTGCGCGCGATGGTGGTCGGCATCGTGCCCGGCGGCCCTGGCGAGCCGGGCCAGCCCGGCTATCTCGTCGCCGGCCGGCAGATCACGCGCGGCCACTACGAGGCGGTGGCCGACATCGCCACCGGCTTCAAGCTGGGTGAACGCATCCGCATCCGCCGCAACGAATACCGGGTGGTCGGGCTGACCCGGCGCATGGTGTCTTCCGGCGGCGATCCCATGGTGTTCGTGCCATTGAAGGACGCGCAGGAAGCACAGTTCCTCAAGGACAACGACGCGATCGTGCGGCAACGCGCCCGCACCGCCGAAAACCCGGCACTGAACCGGCCCGGTGTGCCGGGTGTGCTGGATGCGGTGCTCGCCTCGCAAAGCGTCAACCCGTTCGTCAACGCCGTGCTGGTGCGGATCAAACCGGGCTTCGACCCGGAGGCGGTGGCTGAACCCATCCGCCGCTGGCAGCGCCTGACGGTGTTCACCCGCGCGCAGATGGAAGAAATCCTGATCGCCAAGCTGATCGCCACTTCGGCCCGGCAGATCGGCATGTTTTTGGTGATCCTGGCCATCGTCAGCGCGGCCATCGTCGCCTTCATCATCTACACGCTGACCCTGGGCAAGATTCGCGAGATCGCGGTGTTGAAGCTGATCGGCACCAAGAACCGCACCATCGCCGGGATGATCCTGCAACAGGCGGTGGGCCTCGGGCTGATCGGCTTCGTGGTGGGCAAGGTCGCCGCCACCTTCTGGGCGCCGTTTTTCCCCAAATATGTATTGCTTGAAGCGGGTGACGCGGCGCGCGGTTTCGCCGCCGTGATGGTGATCTGCGTACTGGCCAGCGTGCTGGCCATCCGCGCCGCGCTCAAGGTCGACCCGGCGGAGGCCATCGGTGGATAAGAACATGTCAGAACGCTACAACCAGGGCATCCGCATCGAAGGCCTGACCAAGCGCTACGGCGCGGGTGATACCGCCGTCGATGCGCTCAAGGGCGTGGACATGCAGGTGGCACCGGGCGAGGTTGTCGGCCTGATCGGCCCCTCCGGCTCGGGCAAGAGCACGCTGCTCAAGTGCCTGGGCGCGGTCATCGAACCCAGCGCCGGGCGCATGACCCTGGGCGAGCAGATCATCTATGAAGACGCCTGGAAGATTCCCGACCTGCGCGCGCTACGCCGCGACAAGATCGGCTTCGTGTTCCAGGCGCCCTACCTGATTCCCTTCCTCGACGTGACCGACAACGTCGCTCTGCTGCCCATGCTTGCAGGCCGCCCCAATGCTGAATCGCGCAAACGGGCGCTGGAATTGCTGGAGGCGCTCGACGTCGGCCATCGCGCCCGCGCCATGCCGTCGCAACTCTCCGGCGGTGAACAGCAACGCGTGGCCATCGCCCGCGCCCTGGTCAACCGGCCGCCGGTGATCCTGGCCGACGAGCCCACCGCGCCGCTGGACAGCGAGCGCGCGCTGACCGTGATCCACCTCCTGGAAGACATGGCACGCCAGTTTTCCACCGCGATCATCGTCGTCACCCACGACGAGAAAATCATCCCGACCTTCAAACGCATCTACACCATCCGCGACGGACGTACCCACGAGGAAGCGGGCGAGGGCCGTTAGTTTGAAGACAAAGCAGAGGGCAGGAAGCCATGAAGTTGAATCGCTCCATGAAGTCGAACCGTTCCATGAAGTTGAATCGTTATTACCCCCTGTTGGGCATCGCGTTCCTGGCCGGCTGCGCTTCCGGCCCCGATTTCAAGTCGCCCGCCGTGCCCGATGTGGCGGGCTATACCGTTTCGGCCTTGCCCGCACAGACTATCGCCGCGCCGACAGCACTGGGCGGCGCGCAACGTTTCGTCGCGGGCGCGCCCATCGCTGCCCAGTGGTGGCGGCAGTTCGGCTCGGCCAGGCTGAACGCCCTCATCGACGAGGCGCTGCGCGCCAACCCCACCCTGGAGGCCGCCCAGGCCACCTTGCGCCAGGCCCGGCACAACTACGAGGCACTGGCTGGAACTACGCGATACCCCCAGGCAAACGCCAATCTCGGCGCGCAACGCCAGGGCACCAACAATGCCGCCGCCGGCATGCCCGGGGGTGAGCGTACCTACAACCTGGTCAACGCCAGCGTGGCGGTGAGTTATGACCTCGACCTCGCCCGCGGCAACCGGCGCGCGCTGGAAGCCCTGGCGGCGCAAACCGACCATCAGCGCTACCAGCTCGAAGCGGCGCGCCTGACCCTGATCGGTAACCTGGTCACCACGGCCGTCATTCAAGCGCAACTGGCCGGGCAGATCGAGGCCAGCGCGGCCATCCTGGCTGCCCAGGAGGAATACCTGGCATTGACCCGCAAGCGCCTGATGCTGGGCGCGGCCTCCGAACGGGACGTGCTGACGCTGCAAACCCAGGTGGAACAGACCCGCGCCGGGCTGCCGCCGTTGCGCCAGCGACTGGAACAGAATCGCCATCTATTGGCCACGCTCGCCGGCCAGCCGCCTGGCACGGCGACCCTGCCGCAACTCGCCTTGACCCATTTCACCCTGGCCGACTTCACCCTGCCCGACGAATTGCCTGTCAGCCTGCCCTCCGAACTGACCCGTAGACGTCCGGACATCCAGGCCGCCGAGGCCCTGCTCGCCGCCGCCAGCGCACAACGCGGGGTGGCCGTGTCCAGGCTGTATCCGCGTATCGCACTGAACGCCAATCTCGGCGCCCAAGCTCTCACCGCGGCCAGCCTGTTCGATGGCGGCTCTCTGGTTTGGGGCCTGGCGGGACAGTTGGCGCAACCCCTGTTCAATCCCGGCCTGCGTGCCGAGGTGGGCGCCGCCGAAGCGGGATTCGACGCCGCCGCCGCCAACTACCGGCAAACCGTCCTGCAGGCGCTGCGCGAAGTCGCCGACGTGCTGCGCGCGCTTGATCACGACGCCCAGGCATTGGCCTCTCACGCCGCCGCCGATGCCGCCGCGCGGGAGGCACTGCGGCTGGTGCAACAGCACTATGCCCTGGGTGCATCCAGCTATCTCGAACTGCTCATCGCGCAGCAGCAAACCCAGCAGACTCGAATCAACCTCGTCGCGGCGCAGGCGCTGCGCCTGACCGACACCACCGCGCTGTATCAGGCCATGGGGGGTGGCTGGTCGCGGGACGCAGTCAGCCCGCGCGCTGGTATCTGAAAGAGCTGATGTTGCCCGGCGACAGCGTAGCGCCGATGGCGGCGCCGGGGTGTCCTCACGATGTGGTCAGCATCATCGCCGGCACGGTGGTCGTTCTTACCCTCACCGTCACCGACAACAAGGGCCTCAAGTCCAGCGACGAAATGAAGGTCACCGTGAAGTGACTCACTCCCCCCTCCGGCAACCGGCCCGTAGCCGCAAATTGCGTTGAAGGAACGTGCCCCTCCTGTAGCGCGAAACAACCTGAAACAAGCTGTGGCGGCGGGGTAATTCCGGGGAAATGGCCGCGCGGAATACTGTTTTCCACCAACCGCCTTGGCACCCGCCAAGGAAGGTTGGCGGCAAATCCCTTATCGATTGCACTACACAGGAGATTCATCATGAACAAGAGCAAATCCCTCATCGCGGCCTTCGCCACCCTTCTTGCCATCGGCATGACCCTCGACGCCGAAGCACGCGGCGGTGGCGGTGGTGGCGGCGGCATGGGTGGCGGCCAGGGTTCCGGCCAGATGGGTAGCATGGGCGGCGGCCAAGGTTCCGGCGACATGACCCGGACTCGCACCCGCGATGGCTCACAGTCCGGCGACATGACACGCACGCGTACCCGCGATGGCTCGCAATCCGGCGACATGCAGCAGAACCGCGAGATGCGTCAGGAAAACCGCCAGACCGGGCAGGACAGCATCATCGTGTCGCAATAAGTGTGACCAGCCGGCGTGGCGGGCAAATACGTTCACCACGCCCCTCCGTTTCCAGCAACGAGGCTTCCATATGAACAACCCATATCGCTTCCATCTCGCCGCCGCGCTTTGCCTGGCGCTCACCGCCATCGGCGCAACCGGCGCACAAGCGGCCGAGCCGCTCGCCCTGCGGAAAGTCATGCGTGACCTGGGCAGCAACATGCAGACCATCACCGACGGCATTTCCCGTGAAGACTGGGAACTGGTGGAAAAAACCGCGCCGCTGATCGCCGACCACCCACAGCCGCCGCTTGCCGAAAAACTGCGCATCATGCGGTTCGTGGGCAGTGACATGGGCAAATACAAGGCGCATGACAGTGACACCCACGCCCAGGCGCAAGCGGTTGGCAAGGCCGCCAAAGCCGGGGATGGCGCGGGTGTCATCCTGGCCTTCCAGAAACTCCAGACCAGCTGTTACGACTGCCACCGTGAATTTCGCAAGCCATTCGTGAACCATTTCTATGGCACGCGTTGAGCGCACAGGAGAGCGATGATGAACAGCGACATGGGCCAATCTACCGGTCAATTCGCGCCGGCACATCTGGCGCAGTGGCTGGAAACCACGCGTTATTACCTGTTTGCCGATCTGGAAAGTGCTGCCAGCGCGAACACGCTGCCGCAATTACGACAGGACAGTCACGGCGCCCAGACCCACTTCATCGCGCGAGTGCGCGGGAGGTTGTTGCGTCTGCTGAAGCGGCCCCCCACCGGCAGGGAAAACACGCTCCAGGAACTTGAGCGCGCCTTCTATTCGCAGGTTACCTTCATCGCGCTCAACCCCGCTGTTCCCCGGCGCATGCTGGGCTGGCTGCGCGACGGCGATGCGCGTCTCCAGCGGCGTATCCAGCGGGTCATCGACCACTATGTGTCGCGCCTTTCCGGAATCATCGAACGGGGCAAGCGGCAAGGCGCCATCAGAGCCGACATCAATCCGCGTTCCGCCGCCATGCGCTTCGTCGCCATGATCCAGGCTCTGGTACTCAAGGCGGATGCAGGCCTGCATCCGCGTGAGGGATTGTTCCGGGCAGCCACCACCGCCTTTGCCCTTTTCCGGGCGGACCTTGCCGCGTCGGCACAGTGAAACAGGTCAAACGACTGATCGCTTCCGCCATGGCGGCATGGCTATGTGGCGCCTTGCCGAGCCTGGGAGCGCACGCCTCCCCGCTGGCCAATTGGCAAACCTGTGCCGCCACCGGCAATGATGCCGAGCGGCTGGCTTGCTACGACCAGTTGGCAGGGAAGATGCCATCGCGGCCCACAATGCAGGCAATCGCGATGCAACGTACAACCCCTGAAGCACGCCGGGTTTCGCCGTTATCGCAGAATTGGGAACTGGATGACGACGCCAAGCAGGGCACCTTCCGGCTCAAGCCCCACGCCCCCAATTACTTTCTTCCGGTCAAGTACAGCGACTCGCCCAACAACACCCCGTTGCAAGGAACCTTGCTGCAATCCAGTCAGGGCCTGGAGCCAATCGAGGCCAAATTCCAGTTGAGCTTCAAGGCCAAGGCGGTGGAAGGCCCGTTCAATGCGAACAGCGATTTATGGGTGGGTTTCACCGGGACATCCTATTGGCAGATGTACAACAGCAATGGTTCTTCGCCGTTCCGCGAGTCGAACTATGAACCGGAGGCGATGCTGGTATTTCGCACGAACTACGACCTGGCGGGTTTGACAGGACGTTTCATCAACCTTGGCCTGGTGCATCAGTCCAACGGCCGCCCGGAAGGACTGTCGCGCAGTTGGAACCGGATATACGCGCAGTTTGGGTTGGAACGTGGCAACTTTGCTGTGCTGATTCGTCCCTGGTATCGAATCCCGGAAGACGCGGCCAATGACGACAACCCCGATATCGAAGACTACCTGGGCAACGGCGACCTGCTGGCCATCTACAAGGATGGCGGCAGTACTTATTCGCTGTTGCTGCGCAACAACCTGAAAAGCACAGCCAACCGCGGCGCGATCCAGGCGAGTTGGAGTTTCCCGCTGCATGGCCGGCTCAATGGCTATGTCCAATATTTCAATGGTTACGGCGAATCACTCATCGACTACAACCACCGTCAGCAATCCATCGGCATCGGCGTGAGCCTGAAAGATTGGATGTAGGGATACCGTCGCGTCCTGTGCCAATCTCGCGCCCCATTCTTTTCCAGGAATTCGAATGAACCTCCCCACCTTCAAGCGCATCTATCACATCCGCGATGGACGGACTTATGAGGAGGCGGGGGAAGGCCGGCGCCACCTAGGCCACCTCATCGCCTAAATATAAGATTTCGTTGATATAATCCGCGCCTAATTGCGTCTACTCTCGCGTTCAGGAGACCCCCCCATGCCGATCTACGCTTACAAATGTTCCGCCTGCGGCCATGAAGATGATGTCATGCAGAAAATGAGCGACAGCCCGCTCGATACCTGCCCCGCCTGCGGCCAGGCCACCTACGCCAAGCAACTCACCGCCGCCGGCTTCCATCTCAAGGGCAACGGCTATTACGCCACCGATTTCAAAAACAGCGGCAGTAAACCGGAAGCGCCCTCCCCCGCTTGTGGCACCGGTGCCTGCCCGGCCTGCGTCAGCTAACCACCACTGACGTGAACAGGGAGCCCGGCTCCCGACGAAACAGGGCGGAGAGGCTTCTCCGCCCTTCGTTTTGTTCACGCCGCACAGGAATTCAATGAAACGCTATTTCATTACCGGCCTGCTGATCTGGGTGCCGTTGGGCATCACGATCTGGGTGTTGTCCGCCCTGCTCGGGGCTATGGACCAGACCCTGCTGCTACTACCGGAACAATGGCGGCCACATTACTGGCTAGGTGTGCATATTCCCGGTCTCGGCGTGATTCTGACCGGCTTGGTAATCATCATCACCGGCCTGTTCGCCGCCAACCTGATCGGCCAGCGCATGGTGCGGTTCTGGGAAAGCCTGCTACAGCGCATCCCGGTGGTGAAATCCATCTACGGCAGCGTCAAGCAGGTCTCCGATACCCTGTTCTCCGGCTCCGGCCAGGCGTTCAAAAAGGTGCTGCTGGTGCGCTATCCGCATCCGCAAGCCTGGTCGCTGGCATTCCAGACCAATGTCCCCGGCGAGGTCCGCGAAAACCTCGACGCGGAACATGTGGGGGTGTTCATTCCCACCACCCCCAGCCCGGTCAACGGTTTTTATTTCTACGTGCGAAAAGACGAAACCATCGAGCTCGACATGAGCGTCGATACCGCGCTGAAAGCCATCGTTTCGATGGGGGTCGTCACCCCCACCATGAAGTCGGAAGTAGCCAACTACCCCGGCGATTGATCTCCATTTATTGATTAGCAGGATTCCTCATGCGTACTCACTACTGCGGCGCTGTCAACGCCGACCACTCCGGCCAAATTGTCACCCTGTGCGGCTGGGCCTCGCGCCGGCGCGACCATGGCGGCGTCATCTTCATCGACCTGCGCGACCGTGAAGGCACGGTGCAGGTGGTGATCGACCCCGACACCCCGGAAGCCTTCAAGACCGCCGAGGACACCCGCAACGAATTCGTGCTCAAGGTGGTCGGCAAGGTCCGCGCCCGCCCCGCCGGCACCGAGAACCCCAACCTGCCCACCGGCATGGTCGAGGTGCTGACGCAGTCGCTGGAAGTATTGAACCCCTCGCTGACGCCGCCGTTCCAGATCGACGACGAGAACCTCAGCGAGAACATCCGCCTGCAATACCGCTACCTCGACCTCCGCCGCGAGCCGATGCAGAAGAACATGCGTCTGCGCTACCGCGTCTCCAAGCTGATGCGCGACTACCTCGACGTCAACGGCTTCCTGGAAATCGAAACGCCGATGCTGACCCGCAGCACCCCGGAAGGCGCGCGCGACTATCTGGTGCCATCAAGAGTGCATGACGGCATGTTCTATGCCCTGCCGCAGTCGCCGCAGTTGTTCAAGCAGTTGTTGATGGTGGCCGGCTTCGACCGCTATTTCCAGATCACCAAGTGCTTCCGCGACGAAGACCTGCGCGCCGACCGCCAACCGGAATTCACCCAGGTGGACCTGGAAACCTCGTTCATGGGCGAGGATGAAATCATGGCGCTGGTGGAAGGCATGATCCGCGACATGTTCCAGAAGGCGCAGAGCGTCGAACTGCCGACCGCCTTCCCGCGCATGAGCTACGCCGAGGCGATGAATCGCTACGGCTCCGACAAGCCGGACATGCGCGTCACCCTGGAAATCACCGAACTGACCGACGTGATGAAGGACGTCGACTTCAAGGTGTTCTCCGGCCCCGCGAACGACCCGAAGGGCCGCGTCGCCGCCCTGCGCGTGCCGAAAGGCGGTGAGATGTCGCGCGGCGAGATCGACGGCCTCACCGAATTCGCCAAGATCTATGGCGCCAAGGGCCTGGCCTGGATCAAGGTCAACGAGGCCGCCAAGGGACGTGACGGTCTGCAATCGCCCATCGTCAAAAATATCCACGACGCCGCGCTGGTCGAGATCCTCGCGCGCAGCGGCGCGCAGGATGGCGACATCCTGTTCTTCGGCGCCGACAAGGCCAAGGTGGTCAACGATGCCCTCGGCGCCCTGCGCGCCAAGATCGGCCACGAGAAAGGCCACGTCGACGGCCGTGCCTGGGCGCCGTTGTGGGTGGTGGACTTCCCGATGTTCGAATTCAACGAGGACCCAGAGACGAAAATAAGCCGCTGGGACGCCCTGCATCACCCGTTCACCAGCCCGAAGGACGGCCACGAGGAATACCTGGCGACCGACCCGGGCAAGGCCCTGTCCAAGGCCTACGACATGGTGTTGAACGGCTGGGAAGTCGGCGGCGGTTCGGTGCGTATCCACAAGGAAGCCATCCAGGAGAAGGTGTTCGCGGCCTTGAACATCGGCGAGGAAGAGCGCCGCGAGAAATTCGGCTTCCTGCTCGACGCCCTGCAATACGGCGCGCCGCCGCATGGTGGTCTGGCCTTCGGCCTCGACCGCCTGGTCACCCTGATGACCGGCTCCGAGTCGATCCGCGACGTGATCGCCTTCCCGAAGACCCAGCGCGCCTCCTGCCTGATGACCAGCGCGCCCAACGCGGTGGATGAGAAGCAGTTGCGCGAATTGCACATTCGTCTGCGCCAGAAAGCGGTCGAGCTGAGCTGAACCTGCTGACGGCTTGAATGAAAACGGGGGCTGAAGCCCCCGTTTTCATGTAGCGCCGGCTTCCAGCCGGCTATTTTCAAAACGCCGGCTGGAAGCCGGCGCTACAGTTACCCCTTGGCCAGGTTCTCCGCCGCGAAATCCCAGTTGATGAGCTTGTCGAGGACGGCGTTGACGTAATCACCGCGACGGTTCTGGTAATCCAGGTAATAGGCGTGTTCCCAGACGTCGATGGTGAGCAGCGGCTTCATGCCACGGCTCAGCGGGTTCTCCGCGTTGCCGGATTTCACCACCTTGAGCTTGCCGCCATCCACCACCAGCCAGGCCCAACCGCTGCCGAACTGGCCGCCGGCCGCGGCGGCCAGTTCCTTGCGCATGGCGTCATAGCCCCCGAAATCCGCGTCGATTTTTTCCGCCAGCGCGCCGCTGGGCTTGCCGCCGCAATTCGGCTTCATGCTGTCCCAATAGAAGGTGTGGTTCCAGACCTGGGCGGCGTTGTTGAACAGCCCCGCCTTTTCCGGTGAGCCGGCGGTCGCCAGGATGATTTTCTCCAGGCTCATTTCGGCCATCTCGGTACCGGCGACCAGCTTGTTGAGGTTGTTGAGATAGCCTTGATGGTGCTTGCCATAGTGAAAACCGATGGTGCGCGCCGAGATCACCGGCTCCAGGGCGGCATCGCCATAAGGCAGGGGCGGCAACACGAAGGGACTGGCGGCGCGGGCGATGGCCGGCGCCCCGAGCAGGGGTGCCGCGGCAAGCGCGGCGGCGGCGACGATAAATTCACGACGGCTGATATTGGCTGGGTTCATGGAAGTCTCCTTGCGGGTTCTGGAATGGAAGTGTCGGCGATGCCTCTCGGCGGATCGCGCACGCATCCTACGCCTCGCCGCGAGGCGGCGGCAGGCCGATTTCAAGCGCGACCCGAGGAACAATACCTCTGAAGTGATACCTCTTCTTTCCTGTCCGCAACCCGGGGTAAGCGGATAGATTTATCGCGTTAGGCAGCCATTCGGCTCGCCATCCAGATTAAAAAGGTAATGGGATGAAGTGCAACAACGCGCACAGCGCGCGCAGGCAATTCCTGCTAGGCATGGCGGGGCTCGGAATCGCCACTTTGCTGCCGACCAGCGTCGCGCGGGCGGCGGTCATCAGCGATATCGGCGACGCCATCAACAAGGCCGGTCGCCAGCGCATGTTGTCGCAACGCATGGCCAAGGCTTATTGCCAGGTCGGCCTGGGAATTCTGACTGATCGTTCGCGGAAAATTCTTGATACCTCACGGCAACGCTTCAACGACCAGTTGGCTGAGCTCAAGGCCTATGCGCCGACTTCGGACATCAAGGAGAGCTATGCCGAACTGGACACGCTCTGGCGAAAGTATCAAGGCCTGCTTTCCGGAAAACCCAACCTCGACAACGCCCGTCAGATCGCCACGATCAATGAGGATGTGCTGCGTGTGGCGCACCTGGCGACCACGCAACTGGAGCTGCACGCCGCCAGCAACGTCGGCCGCCTGATCAACGTCGCCGGCCGCCAGCGCATGCTGTCGCAGCGCATGGCCAAGTTCTACATGTTCCGCCAATGGGGGATCTCATCCTCGTCGATGGACAAGGAAGCGCAACTGGCGCGGCGCGAGTTCGTGAGCGCCCTGGACGCGCTCGGCAAGGCGCAGGAAAACGACACGCCCATCAAGAACGAACTGGAACTGGCGCGCATGCAGTGGCTGTTCCTCGACGAGGCGCTGAAACAACAGGATGTCGGCGGCAAGGACATGATGACCTACGCCACCAATGTCGCCACCACCAGCGAGCGGCTGCTCGAAGTGATGGACCGCGTCACCGGCCACTACGCCCGGATCAGCGCCGCCGCCACACCCTCCGCGCGCAAACGCTGAACCCCGTACGCCGGCGCTACACGGTGGCGAGCGCCTGATCCAGGTCCGCCTGTAAATCCGCCACATCCTCCAGCCCCACCGACAGCCTTACCAGGCCGGGGCTGATGCCGTGCGCGGCCTGCTCTTCCGGGGTGTAGGTGGAGTGGGTCATGGAGGCGGGGTGCTGCACCAGAGTTTCCGCGTCGCCCAGGCTGACGGCACGGGTGCAGAGATTGAGGGCATCCATGAAGGCGCGACCGGCCTCGAACCCGCCTTTCAATTCCAGTGCGATCATGCCGCCGGGCTGGGCCATCTGACGGCGCGCCAGTTCGTATTGCGGGAACTCGGGCAGACCGGGATAAGCCACGCCGGCGACGGCGGGATGCGCGGCGAGATAGCCCGCCAGGCTGGCGGCGCTGACGCAATGCCGATCCATGCGCAGGGCCAGGGTCTTGAGGCCGCGCAGCACCAGGAAGGCGTCAAATGGTGACATCACCGCGCCGGTCATTTCCTTGATGCCGAAAAAGCGCATGCGCTGGATATCCTCATCCGGGCCCACCACGGCACCGGCCAGCAGATCGCCGTGGCCGCCCAGGTATTTGGTGGCGGAATGCACCACATATTGGGCGCCCAGTTCGATCGGGCGTTGCAGGTAAGGCGTGCAGTAGGTGTTGTCCACCATCAGGGGAATGCTGTGCGACCTGCCGATTGCCGCGATGGCGGCAATGTCGATCAGGCGCATGTTGGGATTGGTCGGTGACTCGCAGAACAGCAGCCGGGTGCGTGGCGTGATCGCCGCGCTGATGTTGTCCGGCTGTGTCATGTCGACCATGTTCACGGTCACGCCCAGACGGGCGAGGCCGTGATGGAAGAAACCGAAGGTGCAGCCATAGAGCGTCTGGTCGGCGACGATTTCATCGCCCGCCTGTACCAGGCTGTAGATCGCCGAGGTGATGGCGCCCATGCCGGAGGCGGTGCACAGGGCCGCCTCGCCACCCTCGAGATCGGCCAATCGACTTTCCAGCAGCGCCACCGTGGGGTTGCCGACGCGCGAATAGATGTAGCCGGGAATTTCCCCGGCAAAACGCTGCCGGCCCTGCTCGGTACTCTCGAAGGCAAAAGTGGAGGTCAGATAGATCGGTGGCACCAGCGCGCCTTCATGCTGCCTCGGGTCGTGATCGAGGTGGATGGCGCGAGTGGCGAAACCAAGTGGCTTGAGGGGGGCTGCTTTCATGGCGGCGGTTTCTGGGTGGTTACATGCTTTCTTTGTACTCTCTGGCGCCGATACGGGAAAGCGGCTGTTCATGTAGCGCAGGCGCACCCGCAACAAACGCAGGCGAGACGCCTGCGCTACAGGGTTACCCCTTCCCCAGCGGTAACGGCGCCAGCAGGGCGCGGATGTCAGCCTCGCCGAATTTGCTCAGGACGCCAGCATCTTCGGATAGCACGCCGGCGGCGAGCGCCGCCTTCTTGTCCTGGAGGGCGAGGATTTTTTCTTCGATGCTGCCGGCCACCACCAGTTTGTAGACGAACACCTTCTTCTTCTGGCCGATGCGGTGGGCGCGGTCGGTGGCCTGGTTTTCCACCGCCGGGTTCCACCAGGGATCGTAGTGGATGACGGTATCGGCCGCCGTCAAATTGAGGCCGACGCCACCGGCCTTGAGGCTGATCAGGAAAATCGGCGCATCTTCATCCTGGAAGCTACGGATCACGCCCTCGCGGTCCTGAGTCTCCCCGGTGAGTTTGACGTAGCCGAGCTTGCGCGCGGTGAGCTGCTCCTCGATCAGGGCCAGCATGCTGGTGAACTGGGAGAACACCAGGATGCGGCGGCCCTCATCCACCAGTTCCGGCAACATGTCCATGAGTAGGTCGAGCTTGGCCCGTTCCCTCACCTTTTTCGCGCCTTCCAGCTTGACCAGGCGCGGGTCGCAACAAACTTGTCTGAGCTTGAGCAGGGCGTCGAGGATGACGATCTGGCTGCGCGCGAAGCCCTTGTCGGCGATGGCCTCGCGCACTTTCGCGTCCATCGCGCTGCGCACCGTCTCATAGAGGTCGCGCTGCCCCCCCTGCAATTCCACCGTGCGCACGATCAGGGTCTTGGCCGGCAACTCCTTGGCCACGTCCTCCTTCCTGCGCCGCAGGATGAAGGGCCGCACGCGGGCGGCGAGCAGATCGCGGCGGAGGCTGTTGCCGTGCTTTTCAATGGGGGTGCGCCAGGTCCGGGTAAACCCCCGGGCTTCGCCGAGGAAACCCGGTAGCAGAAAATCGAACTGTGCCCAGAGTTCACCCAGATGGTTTTCCAGCGGCGTGCCGGTGAGGCAGAGCCGATGCCGGGCCGACAGCCGGCGCACCATCTGCGCGGCCTGGCTGGCGACGTTCTTCACCGTCTGCGCCTCGTCCAGGATCAGCAGGTGATACTCGCGCGCAATGAGCGTGTCCGCGTCGCGCCACAACAGCGGGTAGGTGGTGAGCAGCACGTCGTGTTCCGGGATGTCGGCGAAGCGTTCGGCGCGGGCCGGTCCGTGCAGCGAGAGTATCTTCAGTCCGGGCGCGAAACGCTCCGCCTCACGCTTCCAGTTGAAGATCAGGGAGGTCGGCAACACCACCAGACAGGGCCGATCCATGCGCCCGGATTCCTTTTCCAGGAGCAGATGCGCCAGCGTCTGCGCGGTCTTGCCGAGCCCCATGTCATCGGCCAGGATGCCGGCCAGCCCGTGTTCACGCAGATATTGCAGCCAGGCCAGGCCTTCGAGTTGATACGGACGCAGGGTGAGCGCCAGCCCGGCGGGCGCCGCCGCCGGCTGGATGCCGGCGCTGTGTTGCAGGTCGCGCGCCAATTGATGCACCGACTCGGCGCCCTTGAACTGCCAGCGTTGCATTTCCGCCAACCGCGCCAGGCGCGGCGCGTCCAGACGCGACAGACGCAGCGGACCGTTCCCGGGCGGCGCGTCGAACAAGTCGATCAGGGTCAGCGCCAGCGGCTTGATGCGGCCCGCCGGCACCCGCAGGCGAACGCCCTGGGGCGCGGTCAGGATGACCGGCGCCTGATCCGGCAACTTCCGCAAATGGGCGGCATCGAGCCAGCGCGCGTCATTGCGGAACAACTCGTACAACAGCGGCGCCAGCGGCAGACGCAGTCCATCGACGACGATGCCCATGTTTAGGTTGAACCAGCCGCCGCTGTCCTCGACGATCTCGGCTTCCCAGAACTCCACGTCCACCACCAGGTGGCGAAAGTCGGCGGGCATCTCCACTTGCCAGCCGGCTTCGCGCAGGGTGGGCAGATGTTCGCTCATGAATTCCGGCCATTGCGCGGGGCTTTCCAGCCCCCACAGGTGTGGCGGCCGCGAACGCACGGCGAACAGGGTGTGCGGCGGCACCCGTTCCACGCCCACGTCTTCCAGCGACCGCAACAGGACCGACTCGACCCCGGTGCGTCGCCGCACCTGCACGGTTTCGCCGTTGCCGCTGGTGAAAAGATCGCTCTCGCTACCGGCATCGACCAGGACATCGTCGTAGCGGAACATCGGATGCAGGTAATCGAAACGACGCTCGGCATACGCGTAGCGGCGGAAACGGCCGACGTCGTAGACCTCGATCGTGCCGAACTTGAGCAGCGGCACCGGTTCGACATCGATCACCCGCGTGGGAGGCGCGGCATGGGCAACATGGGCGACGGCCGTCGCCACCTTCTGCGCGCGTGCCGCGACGACTTCGCGTTGCGCGGCGCGGGGAGCGCGCGGCGGCGGGCTGGCCGGCGTCGCCAGGCTCTTGTCCTTGAGCAGCGCGAGCATGACGGCGGCGGCATGCTCGCACATCCAGCCATTACCGCAGCTACAGCCGGATATCGCGCGCGGCTTGCCGTTCTTCGCCAGGTCCAGGCTGATGACCACCCGATAGGGCTGGCGCTCATGCCCCTTGACGAAGGCGGCGATGCGCGGCGGCTTCACCTCGATCTGGCTGACCGCGTCGAACAACGCGCGCGCGCTATCCATCTTGTCGGCGCCATACCAGCGCTTGACGTCAGTCTCGGAAAATTCGGGGAGTCGCAATATTTTGGTGGGCATAGCTGAACCGGCGTTTCGCGCGTGCAACGCGCGAAACGTAGCGCGCGGCGCGCGCTACGCCGAAGTGGTGATTAGTTGGACCCGTTGGCCGGCGGTGGCGAAACCAATCGTGGCGGCTCCGGCGGCGTATAGCCAGGCACGAGGAACCAGGGCAGATATCCCCACGGTGTTTGCACAAAGCCCGGGGGAGGCACGAAGCCCTGGGGAGGAGGCATGGCGCCCGGGGCCATCTCGGCGGGTACTGGTGGCGCCTTCATGGCCGGCAGCAACTGGGGCAGGGGCGGCGGCGTATAGGGCGTCGGCGGCGGCACTTCCATTTTTTTCTTGAGCGAGCGTTTGATGTCCGCCTCCAGCTGCTTCATCAAGTTGTCCAGATAGTAGTTGCTCTCCTTCTTCAGGCGTTGCATCAGGACTTCCAGCTTGAACGCCAGATCCGGTGGCAGGGTCACTTCCTCATCCTTGAAAGCGGCGAGCACCGTGTCGCGCATGTATTCGATCACGAGGCTGGTTTCCTCCTCGGTCAGGGCATTCTTGAAGGAATGGCCGAGATCGGATAATGACGGCGAGGCCGGCTTGCTAGGCGCTTTTTCAGGCGGCTTGTCGTTGGCCAGCGCGGGCATGGCGAGGCTGGCGAGGAAGATGGCAATAAAGCGGAAAGGCAATTTCATGGTGGGTTACTCGTAACGCAAAGCTTCGATAGGCGCGAGGCGAGATGCCTTGCGCGCCGGATACCAGCCGAAGAATACCCCGACGACACTGGCTGAGGCCACGGCAAGAATGATGGCCTCGGTCTGCAACACCACTTCCCAACCAGCGAAATGCGCCAGGGCAAGGGTTCCGCCCACGCCCAGTGCAATTCCCACCAGGCTTCCCAGGAGGGAAAGAATGGTCGCCTCGGCGAGAAATTGGGTGAGGATATCGCGCGGACGGGCGCCCACCGCCAGGCGGATACCGATTTCACGAATCCGCTCGGTCACCGATACCAGCATGATGTTCATGATGCCGATGCCGCCAACCAGCAACGACACCGAGGCGACGGCGGCGAGCAGACTGGAAAGCACCGAGGACGCGGCCTGTTCCGCCTCCACCACCTCGGACAGGTTGCGGATGTTGAAGTCGTCGTCCTGATCCTGTTGCAGCCGGTGCCGCTGCCGCAGCAAGGCCTGCACCCGCGTTTCCGCGAGCTTCATGTCGGCGCCGTCGACCATCTTCACGTAGATGTGACCCACCGTGCGACTGCGCCCCTGAGACTGGCCGAGGATGCGCCCGCGCGCGGTGGAGATGGGAATCAGGATGACGTCGTCCTGATCCTGGCCGCTGAGGTTCTGCCCCTTGGCGTCGAGCAGGCCGATGATGGTGAAGGGCACGTATTTGACCCGAATCGTCTCACCGGTCGGGTCCGTGCCGCCGAACAGCATTTGCGCCACTGTCTGCCCCACCAGCGCCACCTTGGCGGAGGAACGCACGTCGTTGTCGTCCAGCCCCCGGCCGCGCAGCACGCGCCATTCCCGCGCCGTCTGATACTCCGGGCCGATGCCGTAGATGAGGGTGGACCAGTTGAGGTTGCCGTTCACCACCTGGCCGGTGCCGCGCAAGCCCGCCGCCGATGCCAGCACACCCGCCACCTCGTCCTGGATGGCGCGGGCATCGCCCTCGGTCAGCGTGTTGCGGCTGCCGGAGCCCAGGCGCACGCCGCTGCTGGTGACGGCGCCGGGGTAGATCACCAGCATGTTCGAGCCCAGGCTCTTCAACTTCTCCGCCACCTGACGTTTCGCCCCCTCCCCCACCGCCAGCATGGTAATCACCGCCGCGACGCCGATGATGATGCCCAGCGCCGTGAGCGCGCTCCTCAGTTTGTTGGCGCGCAAGGAACGCAGGGCGGAGCGGGCGGTGTCGAGGAAGTTCATAGGTTCAAGGGGCAAGGTTCAAGGGGCAAGGGCGTTCCGGGTGTCCCTTGTCCCTTGAACCTTGCCCCTTGCCCCTGTTGATCTTCGATCAACCGGCCATCACGAAACATCAGCAAGCGCTTGGCATACGCCGCGATGTCCGGCTCGTGCGTGACCAGCACCACGGTGATGCCGCCGGCGTTGAGCTCCTGGAACAGTGCCATCAATTCCCGGCTGGTGTGGCTATCAAGGG
The DNA here is from genome assembly GCA_030653935.1 of Pseudomonadota bacterium. Lineage (GTDB taxonomy): Bacteria > Pseudomonadota > Gammaproteobacteria > Burkholderiales > Thiobacillaceae > PFJX01. Next base: position 90,253 of record JAURYL010000087.1, read on the forward strand.
CGCCGGTGGGCTCATCGGCGAGGATCAGCGGCGGCTCGTTGACCAGGGCGCGGGCGATGGCCACCCGCTGTTGCTGGCCGCCGGAGAGTTGCGCCGGGCGGTGATGGGCGCGCTCGCCCAGCCCCACCTTTTCCAGCTTCGCGCGCGCGCGGCGGTGCCGTTCTGCGGCCGGGATGTTGGCGTAGAGCAAGGGCAATTCGACGTTCTCCTGAGCACTGGCGCGCGGCAACAGATTGAAGTTCTGAAACACGAAGCCCAGGTAACGATTGCGGATGCCGGCCAGTCGATCCGGCCCCAGGCCGCTCACCGCCTCGCCATCGAGCAGGTAACGGCCGCCACTCGGCACATCCAGACAGCCGAGCAGATTCATGAAAGTGGATTTTCCCGACCCGGACGGCCCCATCACCGCGACAAACTCGCCCCGTTCGATGGACAGCGTCACCCCGCGCAACGCCGGCACGGTGACTTCACCGACCCGGTAGTCGCGGGCGAGGTCTTGGACTTCAATCAGGGGCATGGGCGATTTCGGATTTCGGATTTCGGATTTCGGATTTCGGATTTCGGATTTCGGATTTCGGATTTCGGATTTCGGATTTCGGATTTCGGATTTCGGATTTCGGAGGTCAGGCGCGGCTACGCCGCGCGAGAAAAATCCGAAATCCGAAATCATCACACTCCCATCCCGAACGGCCGCGCTGATTTCTTCGGTTTGTCGGCGCCCTCGGCCATGGCGAGGATGATTTCCATGCCTTCCTTCAGCTCGCCCTTGAGGATTTCCGTCGCCTTGCCGTCGCTCACGCCCAGTCGCACGACGATGGGAGCGGGCTTGCCCTCCTTGCCGACGACCCAGACGCGGCCGGGAATGCCGGGGCCTTCCTCGCGAGCACGTACTTCCAGCTTGATCGGCACGCCTTCCGCGTCCAGCGGGCGGAAACGCAGCGCCTCGTTCGGCACCTTGAGCACCGCCTTGCGTTCTTCGGTGAGGATGCGGGCGTTCGCGGTCATGCCCGGCAACAGCTTGTGCTCCGGGTTGGCCACGGTCGCCATCACGCTGTAGGTGGTGACGTTGTTGTTGCTCTGTGGCGCCTTGCGAATCTGGCCGACCGCGCCGGTGAAACGCTCGCCGGGATAGGCATCGACGCTGAAACGGACCTTCTGGCCGGGTTGCACGCGACCGACATCGGCCTCGTCCACCGCCACGTTGATCTCCATTTTCGCCAGATCGCGGGCGATGACGAACAATACCGGCGCCTGGAACGAGGCGGCCACGGTCTGGCCCACATCGACGTTGCGGCTGATCACCACGCCCTCCACCGGCGAACGGATCACGGTATGCCCCAGTTCCACCCGCGCCTGACGCAAGGCCGCGCGCCGCTGCGCGATGCCCGCCTGGGCGCTGCCCACCTGCGCCGCCGCGACGCCGGCATCGGCCCGAACCAGACGCACCTGTTCGCGCGCGATGTCGGCGGCGGCCTGGGCGGTATCGAGTTCGGCCGGCGAAATGAATTGCTGCGCCACCAGCGAGCGCTTGCGCTCCAGGGTACGCAAGGCGTCATCCAGCGCGATGCGCGCCTTGCCCTCCTCCGCCTGACGCGACAGCAAACCGCCGCGCGCCACCTCGGCGGCGCTCTCGGCCACTTTCACGTCCGCCTCGGCCTGCGCCACGCGGGTCTCGAATGTTTCCGGATCGAGGCGCGCGATGACCTGGCCGCGCTTCACCTCGGCGTTGAAGTCGGCATGGATTTCCTTGATCAACCCGGAGACCTGCGAGCCCACCTGCACCGTCACCAGCGCGTTCAGCGCCCCGCTCGCCGACACCGCCGCCGACAGGGCGCCGCGTTCCACTTGGCCGAGCCGGTATTGCGGCCGCGCCTCCGCCTTGTTCCAGGGTTGCCAGGCCCAGAGCATGGCGGCGGCCGCGAGTACGACCAAAAGCAGTGACAACCAGCGTTTCATGTCGGAAAGATCGAGCTAAGAAAAGGAGGGTTATACCCAAGCCACCACCCATTTGTCAGGTGACGAAACGAGTGTTGAGGACCGTCGCCGACGTGGATGATGGTCTCGGGCGACTATGGCCCGGCCATCTCCAGGTCCATCTGAATGGATTTGACACCGTCCCGGGCACAGGCTTCGTCCTGTTCGCCGGTGGCGGCGCCGGAAACACCGACGGCGCCGACGATGTTACCCGCCGCCTCGATCGGAATGCCGCCCGCCGAGAACAGGAGGCCGTCGACCTTGCCCACTGAAAATGGCTTGGTGAAACGGTTCTCCATGGTCGACAGCGGCGCGTTGAAGTTCACGGCGGTGTAGGCCTTCTGCCTGCTGATCTCGATCGTGACCCTGGGCGCCAGGGTATCGCGCATGAACACCATGGGGTCGCCACTACGGTCCACCACGGTGACACCGATCTGGATACCCTCCTTGCGACAAGCGGCGATGGCGCCCTGGGCAATTTTCTCGGAAGCCTCCAGGGTCAGCCTGGGAATCTTGATGATCACCGGCAGGTCCGCCAGCGCGGGAACCGAGACAAACAACAGGCCGATGGCCAGGGTTGTACTTTTCATGGTTTTCTCCAGTTGGATATACGGACGCTGTTCGCGGTAGATGTTCGAGGCTTCAAGCCCTCGGCTTAGTCCATGCAAACACGATTCGGTTTCCGGGTAAGCGCAGATCGGGACGCCGGGCCTTCGGGCGCTATCATCGCCCCGTTACCACTCTCGCGCCTCCTTATGAAGGAATACGTCGTCTTTCTCGATCGCGCCACGCTGATCGCCGATCTCCGCTTCCCCGAGTTCGACCATACCTGGGTGGAACATCCGGAGATACCGCCCGAAGAAACTGCGGAGGCATTGCGACGAGCGAGCATCGCGATCACCAACAAAGTACCCATCACTCGCGTGGTGATCGAGTCCTGCCACAAACTCAAACTGATCGCGGTGGCGGCGACCGGCGTCAACAACGTCGACCTGGACGCCTGCCGGGAACACGGCATCGCGGTATGCAACATCCGCGGCTACGCCGAGCACGCGGTGCCGGAGCATGTGTTCATGTTGCTGCTGGCCTTGCGCCGCAATCTGTTGGCATGGCGGACCAGCCTGCGCCAGGGCGCCTGGGGTCAGGCGGCGCAATTCTGCCTGTTCGACCATGAAATCCACGACCTCGCCGGCTCCACCCTGGGCTTGATCGGGTACGGCAATGTCGGCGAAGGGGTGGCGCGTCTGGCGCGCGCCTTTGCCATGGAGGTGCTGATCGCCGAGCACAAGGGTGCCACCACGATTCGCCCCGGTCATACCGCGTTCGACGAAGTTCTGGCGCGCGCCGATCAGATCAGCCTGCATGTGCCGTTGACGGACGCGACGCGCGACCTGATCGGCGCCCGCGAATTCGGCCTGATGAAGAAGAATGCGGTGTTGATCAACACCGCGCGCGGCGGCGTGGTGAACGAGGCGTCGCTGCTGTCCGCGCTGAAGACCCGGCGCATCGCCGGTGCCGGCTTCGACGTACTGAGCACGGAGCCGCCGCGCGAGGGCAATCCGCTACTCGATCTCGACCTACCCAATTTCCTGCTGACGCCGCATGTCGCCTGGTCCAGCCGCGAGGCGATGCAAGGTCTGGGAGATCAGCTGATCGACAACATCGAGGCGTTCGTGCGGGGAGAGGCGCGGAATCGAGTGGTCTAGGGAAACGCTGATCAATTCCCCATCCGTCGTTCCCGCGAAGGCGGGAACCCAGTTAAGTCGATAATTTGGATGCCCGCCTTCGCGGGCATGATGGAATAAATCAGCGCTTCCCTAGACGAGCGGCGCCGCGTTCACTCCGCCGGAGCTTTCACTCCGGAACGCCTGCGCAGGCGCCGTTGCACCCAGAGAACATAGCCTGAGAAACCGTAGGCAACCAGGAGCAGGAGCAGAACGATGGGCGGATCGATGGCGACCAGGGAAATCGACAGCGCGATCAGGACGATGACGATAAACGGCACACTACGCTTCAGGTTGATTTCCTTGCCGCTGTAGTAGCGCAGATTGGTCACCATGCTGATGCCGGCAAAAAGGGTCAGCCCCCAGGCCAGCCAGCTAATGTCGTCGCCGCTGACATGGTTGTCGACCATGACCCAGACCAGACCGGCGACCAGAGTGGCGGCGGCGGGGCTGGGCAGGCCCTGGAACCAACCCTTGTCCTGCACCGCGTGCATGGTATTGAAGCGCGCCAGGCGTAGCGCGGCGGCGGCGCAATAGACGAACGCGGCGATCCAGCCGAGTTTGCCCATGCCTTTCAGCGCGAAGCTGTACATGACCAGAGCGGGCGCGACGCCAAAGGAAACCATGTCGGAGAGGGAATCGTATTCCGCGCCGAATTCGCTTTGGGTGTTGGTGAGGCGGGCCACCCGACCATCCAGTCCATCGAGGATCATGGCGACGAAGATGGCGATGGCGGCGTGTTCGAAGCGGCCATTCATGGCCTGGACGATGGAATAAAAACCGGCGAACAGGGCGCCGGTAGTGAGCAGGTTGGGGAGCAGGTAGATGCCGCGCCGACGCGGTTTGCTGGAGATTTCTTCGTCGGGGGTTTCCGGCTCCCGGTTGGAGCCGGTGTCGCGCTCATTCATGATCAGAGCTGCGCGAGGACATCGCTGGACGCGCGCACCTTGTCGCCGAGCGCGACCAGTGGCCGGGCATCGGTGGGTAGATAGACATCCACGCGTGAACCGAAACGGATGAAACCGTAGCGTTGTCCGCGTTGCAGGGTATCGCCCGGATCGACGTAGCACAGGATGCGGCGGGCAATGAGTCCGGCCACCTGAACACAGGTGACATCCTTGTCGCCCGTGGTCTTGAACCAGATGGCGTTACGCTCGTTTTCGGTGGAGGCCTTGGCGAGATCGGCATTGATGAACTTGCCGGGGTTGTACCAAATCTCTTTGACCTCGCCATCCACCGGCGCACGGTTGGAGTGGACGTTGAAGACGTTCATGAACACGCTGATCTTGAGCGCGCGGCGTTTCAGCCAGGGATCATCGGTCTCTTCCACGGCGACGATGCGGCCATCGGCGGGCGACAGCACCAGGCCGTCTCCCGCCGGAGCGGTGCGCGCCGGATCACGGAAGAACTGCAACACGAAGAACGTTAGAAGCCAGAATGGGGAGGCCCAGAGCCAACCGGCGCCGGCCGTGGTCACCATGGCGAGAACCGCGAAGATCACCAGGAAGGGACGCCCCTCGCGGGCGAATATGGGGTGCGGCCAGGGGGCCTTTGTTTGGGACATGGCGCTCAGGTAAGGTGAGGCGATAGACGGGAAGCGCGAGACGCCGAGGATGTTCTCCTCACGACCGGCGCCTCACGCCATACCGCATTTAGTTGCGGGTCTTGTCGACCAGCTTGTTGGCCTTGATCCAGGGCATCATGTCCCGCAGCTTTTCACCGACGATTTCGATCGGATGCTCGGCGTTCAGGCGGCGGCGGGCGGTCATCTCGGGGTAGTTGGTCTTGCCTTCGAGGATGAAACGCTTGGCGTAATCACCATTCTGGATGTTCTTCAGGGCCTGGCGCATGGCCTCGCGCGACTGCTCGTTGATGACGGCGGGGCCGGTCACGTACTCGCCATACTCCGCGTTGTTGGAGATGGAGTAGTTCATGTTGGCGATGCCGCCTTCGTAGATCAGGTCGACGATCAGCTTGAGTTCGTGCAGGCACTCGAAGTAGGCCATCTCGGGCGCGTAGCCGGCTTCGGTAAGGGTCTCGAAGCCCATCTTCACCAGTTCCACGGCGCCGCCGCAAAGCACGGCCTGCTCGCCGAACAGGTCGGTTTCGGTCTCTTCACGGAAGTTGGTTTCGATCACGCCGGCGCGGGCGCCACCGTTGGCGGCGGCATAGGCCAGGGCGATGTCCTTGGCCTTGCCGGATTTATCCTGGTGAACGGCGATCAGGGAAGGCACGCCGCCGCCTTGCAGATAAGTGGAGCGCACCGTGTGACCGGGGCCTTTGGGGGCGATCATGATCACGTCCAGGTCGGCGCGCGGCACGATCTGGTTGTAATGGATGTTGAAGCCGTGGGCGAAGGCCAGCGCGGCGCCCTGCTTGATGTTGGGGGCGATGTCGTTGTTGTAGACGTCGGGCTGCTGCTCGTCCGGCACCAGGAGCATCACCACGTCGGCGCCCTTCACGGCTTCCGCCACTTCCTTGACGGTCAGGCCGGCGTTCTTGGCCTTGTTCCAGGAGGCGCCGTCCTTGCGCAGGCCGACGGTGACCTTGACGCCGGATTCCTTCAGGTTGTTGGCGTGAGCATGGCCCTGGGAGCCGTAGCCGATAATGGCGACCTTCTTCTTCTTGATCAGGGAGAGGTCGGCGTCTTTTTCGTAGTAAACCTTCATGGGAGTCCTTTCAGTTTGATCAAATTTTCATGATACGGTCGCCGCGGCCGATGCCCGAGGCACCGGTTCGCACGGTTTCCAGGATGGCCGCCGGATCGATTGCTTGCAGGAAAGCATCCAGCTTGGAACCGGGGCCGGTCAGTTCGACCGTGTAGGTCTTGTCCGTCACGTCGATGATGCGGCCGCGAAAGATATCGGCCATGCGCTTCATTTCTTCGCGCAGGTCGCCGCTGGCGCGCACCTTGACCAGCATCAGCTCGCGCTCGATATGACTGCCGTCGCTGAGGTCCTGGACCTTGACCACGTCGATCAGCTTGTTGAGCTGCTTGGTGATCTGTTCGATGACGTCCTCGGAACCACGGGTGACGATGGTCATGCGCGACAGGGTGGCGTCTTCGGTGGGCGCCACGGTGAGCGACTCGATGTTGTAACCACGGGCGGAGAACAGGCCGGCCACCCGCGAGAGCGCGCCGGATTCGTTTTCCATGAGGAGGGAAATGATGTGCCTCATACTTTGGCCCTACACCAGAATCATTTCGGAAAGCCCCTTGCCGGCGGGGATCATGGGGAACACGTTTTCGCGCGGGTCGGTCAGGAAATTGATGAACACCAGACGATCCTTGTATTTGCCGAAGGCGTCGCGCAGGGCGGGTTCCACATCCTCGGGTTTCTCGACAATGATGCCGACATGGCCGTAGGCCTCGGCCAGCTTCACGAAATCGGGCAGGGAGGTCATGTAGGACTCGGCGTAACGTTCCTCGTAGAAGAACTCCTGCCACTGCCGCACCATGCCCAGGTAACCGTTGTTGAGCAGAATCACCTTGATCGGCAGCTTCCATTCCTTGCAGGTGGACAGCTCCTGGATGTTCATCTGGATACTGCCCTCGCCGGTGACACAGGCCACCTGCGCGTCGGGGAACGCCATCTGCACACCCATCGCGGCGGGTAGGCCGAAGCCCATGGTGCCGAGTCCACCGGAGTTGATCCAGCGACGCGGCTGGTCGAACGGGTAGTACTGCGCCGCCCACATCTGATGCTGGCCGACGTCGGAAGTCACATAGGCCTGGCCACCGGTCACCTCGTACAATTTCTCGATGACGTACTGCGGCTTGATCTTGGCCGAGGTGTGGTCGTACTTCATACAGTCCTGGGCGCGCCACAGTTCGATCTGCGTCCACCAGGCCTTGAGCGCGGTTTGATCCGGCTGCTCCTTGCTCGCCTTGAGTTGCTTGAGCATCTCCTCGACCACCTGCGCCACTTCACCGACGATGGGCACATCCACCCGAACGCGCTTGGAAATTGAGGAAGGGTCCACATCGATATGAATGATGCGCCGCGCTTCCTTGGCGAAATGCTTGGGGTTGCCGATGACGCGATCGTCAAAACGCGCGCCCACCGCGAGCAGCACGTCGCAGTGCTGCATGGCCATGTTGGCCTCGATGGTGCCGTGCATGCCGAGCATGCCGAGGAACAACGGATCAGGCGCCGGATAACCGCCCAGGCCCATCAGGGTGCTGGTCGCGGGAGAACCGAGCAGGCGCACCAGTTCGGTGACTTGCGGCGCCGCGTTGCCCAATACCACGCCGCCGCCGGTGTAGATCATCGGCCGCTTGGCTTCCAGCAGCATCTGCACGGCCTTCTTGATCTGGCCGGCGTGCCCTTTGCTGGTGGGATTGTAAGAACGCATGGAAACGCTCTTGGGGTATTCGTAGACGCAACTGTGCTGGGTGATGTCTTTGGGAACGTCCACCAGCACCGGGCCGGGGCGGCCGGTCGCGGCGATGAAGAAGGCTTTCTTGATGGTGCTCGCCAGATCGCGCACGTCCTTGACCAGGAAGTTGTGCTTCACACAGGGGCGAGTGATGCCGACGGTGTCGACTTCCTGGAAAGCATCCTGGCCGATGGCGGCGGTCGGCACCTGGCCGGAGATCACCACCATGGGAATGGAGTCCATGTAGGCGGTGGCGATGCCGGTCACCGCGTTGGTGGCGCCCGGCCCGGAGGTCACGATCGCGACACCGACCTGCCCGGTTGCGCGCGCATAGGCGTCAGCCGCGTGCACGGCCGCCTGCTCATGACGCACCAGGATGTGCTCGAAAGCGGTCTGCTTGTAGATCTCGTCGTAGATATTGAGAACAGCGCCGCCGGGATAGCCGAAGACATGCTTGATGCCTTCATCCCGCAAACAGCGGACGACGATCTCCGCGCCAGTCAATTCCATGTCCGCCATGGGGAGGTTTTCTTGAGCTTTTGAAAGGGGTTGAACACTAGCGATTGCGTTCCATCCGGTCAAGCCGGAGAGCGGTGCGTGATCACGGGCGCCGAAGTTCGGCGGCTTTACGACCACGGCGGACGCCTCGCCAGACATAAATGAAAAGGGGCTTGGCCTGGGCCAAACCCCTGATCTTGGTGGGCTGTGAGTGGCTCGAACACTCGACCTACGGATTAAGAGTCCGCTGCTCTACCAACTGAGCTAACAACCCCGACTCTTTCACAGCATATTTGGTGGGCCGGGTGGGATTCGAACCCACGACCAACGGATTAAAAGTCCGCTGCTCTACCAACTGAGCTACCGACCCCGGAAAAGCCCGCAATTATTCAGATAACGCCCCACCAGGTCAAGCCCTGAAAGGGTAGAAAACTTGCCGGGATATTTCATGCATTCACGCGATGATCGCGCAGACCACTGTTTACAGTGGGAATTTTGCGTTGCCGTGACATGGTCATGCACACGCCCATCCGAGAAATAATTCCGGCGCAGACAATGGACCGGCAGGGACGCGCGAATATTCATGAAATCTCCGGGCTAATAAGTCACCGTCCTGGGCCCCTTTTTTGCGGCCGGGGCGACCCTGGGCGCGGAGGAAGCGGGCGCGCCGAAGGTCACTTCCTGGATCGGGGAGGTTGAGCCACGATCCGAGTCAGCGGCGTATTGAGTTGTCACTTTTTTTTTATAGTCATCCATGAAAGCGAGGACGCGGTTCAACCGCACCTGCCCCGGAATGAACATGACGATCTCGCCGTTGGGATCATAAATATAGGAAGTGGGATAGAAATCCACCGGGCCGACCTGACGGAACGGACTGTCCTGGTTGCGTCGCGCGCCCCCGGCCACCACGGCGTGGAAATCAAGATTGTGGCGGCTCGCGGTATCGCGAACCACACCTTCATCGGGGCCGTAGTCCAAACCGACACCGATCACGACGAAATCACGGCGCTTGTTGAGTTCATTCAGGGTCGGCACTTCCACCCAGCACAAGGGGCACCAGGGCGCCCAGAAATTCACCAGCACCCACTTGCCCTTGAAGTCGGATAGCTGAATCGTCTTGCCACTGATATCGGTGAACTTGAAGTTGATGGCCTTGACCGGCTCATCCGCCGCGCTCGCGCCGGACATCAACGCGGCACAACCGATCAGCAACATACCCAGCAATTTTTTCATCAGATACACCTTTTTCTCCTTTCGCTTCGCGCGACTACGCCAAGCCTTATCGGCCGTACATCCTAATATCTTGAATGATTTCAGGATATCAAGCGGAGCGCATGAGCAGAAAATACTGAACTTTCATTGTCACGGCCGCACCGGCGACGATGCCGAAGAAGACGATGAAGGAACTGATCGCGAGGGTCGAAACCCCTGTCACCGCCTGGCCGATCGTGCAGCCCGCCGCCGTAATACCGCCAAAGCCCATCAGCACGGCACCCAAGATATGCCGAAACAGGTCTTGTGGCGAATTGAAATATTCCCAGCGAAACGTGCGGTTGAATATCGAATAAATAAAGGAACCGATGACTACCCCGAACACACTGGCCACCCCGAAAGTCACATTCTTGTCGCGCCAGTACGCCCAGAGATCCATCGTGTAGGCCAACGGCCCGACGAATGTCATGGACTCAGCCAGCTTGGAATCAGTTCCGAGGTAGGACTTCTCCATGAACTCGTTTTCACCCACGCCGAAGTAACCGGTGACGTACCAGCCAGCCACCACCACCAGGCCAACCACCAGTCCGGCGAGGAGGTTGTCGCCGCTCTCGCGGAATTCCTTGCTGATGAAAATAAAGATCAGAACGGCGACCGACAGGGCCACGGCCAGCAGCAGCGACTCGGTCTTGTCCGCCAGACCGAGCAGGGCCGGCAACGTTTGCAGCCCATCGAGGCGCAAGGTGAAGATGTCCGCGCGCAACACATTGTCCACAACCACGCGAAGAATCCCGTTCATGGTCACCAGCGCGGCGTAACCGAGGAACATGAACACCACCACGGACTTCAGGTTGCCGCCACCGAGTCGCACCAGGGTACGTTGACCACAGCCCCCGGCCAGCGTCATGCCGACACCGAAGGTCACGCCGCCGACCAGCGCGCCCATCCAATAGACCGTGCCGCGGGTGTAATAGGTCTGACCGAGATCGAGGTAACCGAAATACACCAGCAGATTGGTGCCTATGATGGCGATAACGATACCCAGCAACCAGGCGCGCATGCGCCCCCACTCCCCCATGTTCACCACATCGGACACCGCCCCCATGGTGCAGAAGCTGGTCTTGTTGGCGACATAGCCGAAAATGAAGGCCAGGGCGAAGCCCATCCAGGCCACCATTTGCGCCAGGTCTCGCGTATTTTCCATCGTCTCCATCGCCATGTCTCCTTGGACATTTAGTTGTAAAAAAGGCCGCTGGATTATAGGGGCAAGGATTGGACGGAGCGCGGCCCTGAATCAGTAAACAGTCGGGTCGGGCACACCCGCTTCCAGGAAGCCCTGGCGGCGCAGACGGCAGGAATCGCAACGGCCGCAGGCGCGGCCGTCGCTGGCCGCCTGATAACAGGACACGGTCAGCGCGTAGTCGACCCCCAGGCGCACGCCGAGACGAATGATCTCGGCCTTGGTGAGATCGATCAGCGGCGCCTGGACATGAATCGGCCGTCCCTCGATGGCGCGCTTGGTGGCGACATCCGCCAAGCGTTGATACGCGGCGACGAAGTCGGGCCGGCAATCCGGATAACCGGAGTAGTCCAGAGCGTTGACACCGATGAAGATGGCGTCGGCATCCAGCACCTCCGCCCAACCGAGAGCGAGCGACAACATGATGGTGTTGCGCGCCGGCACATAGGTCACGGGGATACCCTCGCTGGGGCTTTCCGGCACGGCGATGCTGGCGTCGGTCAGGGCGGACCCCCCGAATGGCCCCATATCCAGTCGCATTACGCGAAGCTCGCGGGCGCCCAGTTGGCGGGAGACGGCGACGGCGGCGGCCAGCTCGGCGTGATGGCGCTGGCCGTAATCCAGACTCAAGGCATAAGCCTCATAGCCCTGTTCGCGCGCCACGGCCAGGGTGGTGGCGGAATCCAGCCCCCCCGAGAGCAACACCACCGCGCGTTTCAGCGTTTGGCTCATCGGCCGCGCGCCTCGCTCCAGAGCAATTTATGCAGTTGCACCTGCATGCGCACCGGCAGGCCGTCGCGCAGGACCCATTCAGCCAGGCGCGCCGGCTCCAAGCCACCCCAGGCCGGCGAGAACAGCACCGGACAACGCGCCGCGATACCTTTTTCCCGCAGCAGCTCCCTCGCCCAAAGGTAATCCGTCTCGCCGGTGAGGACGAACTTCACTTCGTCACGCGGGGTAAGCAGTTCGAGATTGGCCCACAGATTGCGCGCCACCTCACCCGACCCCGGCGTCTTCACATCGACGATACGCGCCACCCGCGCGTCCACGGGGCCGATGTCCAGGGCGCCGCTGGTTTCCAGGGAGACGTCGAGACCGGCATCGCACAAGGCCGTCAGCAATGCCAGGCAACTCTTCTGGGCCAACGGCTCGCCGCCACTGACGGTGACATGGCGGGTGGGGTAGCCGCGCGTCTCGGCCAGAAGCTCGGCGACCGTGCGCCACTCACCGCCCTGGAAGGCGTAGGCGGTATCGCAGTAACCGCAGCGCAGGGGACAACCGGTCAGGCGAATGAAGACCGTGGGCAAACCGACCCGGCTGGCCTCGCCCTGAAGGGAAAAAAAGACTTCGCTGACGCGTAGTCGGCTGTCGGACAGCACGGTCAATTGAGGGTTGCGAGCAGTTTTTTACCGGTCGCGGCGGCCTTGCTGATGGGATATTTGGCGATCAACTGATCCAGGACGACACGCGCCAAAGCCAACTCGTTCGACTGAATCCGTGCCCGCGCCAGGGAAAGCATGGCGTCGGGCGCCTTGCTGCTGGTCGGATAATCGTCGATCAGCTTCTGGTAGGAAGTCGCGGCGCCAGGAAAATCACCCAGATTGACCTGGGAAAAACCCCGCCAATAGACCGCGTTGGGCGCCAGTGTGCCGTTCGGGTACTTGACCAGAAAATCCTGCATGGCTTGCGCCGCTTCCTGATACTTGCCGCCCTTGACCAGGCCATGGGCCGCGCTATAAGCACGCGACTCTTCCTCTGGATCAACCGGCACGATGGGCGCCGGCACATTGGCCAGGCTCTGCGCCGGTTGCAGGCGAATGGCTTCGCCTTGCACTGGCGTGACCCGATTGGCCATGCCCTTGAGTTGAGTAACGCGGGTATCCAGGTCGATGAACAGATCCTTGACGCGCTTCTCCGCGACATCCATCTGATACGCCTGCTCTTCCTGAAAACCGCGCAACCGCGCCATCTCGGCTTTGAGCGCCTCGACTTCGTTGAGCAGGCCGATCACGCCCTTGTTCTGTGCCTGTGCTTCCAGGCGCGTGATCCGCTCCTGTTGCGTCTTGACGCTGGTCCGCAGTTCGGCGGTCTGCGCGAGCGCATCCTCCAGCGGGCCGGCATGGGCGCCGGGCACCGCGATCAACGCGGCCACCCAGGCTATCCGCGCCATCCTGTTCATCGAAAACAAACTCCGGCTTGAAACCTCCCCCTTCAGGGGGACAATCGAAAACGGGAGAGGGGTAACCTCTTCCGTTCTGTTTCGCCCGGTTATGCCGGGCGCGGATTGAAACATGTAAACACTCCTTTATTCGATACCTTGAGCGGCGGAACCGCGCCTTACTCGCCCTGATACAGCACTTCGGTACGGCGATTCTGTTGCCAGGCGGACTCGTCGTGCCCTTCGACCACGGGTTTTTCCTCACCGAAGGAGACGGCTTCCATCTGATCCTCCGGCACGCCCAGCAAATTCAAGGCCTTGAGGACACTTTCCGCGCGACGCTGACCCAGCGCCAGGTTGTATTCGCGGCTACCGCGCTCGTCGGCGTGGCCTTGCAGGATGGACCTGGCGTCCTTGTTACCCTTGATGAAGCGGGCATGCGCTTCGAGCACCTGACGATATTCGTCACGAATGGCGGAGCTGTCGTAGTCGAACAACAAGCGCCGCTTCGACAGCGGGCTTTCGGGGTTGGTGAGATCCCCCCAGGAAGGCGCCGCGTCGGGCTTCGGCAGGAGCGAGCCGTCCTGGGCAAGGGCGCCCTTGCCATCGGCGGCGGCGGTTCCGTCAACAGCGCCGCCGGCGGCGCCGACACCCGCGCCGACACCCGCGCCGGCGGACGAGCCAGCGGCGGCAGTCTGGGCCTTGCCGTCGGACAAGGGCTTGCCCACGCTCGTCGACGCGGCGAGGCCACGTGTTGCCACGGAATCCACGGGTTTCTCGGTGATGGGCCGGGTCCCTGAAGTCGACGTCTGCACGCCGGCCGCGGTCTTGCTCGTCGCTTCCGACACCGGCGCCGCGCCCACCATCGCCCGGGTCTCGGCGCGGCCGGCCTCGACGATGCGGACGCCTTCAGTCGGAATGGCTTCCGCGGCCCTGATGCCGCGATCCTCGATGGCTGCTTCCTGCGAGGGGGTTCCAGCACAGCCGGCCAACAGCGCGGCGAGCAGGACGGGATAGGCGAGTTGTTTCATGGGAACTCCTAGCTTGATGTGGGATGACTTCATATTGGGTGGCAACGTCTGTGGAATTCAATGGAGGACGACATCAGGGCCCCCAGGCGGGTTCGCGCAGATCACCGCTTTGCGACAGGCGCTGCTTCACTTTTCCGTCCACGCTCACCGTGGCCAGGACACCGCGGTTGTTGACCAGCGTCGCATAAAGCAGCAACCGGCCATTGGCCGCGAAGCTGGGGGATTCGTCATGGTTGGTATCGGTCAGTACCTGCGTCTGGCGGCTGTTCAAATCCATCACGGCGATATGGAAACGGCTATCGCGGCGATGCACGAACGCCAGCGTGCGGCCGTCGGGCGACAACGTGGGCGACACGTTGTAGCTTCCCTCGAAAGTGACCCGGCTCGCCGCGCCGGTGGCCAGGGCCGCGCGATAAATCTGCGGCGAACCACCGCGATCCGAAGTGAAATACAACCATTGCCCATCCGGGCTGAACACCGGTTCGGTATCCAGGGCGCCGCCACGGGTGAAACGCCTGGCCTCGCCGGTGAGCAGATCAAGCAGATAGATTTGCGAAGTGTCGTCTTTGGACAAAGTCACGGCCAAACGGCGACCATCCGGCGACCAGGCCGGCGCCGAGTTGGAGCCGCGAAACTTGGCCACCGCGCGGCGACTGCCGTCCGCCAGATTCTGCACATAGACCACCGGCTTTTTGTCCTCGAAGGAAACATAGGCCAGACGACGACCATCCGGTGACCAGGCTGGGGAAATGAGCGGCTCGGGTGAAGTGGTGACGGTCACCGCGTTCTGGCTGTCGGCATCCGCCACCTGGAGTTCGTATCGGCCATCACGCTTGAGAATATAGGCGATGCGGCCCCCGTATGCGCCCGGCTCGCCGAGCAGGGCCTGATGCACGGCATCGGCGATCCGGTGCGCGACGGCGCGCAGGCCATCCCGCGTCGTGGTGTAGGACAGGGCGGTCAACTGCGCCTGGCGCACCGCGTCGTACAACCAGAAACGAACCTCGACCCGCTCGCCTGGCAGCGGCCTGACCTGACCGATCACCACGGCATCGGCGCCACGCGCCTTCCAGGAGGAGAGTTGCAGCGCCTGCGGATCGGCGGGCGGCACCATCACATCGCCGGTATCCAGCAACCTGAAATAACCGCTACGCCCGAGATCGCCCGCCACCACTTCGGCCGGGTTTGCCAAGCCGGCTGGCATCCCCGGCGCCACCGTCAGCGAGAAAGGCAGGATCGCCAGGGGAATCCTGTTGGCGGCGCCACCGACGATCTCGATGGTCATCTCGGCCCTGAGCGGTAGCGCCAGGAAACAGAATAGCAGCGGCAGGAAACGACGAATTGAACGTGAAAGCATGAGAAATACCGGTTGTAACGGATTGAATGGTATCAGCAAAAAAATCGCGGGTTGGCCGGGCCTAGTCATCGCGCGCCCGGAACTTGAGGATCAGATCCTCGCGAAAGGTCGCCGCAACCTCGCGCTCATTGGGCAACGGCAGCGGCGAGGCCTTGAGAATGGCGCGCTCCATCTCCTGGTCGTAGGCCGGCTGACCACTCCCGCGCAGCAGAGTCACCCGCAGAACTTCGCCATTGGGCAGCAACACCACCCGAAACTCCACTCCGGGATTGCCGACAAGGGTTGGCGGCAGGCGCACATGACTCAATATCTTGCCGCGAATCCGATCCTGGAACTCGTTGACCAGGCGCGCATGCCGACTGGTCTTGTCCCGCAACCGCTGCTGCGCGCCACGCAACTCGGCCTCCTCGGCGACCAACTCTTCCTGAGCCTGACGCGCGGCTTCCCGCTCAAGTAGCTTGCGCTCAGATTCCCGGCGCATCTGCTCGGCGCGCAGCAGCGCCAGTCGATCCTTTTCCGCCTGAGCCAGTTTTTCCTGCTTCTCGATGCGCGCGGCTGCCTCCGCCTCCGCCTGACGAAGCAATTCCGCCTGCCGGGCCGCCTCCTGAAGCAGCAAAGCCTCCCGCTCACGTGCCTCTTTTTCGCGCTGCTTCTTCTCGGCGCGCTCCAGCGCGATATCGGGTTTGGCCAGTTCAGGTTTGGCTGGCGCGGGTTCGACCGCCGCCGGCTTGACCGGTTCCGTTGGCGGAATGATCGGCAAGGGCTCGGGCGGCAACTCGGGGAGCGGCTCCGGTATCACCGGGGATGCCGGCAGGTCGACCCACAACTCCGCCTGCACCGGCAATTGCGGCTGGCTGCGCCAGGTCACGCCCAGCAACAGGAACGCCACAAACACGCCATGCACCAGCAGCGACATGCCGCCGGCGGAGATGTGCTGAAAAGGGCCGGCTTGCGTCATTCCGTGGTCACGGATGCGCCGGTTTCACCAGCAGCCCGACGCGGGCCACGCCCAGGGTTTGCAGGGTATCCATCACCTGCATCACCTTTTCGTAGCGCACCCCTTTGTCGGCGGAAATCACCACCGCCTGACCGGGACGCGCCTGTTGCCGGGCGCGCACGGCTTCGGCCAGCGCGCTCGCGGCCACCGGCTCGCCTTCCTCGTTCGCCTCGCGGTCGCGCAGCAGCAGCCCGCCATCCTCGAGCACCATCACTTCCAGCGGCGCGACTGGCGACGCGGCGCTCTTGCCCATGCTGGGCAATTCAACCTGGGTGGGATTGATGAAGGGCGCGGTGACCATGAAGATCACCAGCAGGACCAGCATCACGTCGATATACGGCACGACGTTGATCTGGTTGACCGCCTTGCGCGAACGGCGGGGGATCATCCGTAGCTCCTCATCAGCGGCCAAGCTCCTGTTGCAGGATGTTGGAAAACTCCTCCATGAAGATGTCGTAGCGGTTGGCCAGACGATCGATGTCATGGGTGAAGCGGTTGTAGGCGATCACGGCGGGAATCGCCGCGAACAGGCCGATGGCGGTGGCGATCAGCGCCTCGGCGATGCCCGGCGCCACCTGTGCCAGCGTGGTCTGCGCGACGTTGGACAAGCCCATGAAGGCGTTCATGATGCCCCATACGGTGCCCAGCAGGCCCACGTAGGGCGAAACCGAACCCACGGTCGCCAGGAACGGCAAGTAGGACTCGACCTTATCCATTTCGCGCTGATAGGCGGCGCGCATGGCGCGGCGCGCGCTTTCCACCACCGCCTGGGCATCGACGGTACGCTCGCGCTTGGCGCGAAACTCGCGCATGCCGGCGCGGAAGACTTCTTCAAGGCTGCTGCGACGCCCCTCCTCGTCCACTCGATCAAGCACCTTCTTGTGGCCACCGCCCCAGAATTCCTTCTCGAAGATTTCCGCCTCGCGCCGCTCGCGCCGCAGCATGAACAGCTTCTCGAAAATCAGCCACCAGGACATCACCGAGGCGAACAGCAACAGGAGCATTACCCCCTTCACCACCCAGCTGGCCTGGGCGACGAGAGTGATGAACGAAAGATCGTGATTAAGAGCGAGTTCCATCAGGGGCTTATTTTTTCGGTGACGAAGCTGGGGATTCTAGCTGGGCGAAAGCCGACCGGCTCCACACAGGCCACTTGCACCCGCGCGGTAAGCAGGCGCTCACTGCCACGTAGAACATCCTGAACCATGACCAGACTGGCGCGCCCAAGTTCACTCAAATGGCTGCGCACCAGCAAACGATCATTGAATCGGGCGGGGCGCAGGTAGTCCGCCTCCACCCGTCGCACCACGAAAAGCACCCCGGCGTCGCGCGCCAGATGGTCCTGTTCCAGCCCGACGGCGGACAGCCATTCGGTGCGCGCGCGCTCCAGGAATTTCAGATAGTTGGCGTAATACACCACGCCACCCGCATCGGTATCTTCCCAGTAGACACGCACCGGCCAATCAAAGATGGGGGAATCATTCATCGCGCTCACTCAAGCCTCATGAAAATAATCTAGCGGTCCCGGCGGCCGGGCGCGACCAACCGGGTTGGCTGGGTGGCGCCACAGCGGCGTAGGTTGGGCAAAGCGCAGCGGGCCCCACATCGCGGCGGTTTGTTGGGCACGCTGCGCTTTGCCCAACCTACAACAGCAGCCCCGCCTCACCGCCCGGCTGAATCAGGCCGAAATGCCGCCAGGCCAGGGGTTGCGCCACCCGCCCGCGCGGGGTGCGAGCGAGGAAGCCTTGCTGGATCAGATACGGCTCCAGCACATCCTCGATGGTATCCGCCGCTTCGCCGATGGCCGCCGCCAGGTTTTCCAGGCCAACCGGGCCGCCGGCGAACTTCTCCAACATGGCGGACAGCAATTTGCGGTCCATCACGTCGAGACCAAGGCTGTCCACTTCCAGCATCCTCAGGGCGGCATCCGCCACCGCGACATCCACCTCGCCGTTCGCCTTCACCTCGGCGTAATCACGCACCCGGCGCAGCAGACGGTTGGCGATACGCGGCGTGCCGCGCGAACGGCGGGCGATCTCGTAAGCCCCCTCCTCCGAGGTTTCCACCCCGAGCAGGCGCGCCGAGCGGCTGACAATGAAACGCAGTTCCTCCGGCGTGTAGAACTCCAGGCGGGCGACGATGCCGAAACGGTCGCGCAGCGGGTTGGTCAGCATGCCGGCGCGGGTGGTGGCGCCGATCAGGGTGAACGCCGGCAAATCCAGTTTCACTGAACGCGCCGCCGGCCCCTCGCCGATCATGATATCGAGCTGAAAATCCTCCAGCGCCGGGTAGAGAATTTCCTCCACCACCGGCGAGAGGCGGTGGATCTCGTCGATGAAGAGGACGTCGTGCGGCTCCAGATTGGTCAGCAACGCCGCCAGGTCACCGGCCCGCTCCAGCACCGGCCCCGAGGTCATGCGCAGGTTGACGCCCATCTCCCGCGCCACGATGTGCGCCAGCGTGGTCTTGCCCAGCCCGGGCGGGCCGAACAGGAGAACGTGATCGAGCGCTTCCTTACGATTCTTCGCCGCCGTGATGAAGATTTCCAGTTGCTCGCGCGCCCGCGCCTGGCCGACGTATTCGGACAGCCGTTGCGGCCGCAGCGCCCGCTCGAAGACTTCCTCATCCCGCGAAGCGGGGGCGGCGGTAATTACGCGATCCGGAACGAGTCGATCAGGTTCAAGCATGGTAGGTCTCGATAATTCCGTAACAACTCAGCAATTGGTGCTGTCCTTGGTGACGGTCGGGGCGCCGCCGCTGACCGCCTCGTTATAAATCACCTGGCAGGTGAGGGCGCCACCGCTCAGGTTGAGGGGGGAGCCCGGAAGCGTGATTTGCGTATACGGCGGCGCGCCGGCGACGTGGGTGATGGTGACGCGATCCTTGGTCTCATCCAGATTGGCGGCGACGATGATGCCTGAGGCGCTGGCCGCCGGATAACCGTTGACCAGGCTGACCGTGGCGCCCTCCATGACGATGCTGGCGACATTGCCCCGCACCATGACCGCCGCGTGCGCCATCTTGCTGGCGACCTGAACGTCGCCATAAATGGCCTCGATCTTGGCGGCGCGGGCTTCCTTCTGCATATCCATGTAGCGCGGCACGGCAACCATCGCCAGAATGGCCATGATGACGATGACGAAGATCAACTCCACCAGCGTGAAACCCGCCCCCTTGCGCTGGCATTGGCTGTGGCTGGGAATGGGGCTGTTCGCCATCCAGTTACTGATCGCCGCCTGCTTCATCCTGGTTCCCATAAGCTCCTCGTTCCCCATGCAAGACAAACTTTGCCATCTGGCGGCGCACGCGCTACCGGCCTGGTGGTTCTTCATGCTCTACCGCGCGCCGTTCGAGCGCCGGGTTCTGCTGACCTTGTTTCTCGTCCTGGCCATTGTCGATGAAGCGTTGCAGTTACTCACGCCGTATCACGTCGTGGAAGCCTGGGACGCGCTCGCCAACGCCGCCGGTATCGGCCTCGGCCTGCTCCTGGCGGAGAGCCGGCTCGGTGGCCTGCTCGCGCGCCTGGATCATTTCCTCGCCAACAGCTTCAGCGACTGGCGGATGGATTCCTCCAGGCTCAAGCCTTCCGGCAGTTGCTTCAAGGCCGGCAAGGCTTCCCTGTCCGAGTAACCCAGGGCCAGCAGGGCGTTCAAGGCATCGTTGGCCACCGTTGCCACGGCCAGGCTGGCGCCGGTTTGCGGCAGCGCATCGGCCAGCTTGCCTTTGAGTTCCAGCAACAGGCGCTCGGCGGTTTTCTTGCCGATGCCCGGCACCTTGGTCAGGCGACCGGCCTCCTGGAGCACGACGCAGCTCGCCAGATCGTCCACACTCAACCCGGAGAGCACCGACAACGCCAGCTTCGGCCCCACCCCGGAAATCCGAATGAGCTCACGAAACGCCGCCCGCTCCTTCTGGGTGAGAAAGCCATAGAGCTGCTGCGCGTCCTCGCGCACCACGAAATGGGTGACCAGGGTGACCTTCTCGCCGATGGCCGGAAGGTTGTAGAAACTGCTCATCGGCACATCCACCTCGTAGCCGACGCCAGCCACATCCACCACGATTTGCGGCGGCTGTTTTTCCAGCAGCGTACCGGTCAGTCTTCCGATCATGTCGCGCCTCCCGTAGCGTGCGCCGTGCGCACGACTGAATGTGAATCGTGCGCGCGGCGCACGCTACCTGTACGCCAGCACCAGCCCCAGCAACACCGGCTGCAAATGCGCGGCGACGATGGTCAGTTGCAGCGCGGGCGCCAGTTTCGCCGGCTCGGCCGCATGAATGGACAGTTCCCGACCGGCCTTGAGCGCCGGCAGCACCGCCAGCAGGGAAACCAGCGCCAGCATCGGCAACCAGCCGCTCGCCACCAGCCAGACCAGTGCCGCCACGGCGGCGGCGAGAATCAGCCAATAACCGCGCGCGGCCACATTGGGCTCCAGGCGCGCCACCCAGTGCAACTTGCCGGCCTGGATATCGGCGGCGCGATCCGGAAACTGATTGATGTAGAGAATATTGGTCACCAGCAACGCATACGGCAGGCCGATCAGCCAGGGAGCTAGTGACAGGGCACCGCGCTGCACGAAATCCGCCCCGGCGACGATGAGCAGGAACCCCGCCGCCACGCACGCCTCGCCCAGCCCGCGGCTGTTCAGCTTCAGCGGCGGCGCCGAGTAGGCCCAACCGATCAACAAACCGGCGAGGCCGATCCAGAACAGGCCGACGCCGCGCGTCTCGATCAACCAGAGGCCGCCGGCAATCACCCCGGCGAACAGCACCAGCCCGTAGAGCAGCGTCTGCCGGGGCGACATCACCCCGTTTTGAATGAAGCGGGAACCGCCGGTGAAGGGAAACAGACGATCCACATTGACCTCGTCGGTGCCGTTCAGGTGGTCGTAGTAATCGTTGAACACGTTCACGCCGGCCTGGGCCGCCACCGCCAGCAACAGCGTCAGCAACGCCAGCGGCCAGGAGAACGCGGCATTCAGCGCCGTGGCGAAACCGAGCAGACAGCCGGCCAGCGCAATGGTGAGAAACGCCGGCCGTGTCGCCAGCAGATAGCGCTTGACCGGATTGGCGAGCGCTTCGGGTGTCGGTTCGAGCGGCGCGGCGGCAACTTTGCTCACAGCATTCTCCCGGCGCGGCGCCGCCGCGCGACCGTCATCAAGCCCGCCAGACCCATGCCGCCGTGGGCATGGCAGATCGCGCAAGCCAGCGCATCGGCGGAATCCGAACGCGGCTCGGCGGGAAGGTTGAGGAGTCGTTTCACCATATTCATCACCTGCTGTTTTTCGGCGTGGCCGTTACCCACCACTGCCTGTTTCACCTGCAACGCGGTGTACTCGAACACCGGCTGTCCGGCCGAAGTCAGCGCCGCGATCGCCGCCCCACGCGCCTGCCCAAGCAACAAGGTGGATTGCGGATTGACGTTGACGAACACCTTCTCGATGGCCGCAACCTCGGGCTGAAACTGCTCCAGCACTTCCATCACCCCCTCGAAAATGATCTTGATCCGCCCGGGCAACTCCCCGGTCTCGGTGCGAATCACGCCGCTCGCCACATACGTCAGCGTCTGGCCGACCTTGTCGATGACGCCATAGCCGGTAATGCGGAGACCGGGATCGAGGCCGAGGAGGCGCATGGTTGTAGCGCCGGCGTCTCGCCGGCGAAGCTCAGTCCGGCAGAATCGCTGACGTGAATACTTCCTGCACGTCGTCGAGGTCGTCGAGCATATCCAGCATCTTCTGGAACTTGAGCACGTCGTCGCCGGTGACCTCGGTTTCGTTCAATGCCTTCATCGCCAGTTCGGCCATCACCGTGGTGCAGCCAGCCGCGTCCAGGGCTTCTTTCACCGTGGCCAAATCGTTGGTGGGCGCAGTGATGACTTCGATGGAACCATCCTCGTTGCTCACCACGTCTTCGGCGCCGGCTTCCAGGGCGACTTCCATCACCTTGTCTTCATCGGCGCCGGGCGCCAGGATGATCTGGCCGCAATACTTGAACTGGAATACCACGGAACCATCGGTGCCCAGGTTGCCGCCGCACTTGTTAAAGGCGTGGCGCACATCCGCCACGGTGCGCACCCGGTTGTCGGTCATGCAATCGACGATCACGGCGGCACCGCCGGGGCCGTAGCCCTCGTAGCGAATTTCCTCGTAGTTCACGCCCTCCAGTTCACCGGTGCCGCGCTTGGTGGCGTTCTCGATGTTGTCCTTGGGCATCGACTCCGCCTTGGCCTTCTCGATCGCCAGGCGCAGACGCGGGTTGAAGCTGGGATCGCCACCGCCCATACGCGCGGCGACTGTGATTTCCTTGATCAGCTTGGTGAAAACCTTGCCGCGCTTGGCGTCTTGACGCCCTTTGCGGTGCTGGATATTTGCCCATTTGGAATGACCGGCCATGATTCCGCGCCTCGAAAAAACCAAGAAAGAGAAGGCGGCGATGTTACCACCGAGGCCCCGTTGCTCCGCCCTCGCGCGCGTACTTGTGGCAGGTTTAAGACCAGCATCTTCTATATTGGAAACGGAACAAACGCGGCACATCGAACGACGTGCCGCGGCACTTGTACAAGGAGTCCGTCATGAAACCTGCACGCCTGATTTCCGCATTGATCGGCCTCGGCATCCTGTTGGTGAGCAACGCGGTGGGCGCCGCCGGCAACATCCAGGAAGGCGCGGCCAAGTCCATGTTCTGCTCCGGTTGCCACGGCATCGATGGCAACGCCCCGTTTCCCGGTGCCCGCATGGCGGGCCAGTCCACACAACGCCTCGGCCAGAACCTGATGGGTTTCAAGACCGGACAGCGTTTCCACCCAGTGATGAACATCCTCTCGCTGGGCCTGACCAAACAAGACATCGACGACCTGTCCATGTTCTACGCCGCGCAGAAACCGCTCAACCTGGAGCACGCCAGCCTCTATTGGCGCCTGGGCGGACCGGACGCCCTCAACGCGACGGTGGCTGAAACCATCAAGCTGTCCAAGGCCGATCCGCGCCTGGCCGGGCGCCTCTCCGGCGCCTGCGCGCCGCAACTGAAAACACAACTTTGCGCCGCCACCGGCGGACCCTGCACCCACAGCGGCCGCGACATGAAATCGGCGCACAAGGGGCTGAACGTCAGCGACGCCGAATTCGGCGCCGTGGCGCAAAACCTGGTGAGTGTGCTCGACGCCTTCAAGGTACCCGAGAAAGAGAAAAATGAACTAGTCGGCCTGATCGCGCCGATGCGGGGAGTGATCGTGGGGCAATGACGCCCGGCAACGGCCGCCCTGACGATTCCAAACTCCATCAGGCTGCTAATTCTCGAGCTTCAACGCCTCCAGCCCGCTGCGGATATGCAGGTCGCGCTGCGGGTAGGGGATGGTGATGCCGGCTTCCTTGAAAGCGCGCCAGATAGCGAGGTTGATGTCGGAGCGCACGCTGGCCAGACCGGCTTGCGGGTCCTGGATCCATACCCGCAACTCCAGTTCGATGCCGTTGTCGCCGAAGGACATCAGGCGGGTCCCGGGTTCTGGGTCGGCGAGTACGCGCGGGTTGGCCCTGGCGGCTTCCATCAACAGGGCGAGCGCCTGTTCCGGGTCGTTGTCGTAGCTGATGGAAACCGGGACTTTCAGCCGCACGTTGCGGTCGGTATAGCTCCAGTTGATCACCTCGTTGGTGATCAGGGTCTCGTTGGGAATCAGCCGTTCCACCCCGTCGCGATCCTTTACCACCACATAGCGTGCGTGCAGTTCCTGCACCCAGCCGAACTTGTCGCCGATGGTGATGACATCGCCAGGGCGGATGGAGCGGTCGAACAGGACGATGAATCCGCTGATGAAGTTGCTGGCGATGCGTTGCAGGCCGAAGCCGAGGCCGACACCGACGGCGCCACCGAACACCGCGAGGGCGGTGAGGTCGATGCCCACCATATTCAGCGCCAGCAGGAGGGCGAGCACCAGCAGGACGAACTTGCTCAGCTTGACCAGGGCCACCTGCATGCTGGCGTTGACGTATTGGGCCTGGCTGATGCGGCTCTCGATCAGTCGCGACAGCCAGAGCGCCAGAATCCACAACAGGGCCACGGCGAACACCAGCTTGCCGACCGCCAGCACGGAAATCCGGTTCGTGCCCACGTTCAAGGCCATGGCGTCGAGCCCTTCCAGCACGGTGGGTAGCCAGCCGAGCAGGTGCAGCGCGACGATGATCCAGACAGACGTGGCGATCAGGCTCTCCCAGGCCTTCACCGCCGGCCCGGGGCGGAAAGTCTTGCGCAGGAAATAGACAACGATACGGATGGTCGCCAGCGATGTCAGCAAGGGCACGGCGAGGTTCAGCAGCCCCACCGGATATCCCTCGTGCTCCAGTAGCATCCGCCCGGCCAGCACCCCCATCAGCATGCTGATGGGGAACAGCAGGCGTTGCAGCGTTTTCAATGCCAGATAGCGCATGTTGGATTCCGCGCTCTGTTCCGAAAGATCGACCAGGCTCTGGCTGAGGACGCGATGTACCAGCGCGGCGCCCGCCGCCGCCAGGAGTAATGCCGCGACTTCCCACCAGAACTGCGCGTTCTGAAGCTGGATTTGCCAGGTGGCGAGAATTTCCTGGAAGTTGTCGGGCAGGGTCATGGTGGCCATCACGCGAAGAAGTTGCCGCGAACATACCGGACAGCGCGTTAAAACGAAAACCCCCTGAGCGGGAACGGTCTCTGACAGCGGGACGACCGCTTGAAAAAAGGTGATCCCATCCGCGCGGCACGATGGCCAACTACGCCGGCTTCGTTACACTCTCCTCCCCCTACATCATGGAACCCCGCGCATGAATTCTCTTCGCACTCTTTTCGTGATTGCCGCCCTCGGCGTCGGCACCCAGGCGCTGGCCGCGAGCAGCGAGACCTTGCCGTCCGGCGTGGTCGTCAGCCATCTCAAGCAGGGCACCGGCGCCTCGCCCTCGGCGAACAGCACGGTCAAGGTCCACTATCGCGGCACGCTCGCGAACGGCACCGAGTTCGACAGCTCCTACAAACGCAATGAGCCCATCGCCTTCCCGCTGCGGGGCGTCATCCCGTGCTGGACCCAGGGTGTTCAGAAGATAAAAGTCGGCGGCAAGGCCAGGCTCACCTGCCCGGCGGATACCGCGTATGGGGCGCGTGGCGTTCCCGGCGCCATCCCGCCGAACAGCGTGTTGACCTTCGAGGTGGAGTTGCTGGCGATCGAACGCTGAGTCACGGCCGACGGGCCGTACTTATTTGAACCTGGGGAGCACGCCCTTCGTGCCCTCCAGGACATCGACCGGCGACAAGTCGGGCTTCCAGTTCAGCTTGCAGTCGTGCTCGAAAGCCGGCTCGGCAATACCGTCGGCACGGGGACGCTGACGAACTTCACAGCTGAGGATCACCGGCAGCGGTCCCGGACAGTCGCAGTGATAGCGGTCCACCGTGCGCTGGTCGACGATGGATATCCCTTTTTCCCGCTCCAGGATTTTCAGGCGGCCCAGCAGGCTGTCCTTGCGCGGCTCCAGCTTGCCCTGGTTGGTGCGCTCGAAATACAGGGCGCGCGGTTCATAGCCGTTGCGCATCCGCACCGGGTTCTCGTAACGCTCCACCGTGCGCGCCTCGCCGAGCAGGGTGCTGGAACTGTCCGGATCGCCATAGCGGGTATGGCCGAACTCATGCGAGAGGATGGCATGCGGGTCCACCAGTTCGTCGCTGCTGGGGAAATGGCAACGCAGACCGGCATCGCCCAGGCCGATGCCGCCCGGCTGCGCCATCGCCCCCGGCCCGGCATAGGCACCGAATTTGAACACCTGGGCATCCTCGGCGAATTGGCCGGTCTCACTCAGGCGGCCGGTCAGCAATTGCGACAGCCTGGGCATGCGGCCGCTCTTGAGGGCGCGTTGCCACTGGGCCCGGTCGTATTCCAGATAACCCTTGTTGAACAGGCGCAGGGTGTCATCCGCCACCTCACGAAACCACACCGCGCCGGCATCACTCAGGGCGAAGCGTTCGAGCAACGCGATCTGATTGGGCAGCAGCTCAAGATTGCGCGGATTCACCTCGCCCTTGCGCGACAGGTTGACGCGCAACATCAAGGCGAAATGTTCCGCCCGGCGCGCGCTTTCCGCCTCGGCGTTCGCCGGTGGCAGCGCCCGTCGCCCGGCCAGCGGCCGCGCATACGCCTCCCCTCCCGGCGCGCAAATCAGGGTGATCTCGCCACCCGCTTGCCAGGGCTGCGTCAATTCGCGCTCCAGATCGACCTGAATACGCCGCTCCGGCGGCATCTCGAACCCCACCGGCGGCGTCGGGCAAGCCGCCCAGGCCCCCGTCGCCAAACAGAGCGGCAGGGCCAGAAGCGCGAACGTCGCGGCGAAGGAAGACATGGGCAGGGAACTCGAAAGGCGGTCCCTGATTGATATGCGCTTCGCCGACGCTACGCAAGTGAAAGGGTGTGCATGGCGCGCCCCAAGGAGATTCCATTACCCGAATCGCCACGGTATGGAATGTTCAGTCATCCTCGCCCGGTTCGGGGTTCCAGCCCTTGTCGCGGGCGGCTTGCATGGCACGTGCAATTCCAGCGGCAGGCGGCTGTACTTGTCCCATTCGGCCTAAAGAGGCAGCGAATCATCGTGGTCGGCGCTCGCGGCGGCGGCTAGCAGCCTGTCGGACTTTGGTCGTCGATAGCGAAAATCGACTCCGGCGAGGCCAGTTTTTGCCGGATTCGCAGCCGCATAGCCCGGCTATGGGGTAAGAAGCCGACGAAAAATGGACCGCCGCAGTCGATTTGCAGCCGACGATTCCAAAGTCCGACAGGCTGCTAGATACCCTTTGCCGCCCTGATTTGCTGCACCAGTGCCGCGTTGAAACCTTTGGCTGCGTTCATGGCCAGCGTTTCGTAGCGCTTCCGATCAACGGTAACGGTGTATTGCGACCCTTTTCGACTGCTCATACCAAAGCCGAGCGCATTGGAGAGGCCGACGGAGCCGCTGTTGTTGCTCGAACCGGTCTTGTCCACAGTGGCAAAGACATCATCGACACCCAGATCCTCCGCAAGGCCCAGGGTGGCGCTGTCGTCCACGTAGCGGCCATCTTTTGAATAGACCACTTGAATGTTGCTGAGTTGGTCCAGGGCAAACCGCGCGCCGGCATCCACACTCACCTTTCTTTGCAACATCGATCGGCCACCGCCGCTGGTCCAGGCAAAGTCGAGCGCGACATTCGGGTAGATCACGATGGCGTCGAGGGCCGCGCTGGCTTGATCACCCATGTTCCCGTTGAAACCTTTCGGGATCAAACCAAAACTGCTGACCACGCCCACCGCCGAAGGCCCGGTGACCACCAGTTGTTTGGGTGCGCGGCCATCCATCTTCTCGTCTTCCACAGGCGAAGCGGAGCGGATGATTTCATCGGCCTCCGCTGCTTTGAAGAATGTGGGGGCATCAATGACCTGTATTCCGGCCCCTTGCAGTTGGGCGACCAGATCGGCGTGGCCCGCGTCGGCGACCCTCCCCAGCATGGCTGCGTCCACACCCACCAGCGCAAAGCTCATGCTCACCGATGCGCCCTGCTCGCGGGTTGTGGTGCCGGTGATTTTCGCGCTTTGAAAAGCGCCGACGTTGTAACCCGCAATCGCGATTTTCGGTCGCTTGGCGAAGACATCCGCGGAGCCTCGCTTGGCCATCAGGGCGACCGAAAGCGGTGTACCTGCAATAGGCGCAGCCGACACCAGATCTTGAGACGGAATAGGCGCCTGATTCTGCGTGCTATCAGCAGCGCCAGTGATCGCCTCACTCACTGTGTTCGTCGCGGTATCGACAGCCACCTTCTCGACCACCTGTTTGACCAGATCGCCAAAACTGAACGCACTGGCCGATCCGGAAGCCAGCAGGGTTGATACGGTGACGGCAATGCCGAGTTTTTGCATGGGGTTCATATCGATAGTTCCTCACTGCACTGTTGAAAAAGCCAACTTAAGGCCTTGCACAATGGCTTATGGGCAGGAGGACGACAATCCCGCGTTTGGGGGATGTCGACCAATCTCGTACGGACAATCTGAGCACGAGTGAAGCGCTGTTCCGGGTGTAGCCCTTCGCGATATTCAGGCCCCCGGCGAGAAGCGTGAACGCCCCCTTGCCTGAAGCTGACCTAACAAACCCGAAAATCGGTGCGCAATGACAGGTGGCGGGGACGCAGACAGCCTTCGATGTCATGACTGTCGGCTATCGTTTAGGTTAACCGGGCGCGCGCGAGCCGGCAACCACGAAGTGAACCGGAATTTCGCGCGCTCCGGTTGAACCGCCTGTTAGCGATGGCAATCTGCTATTGAAATGGTTTTCGTGGTGCGAAACAACGCGGAACAATACAACAAGGCATGAATGCAGGAATTGCAACCCGTGATGCGAAACAGCAGAAAAACAAAAAAGGCCAAGCGCGGAACACTGGCGCATTGACAGTAAAAAGACAACGCGCCATGCGGCGAAAAGCTGCGAAACAAGGGGCGATGATTTCGTCATTTGCATGGCCAGAAAATAATTGGGCGCTAACGTCTTAGGTTAACTGGGCGCGCGCGAGCCGGCAACCACGAAGTGAACCGGCATTTCGCGCGCTCCGGTTGAACGCCAAGTTAGGTTTTTTTATACTCCAGAGACTAAACGACTGGTTGTTATCCATCCCAATGAGCCCTTGCACTGGCCGTTTTGAACTTCTATGCGAGATAAGAATTGCGGTATTCCTGCCATAGGTATTTGTGCAATAACTTTTACAGTTGCTCCCGTAAGAGGGTGACAAGGAAGAAATTCAGGCGTAGTGATGTCGCTTGTTTTATTGAGGGGCGTAGATTCTTTCAACGTAGCAACGAACGGCGTAAAGGATTGCGAAAAGGAAAGAGTGGCAGGTGATATTAAAATAAGAAAGGCAAGAGTTCTTTTCATTGTGATCTCCTATGGAATAATTATTCGTAGACTGTTTCGGTTTTAATTAAGGCGCATCCGGTGTCGGCAGGAAGAAGAATTATTGAAACCGCGCCTGATTCGTTCTCCAATGTAACTAGGCCAGAAAGCTCACCCGCAAACTTCCAGGTGTTTAAATCGGTTTCGCGCAGTGCCGCGCAGGACTTATCGAATGTAGTTACAGTCGTGTAGCTGCTATCGCATTTTCCGCTTTTTGTTGGGGCGACATTCAGTATGGCTATGGAGTTTCCATCTGAGTATTTGATAGCTACTTGCGAGTTGAATATCCGCGTGTCCGTAGCCCTTTTGTTCCATGTTGACATCGACGAATGCTTCTTGTCCTTAACGACAAATTTTGCGATGTCATCGACTGTCTTTTGACATGAGCGAAAACCGTTCTTCTCGGCATGTGTCCCCGGAACCGTATCTGCTGCAGAAACGCTTAGTACTGAGCTTGATAGAAGAATGGCAATAAGTGCTTTATTGCTCATGAGTTGCTCCTAGTGAAAGAAATGTGTGACAGAAACCTAGAAACCTAACGCCTAGCTTAACCGGCGGGCGGGCATTTTCGCCCGTCCGCGTTGAAGCGATTGTTGGGCATGACAACCTGGAGAAATGAAATGGAACATCCGCGCAACTGCAAGTGTTGTAAAGCACCGGAGAAAGTGGAGGTCGGCG